>DASZAI010000083.1:0-89222 GCA_035945295.1 Terriglobia bacterium | reverse complement strand
CCGCACCGGCCCTGGCAAGCCTCGATAAAAGGCCTCGGCTTCGGCCGGATGCGCCAATCGACGACCGCTCAACTCCCCGGTGTTCTGGTCCAACATGGCGATTTGCTGAAAGCTTGGGTGATAATCGCATGCGATAATCTTTATCGCTGGCTCCTTTCTCCCCGAGTCTTGGCCTTCGGACAACCCAAGCTTACTCGGGTTCGGGACGGAGCCAGCGTCGTCATTCAATCAGCGGAGGCGAACGACTGCACATTGGAGCGCCGTGCCTAAATGACACCGGCGCGGCCGCTGTTATAGCTTGACAGTATAGCTTGACAGTGGATTCTGCATGAGGTAATATCTCTACGGTATATTAAATTCACTTAAAGCCTTGGTCAGTGCGCCGACGCCGGGTGTTCCGGCTTGAACGCTGGCGGCTCTCCGCGCCTGTCGCGGGCGACTTCCCGAGAGTTCACTACACGATGGCATGTCATTTCTGGACTAGTCTGTTCTGCGCGACCGCCGCGGGCCGGGGCTCAGTGAATGGCGAGCGGCGCCCGCCGCGGACAGTGCGCGTACAGCGGCGCGGGCGCAGTCAAGCCAGATGCAAACAAAGCCGGAATGTTCCATGGATTCAATGTGTTGTCTCTCTCAGCTCCCCATCCTATTGCGGATTGCGCCAGATGCGTTCCGAGTCAGCCTGAATTGGGCCTGGATTGGGATTGACGGCCGCTTGGGACGGAATCCGGACGTATCCGAGCCGGCAGACTTCCCAGGTGCTGGACGCCAGTGTGAGGCGCGAGGCGGCGTTTGGACTAGCTCTCTTGGACTAGAGTATTGGGCTAGAACAATGACTCGGTACCACGGTAGTCATTCACCTTGACGTAGGGGCGGCTTTACGCCGCCATTGGGCGAGGTAAACTCGCCGCTACGGCCGGCAAATGCCTTTAACGCCATTTGGTGAGGTAAACTCACCGCTACAACAGCCAATAACTCAGCACAGCGCTTGCTTTCCGGACTCATGTGTGACATCCTATTCGTGTACCAGACCCAAGAGCTGCTGATCGTGCGGTACGGCCGTCAGGAAAGTACGCCGCCCAAGTGGGCGCTCGCCACGCGTTCACATTCTCTGGGCCGCCGAACGCATTGAGAGAGCTGGCTAGTGAAGCTCGTGCGGCGTTCACGCAAAACTAAGAACCTGTCTCCGGCGGAGCGGCATCTCGAAGCCGACCACGGCACGGCCGAACCTGCCCAGGGCGCCGCGCGTCAGGAACAATCCTTCCCCATCGTCGGAATCGGCGCCTCAGCGGGCGGCCTCGAGGCTTTCAGCAAGCTCCTCGATCACCTTCCCGCGAATACCGGTATGGCTTTCATACTGGTTCAGCATCTGGCTCCCAAACACACGAGCTCACTCACCGAGCTGCTTTCCCGCCACAGCAAATCTCCCACGGCCGAAGTCCGGGACCAAATGGTGATCGAGCCCAACCATGTCTACGTGATCCCGCCCAACACCGCGATGGTTGTGGTCGACGGTCTGCTGCACCTGTTGCCGAGAATGCCCGATACTGCCAACACGCCCATTGATTTTTTTATGCAGTCCCTGGCGCAGGACCGTGAGCAGCGGGCGATCGGTGTGATTCTGTCGGGGACGGGCTCGGACGGCACGTTGGGACTTCAAGCTATCAAAGCGGCGGGCGGCGTGACCTTCGCGCAGGACGAGAAAACCGCCCAATACGACAGCATGCCCCGCAGCGCCGTCGCCTCCGGCTTCGTCGATTTCGTCTTGTCGCCGGAGGAGATTGCGCGAGAGTTGGTGCGGCTCGGCTCGCATCCCGAGTTGTTCCGCCCGGAAGGGGCCCAAGGAGACGAGACGGTTCTGGGCGATGCCACCGATCTAGGAAAGATCTTTGCGTTATTGCGGCGCCGCACCGGAGTGGATTTCACTCAATACAAGCCGGCCGGCATCAGGCGGCGCATTCGACGGCGCATGCTTCTACACAAGATCGAGACCTTGCCGACCTACCTCCAGTATCTGCAGAACAACACGCCCGAGAGTGAGGCTCTGTACGAAGACATCCTCATTCACGTCACCAGTTTCTTTCGGGAGCCACAGGCTTTTGAGCTCCTCAAGAAGAAAGTGTTTCCGGCTCTTCTGCGCGATCGGGACCCGGAGTTGCCGTTCCGCGTCTGGGTGGAGGCATGCTCCACCGGTGAAGATGCCTACTCGTTCCTCATCACTCTGCTCGAATACCTCTCGGAGACCGCCTCGAACGTGCCGGTCCAGGCTTTTGCCACGGACATCAGCGAGAAATCGATCGTCCGAGCACGCGAAGGCGTCTACCCCGAAAGCATCGCTGCTCACGTTTCACCTGTGCGCCTGCGCCGGTTTTTCCTCAAGGTGGACCGCGGCTATCAAGTCGCCAAGTCCGTCCGGGATTTGGTCGTCTTCGCCCGGCACGACGTCACCAAAGACCCGCCCTATTCCAGGCTGGATATCGTGTTCTGCCGCAATCTGCTGATGTTTCTAGGCCCGGCGGCGCAGAGAAAGGTGTTCGGCGCGCTCCATTACGCTTTGAAGCCCGGCGGCTACCTGGTGCTGGGAGCGGCCGAGACGGTGGGAGAATTCGCAAATTACTTTTCGCCTCTGGACCGCAAACACAGGATCTACGCCAAGAGGGCCACCACCGGCCGTCCGCCGGTGGACTTTGCGTCGCCGGCGCTGATCCCGCGGGTTATGGCAGACGCACCCGCTGCGCCTGACCGAGGGCGCAACCACGAGTTCGACTTCGTGCGGGAAGCCGACCGCATCGTGATGGAGAACTATGCTCCCCCCGCCGTGGTGGTGAACCAGGATCTGGACGTCGTGCAGTTCCGGGGGCACATGGGGCGCTACCTGGATCCGCTGCCCGGAGGGGCGACGCTGAGTCTCCCGAAGATGGTGCGGACCGATCTGCTGTACGATGTGCGCTTGGCCACCCAGAAGGCGAAGAAAACGAATGCGCCAGTCAGAAAAGAGGGCATTACGGTCCACTTCAACGGCCAAGCGGCGAAGGTGGACGTCGAGGTCATACCTCTGAAGGCTGACGAAGCCGGCAAACAGCACTTCCTGATCTTTTTTGACGAGCCAGAGCCTCCCAAACCGGGCGCGAGGGCGGCGAAGGCCGAGCGGAAGGCCGCCAGGCTCTCTCCGGAGAAACGTGAGATCCAACGCCTCGAGCAGGAACTGGCGGCCGCCAAGAAATACCTGCGCGCATCCTCCGAAGATCAGGAGACCATCAACGAGGAATTGCGGAGCGCGAACGAGGAGATACTCTCCTCCAACGAGGAGCTGCAGACCACCAACGAGGAACTGGAAACAGCTAAGGAGGAACTCCAATCCGCCAACGAGGAACTGACGACGCTGAACGAGGAATTGCAGAACCGTAACCAGGAACTGTCCCAGACCGCGAGCGACCTGAGGAATGTCCTGAGCAGCGCCTACAGCGGCATCGTCCTCGTTGACCGGGGCCTGCGCATCCGGTTTTTTACGGCTGAGGCGGAACGCGTGTTGAAATTGATTGCGGCGGACGTCGGGCGTCCGATCACCGACATCAAGCCGGCCCTCGATATTCCTGACCTCGGAAAGCGAAGCCTGGAGGTGATTGAAGGCGCCGCCGGCAAAGAACTCGACGTTCAGAGCAGCGAGGGCGAGTGGTATGACGTGCGGATCCGGCCCTACCTGGCCGCGGACGACAAGGTGGAAGGCGTGGTGATTGTGCTGACGGACGTCACGGAGAGCGTGCATGCTCAACAGGCCTTGTCGCAGAGCGAACAGCGGTTCCGCTCCCTGGTGGAAGGCGTCAGGGACTACGCCATCATGATGCTCGATCCCGAGGGGAAGGTGGTCAGCGCGAACCCTGACGCGGAGCGGGTCCTGGGTTACGGGCCCGAGGAGATAGTGGGAAAGCATTACTATGATTTCTATGGTGCGGGGCAGGAGGGGCAGGCCCCACAAGAACTGGCCATCGCCGCATCTCAAGGACGGTTTGAGTCCGAAGCATTGCGGGTTCGCAAGGACGGATCGCAATTCTGGGCCAGCGTCATCACGATCCCGTTGCGCGACGCCCGGGGCAAGGTGACCGGTTTCTCCAAGGTCGTGCGGGACATCAGCGAACGCCGAAGGGTGGAAGAACTGGCGCGCGAATTCCCCATACGACTGCTTCACGCTCAGGACGAAGAGCGGCAGAGAATCTCCCACGATCTGCATGACACGGCGGGGCCTGGTCTGGCGGCTCTGGTGATGAACCTCGCCAGGGTGCAGAAATCGGCCGGCGACCTAAGCGAGCCGGCGCGCGTGGCTCTGCGCGAGAGCGTGGCGCTGGCGAAGCAGTGCGCGCAGGAGATCCGCACCGTCTCCTATGAGCTCCATCCTCCGTTGCTGGATGAATCGGGGCTGGAAGCCGCCTTACGCTGGTACACGGAGGGCCTCTCCCGGCTCACTGGGATGAAGGTCAAGCTCAACTTCAACTTGCCCCTGGAACTGGGACGGTTGCCCAAAGACCTGGAAGTGGGGCTGTTTCGCATCACACAAGAGGCATTGAGCAACGTGCAACGTCACTCAGGGAGCCGCACGGCCAGCGTCAGCCTCGTTTTGGACGGTGACCGCCTCAAGGTCCAGGTGAAAGATCAGGGGAAGGGAATGGCCCGAGGAGTGCCGGAAGGGTTGGGGATCCGGAGCATGCGGGAGAGAGTCCTCCTGCTCGGCGGCCAGTTTGCGATTACTTCGGACGGGACGGGTATGTCGGTTGAGGCGATTCTGCCCATTCTGGCCGATGGAAAGTCCAAAGCCCAAACTCAGCACGGGCAATAGAGAGGCAGGATGCGGCGCACGAAAGAACGCCATGGTGGAGGACCAAAGGCCAGGCCCGGAGCAAAGGCGCAGCCTGTTCCGGGTGAGGTAATCGGCATCAAACCGGATCCTGATGCCCCTCCGGGGCGAAAGCGGTTCCGCATCCTGATCGCGGACGACCATGGAATTGTCAGACGTGGAGTGCGTTCGCTGCTCGGAGACAGCGGCGACTGGGAGATTTGCGGAGAGGCGGCGAATGGCCAGGAAGCTGTCGCGGAGGCCCGGCGGCTGCGGCCCGACATGGTCCTGCTGGACATCACGATGCCAGGGATGAACGGCCTTGAGGCGACCCGCGCCATTTTCAAGGAGGTTCCCGGAACTAAAGTGATGATTTTGACCATGCACGAGTCCGAACAGGTCGTGCGCGAAGTGCTGGATGCTGGTGCGCACGGTTACATCCTGAAATCGGATGCCGATACGGACTTGGTGAACGCCCTGGAGGCGGTCCGGCAGGGCCATCCTTTCTTCGCGTCGAAGATCTCGCAGATGGTGCTTGCCGGCTACCTCCACCCCGGTTCAAGACAGCAGCGGGTATCCCAGGGGGAACTGACACCGCGCCAGCGTGAGGTCGTAGCACTCCTGAGCTCAGGTAAGAGCAATAAGGAGGTTGCCGTGGCGCTGGGCATCAGCATCAAGACGGCGGAAACTCATCGAAGTACCATCATGCGCCGCCTGAAGCTCAACGCTTTCAGCGATCTGGTGCGATACGCAGTGCGGGAGCGGATCATTGAGCCGTGAATCGCCCAGGGTTACAGGTCTCGCGGGATCATGGTGGTCATTATGCTCGGTAATCTGACGAAGTCTTCTTGCCTACCTGTGCGTCCTAAGACCGAAAACCGGCAAAAGTTACCTTCCACAGGTCAATATTCCACCGTTGAGGCCGCGCGATAGGGATTAAGTCGCTCAATACTAAGGCTTTGAGTTTTCACTGGGCCGCGTGGCAGGTGAGATGCTGCGCCCGTGGGTGCGCTCTCCTTCTGAGGGCTCGCTGAAGGGCGCGCGGGAGGATTCAGAGGTCCTCAGAAGGCCGGAGTATTCCTACATTCGGAGGTAAAGCAATGAGAAAGTCATTGGGATGGATTTTGGGACTGGCCGCACTGGTTGTCGCCCTCCAGTTCTCGCCGAGACTGCTCGCGCGTGTCAACGCCGCTCCAGGGCAGGATCAGGCGCAGCCACAACAGCCGCAACAGCAGCCTGGCGATCAAGCGCAGCAGCAGACTTTCACCGGCAAGATCGCCAAAGCCCACGGCAAGTACGTCCTGCAGAACCCAGACACGAAGACAGCCTATACTCTGGATGACCAGGACAAGGCGAAGCAGTTCGAAGGGCAGAATGTGAAAGTCACGGGCACCCTGGATGCTCAAAGCAACATGATCCATGTGTCCGATATCCAGCCTGGGTAGACGGACCTGATTCCAATATCGAGCAGACTGCCAAAAAGGGGCCGCCCGGCGAGGGCGAGCCCCTTTTCTTTTTCTATGAAGGCCCCGTAGAAGCAGCAGCCATCCGAGGCGCGACATAATCGCCGCCAGATCAATCCTGTGCACCGAAGTTACAGAATTCTCCGTTATCTGTCCGGTGTTGACCTTACTTCAGTCCTACAGAATGGAGCCGATTGCCACCCGAATTGCGTAGGAGTAGGCTCCCATTTTCCAAAACCTTTCACGCCAGGCGATATCCGGCAACTGCGAGGGGGGGAGCGCCCGTTTTGTCGACACGGGTTGTGATCAGGCGAGTCCAGGCGTTTGTCCGCGGGGCAGGAGATCTTGCACGGTCGTTTCGCATGTGTGTGGAGCTCGTAGCGTTGACCCTGTGATGACGCGGGTCGCGGCTGCCGGCGTCAGGGAATTACCCTTGTAGTAGTGAGCATCTGCCCTTGGCAATGTCCAAGCACTTTGCACAGGCGAAGGGAGAAGCAGAGAATGGCCACGGAGAATGAAGTCCAATCGTGGACGCGTCCCCAGAATCACCCGATGTTGAGCGGTCTTGCCGGCCAGTCGACGACGGCCCGGAAAGCGGGCGGCAACGGACTGCTGCGATTCAAAGCCGACCTGCCACCCGAAATCGCCGAGGCAATCGACAACTTCGAACGAAGCAGTTTCAGGTTGACATACGCGATCGTCGGGTTCGCTGGGGCGGCCCTGGCCCTGACATTCCTGATCGCATACGGCATGATCCTGGTGGCGGGAAGGTAGGCATTTCTGGGCCGGGAAAGGGTTTTCGGAGTTCGGGTCGCGCCCGCCTCAACGGCAGGTGCTCGCGTGGCCGAGGCGCGTCGTCTGAGATTACGGGGTCCGCTGGCGAGCAGTCGTCTCAACTGTTCTGTGGGGAGGGAATCCATGAGCGAGGAGAAGATCAAGTACTGTTGGTATCAGTGCTCGCACTGCGGCAAGCTGTTCGATACGGAAGACGCACTCCACTTGCACGAGAGAAGGTGTGAACAGCACTACGAGGTTCCGCTCTTCGTACGGTAAGTAGGCTCGACGTACAGGGGATGGAGAGAGCTGCGGCAGAACCAGGGGAAACGCTAGCGGCTACGATTCGGCGCGGATTATCACGGCTTGCCGATGCTTGGTCACCAGTAGGTTGCCGCGGGCCAGGCGACTAGCTTGCAGATGGCATTGGGGAGTTTCATGCGGCTCGGACTCAGGGGAAAAAAGATCCTGAGACGTCGTATTGCGCTACAGAGATTGAGGGGCGTGTGGGACCCCGCGCAGTGGCGGCGATCGCCGACAAGCACGAGCCGCGCCAGTTCGTCCAACATTCATGAGAAGCAAGTGGCTTGTCCCTCGACTCGGCCGGCGGTGCGGGCGTCGGAGCTCTGGCCTGCGCCGCTCAATCTCAAGCGGTAAGAATCATGCGGCCTTGCCGCGCATCATGTCGCGGAAGATCTCCGGGAGCTTGCCAAAATCAGTCGACTTGTCCAGAAAATAGTCTGCGCCCAGCGCCATGCAGCGCTTGCGAAGCTGGGGAGAGGGAAAGCTGGTGAGCACAATTACCTTGAGGAATGGAAGGCTCTCCTTGACGGCCTTCAGGACGTCGATCCCGCTCCCCCCGAGGATGTGCACATCGAGGATAACGACGTCCGGTTCGATCTTCGCGATGGATTGGATCGCTGCCGAGGCATGAGCGGCCAAGCCGACGAACTCGAGTCCGTGCACCCGCCGGATGATGTCGAGCAGACGTTCTACCACCATGGATGAATCATCGACGATGAAGACCTCCATTTGGGGCTACCCCCTTCCTGCGTCATAACACCCAGCGCATTCCGCCCGTCGTCATTCGCGCTTAAACCCGCTTGAGCAAGCTCGATCGTTCAAAAAAGGCGCGTCACGGCGGGACTCATCCTTCAGGCGCGCGCTTTGGTCACCTCCAGGTGGGGTTCCATCGAGTGTGTCAGGAACGCCGAGTGCCAAAGGCGGGTCGCTCCTGATCGGCGACCGCAAACTGGCACCAGCTCAATCTCGACGAGGTGTAAGAGTCAGGCAGCCTTCGGTCGCCTCGCGAGGCGGAAGATCTCCGGAAGCTTGCCAAATTCACTCGACTTGTCGAGGAAGTAATCCGCTCCGAGCTCCAGGCAGCGCTTGCGATGCTGGGGCGAGGGATAGTTCGTGAGCACGATTACCTTGATAGCCGGAAAGTGCATCTTGACGGTCTTGAGCACGTCGATGCCGCTTCCGCCCGGCATGTGCAAATCAAGGATCAAGAGGTCCGGTGCGAGCTTCGCGATCGATTGGGTTGCCTGCGCTACATCAGCGGCCTGGCCGACGAGCTCCATTCCGCGCACCCGCCGAATGATACCGGCCAAGCGTTCTACTACTACGGACGAATCGTCGACGATGAAAATCTTCATTGAGCCAGCCCCCTTTCCTCTTTTCTGCATACCTGGCGCATTCCGAGAGCGCTGTGACCATTCACGCTTGACCGCATGGGCCGGTCAGGGGACCTAAGAAAGCGCATCCTGCCCGGACTCCAACTTCAGGCACGTTCTTGTGACCTGCACGATCTCCTGCACCGTGACCAGTTCCGGCAGGTATCCCGCGACGCCGAGGAGCACGGCCTCGTCGTGCGAGCGAACATCAAACTGGCGCGTCACCACCATCACGGGAGGTCGCGGGTCGAGTTCCATCGAACGCGCCAGGAACGGTCGAGCATCCAAGCCGGGACCCTTCTGACTGATTACCACAAGCTCAAAGGTTTCGCGCGCGAGTCGAGCCAGAGCTGCTTCCGGAGTGGTGCACGTTGATACCTTCAAACCCAAGGCTTCGAAGAGCTCGCGGTAATAGCCCGAGGACATCGACGATGCGGGCTCCTCACCAATCAGAAGAACCTTACCAATCAGAAGAACCTTGGCCCGCGGCAAGGCACGTTCCGGGTCGTGCATGCGGTCGGTGGGCTCACTTGGAAGTGCCGAGCCCCGAGACCTTGCAGTGTTGCGGCGTCTCGAGAATCGGCCGTCAGCCGTTTTGTGCCCAACCGTGGAGTTCGTCAACGGTCGAACCTCATCCGCACTCGGCGGTCCGCAGACTCAGCACGTCACCTTGACCGCGCTTAGCGTTTGCAGGCCTTCGCGGTGTCCCAGGCCGCTCCTCAGCCAGAGCTGCTGCCCAGCGCGACAGACTGCGTGTCACGTCGGCTGACGGCCGGAGCGGTACTCCGATGTTGAGAGTCCTCATGACTTCGTGGTATTGGTTGGGAATCCTCCAATCAATCTTGGCGGCCAGCAGCTTCTCGGCTCGATCAATCGCCGATCGGCCTTTGTTCGCGGAGTCCCGGTTGATGACCGCCCGAATTCGGTCACCGTCATAACGTCGGCTGCGCAACTCGTCGAAGTATTTCGCGGCGCGCTGCAACGCCGGCAATTCAGGCGTCGCTACCAGATAGACCTGGTCAGATGCCTTGGCAACCATCATGTTTTCGGGGCCCAGGCCGGGCGGGCAATCCACCAGTACGAACTGGTATTGAGCGCGCAGAAACTCGAAAACGTGCTCAATCGCTTCGGGCGATACGTCGTGGCCTAGTTCGAAGTTGGTGGGCGCCGACAGGACGTCAAGCCCGCTCGAGTGACGCACGACGAATCCCTGCACGAGTTGGGCGTCCAGCCGATGTGTATTTTCCAAGAGATCACGGAAATGATACCGGTGCTTGTCCAGGCCAAGGTAAAGGGACACGTCGCCCAGCCCCGGGTGGTGATCGACAAGCAGGGTTCTGCGGCCGTGAAGCTTGACCAGGAATTCACTGAGGTGTACTGCCAGCATGGTGGTTCCGCATCCGCCTTTTGCGCCGATGAAACAGAGAACCTGCCCGTTTACCCGGTGTGCGTTCTCCCCGTCGCGGGTCAGCCGAGACAAGGCTTTGAGCACCATGCGTTGATCGAGCGGTTTCAGAAGATAGTCACTGCAACCGCACTGCATGGCGCGGACGATTGAATTCGGATCGGCCCCCCAGGAGGTTGCCAGAACGGCAGTGCCGGGGAGGAGTTCGAGAATCCTCCGGACAAGGCGGCTCGCGCTGTCGGGGTCCTGATCGAAATCGATCACGCACACATCCGGCTGCTCGGAAAACGTCAACTCGTTGTCGTCGCCTGCATATTGCGGAAATTCTGCCTGGAGATGGGCGATCGGCATGGAATTCGCAAAGAGCCTGATTTGCGCCAGAGAATGCTCGTCCAGGCCCACGGTGACCAAGTTAAGATACCTGCCGGTTTTTGAGTTATTGGCCATCGATTTCACTCGACTCCGCTGTGTTTTTTTCCGCTTGTGCCTGCTCCCCGTCTCCTTAGTCGCCCTGACAGGAGAGACAAGGAGAACCACACGACCTAGTGTCCCCTCCACACGCGGTCTCTTCTTTTTGACTAAGGAGAGTAAGTCTAGAACTGAGTGTGATATTCGTCCATCAGGTTCATGCTGTATCAGAGGTTATGCAGAAAAATGGATAACCTGTAGGAAAAGCACTGATTAAATCAAATGAGGAGTTCGTAAGGCGTCATTATGACTCGAGTCGATACTCACCTTATTCCGAAGAGGCGACGGGACCCTCGCCTACGTGCTGCTCCATCAGGTTAATACCCGATTGATTTGGGCTCGCTCTAAAGCTAGTCTCAGTACGCTCCGCTCGAGGGAGCGACGATTAAAGACATCCTCCAGGTGCCAGTCGCTCCCTCTCCGATACCTCTTCTACCTGTGAATCCACTGCGTATCAGCGCTCAGAGACTATCACCAGCTCTTGCTGCGGAAATGGACCGCTGGGCAATCAGTCAGAGTCGAGAAGGCGTGATCAAGGGAAGAGGAAACGAGCAGCGAGGTGAAGCTGGCGCCAACCCGCGAAGGTTGCGGTGTCCCGAAAGCGATGGGGGCCGCGCCAGTGGCCTGGCGCGGCCCTAAGTACGGTTCAGTGGTCAGTTTTTACTTCTTTGCTCGTGACACCTCCTTGAACGCACGATTCGCCGCTTGCTGCAGGAGCCTAGGAACCTATGCGTCAAGGCGGGTGCTGATAGAATCGCCGGCGCATATTCTCGCGTCCGGCCACGACATCGAAGAGGGGGCGGCAGTCAAGGGTAACGCTTTGATTGCCACTCGGCCGCAGCTCATTCTCAGCCATCGGTTCTGGCCATCGGACCAAGAGTCGTTCCAATCCATACACTCGAGATCGGGACATTGCCATCCTCCCTCAGAGCAATTCCTCCAGGAAGCACAGGATCAGCGGAGCCCACTTCGCCGCCCACAGGATTAGGAGTTTCATGGCCTGCTCTCGTCACCCTTGCAACCCTTGGCGCTTTTCCTTGTCAAACTTCCTGCGCGGCGTTGTGGGCGCGCCATATGGCGGTGCACTCGACCGGCCAAATCTCACATGCCGAAATGATTGATCCGGCATAGGCGAGGTTCGATGGTCTTGTCAAACAGTGCGCATATTTGATTCGTTGGGGAAGGAAGGCGCCTTCCCGTGTGCGAACCAATCGAGTGAGCGGAGCCGGAAGTAAGGCACAAATCGCGTCGCCTCCCGGAGTGCGCGACTGTGCGGTCAGTTGGTGGAAACAGGCGGAGGGAGGGTAGTACCGGGGGGGCGTGTGACCGGATCGAGGTCCCATGACTTATCAGCTCTAGTCGCCGCGTCTGCCGCGGTCGGTGTGCCTGACAGGCGTCGGGCTTCGAGGGCCCGCTTGGGTGGGATCCCGAACTCTTTTATCTTGTAGAGGAGAGCGCGGTAACAGATATGCAGAGCCTTTGCAGTTTGCTTGCGGTTTCCGTGATGGACCTCGAGCGCCTCGAGGATGACTCTTCGCTGGGCCTCAGAAGCCGCTCGGCGCCCCACCCGTTTCAATAACGTTCCGCCTTCGCTGAGTTCTGGGGCGACAAAGTGGTTCGCCTGCCGGCCGAGAAGCTCGGCGACTTTGACCTCGTTAGGCCCGAGCACGACGTAGCTGTTGATCAGGTTTTCGAGCTCGCGGACGTTTCCCGGCCAATCGTAGTCTTGCAGACACTGCACGCCCTCACCGGAAAGGGATGGCGCGGGCAGCGCGTACTTGGCCGCGAACAAGCGCAGGAAATACTCAGCAAGTTCAGGGATATCCTCCCGCCGCTCGCGCAGCGGAGGCAAATGCACACCTACCACATTGATGCGGTAGAATAGATCCTCACGGAACCTGCCCGCTTGGATGTCCCGCTCGAGCGCACGGTGAGTGGCGCAGATAATTCGCACGTCAATCGGCCGCTGCTCCTGGCCGCCGATCCGGCAGACCTGCCCGTCCTGAAGGAGGTTCAGAAACTTGACCTGCAATGTGGGGTCGAGTTCGGCGATCTCGTCCAGAAACAGAGTGCCTTGGTGAGCGGCTTCCACGCGTCCTGGCTTGGGATGATTTGCTCCAGTGAAAGCCCCCGCTTCGTAGCCGAATAGCTCGCTCTCGATCAAAGTGCCTGGAATCGCCGGGCAAGGCACCTTGACGAAGGGGCCGTCCTTCCAGGCCGACTGGGAGTGCACGAACCTGGCGATGAGTTCCTTGCCGGTACCGCTCTCGCCGCGGATCAGGACAGGCACATCGACGGGAGCGATCTTGGAAATTCTCTCCCTGATTTCCCGCATCACCTCGCTCCGACCGAAGAGGATGCGTTCCGGCGGCAACGAGTCGGCCGCGCCTGGCAAACTCTCGTGTTGACCTGCGATGTGTGGCATGGTTATCTCCGCCATCTGCCAGGATCGGCAAAAGACTGATCACGGTCAGCCGAACACAATTTCGTACTGCCGCAACTTGTACAGCAGTGCTTTACCACTGATATTCAGCAGGCGGGCCGCCTCGCTCCGACAACCGTTACTCCGTTCGAGCGCCAGTCTGATTGCTTGCTTTTCCGCCTCGGCCTTGAGTTCTTTGACCATCGCCTTCAAGTCAGAGGTGCGAGAAAAGGGGTGGTCCTGGATGCGCAGGAGACCGCCGCCGTGTCCATTCCCGTTGCCGTGTCCATTCTTGCCGAGCAACTCGGAGAGGGCCGCCTCTTCATCCTGCAGGACGAGGTAGCACTTGACGAAGTTCTCAAGCTCACGCACATTACCCGGCCACGGGTATCGCACGCACGCCTGGATCAGTCGGGGACTGAACGCTAAGGGTGGGCGGCCCAGGCGCGCCGCGAATCGTTCCATGAAATAGTAGAGAAGGGGAGTGATGTCCTCCCGGCGCTCGCGCAGCGGCGGTAAATAAACGGTGAACGCGCTCAACCGATAATAGAGATCCTCGCGCAGCCTTTTCTCTTCGAGGGCCCGCTCGATGTCTACGTTGGTCGCCGCCAGGATTCTGACGTCGACGGTGACCAGACTACGCCCACCTAGCCTCGAAAACTGCCGGTCTTGTAGCACGTGGAGTAGTTTCGCCTGCAAGGCAGGGGGAAGTTCCCCGATCTCGTCGAGTAGGATCGTACCCTTGTTGCACAACTCGAATTGACCGGGTTTCGCCTTGGTGGCGCCGGTGAACGCTCCGGGCTCGTACCCGAAAAGCTCGCTTTCGAGCAGGTCGGCTGGAAGGGCGGCACAGTTCACCTTCAGGAAAGGGCGATAGGCCCTGGGTGACAGCTTGTGAATTTGGCGCGCGGCCACTTCCTTTCCCACGCCGCTCTCTCCCAGCAACAGGACGGGAACGTCGACGGGCGCGAGGCGCTCGAGACGCGTGAGAATTCTGGCCATGGGTGGGCTTGAGGCCACCAGACAATCGGTGGTCTTTTGGTCGCCTTCCCGCCCGATCGCCGGCCCAGCCTGAACAGCATGGTCGCTGGTGCCTGTGCTGCTAGGGATGCTTGTCACGCTGCCCATAATTTCCCCCTACTAGGAACGATTAATTTCTGGCCGGCTCTTGCGCGCACTCTTATGCGGCTTCGGCAGTATGCCGGATGGCGGACAGAAGTTGGACTATCTCGACGTCCTTGCGCATGGAGAGGTCCGCGCCACACCTGATGGCCGCTCGGCGAACCGCTTCGCCTCCGATGGTAGAGAGCAGAATAACCTTTGCCTCATGCAACTCCGCCTTGAGGCGGCGGGTAACTTCCAACCCGTTCTCACCGGGCAGGTCGAGATCCATGAGGACGACCTCTGGCTTGACCTGACGGGCGACCTGCATCGCTTCTGCGCCGTCCGCCGCTTCAGCAACGATGCTTACGTCCAGATTCATTTGCAGAATTCTCTTGACGAAGCCGCGATAAGTCTGATCATCGTCGGCGATCAGGACTCTCACTTGGCCTCCACTGTTTTTCACTATTTCGTTCTCGACCGCTTCTCCATCGCCGCGGTCGCTTGAAGCCATCACTTCTATTCGAGAAACAACCCCGCCACCCAGATAGAAGCCTACTGGATGCCAAGTTTCTGAACAATCAGGTGTGTAGGGGAATTTGGGCGAAGGGAAAGTCCCGAAAGATGATTGGGTACAATGCCTGACGCGTGTCAGGCCTGGGTCAGCCCTCTCCGAATGGCATAGCGCACAAGGCCAGCGGTTTCGTGAATATCCAGCTTCCCCATGATTCGCGTCCGGTGGGTTTCGGCAGTCTTCGCGCTGATGTGCAAAAATGTTGCAACTTCTTTCGTACTCTTTCCTTCAGCGATCAGTTGTAAGACCTGGCGCTCTCGAGGGCTCAACGGGTCGGGCCGCATGTCGACCTTATCTTGATAGGCCTGAACCACCGTTTGGGAGACTTCAGGGCTCAGGTAGGTTCTGCCGCGCGCCGCCTCGTGGATCGCTTGGACCAGGTCTTCGGAGGCGTGAGTCTTCATGACGAAGCCCTTCGCGCCGCTCTTGAGGGCCTCAAGAATGTAATGATTCTCGCTGAGCATCGTCAAGATGATGGTCTTAGTGTCGGGTGAGACCCGCTGGATCTCGCGCAGCGCGTCGACGCCGTTGAGCAGCGGCATCACGAGGTCCACAACGGCCACCTGGGGATGGTGTTCCTGCGCAAGCCGAACGGCCTCGTGCCCATCCGACGCCTCCGCCACAACGTTGAACCCCTCGCGTTCCAGCAGGACTTTCAAACCCTGACGAACGAGTTGATGATCATCGGCCAGCAGAACTTGTACCGGCATCGTATCCCTCCAAAGGAACCGCAATTCGTATTTCCGTCCCGCGACCTCGTCCTGACTTGATCTCCAAGGCTCCCCCCAAGGCATTCAATCGTTCCCGGATTCCGACAAGGCCCAAGCCTGATCCCCTGGAGGCATTCTCCGGTCGGGAAGGATCGAAGCCCACTCCGTTGTCCACGACAAAACACAACACATGTCTCTCGGTACGCTGGATCCGGACACGGACGCGGGTGGCCCGCGCGTGACGAGCTGCGTTGTTCAGTGCTTCGTGAACGATCCGATAGAGAGCTGTTTCAATGGGAGCCGGCAGACGCTCGCCGGAGAATCCTTTCACTTGGATTGGATGCTTCATTTTTGTTGACATCCCCTGCGCGAGCAATTCTACTGCCGGCACAAGGCCAAAGTCGTCTAGAACAGTAGGGCGGAGTTCGTGGGAAAGCTGGCGGAGTTGAGTTTCGATCTGGTCGAGCAGTTTCCGAACCTCCTGAAGGCGCTCCCGGACCGGCGGAGGCAGTCCACGCGCGACTTCGTCAAGCGTGATGTGGATCGCCGCCAGCAGTTGACCGGTTTCGTCATGAAGGGCGTGAGCGATGCGCCGGGTCTCCGCTTCGAGGGCCTCGTTCAGCCGGCTCAGCGCAGAATTGGCTTCGCCAAAGGCCCGATGCGTCATCTCAAAAGGCGCCACAGTCTGAGCGAAGAACTCCCCGGCGCGCTCGATGGCCTCAATGTTGGCGCGCGGCGCACTCAACCGCGTCATGATCTTGAACACGGCCTGTTGATGGATCGCCGCCATTTCCAGGACACCCCTGCCTTGGGCAAGCGCCTGCCGCCCAAGCTCGTAAGCTTCCTCGAGTGCATCTTCTCCACGGTCACCGAGATAGCGCTCAAGCTGGTCGAGGTACTGAGTCTGGAACTCATCCAGGTTGTGTCGCCTTATGTTCATGGACAAATCGTGTGACCAGCACCAGCGCATCATCCGTCTTGCGTGCACATTCGGCGAAGATGCGGCCTGCAATCCGCTGAGGAGAATCACCCGGATTAACATGCGCCGGAAAATCAGAACGAATGCCGTCGGTCGCGAAAATCAGCATGTCGCCCGGCATCACGGGAACAATGGAGGCGGACAAGCGCGGCAAACAGTCGCCGACTACGCCGCTGCGCAGAAGAAGTGACTCATGGCGGGGAATGGCATCCGGATCGCATCGCAAGAGTACTCCCTCCACATTGCCTACGCCCATCCAAGTCATTGTCTTCTCTTTGACGCTGAACGACGCAAGACTCAGTACCACCCCGCGGGTGGAACGCAGCCTTTCGTGACAGCGCTCGACCAGCGAAATAACGGGCTCTTGCGGGAACTCCGTCAGCACTTCAAGGGCCGCGCGCCCTGCGGCGGCCGCTTCCTCGCCGTGTCCCAGGCCGTCCACGACGCCCAGCAGGATGCCGTCCGCGAAATCCTGCACCACGTGCAGATCGCCGGATTCCGTCTCGCCCGGTCGCGTCGACCCCGCCACGTGCCAGTCGATGAGGCGATGGTTCACTTCTTCCATTTCTTGGCCGTCACGGTCGTGCCCCGGCCCACTTCAGATTTGATGTCAAATTCGTCCATAAGTCGGCGCGCCCCGGGAAGACCCAACCCGAGGCTTCTCGATGTCGAATAGCCGTCCTGAAGGGCGCGACGGACGTCCGCAATACCTGGACCCCGGTCGCGGGCGATGACGACAATTCCGCGCTTTTCTCCCTGTTCCACCACCTGCAGGTAGACGTCGCCCTCCCGAGCGTAGAGGATGATGTTGCGGGCGAGTTCGGAAATTGCGGTGGCGATGAGCGTCAGATCCGTGAACGAGAAACTCAGGTCAGCGGCCAAGTTCCGCCCCATCTGGCGCGCCTTGACGATGTCTACGTCCGCCCGGATTGGGATGCACACTTCTCGCGCTACGCGTTCCTGGCTCCGAGCGTAGGGCAGAGCGAGGCTGTCGGGTGCATCTAACGACCGCCGTTCATCGTCCACGGGACCTAGTCTCTTTGGCCTGGGTCTTGGCCTTGCGGTCCAAATAGGCGATGCCCTCTTCCAGATCCAATGCCGTGGCAACGCCCTCGAGTTTGAGGCCGAGCTGCACCAATGCAAATGCTACTTCCGGCTGGATGCCCACAATAACCGTATCGGCGCCACGCAACCGGATCATGTGCGCGATATCGCGCAGCGTCCGGGTGGCGAATGAGTCCATAACGTCGAGGGCGGTCACGTCGATGATCACGCCCCGCGAGCGTAGTTTCCCCACCCGCTCCACGACCGCATCTCTCAGTTGCACCAGGTCTGCGTCGCTCAGGGCAGACTGGACCGACGCGATCAGGTACGGTCCTTGCTTGAGAATCGGGACTTCCATAGTGTATTGCCTTGATCCTGCACAAGCGAATCCGTCAAGGCGAGGCTACTCCCCGGACCCCGGGTCAGACGTCCGCTCGGCGCCGTCCAATTCTACTTCTACGCCTGAGCAACCCCTTCACCGATGTCGACCACCTTGTATCCCAGGGCCCGCTCGGCTTCTTCGATGCCGCCTTGCAGGTCGCCCACCGTATTCATCTTGCCCAAGTCGACGCCAATTGTCACGAGGGTCTGCGCGATCTCGGGTGAAAGCCCGGTGATGATGACGGTGGCGCCCAGGAGGCGCGCTGCTTCCACCGTTTGCACAAGGTGGTTAGCCACATTCTCGTCCATCACGGGAACGCCGGTGATGTCGATGACGACGACCTTGGCGCGGTTGGTCCGGATGCCCCGGAGCAGTTGCTCGGTGAGCTGACGTGCGCGCTGTGGGTCGATCACACCGATGATGGGCAGAATCAGCAGGCGTTCACGCACTTGGAGCACTGGGGTGGAGAGGACGCGGATCGCTTCCTGCTGCTCGCGAATGACCCGCTCCCGCTCTTGCACGAAGCCCACGGCCACCGTGATGGCGATGCGGTTGGCGGCTGGCTCGTAAGCGTCCAGGATGCGGGCCAGCAAGCTAAAGTCGGTCTGGTATTTCGCAAACAGAGAGCGCGCGAGCACGTCGCGGAGCAGCAGCACAATCCCGATGACCTCATGCGTTTCGACGCCTCGCGGGATGATGCGTTCAGAGAGGTTCCGCGCGTAGGCCTGGAGCGCCTCGAACGTACCTGTTTCCAAGGCCTCTACGTAGTTGTCATAGACCGAGGTTGCCTCCGCGAAGACTTCCTCGTTGCTCATCGCCGTAAGCAATTTTGCTTGCGTGATGCGGCGCGCCCACTCCTCGCGCAACTGGGTCCGGTTTTCGCGCAAGTGGGCCACAAGTTCGCTGAGAAGCCGTTGAGTCGACCGGAAGTCGCTCTGCGGGAGGTTCGGCCGCCTCTTTGCCGCTCTGGCCATCGGAAATTCCTCCTTGGATCAAATGCTATCTAAGTATCGGGTCTGCCTTGGGGGTTGCGTGCTATCAGGCGTCATTCTACAGGCACTGCATATAACGGCCATACAGTAAACACCCCTGCCGGATGGTCAGGTCTTTACCTGAAGGTCATGGGCGAAACACCCGAGCTTATCTCCGGGATCGCGGCGCGCCGGAATTGCGGTCTTTGCCGGATTGCGGAGTTGACCGGTTCTGGCGTAGAGTTAACAAAGGGCGCTCGGGAATTCCTTGTGAAGGCCAACGGCACAGGAGGGGAGTGACTTTGAAGGACGAGCCGGAGCTCGTCGCCAGTCAGGCGAACGAAGAGACCGACGCCCCCAAAGGCAGCCGCCCTGCCGGGGCCAGAGGGCGTAGTGTCGCGGAAGAGCTCTCGTGGCAACAAGAGGCCTATTTTCAGTTGCTGGTGGAGAGCCTCAGCGACTATGCCATCTACGGGCTGAGCCCGGAAGGGCGGGTGACGAGTTGGAATATCGGGGCGGAGCGCATCAAAGGTTACAGCTCCGAAGAGATCATCGGTCGACACTTCTCCATCTTTTATTCCCCTGAAGATATGCGGCGGGGCCTCCCGGAAGCAGTGCTAAGAGAGGCGGAGTCCAAAGGCCGGTACGAAGGCGAAGGCTGGCGTGTGCGCAAGGACGGGTCGCGTTTTTGGGCCCATGCGGTGGTGACCCCGTTAATCGACCACGCCGGCCAGTTGCGAGGTTTTGCCAAGGTGACCCGTGACATGACGGAACAACGGGAAAAGGAAGAAGCCATGGAGAAAGTGCAGGCCGAACTGGAAGAGCGCGTTGCAGAGCGCACCGCGGAGTTGCGGCGTGCCAACGAGGGCTTGCGGACGCAGGTTGCCGAGCGTCGCCTGGCCGAGGAAGCGCAGCATGACCTTCTCCAGCGGTTCAGACTGGTCCTTGACTTCAGTCCCATCGGATGCGTTATGCACGACGTCAACTTCCGGGTCACTTACTGGAATCCTGCCGCCGAACGGATTTTTGGCTTCAGCTATCAGGACGTCCTGGGAAGGCTGCCTTACGACACCTTCGTCCCTGCCTCTTCTCGGGTTGCCGTCGAGCAGGTCCAGCAAGCGGTTGCCCGCGGGGAGACGGTTCCTCCGGCAGTCAGTGAACACACCACCAAGGACGGCCGTACCATCATCTGCGAATGGTACAATACGCCAATCAAGGACTTGAGCGGCCAGTTTATGGGATCGCTGTCGATGGTTCAAGACATCACGGAACGGCAACGGTCAGAGCAGCAACTCAAGGCGTACTCGGTTCAGTTGCGAGCCCTGGCGGCGGAGTTGCAGAACGCCCGGGAGGCCGAGCGAGGTCACGTGGCGCGCGAGTTACACGACGAGTTGGGTCAGGCTCTCACCGCCCTCAAAATGGACCTTGTCCTGCTCACTCAGAAGCTGCCTAGGAACAGGGTCAAGCTCCATCAGAGGTCGGCGTCGATGTTGAAGCTGATTGACGACACGATTCAGACCGTCCGCAGGATCGCTGCGGGGCTGCGACCCAGCACCTTGGACGACCTTGGTTTGACAGCGGCGATTGAATGGCAGGCTCATGAGTTCGAGGCCCGGACCGGCATCCAATGCCGGCTGATGCTGCCGGAAGACGAGGTCGCTCGGAGCCCCGAACGCGCCACCGCGCTTTTTCGCATTTTCCAGGAAACCCTCACCAACGTCGCGCGCCATGCGGCCGCCAAGTCCGTCGATGTGCATCTAACGAGAAGGGGCGCCGATCTGGTCCTCGAAATATCCGACGACGGCAAAGGGCTGGACGAGGCGGATGCGGCGCACTCGAACTCACTCGGGCTCTTGGGCATGCGGGAACGAACCCAGTTGCTCGGCGGCGAATTCAAGATCGCGAGTACACCAGGAAAGGGAACCACGATTACGGTGCGCATGCCCTGGGATCAAGGCAAGGTTGGCGATTCTACCCTGCCCGGTCCCGCTGCTGGCGAGCCGCCTCCGGGAGCGAAACAGTGACGAAGATTCTCATCGCCGATGATCATCCGGTCGTGCGTACAGGCCTCAGGGAGCTCATCAGCGGCGCCTTCGAAAACGTGAGCTTTGGTGAGGCCAAAACCACGCAAGAGGCGCTCGATCAGGTCTGGAAGCAGGACTGGGGATTGGTCATCCTGGATATCAGCATGCCAGGCCGAAATGGGATTGAGATCCTGGGTGAACTCAAGAAAGCACGACCTAAGATTCCCGTCCTGGTGCTGAGCATGCATCCCGAGGAGCAGTTTGCCCGGCGCGCTCTCAAGGCGGGGGCGTCTGCCTACATGACGAAAGAAAGCGTTCCGGAGGAATTGATCCGCGCCTTGCGCCGAGTGATCGGGGGCGGCCGCTACGTGAGCGCGGCATTGGCGGAGAAACTTGCGGACGATCTTCGCCTTGACATCGAGCGGCCTGCACACGAACTCTTATCCGACCGGGAATTCCAGGTTTTGCGGATGATCGCTTTGGGCAAAACGGTAACGGACATCGCTGGGGAACTCGCCCTCAGCGTCAAGACCGTTAGTACCTACCGCTCACGGATCATCGAGAAAACCGGGATGAAGAACAATGCGGAATTGATCCGTTATGCGATTCAGAACCAATTGGTGGGGTAAAACGACGGACCCGACGGCGGCCAGAGTGGGTCGAGAACGCGGTAGTTCGGGCCTCGGTGAGGGGCCCGGGAGTCCCCTGACATCTCTGTCAGACAAGCCCTGACACAGTACGCGGCGTATGTCTTACACCAAGTTGAGCGCTTGGCCGCTAGCGAATTAATATGAATGCTTTAGCTTTAGAGGATGGCCAGCCCATCCCGGAAGAAGAAGATGAAAGTACTTGTCGTCGACGATTCGCTCATTGTAGTGGAACGTCTTATTGACATCCTGGAGCAGGTTCGTGGCCTCGAGGTCATTGGCCGCGCCTCTGATATTCCCGAAGCAGAACAGTTGATCGAGCGGCTCAATCCGGACGTCGTCATCCTCGATCTGCAAATGCCCAAGGGAAGAGGGATCGACGTGCTGGGAGCCGTTAAGCTCGCCCGGCCCAACACCATAGTGATCGTGCTCAGCAATTTCACCTACCCGCAGTATCGGAAGCGATGCCAGGACGCTGGCGCCGACTTCTTTCTCGACAAATCCACCGACTTCCAGAAGATTCCGGAAATCTTCGAAGGATTGCTGGAGAGCTCTCTGGTAACTTCCCCTCCTCACATTTGACGGGGAAGACGGCGTCATCCAATCCTTTTTTCCCTCGTCCCGTCGGGCGTGTTTTTCACTTTGGGAGCTGCGCCCGCCAGTTGGTGGCCAGGGTAAACCGCACGGAGGTGTTCTCGCCTTCGACGGGCTGGCCGGGCAGAGCATCCGGGTGAACCACGTCATCCCGGGACGAATCGCGACCGACCGGGTTCGTCAACTGGATGAAATCAACAGCCAGAAGGCAGGAATCTCCGTCGTGGAACAACAACGGCGGGCGCTCGCGAGCATTCCGCTCGGCCGCTACGGCCAGCCCGACGAATTCGCTCGAGCGGTCGTGTTTCTGCTCTCAGAGGCCGCCACCTACATAACCGGCGCCACCTTGCAAGTGGACGGTGGGCAAATTCGCAGCCTTTTGTGAGTCTGGAACGTCGCCAATCCACTTCGAGGGAAGTGAAAGGAACTCGGTCGTTTTCAAAGAGGTGGTACGCCTGGCAGGATTCGAACCTGCGACCTTTTGCTCCGGAGGCAAACGCTCTATCCATCTGAGCTACAGGCGCGTCTGAGGAAAGTTTATCCTCGCACTAGGATGGGGTCAAGGTAAGATTGGACCTCATGGCGCGAGTTTCCTGGGAGTCCAAGATCCGCGCCCGGCGGCTCACGATCGCGCTTCTGCTGGCGACGATGGCGATTCAACCTTCGCCGGTGCGCGCGTGGGGACACCGCGGGCACCAACTCGTCAACGCCGCGGCGATCGAGAACCTGCCCGAGCCGTTGCGGTCGTACTTTCGCTCCCACCGCGAGTTCCTAGTGGAGCACGCCGTTGATCCTGATGTTCTGGCGCGTGACGATCCGGCCGAGCGGCCGCATCACTATACGGAAGTCGAAGCTTACGACACCTACCCTTTCGCCAACTTCAGAAAGCAGTTTGTCGACGAGCGCCGGCCGCCCACGTCGGCCCAACTCAAACACGGGGATTCGATTTGGCAGATCGAGCGTTATGTCAACCGGCTCACCGAGGACTTCCGGCGCGGGCGCCTCGCCCAGGCGAACCACGACGCCGTCTTCGCCGCGCACTACGCCTGCGACCTCACTCAACCGCTGCACACGGTTGAGAACTATAACGGCCAGCTCACGGGCCAGATCGGGGTCCACGCCCGATTCGAGAGCGACGTCGTGAATGCCCTCGCCGATCAATGGGTCCTGCGGCCGCAGCCGCCGGTGAACGAAACGAACCTGCGGGCGCGAATCTTCCAGGAGTACGTGGAAAGCTACCGGAGCCGTTACTTGATTTTCGCTTCCGATCATATCGCTGTCGCCGGCCACAGTTACGTCGATCCGCAGTACCGGTCGTCGTTTGAGAACCTCATGGGCCCGCTGGCCAAGAAGCGGCTCGAGGCGGCGACGGCCTTCGTGAGTTCGCTCTGGTATACTGCCTGGGTGCGCGCAGGAAAGCCTAATCTCGGAGCAAACCAGAAAATCCCGCGCCGGCAGAAAGTAGTGGCGGCCGCTGCGAAGTAGTCGTCGGTAAACGGGGCCGGCTCCGAGTTCGAAACATCGTAGACCATGCCGCTGGAGTCAAGCTCACGCCTTGGTATGACACGCCGGCAGATTGCCATTGTGGTGCTCATCGTGGTCGTCGCTTCCACTTTCAGCGCGATCGTGGCGTATCGCAGCGGAGCTCGGCGCCCGGGTATTCGAGGTGGCGATGCGCTCGCCGCTTCCGGCGGCAAGAGCGGTTGTGCGGATATCAAGGACGCGGGTTCGCACACCGGCGAGACGGGATGCGTCCAAGGCCGGATCGTGCGCGTCTTCGCCTCGCGCGTCGGCAATACTTTTCTGGATTTCTGCACGGACTATCGCAATTGTCCGTTTACCAGCGTGATTTTCTCTTCCGACCGGAGTAAGTTTGGTGACCTCAACGCGCTCGCTGGTCATCGCGTTGAACTCGAAGGAGCGATCACGACTTATGACGGGCGCGCCGAGATCGTGGTGCGCGAGCCAGCACAACTCCGCGTGCTGCCTTAGCCGCAGGGAATTCCATGACCCGTCGTGCGCTTCCTCATTTTGCCGCCAGCCCGTGCTACGCGCTGCTCGCAGCGCTGATCCTGCTGGTAGTTCGTCTCGCGCCCGCGCAAGACGCGGTAACGCGGGCCGAGGCGGCGGTGCGGCAGGCAGTGACGGCCAAAGAACGCAGCTTCGCGCTGATTGACCTGGGCCGCGCTTATCTCGCCGCCGGGGAAGGGGACAAGGCCGAAGCGGAGTTCAAGGCGGCTCTCACCGAGGACGCGGGGAACAGCGTCGCGTATCTCGATCTTGGCCAATTACGTCTCACCCAGCGCCGTATTCCCGAGGCCGAGCAGGAATTCCGCCAGGCGATTCGCATCGCGCCGCAGGCAGGTTCAGGGTACGCGGCGCTGGCGGAAGTGCTGATCCAGACGGATCGCGCGCCGCAGGCCCGCCAGCTCCTGGAGAAGGCCGTGGCGCTCGATCCTGCCGACTGGCACAGCCAGTATCGTCTCGCTGTCGTGCTGCTCGAAGCCGGGGAGGCGGCCCGCGCCGCTGACTTGCTCGAGAAGGTGGCGCGGCTTCGTCCTGACTTTCTTCCGGCGCGTGAACAACTCGGCTTGGCGCTCGTGCGTCGCCGCGACCTGAAGGGCGCCACGGCCGCGGGCCAAGCGCTGATCGCCAAGAACCCTCAAGCCGCCGAGGGTCATCGCATCATGGCGCTGGTGTTGTGGAAGCAGCATGACGACGACGGGTCGCTCGCGGAGTGTGCGCTGGCGCTCGCCTCCGATCCCAATTCCACTCAGATGCAGACGCTCCAGGCGCTTGAGCTGTGGCAATTGGATCGCAAGAAGGATGCGCGGATCGCGTTCGTCCAGGCGGCCAAGGGATCTTTCGGTCCAAAGCTCGCCACGGCGGAAATTTTCTGCCGGCTGCTGCTGTGTGACGCGAGCGACATCGCCGTGGTCGACGAGTTCCTGCGCAAGAACCGCTGGGCGATCATGCCCGCGTCGGAGCCGTAACTGTGGCGGAGCTAAGAAGCCTCGATATTCTCGACGTGAATCGTGTGCGTCGAGCTGTCCAAAGTGCCTGTGACCTTCACCTTCTGGCCGGCAAAGTCCTTGGGTTTGGTCTGATCGTCGAGCTGGTACGTGGTCTTCGATGCGGCGTCAAACAGGGCAAACTTTGAGCCGCCCGCCACGCACTTCAGCGTACACTCTTTGGCGTCCTTGGCGCCTTCCTGCTTCATCATCATCTCGTGCGATCCCATGGCGGCGCAGGCCGAATCCATGATCTCGCCCGTGTACGACTGGGCAGCGCCTGAAGGCGCCGCCGCGGCCGGCTGATCCGCGGCCGGACTCGAGCTTGCCGAAGTTGAGGTCTTCTCGCTGCTGCACGCCGCCACGATGACAGCCAGGATCGCGACGATTGGCAATAGACGCTTTCTCATGGTTCCCTCCAGTTCGAGGCAGGCACTCCCGCCTTCGAGTGCGCTCGACCCCGCAGTTTGCCAGTACACGTCATTGGATGCCGCCAAGGAGGGATACGGGACCGGGCGATTTCCCGAGGGCCGGCCTGTTCACGGTGGCTAGTGTACTAGCCATCGGGCCTAGCCGATAGCCATCCGGGGAGAGGGGCATCCGGCATGTCGCTTGGCGGCGGGTGTCACTTGACGCCGGCCTCACCGCCGCGCCGTCCCGCCCGCCGCCTTGATGGGCCTGTAGAAATCAGTCGCGCGTCCGTAGAACACTTCGGCCGCACCCATCACTGTCTCGGACAACGTGGGGTGCGGATGGATGGTGAGTTCGAGGTCCGAGGCGAGCGCCGCCATCTCCACTGCCAGGACGCCTTCGGCAATCATTTCGCCCGCTCCCACGCCCGTGATCCCCACGCCCAGCACGCGCTCGCTGCCTGGGTCGAGAACGAGTTTCGTGACGCCTTCATTGCGGTCGAGAGTGGTGGCGCGTCCCGAGGCAGCCCAGGGAAAGCGCGCTACCTTGATGGGGCGATTCTCGCGCTTCGCCTGCTCTTCCGTCAGGCCACACCAGGCGATCTCGGGGTCGGTGAACACTACGGCGGGGATGGCGCGCGGCTCAAACGCCACTTTGTGTCCGGCAATGGCCTCGACCGCGGTCAGCCCTTCGTGCGTCGCTTTGTGCGCCAGCATCGGCTCACCCGCCACGTCACCGATGGCGTAGATGCTCGGCTCCGTCGTGCGTCGCTGAAGATTGACTTTGATAAAGCCGCGGGCGTCCACTTCGACCTTGGTCTTGTCGAGCCCCGGAACACGTGAGTTCGGCTTGCGTCCGACCGCGACGAGTACTTTCTCGTACACTTGCGCTTCGGCGGGCGCTTGCGCTCCCTCGAACCTGACGCGCACGCCGCTAGGCTCTTCCTTCATCTCGACGACCTTGGTCGAGAGCATAATGGAGCGGAAGATCGTCTGGACGCGCTTGGAGAGCGGCAACACGAGATCGCGATCCGCGCCGGGCAGCAGGCCGTCGAGCATTTCGACCACCGAGACCGAGGTGCCGAGCGCGGCATAGACCGTGCCAAGCTCGAGTCCAATGTACCCGCCGCCGACCACGAGCAGAGTCTTGGGAACGTCGGTTATCTCAAGCGCCGAAGTCGAGTCCATCACCCGCGGACTGGACGGCGCGAGGCCGGGGACGCTTGCTGGAAATGAGCCGGTGGCGATGATGGCGTGCTCGAAGGCGAGTTGCTGCTCGCCGCCCTGAGTCCGCTTGATGCTCAGCGTTGTGGGATTCAGGAACGCCGCTTGACCCTGAACGTAATTCACTGATCGCTGTTTTGAGAGCAAGCCCAGGCCACCGGTCAGCTTCTTGACGACGCTCTCCTTCCAGGCACGCAGCTTGGCGACGTCAATCTTGGGTTCAGCAAACTCGATACCCCAGTGCGCCGCCTCGCGCGACTCGGTCAGCACGCGCGCGGCATGGAGCAGCGCCTTCGACGGGATACAGCCGCGGTAGACGCACACACCGCCGGGATTGACCTCAGGATCGATCAGGGTGGTCTTGAGGCCGAGGTCCGCAGCCCGAAACGCCGCCGCGTATCCGCCTGGTCCGCCGCCGATCACTGCCACTTGGGTGCCGCTTGGCGTATCGCTCATGACCCGGTCCGCAATCTGTGATTTTGGAATCTGAGATCTAGTCCCTCGTCCTCGTCTCATCCCTCCAGCGGTAAAAGGAATGGCTGCTCGAGTGCTTCTGCGACCCAGCGTAGGAAACGCGCCGCGTCAGCGCCGTCGATCAGCCGATGGTCGTAGGAAAGCGACAGCGGAAGCATCAGCCGCGGGACGAGTTGGCCATCAACGTAGACGGGCTCGAGGCTGGCGCGTGAGATTCCCAGGATGGCCACCTCCGGCGCGTTGACAATGGGAGAGAAATTGGTGCCGCCAATGCCCCCCAGGTTGGTGATGGTGAACACGCCGCCTTCCATCTCGTCCGGCGTGAGTTTCTTGTTGCGCGCCTTCTCGGCTAGCCGCGCCAGTTCCACCGCGAGCTCGATGATGTTCTTGCGGTCGGCGTTGCGGATGACTGGTACCAGCAATCCGCGGTCGGTGTCGACGGCGACGCCGATGTGGAAGTACTTTTTGTAGATTATCTCATTGGCCCGAACGTCGATGCTCGCTGCAAACTGCGGGAACGCCCGCAGCGCCGAGACAACCACCTTGACGGCGATGGCCGTCACCGTCAGCTTGCCCCCTGCTGCTTCCGCCTTCTTCGCGAACCGCTTGCGCAATTCTTCAAGCTCAGTGATGTCGGCGCGATCGTACTGCGTGACGCGCGGCGCCGTCGCCCAGGCGTATGCCATGTGCTCCGCCGTCTTGCGCCGGATATTCGACATGGGCTGGCGTTCGATTTCGCCCCACTTCGCGAAGTCGGGAAGGGCAGCCGCGACGAGCTGACCGGCTCCGCCTCCGCGGATCATCTCGCGGGCGTGCGCGATGACGTCCTCGGCGGAGATTCGGCCCCCAGAGCCCGAGCCCGGCACTTGGCTGATGTCGATGCCGAGTTCCCGTGCCTGGCGGCGTACTGACGGTGAGGCCGGGATAATCCCGCCCGGGGTTTCCGGTTCGGCCGCGGAGGGTGGTGCGGATTCGGCAGTCCCTTGTGGAGCGGTGGTGGCAGGCGGTTCCTCGCTCGGAGTTTGCTGTTCCGCGACGGGCGGTGAAGTTAGCTTCTGGGGCGCAGGCGCAGTGGCCGGCTTCTTTGGTGCTTCGGTTTGCTTCTCCGGCGCTACGGCCGGTGGCTTGGGCGCTCGGGGAGTTTGCGCCTTCGCCGATTCCTTCTGGGTTTCGACGCCGGCTCCGTCCTCAACGGTGAGAATGAGTTGGCCGACTTTGACCTTATCGCCTTCCTTAACATGAATCGCCTTGACCAGGCCACCGGCTGGCGCGGGCACTTCGATGGTGGCCTTGTCGGTCTCGAGTTCAAGCACAGACTGGTCTTTGGCGATTTGCTGGCCGACGGACACCAGCACCTTCACCAAGTCGCCGGACTCGATATTTTCGCCCAGCTCAGGAAGTCTGAATTCCATCGGCATGAAGCCCTCGACGTGCTAACTGTCCTCTGGCGCCGCGAGTCGTTTTGTTGATTCTAAACAACTTCTTCGGTTCGTTCCTTCATTCTTTCATTTTCCGAGAACTCCGCCGCGCTTACGCGGTTACCGGATTGGCCTTCTCGGGACCGATCTCGAGATCCTTCATGGCCGCCTCGACCACCGACGGCTTGATTTTCTTCTCGCGCGCCAGTTCGGAGAGCGTGGCGAGCGCAATAAAGCGCGCGTCCACCTCAAAGAAGTTGCGGAGCGCGCTACGCGTGTCGCTGCGACCGAAGCCGTCCGTACCCAAAGAGACCAGAGGTCGCGGGCACCAGCGCGTGATGGAATCCGGAAGCGTCTTGAGGTAATCGGAAGCCGCAACCAGCGGACCCGGAGCGTCCGCAAGGCACCGGGTGACGTAGGGCACGCGCGGCGTCTCGCCCGGATGCAGCATGTTCCAGCGCTCCACATCATGGCCGTCGCGATAAAGCGACTTATAGCTCGTGACGCTCCAAACGTCGGCCGCGACGCCGTACTTCTCGAGCAGTCCCTGGGCCTTGATAGCTTCGGGCAGGATGGGACCGCTGCCGAAGAGTTGGGCACGCAGCTTGGCTTTGGCGTCCGCGGCGGCGCGGAACCGGTAAATGCCCTTGAGGATTCCCTCTTTCACGCCCTCCGGCATCGAAGGCATCGAGTAGGGTTCGTTCATCACCGTGAGATAGTAGGAGATGCTCTCCTGCTGCTCGTACATGCGGTGGATGCCATCCTGAATAATGACCGCGAGTTCGTAGGCGAACGCCGGATCGTACGCCAGCAGATTGGGAAGCGTGTAAGCGAGCAGGTGGCTGTTGCCATCCTGATGCTGGAGTCCCTCGCCGGCGAGCGTCGTGCGGCCCGAGGTTCCGCCGAGCAGGAATCCGCGCATTCGGCTGTCGCCCGCGGCCCAGATAAGGTCGCCAATGCGCTGGAATCCAAACATCGAGTAGAAGATGAAGAAGGGAATGATGTTGATACCGTGGGTGGCATAGGCGGTGCCGGCGGCGATGGTCGAACACATGGAGCCCGCCTCAGTAATGCCTTCTTCGAGGATCTGGCCGTTTTTCGCTTCCTTGTAGTAGAGCAACGTATCCTTGTCGACCGGCTCGTAGAGCTGGCCGGTGTGAGCGTAGATTCCCACTTGGCGGAACAGCGCTTCCATGCCGAAGGTGCGCGCCTCGTCCGGCACGATGGGTACAATCAGTTTGCCGATATCCTTGTCCTGGAGGAGCTTTGAGAGCAGTTGCACAAAGACCATGGTGGTCGAGACTTCGCGGCCGTTGGTGCCCTCGTAGAATTTGGAAAAAATGTCTTCCGGCACCGGCTGAAGGGGTTTCGCCACCACCACGCGCGAAGGCATGTAACCGCCGAGCTCGCGCCGGCGCTGGTGCAGATAAGTCATCTCCGGGCTGTCATCGTGGGGTTTGTAGAACGGCGCCTCCGCCACTTCGTCATCCGAGATGGGAATCCCGAAGCGGCTGCGAAACTCGCTGAGCTCGTCCTCGTTCATCTTCTTCTGCTGGTGGGTGATGTTCTTGCCTTCGCCCGCCTCGCCCAGTCCATAGCCCTTGATGGTGCGTGCCAGAATGACGGTGGGTGATCCCTGGTGCTCGAAGGCAGCCCTGTAGGCCGCGTAGACCTTCTTCGGATCGTGACCGCCCAGGCGCAACTTGCGGAGTTGTTCGTCGGAGAGATGCTTCACCATGTCGAGCAAGCGGGGGTCCATGCCAAAGAGTTGCTGGCGGAAATAGGCGCCGGTCTCGACCGTGTACTTCTGCCGCTCGCCGTCCACCACTTCACCCAGGCGGCGCGCCAGCGCTCCCTCGTAATCCTTGGCGAACAACGGGTCCCAGTCAGTGCCCCAGATCACCTTGATGACGTTCCAGCCGGCGCCGCGGAAGATGGCTTCGAGTTCCTGGATAATGTTGCCGTTGCCGCGCACCGGGCCGTCCAGGCGCTGAAGGTTGCAGTTGACGACAAAGATGAGGTTGTCGAGCCGCTCGCGCGAGGCGAGTCCGATGGCGCCCAGCGTCTCCGGCTCGTCGGCTTCTCCATCCCCCACGAAGGCCCACACCTTCGAGTCCGACGGCCTTTTGAGTCCCCGGTCCTCCATGTATCGGTTGAAGCGGGCGCGGTAGATGGCAGTGATGGGGCCGATACCCATCGAGACGGTCGGGAATTCCCAGAAATTGGGCATCAGCCAGGGATGCGGATAAGAGGAGAGTCCGCCGCCGGGCTTCAGTTCGCGCCGGAAGTTCTCGAGCTGGTGAGACGACAGTCGTCCTTCGAGAAAAGCGCGCGCGTAGATGCCCGGCGAAGCGTGGCCCTGGAAGTAGACGAGATCGCCTTCCTGATTCTCGTTGCGGCTGCGGAAAAAGTGGTTGAACCCGACCTCGTAAAGCGTCGCCGCCGAGGCGTAGGTCGAGATGTGTCCGCCGATGCCGTGTTCCAGGCGGTTGGCTCGCACCACCATGGCGAGGGCGTTCCAGCGCACCAGGCTCTTGATGCGGCGCTCGATTTCCGGACTGCTGGGATAGGGCGGTTCCTCCTCTGCCGAGATGGTGTTCAGGTAGGGAGTATTGGCGGTGTAGGGCAGCCGAACGCCGTCCTTCTGGGCGTGGATTCTTAGATGCTGGAGCAGCCGCTCGACGCGCTCGGGTCCGCCTTCCTGCATGACATAGTCCAGCGATTCGAGCCACTCGCGCCGCTCGACGGTTTCGACATCGGAATTGTCCGGATGATTATTTCGACCCATGAATTATGTTTCCCCTTCTCCCTTGGCGGCTTGCCGCGCGACAGCGGTCACCGCAAGTCCCTCGCCGGGCTCGAGCCCGTGAAGTGTTCTGATCGCCCGTGATCCCGCGAACCCTATGTCAAGAATTTGGCCGATCGAGCGACAAACGGGGATCGTAAGCGGGTACTTCGTGGACGCTGCTTCTTCGAGAGACCCTATCAATGATAACATTATTTTTGTGCGGACGCGCAGGTTTGAATGACGGAGCTAGGCTGCCTCTAGCGGCGATTTGCGACCTCCGACCGGCGTCCACCGTGCGCCGCTAAAGGCTCCTGGTAGGACATGGACTTCTGGTACGACTTTCGCGGATTGAATGCAGGTTACGTCGCGGAGCTCTACGAGCGCTACCGGCGCGACCCTGGTTCGGTCGACCCGGCCACGCGGGCGGTGTTCGAGAAGTCGCCCCCTCCGGCGGATTCTGCGACGACTGCGCGTGGCGGGTATCAGCGCGCGCTGGTTGAGGCCCGGCCCGAGGCCCTCAAGGAAATCCACAAAGTTGTGGGCGCCGTGAACCTGGCGGAATCGATTCGCAAGTTCGGGCATCTTGCAGCGCGGCTGGATCCCCTGGGCTCGGAACCTCACGGTGATCCCTCGCTTGACCTGGAGTTTCACCATGTCACCGAGGACGATCTACGCCGCCTGCCCGCATCCATCATCGTCGGCTCGATTGCGCAAGGGAAGTCGAGTGCCTTCGAGGTGATCGACGACCTGCGGCGCGTCTACTCGTCGCACACCGGCTATGACTACGCGCACCTGCGCGATCCTGAAGAGCGTGAATGGCTGCGGACGGCGGCGGAATCGGGGCTTTTCCGTCCCCCCGCCGACCCCATCGACGAACTGGCGCTACTCGAGCGGCTGACCCAGGAGGGCGCCTTCGAGCAGTTCCTGCACCGCACCTTTCCCGGCAAAACGCGGTTCTCAATCGAAGGTCTGGGCATTCTGATTCCGGCGCTCGATGAAATCATCGGACGGGCCGCGGAGGCGGAATTTCGCAACATCCTCATTGGGATGGCGCACCGCGCGCGGCTGAACGTGCTTGCGCACGTGCTCAAGAAGCCCTACGCGCAGATCCTCGCCGAGTTCAAGGATCCGGTGAAGGCCAGCCGCTTCCGCGGCGACGTGGGCTGGACGGGCGACGTGAAGTACCACCTCGGCGCGCGCCGCACGCTGAAGGGGGCGAGTGAAGCCGAGGTGACGGTCTCGATGGCGCCTAACCCGAGCCATCTCGAGGCTGTGAATCCGGTCGTGGAGGGGATGGCGCGTGCCGCCGGCACTTCGGTCGACCGGCCGGGCCCGCCGCGCTTCGATCCCACGCGGACTCTCCCGATTCTCATTCACGGCGACGCGGCGTTTCCAGGCGAAGGCGTGGTAGCAGAAACGCTCAACCTGTATCTGCTTCCCGGGTACACGACCGGTGGGACGATCCACGTGATCGCCAACAACCAGCTCGGGTTCACCACCACGCCGGAGGACGGGCGGAGCACGCCGTTTGCGAGTGACGTGGCGCGCGGCTTCAGAATCCCCATCGTGCACGTCAATGCTGACGATGCGGAGGCATGCCTCGAGGCGGCGCGCCTGGCTCTGGCCTATCGGGTGCGATTCCAGAAGGATTTCGTCATCGACCTGATCGGATACCGGCGCTATGGGCACAACGAGGGCGACGAGCCGAGCTTCACTCAGCCGGTGATGTACCAGAAGATTGCCAGCCATCCGACAGTCCGGCAGCTTTGGGTCAAGACTCTGCTCGGGCGCGGCGTCATTGAAGAGGGGTATGCGGAGCAGCTCGTGCGCCGGCACATGGACGAACTCGAGGCGGTCCTGGCCTCGCTCGAGCCGGAACGCCAGTTGGTCGAGCCGCAGCCGGAGCAGCCGCCACCCGGCGCCGCGCGGCAGGCGAAGACGGCCATTCCGCTCGAGCGGCTGCGTAAGCTGAATGAATCCGTGCTGCGTGTCCCGGAGGGATTCAACATCAACCGGAAGCTCGAGCGCACACGCGAACGCCGCCGGCGCGCTCTGGACGATCTGGAGGCGCGGACGATCGATTGGGCGCTAGCTGAAGAGCTGGCGCTGGCCTCGATCCTCGAGGACGGCATCTCGATCCGGCTCACCGGCCAGGACTCCGAGCGGGGCACTTTCAGCCAGCGGCACGCCGTCTTCTACGACACCAAGACCAACCAACCGTTCGTTCCCCTGCAGGCGCTGCCGGAAGCGAAGGCCGCCTTTGAGGTGCACAACAGTCCGCTCAACGAAGCCGCCTGCCTGGCGTTTGAGTACGGCTACAACGTGCAGGAGCCAGGACGCCTGGTCATCTGGGAGGCGCAGTACGGCGATTTCATCACCAACGCGCAGACGGTGGTCGATGAGTTCATCGCTTCGGCGCGCGCCAAGTGGGGATTGACGCCCTCGCTTGTCCTCCTGCTGCCGCATGGCCTCGAGGGTCAGGGTCCGGATCATGCCAGCGGCCGGCCGGAGCGCTTCCTGGAGCTCGCCGCCGCAAGTAACTTTCGTCTGGCGAATTGTACGACCGCCGCGCAATACTTCCATCTCCTGCGGATGCAAGCCACGCTGCTGCAGACTGACCCGCTGCCGCTCGTCGTGTTCACACCCAAGAGCCTGCTGCGCCATCCGCTTGTCGCCTCTTCGTTTCGCGAACTGGCCGAAGGCGGGTTCGAGCGCGTCATCGATGACGCGCGAGTCGAGTTGCGGGGAGAGGCCCGCCGTCTGATTCTGTGCAGCGGCAAGGTGTACGTAGACCTCGTGTCGAGTGAAGCGGGCGGGACGAAACACGAGGTTGCCCTGTGCCGGCTCGAACAACTGTATCCTTTCCCGGAGCTCGACCTCAAGCCGGTGTTTGACCACTATCCAAACCTGGAGGAGGTTGTGTGGCTGCAAGAGGAGCCGCGCAACATGGGCTGGTGGCCGTTCATGCGCCGGCGAATCCCGCAGTTAATCGACGGCCGCTGGCCGCTCCGCTACATCGGCCGGCCGCGCAGCCCGAGTCCCGCGGAAGGCTCGTCCGCCTGGTACGCCTTCAACCAGGAGACGCTCGTCAAGCAGGCGTACGAGCCGATTGAAACGCACGCGCAAGAAAGTCTGCTGTCGAAGCAGAGATGACAAGCGAAGCTGCAGAGGATCCCCATCATGCCTTCGAAGATTGTGGTTCCTGAGCTGGGTGAATCGGTCCTGGAAGCGACGGTCGGCCGTTGGCTGAAGAAGGTTGGAGAACCTGTTGGGGTGGGCGAGCCGTTGGTCGAGCTCGAAACTGAGAAGGTCGATCTGGAGGTGGGGGCGGAGAAAGGCGGCATTCTGTCTCGCATCGAGAAGCAGCAAGGTGAAGACGTCAAGATCGGCGATGTGTTGGGGATTATTGAGGAAGCAGCGGGTGCTACGGCTTCATCCCGGCCAGCGGTCCAGGAGTCGGCAGGATCCGGGCCTAAGTTGGGCGAGTCGCGCCTCGGGGTTCGTGAATCGAAGCCTGAACCCAAGGTTGAACCCACGCCTGACCGGACGCCGCCACCGGCCGACACCGCCGAAGTTGGGGCGACTCCGTCGGCGCGTCGCTTGGCGCGTGAACGAGGTGTTGACTTGGAGGAAGTGCCGGCGCGCGGCAAGGGCGGTCGGGTCACCGCGGAGGACGTGGAAAGCTACGCCGCGGAGAAGGGAAGTGTGACGCCGGCGGCGGTTCCAGCCGTCAAACCTGCCGAGGCCGGACCCAAGCTGGGCTCGATCGCGCTGGGCGGCGGGCGTATCGGCGAGAGCGAGGCGGCGGGCGGTGCGCCGGCGGTGGAAGCACCACGGCTTGAAGAGCGAGTCCGCATGTCGCGACGCCGGCAGACGATCGCCCGGCGGCTGGTCGAGGCCCAACACACCGCGGCCATGCTTACCACCTTCAACGAAGTGGATATGAGTGCGGTCATAGAGATCCGCAAGCGCTGGAAGGAGTCGTTCAAGCAGAGGCACGGCGTGGGACTGGGCATTGTCTCGTTTTTCGCCAAGGCATCGATAGGCGCGCTGCGCGAATTTCCCGAGCTTAATGCCGAGCTTCAGGACGATGAGGTGGTCCTGAAGCGCTACTACGACCTCGGAATCGCCGTCGGCGCTTCCGGTGGACTCGTGGTGCCGGTACTGCGCGACGCCGACCGCCTGTCGTTCGCCGAAATTGAACGGGCCATCAAGGGATTCGCCGAGAAAGCAGAGTCGGGCACCCTCACCCTCGAGGAGCTGCGCGGCGGCACCTTCACGATTACCAATGGCGGCGTCTTTGGCTCGCTCATGAGCACGCCGATCCTCAACCCACCGCAAGTCGGCATCCTCGGGCTGCACAAGATCCAGGAGCGTCCGGTGAGCCTGCAAGGTCAGATTGCGAGCCGTCCGATGATGTACGTCGCGCTGAGCTATGACCACCGGGTGGTCGACGGCAGGGAAGCCGTACAATTTCTGGTGCGGGTGAAGGAACTGGTCGAAGACCCCGCATCGCTGCTCTTGGAGGCTTAAACGAATCGCCGCCGCTCAGTGGCATCGCGCGAAGTCAGCGGCGGCGAATCCAGCGAAGGCGCAGCCGTCAGGGGTTGGCGTCGGCAGGTGCTTGCGCCCCAGCGTCCCTCGCCCGATTGGCTTTGGTTGCTGCGGTGTCACTGTTCGAGGTGAGATTGTTGATCCAATCCGTGTTCCAGCCGTAGGACTGCTCCCAGGTCGCGGGCTGGTCCCACAAGTCGCGGAGCTTCTGCCAATAGCGGGTACGGGCAGCGGCAGAATCACCCTTGACGCCGCTCGCCGCCAGGGTTTCCGCGTCCACCTGAAAGGCCACAGGAGGGCTGACGGGGAGGCTCGTGCCGTAGTGGTACATTGGTTGGATGTTCTGGACTGCGACATCCCAATAGGCGCGGCCCAACTGGTCCTCAGAGGCAGCGCGCTTGGCAGTCCATTTGGGGTTGGAATCGACGAAGCCGGCCGGAGGCTCCGCCCGCAGGCGCAACACCGGACGAGTCGAAAGATAAACGGCGATGCCGGCAGGTACGAGCGCGAGCAGGAATACCAGGGTCGCCGCGAAACCGCTTCCTCGCGAGCGCCACGGCTGGCGGACCGGCGCCGCCTCCACCTGACGCATCGTGGTGCTTTTCTTTGAAAGCTCATCCATCTGGCGGCGCACGGACCCGGTCTGGCTGCGAAACTCGTCGAGTTTCCTGCGACATTCTTCGGCCGCTGTCTGGGTGAGTGATTCAAGCGCGTTGTGCGTGATTCCCCCCAGCCGACGCGCCTCCTCCACGACACTCTCGCCCGAGGCGGTGAGCCCTTCTTTCAGCTTGCGCTCCGCCTCGGCGGCGTGGAGTTCGAATTGACGCGCTGCGTCCTCACTCTTTTTGACCGCAACCTTTTCGAGCGCTGCCGACAACTGCTTCCCGGCCTTCTCCTCAACGTGACGGAGACTGTTCCCCAGCCGGACCTCGAACTCCTCAAGAAGCGTACTCGACTTGTGGTCGAGGGCTTCCGCGCCACGGGTGATCTGTGCCGCAAGTCGTTTCTCGGACTCGTGAGCGCTGTTTTCAAAGCTGCCGCCCATCTCCTGGCGGACGATGCGCAATTGGCTCTGGCCCTGCTCGGCCGCAAGCTTGATGGATGCCGTCGCCGTATCGGCGGCGCCTGAAACGCGTTCCGACTGCTCGCGGAAAATCCGGTCCAACTGACTGTGGCATTCCTTGGCCGTCGCCTGGGTGACGGCTTCGAGCGAGGTCTTCGTCACGCTGGCCAGTTCGTTCTTGGCCTCGCCGACTACCGCGCTTCCCGCGACGCGCAGCTTCTCGCTGAGCTTGTCGGCCATGGAAGCGGTCTGCTTCTCGGCCTGCTCGGTCCAGTTTTGCTCGAATTGCGCGGTGAGCCTGTCGACCAGTGTCTGCAGGCGCTTCTCCGTCCTCTGCTGGAAATCAGCGAGCGCGTTGTCAAGCTGGTCGCGGAAGCTTACAACCATGGAGTCAGCCTGCTGCTGGAGTCCCTCGGCAGCCGAGGATGAGCGTTCCTCGAGCCGCTTCTCATACTCGGCGGCGCGCGCTTCGAAACCAGCTTCTATCTTCTGCTGGCTCGATTCGAGACCGGTCACCGCCTGCTCGGACGCACGGCGAATAGCGCTTGAGACCGAATCCTGGCTGCGGGAGACCGTCTTATCGAGGGCTTTGGTAAGCCGGCCCTGGCAATCTTCGGTGAGTGTCTTGGCCTTCTGCGTCAGAATCTCGAGCGACTTGAACGTCATGTGCGCGAGCTGCTCTCGGACCTGATTGACCACCTGATCGCCCGAGGCCCGCAGCGCACCGGCGAACTTTTCCAGCGTCTCGGTGTCCACTGAAGGTGGACGGATCGCGGCGCCGGCCCCGCCTTCCTCCGAGGCGCTCAATTGGACTTCGCCCGTGGTGCTGCCGGACTGGCGGGATGATACGCCCGCATCGCCGCCCAAGATCTGGGACTTCTCTTCGGCGTGGTTGTCGACCTCGTAATCGTTATTGCTGACGGCCTCGTGGGCGCCCTCGACCGGGACTTCCGCCGACGGGACTGACTCGGGTTGGGACATGCCGCTGTCGACGCCCGCGGGCTCGCCAGCCGATTGCTCCACCTCAGGCGCTGAGGCCTTGGCGGCCACGCGCGGCGCTTGGCCGAGGTTCAGAGCGAGGAGCGTGACCTTAGGTTTTATCCGTGCCGACTGTCGCGATGGCTTCGATGCGCTCTTGGGTCTTTCGGAAGGGGGAGCCGGTGGTTCGAGGGCCTCGACGGAAGTTGCCGTCTCAAGCGGCGATGTCACAGTCATGTGAGAGGAGGCCGCGCCGATGGCTGCCGTCATCTCAGGGCTTGCTGCCTCCGAGCCGGATACTGCGGAGGGGATATCGTCGGTTTTGGCCGAGCTCTCGACCACCGACCGATCCGCGCGGGCGCGCTGGCAGAGAACTTCCAACCTCTCATCCGCCGTGGGTGCCGCGCAGCCTTCCGCCCAGTCCGAGGGCGAGGACTCGACAGCCCAGATGAGTTCGGGATCCGCAGGCTCGACGACTTCAATCCCGGTTTCGAATCCGTTGCGGGAAGGATGCGCTCTCCAGATAACTCTGGCGAGGCAGGTGTGGCCAGTGGCCAAATTTGCGAGAGTAATTGCGGTTTCCGGGGCGAGCAGTTGAGAGGTGACGACCTTCGCGCCGTGCTTGTTTACGTCGCGCGTCTGTCCTCTGGCTTCGAAGGCGTTGCCGCGATCGTCCTGGCCGCTCAGGGAAAGGGTGATCGAGTGTGGGATGCGGCTGCTTCGGCGGAAATGGACCGTGTCGCTACTTGGCTGATGCGAGTCGCCGCTCTTTTCTTTGTCGGAAGCAACCCATGCGAGAACTTTGTGGAGCGGCAATCTAGGCATAACGTTCCTCAGCGTGCGATAATTGCCCCCTTCCCCGCATGACTCTATCACTCTTCCCGAGTCGCCCGCAAAGTATACAGACTTTCTTTTTTGTTAACAAGTTAAATACTTATCTTAACATGGCATTCAACATGTTTATAACCATCGGGCACCAGGATCAAAATTACTAGTATAACATTATATTTATCAATAACTTGCATTCACGGCCTCATTTTGACTAGCCGCAGCCCAGCCCTCGCAGCCTACTTTTTGTGCTCGTCCTGAATGGAGGTCCTTTTTCCGAAAATACCCCCGCGTTGTAGCAGGCGCGAGAACTCCGTGAAGGTGCGGGGAACAAAACGCCAGGTTTTAGAGTAGAATCGGGGATGGTCCAGGGGAAGTCAGGGTTGGAGCGGAGCACGGGTCTGGGACGGCAAGGTCCCGCCGCCGCTTCAGGACCGCTGAGGAACGTGGCGTGTCGCCAGAAGGAGAATCAGGATGTTGCCAGTAATGGATGGCCCCAGTACCACTGCCGCAACCATCGAGGTTCCTAAGAGCGTCGAAGAAACGGGAGTACGCCGCAACGTGCTCGAGGAGTTAGCGCTCAAGATTCTCTATGCGTCAGTCGAGCTCACGTTGCGGGAGCTGGCGACGCGGATGCGAGTGGCGCTACCCGTGGTCCAGGAAATCTTCCAGTCATTGCGGAAAGGAGTTCTGGTCGAAATCAAAGGCCTCACCGAGGGCACCTACCTGATCACCACGACCTCGGAGGGTAAGACGCGCGCCCTGGAGTTGCTCTCGCAGAACCATTATGCCGGCCCGGCGCCGGTCTCCTTGCCTGACTACGTGAAGCGCGTCCGATCACAAAGCGTCAGAAATTTTGCCGTGCGTCCCGAGGACCTCGATCACGCGTTCTCACATCTGGTGCTGGGCCGTCAGATGATTAACCAGCTCGGGACGGCGCTCGTGTCGGGAACATCGATTGTGCTCTATGGCTCGACAGGCACCGGTAAGAGCTCGGTGGCGGAGGCGATCCCCGAGGTCTACCACGACCGCGTTTGGGTTCCGCACGCGGTCGAAACGGACAATCAGATCATCACCGTTTACGATCCCATCGTCCACCGTACGGTTGACCAGCAACCCTCGTTGGACGAGACGGACGGCCGCTGGATCCTTTGCCGCCGGCCGCGTGTCATGGTGGGCGGCGAGCTCACCATCGACATGATGGACCTGCAGTACAATCCGGTCAGCCGGTTCTACGTCGCACCGGTGCAGGTGAAAGCCAACAACGGCGTGCTCATCATTGACGACTTCGGACGGCAGCGAATGCGCCCCGAAGAGCTGCTCAATCGCTGGACCGTACCGCTCGACCGGGGCGTCGACTTCCTGACCCTCATCGGTGGGCGGAAAATCGACGTCCCATTTGACCTGTTCGTGGTCTTCGCCACCAATCTCGATCCGAAGTCGCTGGCGGACGAGGCCTTCCTGCGCCGCATTCACAACAAGATCAAAGTCGATTTCATGGACGTGCAACAGTTCAAGGAGGTCTTCCACCGCTTGTGCGGCCAGTACGATCTTGAGTACGAACCCGTCGTGATCGACCGGCTCGTCACCATGTTACAGAAGGAGCTCAAGCAGCCGCTCCGCGCCTGCTATCCACTGGACATCATTTCGCAGATTCGCTGGGCGGCGCAATATCAGGGAGTCAAGGCCCATCTCGATAAGGAGACGATAGCGGCAGCCTGCCGCAACTACTTCCTTGCTCCTTCTTAACGACAGGGATTTGCGCTTTACAACGGGGATTTTTGGCCGCCACGCCGTTCGAGTTGCCGCGGTCTAGTTTCCCGCGGGTATCGCGATCCCTGGCGCTCCGTTTTGGCGCAGAAGGTCATTCAACGCCGGCAAGGACTTGGTCTTGAGTTCGCTCCACTCTGCCAGCGCGTCGTTGAGCCCGCGGTCCGCCCTTTCAAACGCCTCCTTCGATTGAACGGTGGGTGCGCTGTCAGCGCTGTCCACAGCGGCGAGGATCTGCGCGAGCATGCTCCCCACCCTTTCGAGACCGGGCCTTGGCTGGGCGTTTGTGCTTGCCCCGCCGTGGACTCTGGGCTCCCAAACGGCCGCTGGCGTTCCCCGGAGGATGGTAGCGGCTTGACCGTCAAGGTCTGTCAGCGCCTTCCCAGCCGCCCTTGCTTCTGCACGACTTTCGAGACCCTTCTTAGCGGCTGCCAGGTCGGAGTGCAGTTTGCCAATCTCGTTGGATGCCCGGTTGGCCCGAGCGAGGTCGTTCAAGATTCGCTGCTCGAGGTTCAGTTGAGCGACCAAGTCCACGCTCGATACCTTCACCCGCGGATCCGGGACCACATTGAGGGATTGGGTATAGGTGCGTTCGCCTACCGTGAGGCGTACCTGGTAGGATCCGGGAAGCGCCATCGGTCCTCGGGACGAGAAGAAGGATTCAGGACCAGCTTTGGCGAGGCTCGGCGGGCTTCCGTAGCGTAGGTCCCACACGAAGCGATTCATACCTGCGTTTCCGGGCAGCAAGGCTGGCGGGTGGATCCAGTGTGCAGTGATGACCGGCGGGCGTCGCGGTTCGGGTGGTTTCTCGAGGCTCGAATACTCGCGGACGAGCTGGCCCTTGGCGTCGAGGATCTCGAGTTTGACGTCGCGGTGCGCCGATTTCAGGTAATAGTCGATGATGGCGCCGTTTGGCGGATTCTCTCCGCTGGGAACCTCGGGCGGCAGCGGCGTCTCATCGAACCCGTGTCCCCGTACCCGGACGGCGTTCTCAGGCTGATAGAGAACCACCTCCGAGGCGGCGCGCTGGGCATCGAGCTGACGCAGCGGAGTGAGGTCGTCGAGAATCCAGAACGAGCGCCCGTGTGTTGCCACCACCAAGTCGTCGCCGTGGACCACCAGATCGTGGATGGGGGCGGGCGGCAGGTTGAGTTGAAGGCTCTGCCAATGCTCGCCGTCGTCGAACGACACGAACACGCCCGTCTCCGTGCCGGCGTAGAGCAATCCCTTGCGGACGGGGTCCTCACGAACGGCGTGCACGCAGGCCGTCTCGGGCAGTCCCGCACCGATGGCTTGCCACGTCCGGCCATCGTCGTGCGTCCGGTAAATCAAGGGCCGGTAGTCGTCCAACCGATGGCGGTCGATGGCGGCGTAGGCCGTACCGGGGTCAAAATGCGAGGCATCGATCAGGCTGACCTTGCTCCACGGGCCGAGGTCGGGCGGCGTGACATTGCGCCAGGATCGGCCGCCGTCCTCGGTTAACTGGATTAGCCCGTCATCCGTTCCAACCCAGATTTGGCCCTCATCAAGCGGCGAAGGCGCGACGGCGTAGATTACGCCGCATCCCGTGAGTTTTTCAAAGTCGCTGGGAACGGCTCCCGCTGAGGGTTGTGGTCCCGCGGCAGGACGTGTCAGGTCAGGACTCACTGCCTGCCAGCTTATGCCTCCGTCCGTCGTCCGGAGCAGTACTTCGGAGCCGAGGTAGAGCACGCGAGGGTTCTTGGGTGAAAACACCAAGGGCGAGGTCCAGGTGAAACGGTGGCCCGTACCGGGACGACAGCCTCCCGCTGCGCTTAGGCCGTCGAGGCGGCCCACGACCGGCGATACGTTCTGGATTTGATGGCTCAGCTCCATCAATTTTGACACGCTTCCGCCAAACTCGCCGCCGTAGGTAATCTTCGAGTCGAGGGGGTCGGGCGCCAGATACCCGCTCTCACCGCCCGCGCTCGGCCGCCAGTCCCGGAAGGTGATCCCGGCGGAATCTGTGCCGCTCGCGATGTCCACGCTGCCGCTGTCCTGCTGCGCCCCGTAAACGTGGTAGGGAAAGTCGTTGTCGGTGGCGACATGGTAAAACTGCGCCGTCGGCTGGTTGTACCACGAACTCCAGGTCTCACCGCCATCCACACTGATGACGGTGCCCTGATCGCTCGAGACGATCATGCGCCTCGAGTCCCTGGGGTCGATCCACAGGTCGTGGTAGTCGTCGCCGCCCGGCGCACCTTTGATCGGGAAGAAACTTCGTCCTCCGTCGGTCGACCGGTAGAGGGCGGTGTTGGCCACGTAGACGGTGTCGGAATGGTTCGGGTCCACGATCACACCGCTGAAGTACCAGGCGCGACCGTCGATGCGCGGGTCTGATGAGACGTGCTGCCAGGTGACGCCCGAGTCGTCGGAGCGATAGAGTCCGCGCCGCTTGGAATCCAGTGTATCGACCAGCGCGAAGACTCGTCGGCCCTGCTCTCCGCGGGCGACCGCGACGCCGATTCGCCCCACCGGGCCCGAAGGCCAACCGTGGCTGCTGATCGCGCTCCAGCTCAGGCCGCCGTCTATGGATCTGTAGAGACCGCTGCCGGGCCCGTCGATCGGCGGATAAGTGCTCCACGGTGGACGCCGAGTCTGCCAGAGCGCGGCATAAATGACTTGCGAATTCTCGGGAGCGTAGCAAAGGTCGATGGCGCCGGTGTTCTCGTCCTTGTACAGCACCTTCTGCCACGTCCTCCCGCCGTCCGTTGAACGAAATACTCCACGCTCGCTGTTCGGACCGTAAGGGTGCCCGAGTGCGGCGACCAGCACGATCTCAGGGTTGTGCGGGTCAACCAGAATGCGTCCGATGGCCCGAGTGGATTCCAGGCCGATGTGCTGCCAGGTCGCGCCGCCATCGGTCGACTTGTACACTCCATCGCCGACGGAAATGTCGGAGCGCATATCGCCCTCGCCCGTCCCGACGTAGATCACCTTGGGATCGGTAGGTGCAATCGCGACGGCGCCAACCGATGCGATGGGCGCCCGGTCGAAAATGGGTTTCCAGACGATTCCCCCGTCGGTAGTCTTCCAGACCCCGCCGCCTACCGCCCCAAAGTAATAGACATTGGGATCCTCGGGGATGCCGGCGACGGCGAGTGTCCGTCCGCCGCGGAAAGGTCCGATGAGCCGCCAGCGCATTCCGGAAAAGAGGCGGGGACCGTACTGTTGTGCCCAGCCAAAGGCGGCGGTACCCAGCAAAAGCGTTGAGCCGGCTAAGAGCGCGGCAAAAAGTCGGAAAGGGTCTTGGTTGGAGCGCGGACGAGTCATCATGAGAAGTTATCCCTTGGAGGAGAATGTTTGAAACCGCCATCGACCACGGTTGGTGGACGCCGATCGCTCATCAAAGTTGCGTCGGAAGCATCGGTGTTTGGAGGTGCTGGCGTTGGCGCTGCCGCTGAGCTACGAACGGTTGTCGTACCCCCATCGCGGGATGCCACGACCTGCCGCCTACCTCGCCGTCCAGCCGCCGTCGATGAGAATCGTGTGCCCGGTAATCAGCGAGGCGGCGGGCGAGGCCAGAAACACAACCGCCCCGGCCACGTCCATCGGCTCGCCGATACGATGCAGTCCCGCAATGCGCTCGATGACGTCGGCGCGGAACGCCGCGTCAGCCAGCGCTTCCGTAGTGCCCGGCGTCCGAATGAAAGTGGGCGCGACGGCGTTCACGGTGACGTTGTACTTGCCCCACTCGACCGCCAGACACTTGGTCAGGTGCGCGATGCCGGCTTTGGTGAGGCAGTACACCGATTCGGTCGGCAGGGCGACGAAGCCTGCTTGCGAACTCATATTGATGATGCGCCCGTGATTCTGCCGGATCATCACCCGCCCGGCGGCCTGGCTCGTGAAGAAAGTTCCCTTCAAGTTCAGGGCGAGCGTCTGATCGAACTCCTGCTCGGGCACGTCCGCAGCCAGGTTAGTGAACCCTCCCCCGGCGTTATTCACCAGGACATCAAGCCGTCCGAACTGCGCGACGGTTTGGTCAACGGCTCGAAAAATCTGATCGAGACTGGTCACGTCCATTTGCAAGGGTAGCGCCCGCCGGTCCATGGACTCGATCTCGCGCGCCAGCTCATGGCCGGTGTTCAAATCGCGCAGACCCAAGGCGACGGCGGCGCCGGAGCGGGCAAGCGCCAGGGAAATCGCTCGTCCCAACCCGCGCGCCGCGCCCGTCACCAAAGCAACCTGGCCGGCCAGATCGAATCGAGGGAACGCTTCCATCGGCGACTCCTTTTCTGGGCGCTCCTCTGCCGATACGGGACACCGCCGCAAACGGCGTGTTACGAGGGGACATTATCCCTGTGGCGCTCGGCCACGATGGTGACGTGCATATCGTGAGCCTGCCGTACAACCTGCTGGACCAACCCTTTGCCGAAGACGCCCAGCGCCGGCCTGCGTTGAGGACGTGCCAGGAAAATCTGCGTGATCTGGTGCATCCGTGCAAACTCGACCAGCGTTGCGGCCACGTCGTCGCCTTGTAGCATCCGCGTCTCGATGTGGAGGCTGCGTGCGAAATTCAAATGCTTCTCCAGCGCCTCGCGCTCTTCTGCCGGAATGTCATGGAGGGTCAAATCGTGATGGATGGAGACGGCGAAGCAATCCGCGTGCAAGTAGTCCGCCACGCGCTTGCCCCGCCGGATGAGCATCGCGGTTAGAGGGTCGGACGTGACATAGATCAGAATCCGGTCGGACGCATGGCTACTTCTCGCCGCCGGGCCCGCGTCAACCGCGCCCGCAGTCGGAAGGGTGGCCTCGAGTGCCTCCGGCATCGACTGGCGTACATCGACCTCATGCGCGGTTTGACGCAGCGCCAGCTCACGCAGGACCACCAGCGTGGACTCTTTGAAAAAGTTCTGCATCGCCTGCGACGCTTTGTCGAGCGCGTAGACCGCCCCGCGCTTCAACCGGTTGAGCAGCGCTTCGGGAGGCAGGTCGACCATCACCACCTCGTCCGCTTGCTTGATCACCCAGTCGGGAATGGTTTCCCGCACTCGGACGCCGGTGATCTGCCAGACCTGGTCGTTCAGGCTCTCAAGGTGCTGGACGTTCATGGTCGTGATCACGTCAATCCCGGCGTCGAGCAGGAGCTGAACGTCTTCCCACCGCTTGGTTCTCTCCGAGCCCGGGACGTTGGTGTGTGCAAATTCGTCGACCAGGCACACCTTGGGCCGCCGGTCGACAATCGCCTGCGCGTCCATCTCCTCGAAGATGGCGCCTTTGTATACGATGCGGCGGCGGGGAACCGTCTCGAGGCCTTCCGCTTTGGCGATGGTATCTTTGCGGCCGTGCGCCTCGAAGTAGCCGATCACGACGTCGACGCCCTCGCGCCTCAGCTCCTGGGCTTCGTCGAGCATCTTGTAAGTCTTGCCTACGCCCGCCGCGTAGCCCAGGTAAATCTTCAGTGTGCCGCGGCGGGATAGACTGCCTGGCTCAATCATCAGAGGTTCCACAGCGAGGAGGCTGGCGCGCGCCGGTGCTCCCGAACGTTACCGGCATCGGCGGCGATCACAATACCGCATTCTAGCAAGCCGCACCAGATTTGGCATGGATCACCGGACGTTCGGCATTTCCGCTTGCCCGCGCGGACGCCAAGTAATAGCATGGCTCTCTTCTGGGTAGGGCATTCTGTCTTCTTCAGGGGGTGCATTCATGAAAAGACGAGGCATGTCACGCCGCAGCTTCATGCGGAGAACCGCGGGTACAATGGGCGCGTCGCTGGCAGGGCATTCGCTTCTGCCCGGCGCCGGGCCGCTGGCTGCGACGCCCTTCCGTTCGGCGGCACCGAGCGATACCGTTCGATTCGGGATGATCGGCGTGGGCATGCGCGGAGCGGGGCTGCTTGAAACGTCGATCGCGCTTCCAGGCGTTGAATGCGCCGGCGCCTGTGACCTTTACGAGGGCCGGCGCACGCTGGCCAAGCAAATACTCGAAAAGCCGGCGTCCATTACCACCCGGTACCAGGAGCTGCTCGACAACAAGGAGATCGATTGCATCGTTGCGGCCGTGCCTGACCATTGGCACAAGCAGATCATTGTGGACGCCTGTGCGGCGGGCAAGGACGTCTACTGCGAAAAGCCGATGACCCACAAAGTGGAAGAGGGTTTCGAGATAATCGCAGCAGCCAGCAAGAACCATCGCATCGTTCAGATCGGCAGCCAGGAACCGAGTTCCATCGTCTACGCCAAGGCGAAGGAACTGCTTGCGGCGGGCGCCATCGGCAAGCTATGTCTGGTCGAGGCAACGATGGGCCGCAACGACCATTGTGGCGCGTGGTGGTACACGATCCCGCCTGATCTATCGCCGGCGACCGTCGACTGGGACACCTGGCTGGGCTCGGCGCCCAAGCGGCCGTTCGACGGCGTGCGCTGGACGCGCTGGCGCTGCTTTCAGGACTACGGCGAGGGCATTCCGGGCGATCTGTGTATTCACCACCTCACGGGCATCCACTACGCGATGGGGATCGCGGCGCCGCCCAAGCGCGCGTTTACCCAGGGCGGACTTTATCGCTGGCACGACGGGCGCGACGTCCCCGACGTCATGACCACGGTCTACGATTACGGCGACTTCAGCGTCACGTTGCGTGTGACGCTCAATACCGAGACGGAATCGGGATTCCGGTTCATGGGCGATCACGGAATTCTGGAAATCCACGGCGTCGAAAATCCCGAGTCGCTCAGCATCTCCTGGCAGGATGGCCTGGATCACGGTTCCTGCACGCCGGCGTGGCCGAGCCCCATGCGGCAGGAGTACGGCCGCAAGTGGCACGCCGAGCACGATCCCAAGCCGGGCGCCCAGAAGGCCATCGAGTCGACGAACTATTTTGCTCCACCTGACTATGACGATACTCGCGACCACCTCTGGAACTTTTTCCAGTCGGTCAAGACCCGGCGTCCGTCCATCGAGGACGAGGTCTTCGGCAACAACGCCGCCATCGCGATCCATATGGCCAACCAGTCTTACTTCAGTCAGCGCCCCGCCGTCTGGGACGCGAGCGCGAAGCGCATCAGAACCTAAGCCGGTGCGCGCTGGCGACGCGGCAGACCGGAGGCCAGCCTATTGAGGTTCAGCTTTGCCGCGCAGGGTTCGCGATAACTCAAATTCATGCTCAGCCTCGGCTTTCTGTCCCAGCGCCCGATACGCCGTCCCCAGCAGATAGTGCGCCGACACATTGTTGGGATCCATCCGGAGGGCGCGCTCGAGGAACTCCGAGCCCAGTTTCGGATCTCCCTTGCTGATTTCCACCTTGCCGAGCAGGATGTAAGGACCGGTAAAGTTTTGGTTGAGCCAGACGGCTTGCTTGAGTGCCCGCTCGGCCGCGTCCCATTTCCCCAGGCGGGAGTAAGCGTCGCCCCGGCGCCAGTACGCCAGCCACAGGATGGGATCGATTTCGAGCTCCTTGGTGAACTCGTCGAGCGCCGGCTGTACCTGTGACTTGAAGAGGTAAATCTCACCGAGCAGAAAGTGAGCCATGGGAAGCTTGGGATCAAGCGCCAGCGCTTTCTGGAGTTCAGGCACGGCCTCTTCTTCGAGGTCCTGACGCAACATCATCTGGCCGAGAACCAGGTGAGCCTGAGGAGTGTCAGGAGTGACGGAAAACATTTTGGCGAAAGCCAGGCGCGCTTTGTCGTATTGCTGGGTCTGGAGGTAGCTGACGCCGAGCACGTAGGAGCCAGTGACGTCGGGTCGGGGCAGCCACGACTGCACTTTCTCGAGTAACGGAATCCCCTGCTGCAAGTGTCCAAGTTCGAAATACGTGAGTCCCAGTAACTGAGTGGATTCGCCGTCGTCCGGCTTCTGCTTGAGTGCCGCCTCCAGGTGCGTTACGGCCTGCTGGTAATCATGTTTCCCGTAGTACGCCTTCCCGAGATTCGCTTCGAGGCCGGGGGTTTGGGGGGCTGTCTTGGCGACCTCGCCGAGCAGGGAAATCGCCTCGTCGTTTTTCCCCTGTTCGATCAGGGCCTTCGCTTGAGAGATCGCGGCATTGGCGCTCGCGGCCGGAGCCGACTGGGCTTCCGCGCGAACCGCTCCGGCGAGAAGCGCCAGACCCAGAAAAAGTGTCGCTCGCTTCGGTCCAGTTTGCATCATGGTACCCTCACTACCCTGCGTGGAAGGACGGCCAGGACGGAGGCCGCCGAGTGAGCTCGAGGCGGCTCTTCGGCAAAGCAAACTTCAGCAAGCCTGCCAGCGGACGGGCTGTTAGGCTTCCCAAGGGAGGTCGCGCGGAGGGCAGGTAGGCGTCCTAGCTACTCCAGCGACTGCAACAGCGCCTGGAAACGCGGGTGATTGCGCAGCGGGTCGAGGTCGGAGTCGTTTCTCATCCACTCCGTCTGCTGTCTGCCGAGCTTGACGGAATTCTCCAGACAGTCAACAGCTTTTTCCGACTCGCCCAGGATGGAGTAGACGCAGGCCACGTTGTACAGGATGCCCGGATCATCGGGATCGATCGCCAAGGCCCGCTGGTTCCAATCGAGGGCCTCGGCACGTTCCCCCAGGTGCGATAGGGCGTTGGCTCCCAGGTAAAGCGCGCGCGCGTCATCGGTGTGGAGTTCGATGTGCTTCCGGATGATTTTAAGGGCCCGGCGATGAGCGGCTTCGCAGTCGGTCCTGCGGCCCAGATGTTCGTAGACCTGAGCGAGCAGGCTTGGCGCCTGGAAGTCTTCGGGATTTACGCGATGCGCCTGTTCAAACATTCTCGCCGCCTCTTCCATCTTTCCCTGCATGAACAGCGCACGCGCGTAAAAGTAGTAGGCTTCGAAGAGGTTGGGGTCCAGGCGAATCGCCGTGTGAAATTCCTTCAACGCCTCATCGTATTGCTGGCGCAGCGAAACCGCGAGTCCGCGCGCCGCATGCGCCTCCGCCAGGTCAGGATCGAGTTCGAGCGCCCGGCGGCTCGCTTCATCAGCCTTCTCCCGGTTGTTCGAACCGGCCTGAAAACTGGAATAGAGGAACGAACAGCAGTCGGCGATTCCCGCGTAGGCGCGCGCGTAATTGGGATCAATCTCGATGGCCCGCTCGAACATCTGCTGGGCAAACTCATAGCTCTTGCGCCGGAACTGGTGAAAGAACTGCCGCCCGCGCAGATAGTAGTCGTAAGCCTTCACATTGACGGTCGCCGCCTTGCCGATGGCCACCTTTTCCTGCTCGCTCAGCACCAGTTTGAGCGCGCCGGCGATGCTGTGGGCGATTTCGTCCTGGATCGCAAAGACGTCCTCGAGCTGACGGTCGTAGCGCTCGGCCCAGATGGCGTGACCCGTCCGCGTTTCCACGAGTTGCGCGGTCAGGCGAAGACGGTTGCCGGCCCGGCGAATGCTGCCGCTCAGAACATGCGTCGCGCCCATCTGTTCGCCGACTTGAGGCTCGGCCACCGGCTTGTCGCGATAGGCGGATACCGCGGAGATCGGAAAGACGCGCAGGTCCTTGATCTTCGACAACTCGATGACGATGTCCTCGGTGATGCCGTCACGAAAATACTCGTCCTCGGGGGATCCGCTCTTGTTGCTCAGATAAAGCACCGCGAGCGACCGCTGGGTCTCGGTCCCAGGCTGCAACCGACCGCTGGCTTGCGCGGCGGCCAGCCTTCCCGAGGAAGTGTCGCGCCGCAGACGCTTCAAATCCGAAAGCAACTCGCCCGCTCCCTGGTAGCGCAAATCGGGATCCTTCTCGAGGGCCTTGTTGATGACGCGAACCAGGTCGGCTGGTAGGGAGGGATTCAAGCTGAGGGCGGGCGTCGGCTGGCGGTTCAAGATGAGGTCGAAAATCACCGCGTTGGTGACGCCGGCGAAAGCTTGCTGGCCGGTCGCCATTTCGTACAAGACCGCGCCGAACGAGAAAAGGTCGCTGCGGGCGTCGACTTCCTCTCCCCGCGCCTGCTCCGGCGACATGTAGGTGACCGTACCCATCGCCGTTCCGCGATCCGTCACGGCGCTGTCGGCGATATTAGCGACGGTAGCGCCGTCGTCGGCGGCCGCAACGGCGGCTCGGATGGCCTGCGGCGCCAGCTTCGCGAGGCCAAAGTCGAGCACCTTCACCTGTCCCTGCGCGGTAATGAAGATGTTCGGTGGCTTGATGTCGCGGTGTACGATGCCTTTGGCGTGCGCGACGCTCAGCGCCTCGGCCATTTGAATGGCCAAGTCAAGCAGCTCCTCGATTCTGAGGGGTTTGGCGGCGATCCGATAGCGCAGTGTCTGGCCCTCCAGCAATTCCATAGCAATGAAGGGCTGGCCCTCGAAATCGCCAATGTCGTAGATGGTGCAGATATGAGGATGGTTCAGGGTGGAGGCAGCGCGCGCCTCACGCTTGAAGCGCTCGAGGGCCATTGGGTCTTTGGACAGATCCTCGGGGAGGAACTTCAAGGCGACCTGGCGTCCGAGCCGCGTGTCCTCCGCCCGGAAGACGACACCCATGCCGCCGCCGCCCAGCCGCTCATGAATGCGATAGTGCGAGACCGTTTTGCCGATCATCCCAGATATCCGTGTGACGCCGATTGTATGCGTCTAGGGGTCGGGAAGTCAACCGAACTGCGCCACGCGAAGACCCACCACTTATTTTAATCCGTCGACGAGATAAAGGTCAGACAACAGGCGGATGTACCCATAGGCGTAGGCCTTGGTATCGCGCGAGAGCAGCAGGCCGCGGATGCTGTCAATGCCCGCCGGGTCCGACGGCTCGACCTCTTTCCAAAGCGTACGCTTGCCCGTGCCCAGCTCCACTCGATACACGCGAGCCGGCAGTTCACCCGGCAGGTACACAAAAACCGCGCGGCCGTCGGCGTCCCAACCGGTGGGCAATTCTCCCGGCAGAACGCCTGGGACGGGACGAGCGTCACCACCTGCTGTCGGATACGCATAGCACTTCTGGTCAGGGCCCACTGCGGCCACCCACTGACCGTCCGGCGAAATAACCGCATTACTGCGGATTCCCTCGGGCGTGATGGGCCGCGCCGTGTTTTCCGAAAGTTCCTGAAGATAGAGGCGCGGCGCGTGACCTGCCTCGTTGCCCAGGAACACGACGCGCTTTCCATCGGGAAGCCAGCGCCCTGACACATGGTTGATGGAATCGTGAGTGAACGGCTTGGGCTTGCCGGGGCCGGTCGGCAGCAGCACCAACTGCGCTGGCGAGCCTGAAGGCCGGGAGAGCACCCACTTGCCGTCCGGCGACAAGGCGATGCCGCTGCCCTCACTCAGCCGGACAGCAGGAGAGCCGTCGGCGCCCCGCAAGTAGACGGCATACTTCGGCCCGCCCCCTTCACCGGCTTCGGTGAGCAGTAAGCTCTTGCCGTCGGCGGAAAAATCGTTGGGCACTGACCAATCGAGCCACGATAAATCCCGCTCCTTGGTTTCGCCGACTCCCTGGCATAGGATGCCGGCGCGATCGTTGCCTCTCGTCAGCAACACGCTGCCATTGTGCCCGATGTCGAGCAGCGTCAATTCACCAGGCACTCTGGTCAGCAGGCGTTCGTGCCCGGCAAGGTCGACCGCGAAGAGGGAGCGGTCTCCTCCTGTCCGGGTCGCCGTGAACCAGATTTCGTCGCCCGTGGGAGTCCAGGCCAGACCCTGCACGCTATCCCAACCGCTTGAAAGCGTCGTCCTGTGACCCGCCAGATCGACGACCGCCACCGAGCCGCCGTCATCGCCGAGCTGAGGGTGGTCGAGGAACGCGACGCGGTCGCCTTTGGGCGAGACATGAGGATGGCTGATCCAACCGTCAGCCGTGTAAAGCGCCGTGTCGATAGGAAAGTCCAGGCGGTCGCGCCCGTTGGCTTCGCGCACCACCGCAAGGCTTTCACCGTCCGGGGACCAGTCGGCCCACTCGACGCCGTCAAGGACCTCGCGCGGTGCTCCGCCGACCAAGGGTACGCGGGCGAGGGTTCCGGAGTAAACAAAGGGCCGGGACTCATGGCTCTTAAGCGATAACGCCAGTTCGCCGTTGCGTGAGATGGATAGGACCTCCGCCCCGGCTGGCTCGAGGGCCTGCGACTCAGGGCTTTCAGGCCGTGTCGTGAACAACTGGAGCGGCGTCCCCTCCCAGGCAGCGCTGTAAACGACCGTCTGGCCGTCAGGCGCAAAGCGCGCCGAGCGGACAATACCGCGGCGGAAACTCAGCGGATGATACATGGGAAGCGCTGCCGGAGCGGGCGAGCGGTGCAGCACCAGCGTGCCAATGGCGAGACCGGCAGCGAGCATCGCGACCCCGGTCGCGGCTGCCAGGCGAAAGGCCTTCTTGCCTGCGGCAGGAACGGGTGGTGCGGTCGTCTGTGCAGCCTGCGCCGCCGAAACGGCGTCACTCTCTCGCGACAAACTGCGCACTGCGACCCGCGCCGAATCGAGGTCGCGCTTCAACCGCTTCAAGTCGGCGCGCATCTCCGCCGCGCTCTGGCAGCGGATCTCGCGGTCCTTCTCGAGCGCTTTGCTGATGATTTCTTCGAGCTTGGGCGGCACATGAGCGTTGAGCTGAACCGGCCCCGTGGGAGTCTTGTTGATGATGGCGTTGAAAAGCGCCGCCGAGGTATTTCCCTGGAACGGCATAACGCCGGTCGCCATCTCATAGAGCACCACGCCGAACGAAAACAAGTCAGTGCGAGCGTCGAGCTGTTCGCCCAGCGCCTGCTCGGGCGACATGTACGCCACCGTGCCCATCGCGATGCCCGGCGTGGTGAGGAAGTCCTCGTGCACCAGGGTGGCCGTCACCTGACCTGAGGGTCCAGCCTCATCAGCGACGCGGCGCGCTTGCGGGGCGAGCTTGGCCAGGCCGAAATCGAGGATCTTCGCTTGTCCCCGGTCGGTGATGAAAATGTTGGCGGGCTTGATGTCGCGGTGAACGATTCCCTTGAGGTGGGCGGCATCGAGCGCGTCCGCGATCTGGATGGCGATATCCAACAGCCGCTCCATCTTGATGGGCTTGCCTTCGATGAGGTGCTTGAGCGTCTGCCCCTCGAGTAGCTCCATCGCTAGGAACGTCTGCCCGTCGGCCTCGTCGACTTCGTAGATGGTGCAGATGTTGGGGTGATTGAGTGCGGAAGCGGAGCGCGCTTCCCGTTTGAAGCGCTCGAGCGCCTGCGGGTCGCGGACTGATTCCTCGGGGAGGAACTTGAGCGCGACCAGACGGCCGAGCTTTGTGTCCTCGGCCTTGTAGACGACGCCCATGCCGCCGCCGCCGAGTTTGTCCAGAATCCGATAATGGGAAATCGTGCGATCGACCAATTTGTCCCCCCGTAACTTACCGCGCCATGTTAGGTCACATCCAAGAGCCGTGTCAACGAGAGAGCACGAGAGAGCACGCCAGAGAAGTGGAACACAGGATTGGGTGGTGTCTCGCTTCGCTGTCTTCGTGCAGCACGGTGCGCGAAATGAATACGAAAGTAAACGAGAGTCTGGCGGGGCGGGCACGCGGCAGCTTGATTGGGCCCATAGCTAACAATTCAATGGTGGCTAGTCGCTTTTAATGCGCCGAGTAGTCGTCGCATGTTATTGACGCTATCGCCGCGATGCAGATAGGCTTCCCTGGTCTTTGGACGCAACTCCGTCGGGGTGTTGGGTCTAGTCTCCGCCAGATGTCGCTGTTTTAAAGCTGTCGCCCGCTTCCGTTGAGCGGTCGATGTGTATCTTCGGCTGCCTTGGCGCACGCATTCGCGGGCTGGGCGCAGCCACCAACCCATGAGCAGATTGAGAGCCTTTCTCAGGTACGCCATACCGGCGCTGGTCGTCTACGTCATCCTGACGAGCGGCCTGTTCATGGTGATGCTCCAGCCTCCGGCGGTGTTCGGACACGTCATGTCGAAGCTGCCCGCAGGTTTCTGTGCGAAGGAGTTCCGCGGTCGCGGCGGAACTGCTGGGGAACAGGGAACTGGTCCAGGCAGTGCTGAAGGACTATTCGACCGCGCCAATCTCCGATGCCGACAAGGCGCTGTTCAAGTTCATCACCAAGGTCAATCGCACCTCGAACCAGATTACGCGCGATGACGTCGAGGAAGCTCGTCGCGCCGGCTGGCCCGATGAGGCGCTCTACGACGCCATCAGCGTCTGCGCCCTGTTTAACTTCTACAACCGCTGGTGCGACGCTGCCGGCGTTCAAGACATGCCGTCCCTGGGCTACCAGATGTCGGGCCATCGCCTGGCGACCGAGGGGTACATCCACGAAGCCCGCCAGGGGTGAGGCTGCTCTCGGGGGAGCGCACGCTGTCGCAGTCGCTGTTCACTTCCGTCGACAGAGAATTTTGTGGTGAAGGCCGCATTTTTTTCTTGCAACGCTGACAGAATTCTGTATTCTGCGAATATAAGAACGCTCCGCGCGCCGGTCGAGAGCGAATCTTGTTGAGGAGGACTAGAGAGAGAAGAATTGCCCAGTATATCGCTTCCCACCCAGGTCCCGCCTCGCGCCCTTCCGAGAGCAAGAAAAAATCTCGCCAAGCTGACTCTCTGGCCTCTCGTCGCCGCCACGTTCTTCATGGTGTCGGGTGGAACGTATGGCACTGAGGACATCGTGCACGGCGCGGGCTACGGCCTGGCGATTCTGATCCTCTTGCTGACGCCGCTGCTGTGGAGCTTGCCGACCGCGTTCATGATTGGCGAGTTGGCGAGCGCACTGCCGGCGGAGGGCGGCTACTACGCCTGGGTGCGCCGCGGCATGGGCAACTTCTGGGGATTCCAGGAGGCGTGGCTCTCGCTCGTGGCCAGTATCTTCGACATGGCGATCTACCCGACGCTGTTCGTGGCGTATCTGACTCGCCTCGAGCCGTGGTTCGCCGTGGGCTATCGCGGGGAGATGGTGGCGCTCGGCGTCGTCATTGTTTGCGCCGGGCTGAACGTGGCGGGGATCCGAGTGGTCGGCCTGACGTCGCTCTGGCTCTTTTTCCTCCTGTCAGCGCCATTCGCCTTGATTGTGGTGCTGGCGCCGTTCAAGGTCGGGGCGCTCGCGCACGCGCATACTGCTCCCGTGACCTCGACGGTCGGACTGCTCGGCGGGACGCTCATCGCCATGTGGAACTACATGGGCTGGGACAATGCATCGACGATAGCACTCGAAGTCGAGCGTCCCCAGCGGACGTATCCGCGCGCCATGCTCGCGGCGGTCGTGTTGGTCTCCCTGAGTTACATTCTGCCCGTGCTGGCAGTACGTCTAACGGGAGTGCCCGCCTCGGCGTTTGAGACCGGCTCGTGGGCCGATCTCGCGGGGCTGATGGCGGGGAACTGGCTGCGCGTCGCTCTGGTTATCGGCGGCATGATGAGTGGATTCGGCATGTTCAACGCGCTGGTGATGAGCTACTCGCGCCTGCCGCTGGCCATGGCGCAGGACGGCATGTTGCCGCGCGTCTTCGCCAAAGTGCATCCGCGGACGCGCGCGCCTTGGGTGGCGATTCTCGTCTGCGCCACCGGCTGGGCGCTCTGCCTCGGCCTGGGATTCGAGCGCCTGGTGACGCTCGACATCATGCTCTATGGTGCGAGCCTGTCACTCGAGTTCATCACTCTGGTGGTGCTGCGCCTGCGCGAGCCGCAACTGCGCCGCGAGTTTCGCGTGCCCGGCGGACTTGCCGGCGCCATCCTGGTCGGGGTCTTCCCGATGCTGCTGCTCACGCTTGCGGTCATCCACAGCCAGCACGAATCGGTGCTCGGCATCAACGGCCTCACCTGCGGCTTGCTGATCATCGTCTCGGGCTTCGTCGCGTATTGGTTCACGTCACCCTTGCGGCGTCGCCTTCCCCGGCCGCCGACTTCCGTAGAGCCGGCCGAAGCCCCGGCCGAGTCGTGAACACCTTCCCCAAGTAGAGCTCCATCGCTAGCCGGCGCGCGCCGCTGCCCGGCCGGAGTTCGTTTTCTGGCGGCTCGACCGCGTGTTATCAACAAGATCCTTGTTGAAAAGCCGCCGAATCGGCAGTTCATTGCGATCCGTTCCAGTGACGTTATCGCTTTGATTTCAACGTGATACGCGCTGCGCTAGCCTCAGAACCAGCTCGGAGCCTCGACGCCGAACTGCTTGGCGCATGAGGCAGGTGCCGAAGCTCTTCCCCTATGGGAGGAGATATGGCCGGGACCTCGGATGAAAGCTAGTCGGCCCGCTTGCTGCTCGCTCGCTGGGGCTTCGGCTCGGGCTTCGCCTTGTTCTGGCCCATGAGATTGAGCGCCACGGCAGCGCGGATGAGATCCTCCAAGCCCGCCTCATCGACCTTGTCGCCTTCGTGGATGTCGATGGCGCGCCTGACATTCCCGTCGAGGCTGGAATTGAATAGACCTGAAGGGTCCTCGAGCGCCGCTCCCTTGGCGAAGGTCAGCCGCACGTGGTTCACGTAGGTCTCGCCGGTGCAAATGATTCCGTCGTGGTACCATACCGGAACCCCGGCCGGGTTCGATGGCTTCCTCCATTTCAACTCCTCGACTACCTCCGGGTCGGCTTGCTTGATCAGAGCACGAATCTGCGACAGCGTCTTCCCGCGCCAGTCCCCGAGTTCCTTGATCTTCTCGTCGATTAATGCCGAGGCAGATTCCACCGGGACGGGCCTTTTCATGGTCACCTCCAACTCTCGCACCTATTTTATCTGCGCAACCTCCGCAAGTGGAAGCCTCTTCACAACGTTTCAAAGAAGGAAGGTGCACTCCGGCTGCCGAAGGCGGTCAGAGCTTCTTCGGCCACTTGCGGGCGCCATGGAAGACGCGGAGGATTTCGACAGCGTGGCCGCGCCCGCGGTAGCGGGCCAGGTACGGAGTATCAGGAACCAGCAACTCGCGGGTGCCCTCGACGCGCCCGGAGCGGCCGGGGGCGGCCCAGGGAGCATACTGAGCGGGCAATTCCACCCTGGTGGCAATGGCTTCCACCACGCTGGCAGCGGCGGCGGGATGATCGCGGGCGATGAAGGCGGCTTCAGCATCGAGCGAGGCCAGCGCCCGTTTCAGCCAGCGGATCTCCCGCGGGCTACCGGGCACGTACGCTCCGCCTGGGGTTGGTCCACTTCTTCACCACGCGGCGAACCTCGGACGGAGAGGCAAACTCTTCCCGGTCAGCTTCCGCCAGCGCTTTCCGGGTTTCCTCGATCTGCCACTCGTTCACCTTCACATATTCGCGGATCGCTTCCGTCGCCACAAACGAGCGGCTGCGGCGCTGCGCCTTCGCCAAACGGTCCAGCCGTTCTCGCAGCTCGGGTTCCAAGCGTACGGTCACTACCGGGTGGTCGTCGCCATGGTGCACTCCAATCCATGTGAATCGCAGAGCTAACGCTCTGCGCCACCCGCCCTTGCGTTTCCGTGTCGAGGACTCCCCCCAGGTGACTGAGCCGGTTTGGAGTCCTAGCCCGGCGGCAACTTGCGCGTAATCACTGAATCCGCTTGAGCTCCACGTCCTTGCCCCCGAGATGCAAGACCATCGCCTGGGCACGGCTTTCGTCCGCAGGCTTAAAGGTGTACTCGTCGCTGGAGGCTGACGAATAAAAGTCCTTGGGGCTTTCGGCAAAAAGCTCCTGTTTAGGTTCGTCGTTCTCCTGGACGAAGAGGCGGCCATTCTCAACCGTAACCGAAAGGACGACATCCGGCGACAGGGTGTATCGGCCAACAACCCTGTCCAGTTGGGCTATCGTGAGCGTAACTGTTTTGTGCTCCTTCAGCTTGGGCAGCGGAGGAAGCAAGTTGTAAGGTGTGTAATTTTCCCAATCGAAGGGGAACAGGGTTGGCCCCAGGACAGCATCCATAAGCGGCTTGAAGATTCCTTCCCCGTTGGAGCTGTTGGTCATGATCAGAATGCCGCTGCCGTTCCTGAAAAAAAGTGCAAGATGCCTCCATCCTTCGTCATGACCTTCTTTGAAGAAGGCCTTTCCGTAAGGAGAGGAATATAGTCCCAAGCCCAAACCGTACCGGAGACGAATCTCGTCGTTGGCGGTCGTGGTCTCGCTTGCCAGAGACGGAAACTGATGCGCAGAATGGATGCTGATTTGGGCGTTTTGCATCCTTCCGAATGTGCGGGTGTTCAGGATATTGTGCCGCATGAGCGCGCTCAAAAAGGTGGCGTAGTCCCGTAGCGTCGTCTGCATCGACCCCGCGGCATCCGGGTTGGGGTGCTTCTCGGGCCCCAGCGAGCGCCCGTACTCGTCATACCCGTTTGCAAAATCGCTCTCGAAGCGCGGTTCCCAGACCATGCTGGTGCGGGTCATCCCCACGGGCCGGAAGAGATTCTCCTGCATCAAGAGCGTGAGTGATTTCGCTGTCACGGTTTCTACGACCAATTGCGCAAGGTCGATTCCCTCTCCGGAGTACGCATAGCGCGTGCCGGGTTCGAAGTGAATCTTGAGCTTCCGGTCGTCCTCAAAGGCGCGCCAGTTGGGGAACCCGCTGGTGTGGCTCAATAGGATGCGCAGGGTCAGTTTCTCATAGCGATCGTCTCCTTGGAGGTCCGCGTATCTTGGATATTCGGGAAGCGGTTTGGGCAGATATTGATAAATCGGCTTATCAAGGTCGAGCACGCCTTCTTGCACTAGGCGCACGATCACTGTCGCAAACGCCGCTTTGCTCAGGGACGCCGAACTCATCACCGAGTCTGGCGTTAGTGGCAAACCCTTTTCGGCGTCGCGCAGCCCGTAGGCCTTAAGATACGCAATGTTGCCACCGTGAAACATTGCGATACCCACTCCGGTTACGCGGGCTGCTTGCATCAACGGTATGACAGTGGCGTCAATCTGGGAAGGCGCAATCTGGCTGCCGTCCGGCAATTTAACGGAAGGCTGCTGTGCGTTACCGACGAAAGTCCCAAGTAGAATTGTCAACGTCGCGGGCAAAACCGGTCGAAGCATCGCCCCTCCCTTCACACAGGAAAGTAGCTTGAAATCGCTCTTCTCTCAATGTCAAATACGGGTTGTCGCAGAATTGGTTCCCTGGCCGCTCGAAGGGTCGCTTTCGTCAAGCAGGCGTCGCTTGGGGTAAGTATCCTCCGGCAAAGCCGGGACAAAGTAGCGCGGACCACTGGTTTTGTGGTCCGCGTCTTTTCGCTAACCATCATCCTTGCCGTGTCGTATTCTAGCGCCGTGTCGAAGCTGCGGCGTCCTTCCCTTCCGAATCGATCGCGCACCCAACGAAAAGCCGCAGACCGCAACCCCGGCGGTCTGCGCTACTCGCTCTCGCAAGCATTAAGAATCGCTCTGGACATATAAGGGCGTGCGGCCGGCCGGCCATTCAGCCGGTGAGTCGCCCGCTGCGCCACTTGGTGGCATACGGCAGCACGAACAAGTACAGACCGGTGAACAGTTGCAAGACGAGCGGGAGCGCCGCCGAGAGGCCCACCCAGAAGGTATACTTCTTCTCTGCCACGGCGACGATGTTGACGATGACGCCCACCGTAAAGGCAATGGACAGCCAGCGGTGAGTCTGCCGAACCCATTTGCTCCAGTTCATGGTCGCCTCCGCGAGCGTGGTCAGTGCATTGTCTTGCGATCCCCTCGATTCACGACTTTGGAGCCGCCTTGGGCGGTCGGTTGGGCGTTTCAGTCCCGAACTGCTTCGCCTAGCTCTTGCGGCGACTCTAGCGACTCCTTATCCTGGGCCCGGTGGCGAGCTCAGTCCTCAGCTCACCGCTTTCTTCACGAGCGCGGCGATCTTTGCTTCGTCGTCGCCGGTCAACTTCATCAGCGCGTAAGCGGTCGGCCACATGTGGCCTTCGTCGAGGTTCGCCTTGTCGCTGAAGCCGAGCGTCGCGTACCTCGTGTTGAACTTCTGCGCGCTTTGGAAGAAGCAGACCACCTGGCCATCCTTGGCATACGCCGGCATCCCGTACCAGGTCTTCGACGAGAGGACTGGCGCGCTGGCTTTGATGATCGCATGGAGCCGCTCGCCTATGGCGCGATCCGGTGCCTGCATCGCGGCGATCTTCGCGAGCACGACGCTTTCCCCGTCCGCCTTGTCCACGCGCGGGCCGGGTCGCGCGGCCGCCTTCAGCTCCTGGGCCCGCTCCCTCATCGCGGCTCGTTCCTCATCCGTGAATCCCTGGATGCTCTTGGCGGACTTCTTCGCTACCTTCTTTGCAGGTTTCCTCTCAGCCACAGTGTCCCTCCGTAGGCCCGTGTCGGGTGCATTGTTTTGCGACCACTCGATTCACGACTTTTCAGCCGCCTGAGGCGGCCAGTTGAGCGTTTCAATTCCGAACTGCTTGGCGTACTCCGCGTTCAGCCGCTGCCAACCACCGAACTTCATCGCCTCGGGGCCGACGATGCGTCCGATGGGAGTTCCGCTGAGAAGGCGATCCAGCACATCGAAACAAATGTGCCACCCGGCAGCGCCCATCGAGATGAAGCGGTGACCGATGTTGGTGGACAGCGTCAGGCGCGTGCCGCCACCCAAGGCTTCGAGTTCCCACCGCATATCGAAGCCACCCCAGTTGTACTCCAGCACCTTGGGAGCGTCGGCTCGCGTCACTGTGGTTTCGGTAACGCGCGGCGTGGACGCTCCCACCGTGGTGAGCTTCACCGTGACTCCAACCGTACCCAGGTTCCCATCGGCGTCGAAGGGCGCCCACTCGCCGAGATGCGCCGGGTCGGTCAGCGCCTGCCAGACCTTTTCCGGCGGGTGGCGCAGCTCTCGGACGAGAATGAGCGTCCACTTCTCTCCTTCCTTTCGTACCTCGGCCCCGCCGGCCTCGCCCGGTGTGTACGGCGCGCCATCGGCCATCTTCTTCTCCTTAGCGTGAATAGCCTGCCAACTGCGTAAGCTGAATGAGATTGCCGCAGGTGTCCTTCAGCATCGCAATGGTCGAGCCGGTCACGTCGGTGGGCGGCATGGTGAACTCGGCGCCGCGGGCCTTGATCCGCTCGTAGTCGCCCTTGACGTCGTCGGTGAAGAACATGGCCGCGGGCTGGTTTTGCTCGAACAGCGCCTGCTGGTAGGCTTTCGCCGCCGGGTTGTTGTTCAGCGCCAGTTGCAGCTCCGTGCCCTCCGGCTCCTCGGGCGAGGCCACGGTCAGCCAGCGATAAGGGCCCTGACTGAAATCGGTTTTCTTGGCAAAGCCCAGTACCTCCGTATAGAAGCGCAGGGCCTTCGCCTGGTCGTCCACGTATACGCTGGTCACTTTGATTTTCATTTCGTTTCTCCTTGGTCAGGTTCGCGGTTTGAGGCCGCGTCGTCTTTTCCTTGCCTTCCTTTTCGTGGGTGTTGCCCTTTTCGTCCGCGTTATTTGATCCATGCGGTCGAGGTGGCGTTCGAGAGCATCGAGGTGAGCGGACCAGAACCGGCGGAACTGCTCCAGCCAGGCCTCCACCTCCTGAAATGGTTCAGGTTTCAGCCGGTAGAGACGGCGCTGCGCGTCGACCGTGGACTCCACGAAACCCGCCTCGCGCAGGACTCGCAGGTGCTTTGACACGGTCGGCTGCGGCAGACGCAGCCGGCGCTCGATCTCTCCCACCGACTGTTGTGACGAGGCCAGGAGGCTCAATATCGCGCGGCGGCGAGGCTCCGCAATGATTTCGAACACCGATTCCATTCACTTCATATACTCCACAGGGCATATGCGTGTCAAGGCATATTTATGTTTATCGGCGTCCTTTCTTAGAGTGCGATTACGTCCCTTGACCCAAGGCTTGAAAGACAGATGCATCGAGGGTGCCCCGAAGGGCCCGGCTGGCACAGACCTTGCTTTCTAGGTCTCGGCGCCGCTGGCGCAACGGCACACGGTGTTCGCAGACCCGAAGTCTGCGCCTGCCGCCCAGTTGACAGTCAACAGTCGGCAGTCAATGCGTAGGGGCGGCTTTTAACTCGGTATCGTAGGGGCGGGTCTCTGACCCGCCTTTCCATTTCGAGCGGCGATTTCACGTCGCGCCGTAGGGGCGGGCCTCGCGTCCGCCCGTGGCATTTGTAGCGCGGAGTTGTCTTCGAACTCCGCGGCTTCTATACTCGGAAATCGGGGAAGAACGGAAGGCCCGCGTACGCGGGACTCGACTGCCTGCTCCGCTATCGTTGTAACCGAACGCGCATAGGCGCACGGCGGAGCGACGAATGCCCATTTCTGGCGGAACAGCGGGAGGCCCCGCAGCGTGCAGGTCGAGTGTGAAGTGAACGGAAGGAGAGCCGGCTTTGAAAGCAAAGGTGATCTTGTATTGGGTGACCACCATAATCTCTGCGCTTGAGTTGCTGGCAGGGGCTGAGTGGGACCTGACACGTCGGCCTGATGCCGTTGGGGTCGTGACTCAGCTTGGTTATCCTGTGTACATTCTCATGATCGTGGGGATCTGGAAAGTGCTCGCGGTCCCGGCGTTGCTCGTGCCCGGTTTTCCGCGCCTCAAGGAATGGGTGTATGCCGGTGTCTTCTTCGAAATGACGGGCGCGGCCGCATCGCACGCGGCGAAAGGCGATTTCCGCAGCCTCATCGGACCGCTTGCCTTCGCTGCCTTGGCGATGGCATCGTGGGCCCTTCGACCGCAAAGCCGCACTCTCGGGGAGCTCTTCCCCGCGAAGAAACATGCGTAACGCGGTCACGAACGTGCATCCAACGAAGTCTTTGGGATTCGCGTTCCCCACCCACGGCCGGACAATGGCCGGCTGGCCATCCGATCCATGGGGGCGCGCCGGGGGCGCAAGCCACACAACGACCGCAGACCCCGCGAAGGGTCTGCGTCAGCCCCGCGGCGCGTGGTTCAGGGCGATGGCGGCGGAGCCAGCGCCCAGCGGTTCTTCTGGAGGAATTTCTTCCACGGGGCCGATATCGTGCCCGTCGCAAAGAATCAGCCGGCAGAAGACTTCGGCGATGGCCAGGCGCGGCTCGTGCCTCCCCGCTCGGACAAAGGCCGCGCGAGCCTGCAAGCCGCCTCCATGTTGCTGGGCTTTGCCAAAGTCAGACCCACGAGACCAGTCCGGTGCCTGACCAATGGCCGAAGGAAGTCAAATCCAGTTTGGGCCTTCTTATTCGCCGCCAGATGGCAAGCATGTTCCAGACGCGAATGTCATCAAGTAACAGCAGGGGGTGCTGGGGTAAATTCATGGAGGAAAACTGGTCCAGAAGCTTTTGTTCGAAAACTCCATCCTTGGGCCCATCGATGAAAATGAAATCGGCGCGCGCGAACAATTCAGCGTGTTGGCGCATGACTTCAGCATTGCCGACGTCGCCGATCCACTGTTGCAGCCGGCCGTCAGCAAAGTCCTCCCCGCGCAGGCAGGTGTCGGGGAATTGCTCCCACGGAATAATGTCGAACGTATGCAAAGCGGCGCCCGGGGATAGAGTTTGGAGGATCGCCAGCGCGGAAAGGCCGGTGGCGGTGCCGATTTCCACCACTGTTTTGGGCTCGATTTGCGCGCTGACCCCGGCCAGCAACCGGTAATGTTCGCCCGGCCAGACTTCGGGATAAAAGGGAGGGCCCGTCATGCGCGCCGTAACAGCGTGCATCGAAATCTGGCGTGTGCGGCTCACACACTTCAATGCCACGTCAATCAATGCATCCGACGGCGCCACGGCATCGTCATCCGCGGATGCGATAGCCGAATATTCAACATGGCGGGCCGTCACAGGCAGTGGCAACGCCGTCTTGACAACCAGTTTCCGAAGGCGATTCAGCATGGCCTGGGGGTGGGAGAACGTCGATCTTAACTAAAAGATTGCCGGCAGCTTGTCGGCCTTTGCCAGAGCCTCTTCCATCGTCCAGGTGGCGTGGATTCTCGTCGCATTCCACTGGATGAGCCGAGTCTGCACCACGAATTCGCGCACCGATTCAATCCTGTCGGCTTCAACCACTGCCAACAGCTCATGGTCGGGACCATAGACATTGACGGTGATGATCTTTAACCCGAGCTTCTTAGCAATTTCAGGGATCTCCTTGGCGCCGTCCTTCATGAGCTTGCGGATCTTGGCATTGGAGGTCGGGCAGTGCTCAGGTGAATGTCGAGCGATAATCACAAATTGCATACGCCACTCCTTCTGTTGAATCGGGATTTTTACGAAGCGAACCGGGTGATAACCTACACCAGCCAGCTGCCGAATGCAATCGCAGCGCGACCGGCTAACGGGGGAAAACGGTGTTGCTCATGGGGAAGGGAAATTATCCCTTGATGACCGCGCGGCCGTGCGCTTAGACTTGCCGCCATGCCCAAGATCGAATTCGAGTATCTCTGGCGCCCTGTCCTCGTGCTGGCCGTTCTCCTGGGCATCGCCGTCTGGCAGGTTTGGGGAGAACCTGGCAAGCGCCGTGCCGCTCAACGAGCCATCGACGCCGCAGTCGCGGCCTGTGACCAGAATCTGCAATTGGAGACCGACCGCCGGCGGGACGAAGCATCGGCAGCGATCAGTCATCTTGAGGGTGCGGACCGCGAGATGTACCAAATCACGCTCGACAACCAGTTAGCCAATCACGGCTGCAAGTGACTCCCAGTCATTTTGATACCCGCACTCGGATGAATGCCTGAGCGGCGCGAAGCGTCACTTGGCTGATGGGGTCGGCGGAAACTTGCCGGGAGCCCCGGCGGGGGACGGCGGATCGCGCGCTGCGGCTCGATAGGCCGGATCTCCTGCCGCCCCAGCCGGGTTTGAGGGAACTAACTGGAAGACCGCTTCGACTCACCATCGCGGTCGTGAGTCACGGTCCTACTGCTGCCCACCTCGGGAGGCTGACTCGGAACCAAGCGTGCTGCCGATCGCGTCACCCGAGACGACTAGCTCGACCCGCCGGTTGATGCGGCGGCCCGTGGAAGAGTCGTTCGAGGCGACAGGCTCGGTCTTGCCAAATCCCCGCGCTGCGATCGCGCTCGGGGCGACGCCCTGCTGCACCAGGTAATCGCGCACGGCGCGCGCCCGCTCTTCCGAGAGGGTCTGGTTGAACTCGTCGCTGCCGACGTCATCCGTGTGGCCATCCACCTCGATAGTCAATCCGGGGTAGGCCAGCAGCACGCCCGCCGCTCTCGCCAGCTTCTCGCGAGCCACCGGCTTCAGAGTGTATTTCCCGGTGTCGAACAGGACGTCCGACATGTTCATGATCAGGCCGCGCGCTGTGTCGCGCGTTTCGAGAATCAGGTTTAACTGGTCGCGCAGCCGGGCCCGCATGGCGGCTTTGTCGGTTTCTGCCTGCTGGGCCTGCTGCTGGGCGCGTTGGGCCTGGAGGCGTGACTGTTCGGCCTGCCGCTCAGCCTGGGTGGCCTGGGTCTGGGCCGTTTGGCTGTCGGCCAGGGCGTCGTTCCTGGCTCGCTCGGCCTCAGCTTTTTCGTGAGCGGCCACTGCGGCCTGCTCCTTGGCTTGCTCGGCGGCCGCCTTTTCGGCCTTGGCCTCCGCCTTGGCTTCGGCGTGCTCCTCCTGCTCCATCTTCTTGATGGTAATCAGGCGAGCGTCCTCGGCCGTCTGGACCGCCTCGCGCGCCGTCGTCGCCACCACCTTCCATTTGGCGCGGCTTTCCTGGTCGGCCTGAGCTTCCGCGAGGAGCTGCCTCGCCTTGTCAAAGGTCGCACCGGCATAATGATCCGCACCCGTCCAGCGGGCGATGCGCACGGCGTTGCGGGCTTCATAGAGTTCGACGGGGACGCGGCTGTCGATAATCAGGGGCTCGAGATCAGAGGGATTGACGTGTGCGGTGTATTGGCCGCGGCGAAGCAGCTCGTACTTCGCGTCGACTTCCTCCACTTTGCCCACCGTATCGTTTCTCACGACGTTTTCCATCACCACCACATCGCTCGGTTGAGTCACCGCGAAGTAGGGTTCGGCGGTAACGATCAATCCAAAGGCCTGGACGTCGCTCGTCACCTCGATTTTGGTTTTCCCGCCGGCGCCTGGCAGAACCTCGCCCAGGTTGATCGGGCGGCCCTCGGGCGTGATGGCCCACAGCACATAAGTGAGGTATTCCGCGCCGAAATTGGTCGCCGGCCCGATGTCCTTGAATTCCGCGTTAATTTTGACCGCGCCCTGCTTGCCGGCGACGTCGGCTGAACCGTGCGCGTTAGGCATCAGACTGGTGCCGCGGAAGTCGATCTTGGTTTGACCGCTGCGGTGGAGGTAGTTGACGGCTTTCACTGTACGGCCCACCACGGTGATCCGATAGATCGGCACCGAGACTTGCTCGGGTGCGCCGGCCTGCGCCCACGCGCCCGCGGTACTGAGACCAACCAGCGTTATGAATAAGACAATCGTCCTTGTCATGGGACAAGTCCTCCTTTGGCATGAAATGCTCATGCTGTCCAACTGCAACGTCTTCAGACTCCGGCGACAACGACGGCTTGGTTTTCGCACCCTTACCCTTTGCCCCGCGTAAGGGCTGGAAAAGGGGAGGGCGCATTGACGTTGCGCTCTATTCAATCCGCTTGTGAATCGCCACTGCAGATTGAGCAGCTTGCGTGCCAAGCGGCCAGAAAAGGAACTAACTCTTCCAAGCTCAGTCATTTATGGCAGGATTGCGGATACGCCTTGGCGCATAAAGGGGCGGTAATATCTCCATACCTGGCGGAAAACAGGTCGAGCGGGTCCGGGCACGGCTGATTCGCCTGAGGACAACTACTAGGCTATTACGCTGGTATACAGGCGCGGTGCGCCTTTCGTGGGGCGTTCATGTCGCGGCCCCTTGGGCGGACCCTGGGGTGGAATGACGATCAGAGAGGCTTACCGGTGAGACAGGCCAACGTGTGGGCGAATTGCCGCCTGTTCAAGCAGGATGCATTCTGGCGCGTATCCAGGACTACGTCCCCAAGTCGGCGGGCTCGAGCGACCCTGATGGCTCCATCGCTTCCTATAGCTGGGACTTCGGCGACGGCACAACGGTCAGCAACAGCGCCTCGCCCCAGCACGTCTATCAGAACGCCGGCAACTACGCCGCGGTCCTGACCGTAACTGACAACCGCGGCGCCACCGGCACCGCGCAGGTCGCGATCACGGTAACTCCCGGCTCTCTCACCGCCCCGACTAATCTCACCGGCACGGCGGGTAGGGGTTCAGTGACCCTCAAGTGGACCGACAACTCCACCAACCAATCCGGCTTCTACATTGAGCGCGCGCCATCCGGGACCACCAGCTTTGCACGCGTAGGTTCGGTCAGCGGCACCACCAAGACTTTCACTAATACGGTGAGCAGAGGCACCTATCTCTTCCGCGTCCAGGCGTTCAACTCGACCGGCGTCTCGGCGTACTCCAACATCGTGACGGTGCGGGTTTCAAAGTAGCCGCGGGGTCATCAGCCCGGTGTTGCGCGAGAGTGCGGACTAGTTCGCTTGAGTCAACCGGTAAAATTTCTGCGGATGGAAGCGCACCATCTCCGCACTCTGCAACCGATGGCATCTATACATATTGAAGGGGATGGCCTCATGGGTGATATACTTGGATAGAAAGGAGAAATGCAAGACCTGAATGGTCAGCCAAGAACAGATCATTAAGGCCGCTTACAGGGTCTCAAAGGAAATTGGGCAAGAAGTTGAAAGACTGGTACGGGCTGGGCGGCAAGCAAGCCGCGAGGAACTTGGTGGTCCAGAAATTGAAGCAACACTTGGAAGAGGAATCGGCAAAACGTATTTACAACGCCTTGGTTAATGCCCTGACACCGCCGCCGGAACAAGAAAAAGGTTCCGGATCCGGCGGACAAACTCCCTGAATCGAATGCGGTCGAGTCCCGGCGCGTTGCCGCCCTAGACCGCTAATTTCCACGGAGGACGATACTCGCGGCCGAGTAGGCGGCGAGCCTCCGCGCCCGCGCCCACCAGCCGCTGGTTGACAACGTCCCATGCCAGTTTTTCTTTGCTGCGATAGGCGACGTTGCCGAGCAGGCAGGTGGACGTCGAGCGATGTCCGATCTCGATGTCGCTGATCGGCCGCTGGCGCGACTTCACGCAGTCGAGGAAGTTGCGCACGTGGTCGAAGTGTGAATTGTTGACGCTTCCCATCTTCATCTCGGCCGTTCGCTCGACCTCAGGACCTCCAGACCTGCGCTTCTCGGGAAATACCTGGAAGCCCCCGCGGTCGACGAAGAGGGTTCCGTCCGTTCCGTGGAACTCGATGCCGTAGTCCTTGTCGTACATTGAATTGGCATTGCAGAAGCGGCTCTCATAGGTGGCGACGAAGTCTGGATACTCGTAGGTGACCTGGAGCGTGCCTGGTGTCTCGCGATTGTCGTCCAGATACCACTTCCCACCCAGCGCCGTGATGGTCGTGGGTCCCTCGACCTTCATCGCCCATTGCACGATGTCGAGCAGGTGGACGCCCCAATCGGTCATCATACCGCCCGCGTAGTCCCAGAAGTAGCGGAAAGTCGACCAGCGCCCGCCCTTTACATAGGGATTCGCAGGCCCGCCCAGCCCGAAACGATTCCAGTTGAACGGCACCTTAGGCGCGGGTCCCAACCACAGGTCCCAGTCGAGTCCGTCGGGAGGCGCGGTGTCCGGCGGATTGCCGATGCCCTCGGGATAGTCGTTGCCGTAGTTCCAGGTACGCACAAAGCTGACCTTCCCGATCATCCCGTCCTGGACGAGCGCCACGGCCTTCTGAAAATGGATCCCCGAGCGCTGTTGCGTCCCGACCTGGACCACGCGCTTGTACTTGCGCGCTGCGGCCACCATCGCCTTGCCTTCGTCGATCACTGTCGAAATCGGTTTCTCCACGTAGACGTCCTTACCCGCTTTACACGCCTCGACGGTGGGGAGCGCGTGCCAGTGATCGGGAGCGCCGACGATCACCACGTCAATGTCCTTCCGGTCGAGAATCTCGCGAAAGTCTTTGGCAGGTTGGGCCTGTCCCTTGGAGTCTTCAAGACCAAGAGCCAGGTTCGGCTGGTAGACGTCGTAGACGGCGACGATTTCCGCGTCCGGCTGGCGAGCGAAGTCGCGCAGGTCGTCGCGCCCCTGACGGCCCGTGCCGATCACGCCGACCCGGACCTTGTCATTCGCCCCCAGTACGTTGCCGGTCGGCCCGACGCCCGAGAGGGCCAGCCCCGTCACGGTGCCCACCCCCGCCCGCTTGATGAAGTCGCGCCGATTGATTTCGTCACCCATGAGGTCTCCTGTTGGTCTCGATGATTCCGTCAAAGGAATTGTTTATCACAAGTAACAATGAATGCCGCAACGATTTAGCTGGATACCGGCCACAACAGGTCAGGAATAGGCGACGACCAGGAAGGCGGCGAGCGCGGCAACGAGCAAGGCGGCGAAAATCGGAGTGATGACGCCGCGTAAGGCTCGCCCGCCGATCCACGCCGCGATGATTCCCTTCACCAGCGTGTTCATGGCGGCGGCCAGCAGAATTGACGCGTTGGCGGTGTGCGCCGCCATCACGCGGTCGTGGGCCAGGCGCGTCACGGACACGGTGATGGCATCGACGTCGGCCAGGCCATCGAGCGCGCTGGCCAGATAGATTCCCGCCGAGCCGAAGCGCTGATAGGCCAGCCTCGACACCACCATAATGAAGGCCAGGAACAACGCGAACTTGATGGCGCGCTCGAGGTCCATGGGGTTCTCGACCGGCGGCTGGGTCGCCGTCTGCTCCTCTTTCTTGCGCCACAAGACCACGGCAATCGCCACGCCCACGAGCCCCGGGATGGCCACCGCCAGAACCAGCCGCCAGCCGAGTGTGGGGTCGATGACGAAGACCAGCACGAGGATGCGGAAGAACATAGTGGTCGACGCGATAAGGATCCCGAGTCCGAAGTAGCGTGCCGCGGCGGCCTCCCGTTTGGCTTCGTGGGCAAGACTCACTGTCGATACGGTGCTCGATGCTAGGCCGCCGAGAAATCCCGTCAGCGCGATACCGCGCCGCACCCCCATGAAGCGGATGAGGACGTAGCCCACCATGCTGATCGCCGAGACCAGCACCACGAACCACCAGACGGTCCGAGGATTGAGCACTTGGAGCGGTCCCATCCCCCGGTCGGGCAGCAGGGGCAGGACGATCACCGTGACGATGGCGAACTTCAGGATGGCGTAGATCTCTTCCTTCTGAATCCGGTCGGCCAGCAGATGGAGCGGCGCTTTGAGCGTGAGAATGAGGGTAGTGATGATTCCCACCGTAGCGGCCGGAATCAGATAATCGAAAGCCATCAGCGCACCGAGGAGGAAGGCGATGATAGCCACAAACTCGGTGGTTACACCCTTGTGTGCGCTCTGCGCTTTGCTGATGTAGGCCGCTACGGCCAGAGCCACCACGCCGAGCAGCGCGACTGCCAGCACCGCGGGATAGCCGGCGCGAGCGCAGAGTCCCGCCACCACGCCCAGCAGCGTGATGACGGTAAAGGTCCGGATGCCGGCGAAATGCGGTTCAGCCTCTGTCTGGGAGTGCTCCCGCTCAATGCCAATCAACAGGCCGACGAGCAGGGCCATGGCGATGTCTTCGGCGATGTGGAGTTGGGTGGGCATGCGTCTCGACGGCGAACAGCCCGTGCTGGCTCGCGGTCGGCGTCAGAGAGATATACCAGAGATTCAACTCGACCACCACAGAAACCCGGGCTGCGCGGGATTGTATGGGCGGGATTGTAATCGTCGAGTCGCTTGTCTAAACTCAGTTTGGTAGCTTGGACATTCTCGATTTAACGAGATGAAGTGGCGGGTCACGGCGTTCCGAGCCGTCGACGGTGATATGGCATCGAGCCGACGCAACTGGGTGAGTCTGGTTCCTTACGGCCTCAACCAGCAGCATCCCAACAACTATAAGGACATCCTGGAGGCGGTGTGGGAGAACCGCGACAGCCTGAAGTACGCCTGGCGCATCCTGCGCGATGGGTGCTGTGACGGCTGCGCGCTCGGCACCACGGGCATGCGCGACTGGACCATGCCAGGCGTCCATCTCTGCTTCATCCGCCTCGAGCTTCTCCGCCTCAATACTATGCCGGCGATGGACTGGCGCCGCCTCGAAGACGTCTCCACTCTCCGCAGCATGAAAGAAAGGGAGTTGCGCCAGTTCGGGCGGCTCGCTGTACCCATGACCCGCCGGAGGGGCGACAAGGGCTTTCGCCGCGTCACCTGGGACGACGCCGTCTCGCTCATCGCCGAACGCCTCGGCGGCCTCGATTCGCACCGCGTCGCGTGGTATGTGACCTCACGCGGCCTCACCAACGAGGCCTATTACGCCCACCAGAAGGTCGCACGCTTCATCGGCACCAACCATGTCGACAACAGCGCCCGCCTCTGCCACGCGCCGTCGACCTCCGCCCTGAACTCGGCCGTCGGCTGTGCCGCCACCACGTGTTCCTACTCCGACTGGATCGGCAGCGACCTCATCGTGTTCATCGGCTCGAACATCGCCAACAGCCAGCCGGTCGCGACCAAGTACCTCTATTACGCGAAGCAAGCCGGCACTCGAGTCTTCCTTGTGAATCCTTATTTCGAGCCGGGCATGGAGCGCTACTGGATTCCGTCCATCACCCGAAGCGCTCTGTTCGGTACGCGCCTCACCGACGACTTCTTCCCGGTTCACGCGGGCGGCGATGTTTCGTTCCTCTACGGCGTGCTCAAGCACCTGATCGAGAACAACTGGGTGGACCGCGACTTTATCGCGGCGCGCACCACGGGATGGGACGCGGTCGAGGCGAAAACGCGGGCGCTCACATGGGAGTTGTTGGAGCGCGGTGCGGGACTCACCCGCGAGGACATGTTCCGCTTCGCCGAGGCGTTTGGCAGGGCGCGCACGGCCATCATCGTGTGGAGTATGGGAGTCACCCATCATCGCTATGGTTCGGACAACGTGCGCGCCATCGTCAATCTGCAACTGGCGCGCGGCAACGTCGGCCGCCCCAACACCGGGCTGATGCCCATCCGCGGTCACAGCGGAGTGCAGGGCGGCGCCGAGGTCGGCGCCCAGCCGGGCGCTTACGCGATGGACTACCCGGTGAACGAAGAGAACGCGCGGCGCTTCGCGCAGCCGGACTTCTGGGGCTTCGAGCCTCCCACTTGGAAAGGGATGAACGGTGCGGAGATGATGCTGGCGGCGGAGCGCGGCGAGATCGACGCGCTCTGGCAGAGCGGCGCCAACTTTCTCGACACCATGCCCGAACCCGACCGGATCCGCGCGGGGATGGGCCGCGTCGGCTTGCGCATCCACCAGGACATCGTCCTGAGCCCCTCGATGCTCGTGGATCCCGCGGACCTCGCCGTGATACTTCCCTCGCGGACACGCTACGAGCAGCGCGGAGGCGGCACCGAGACCTCGACCGAGCGCCGCATCATCTATAGCCCCGAGATTCCCGGCCCGCGGCCCGGCGAGGCACGCGACGAATGGGAAATCCCCGTGCTCGTGGCTCGCCGGCTCGATCCCGAGCATGCCGCCCGAGCCTTCGCCTGGCAGGACACCGGCGACATCCGCCTGGAAATCGACCGCGTCTGTCCGACCTATCGCGGAATCGGCAGCTTGAAGCATAAGGGCGACTTCTTCCAATACGGCGGCCCCTACCTGCTCGCCGACCGCTTCCTGACGCCCGACGGGAAGGGCCACTTCACCGCCGTCGACCTGCCGGGAGAGACGATTCCCGCCGGCAAGTTTCTGCTCACCACGCGCCGCGGCAAGCAGTTCAACAGCATTATTGTGGGCGACATCGATCCGCTCACCGGGGCGCGCCGCAACGATATTCTGATGTCCGCCGAGGACGCGGCGCGATTGGGCTTCGCCACCGGTGACGCGGTCGCGCTACGCAGCGAAGTGGGTGAGTTCCGCGGCCGCGTGCGTATCGACCGCATCAAACCCGGCTGCCTGCAGGGCTACTGGCCCGAAGTCAACGTACTCATTCCCTCCGGGAGGCTGGACGCGAGCGGCGTTCCCGACTACAACGCTCTGGTGGAAGTGGTCCGCTGAGGCGTTTCTATCGTCGCCGCCTTCTCGGAAGCCCTTGCCACTCTCTGAGTCGTTGCATTACTGTGTGAGCGCGCGTCCGGCGTCCTCGAACGCGTGTCACCCATGGTCAGGTCATACCCTATCGTCGATTCGAGATTTCCAGCTCTAATGCTCGGGCTGTACCTTTTGGCGATGTCGTCAGCCGGCTTCGCACGCGCCGACCTCGCTTCGTGGGAAGGACAGGTGCGCGACGCGTCGGGCCGTTCGCTGAAGGGTGCGATAGTTCGCCTCGTGACTCAGCCGCCGAATACGGAGGAGCCGCCAGCCGAGCGCACTACGGACTCAAACGGCGCCTTCAGCTTCGAGAAGCTGGTGTCAGGCAAATACAGGGTCAGAGTCGAGTGGCAAGGACGGACCCTTGTCGCTCACGGCGTGCTTGCTCTCCAATCGGGCGGGCACTCGCATGCCTGGCTCGAGGTTTCTCAAACTCAAGTCACGCTGCGGACGGACGCACCGCCCGGCGCAAATCCCGGCCAGACCCGCGAGGTCAGTGTCGAGGGGACCGGCGGCGCTGAACTCTCGGGCCAGCAAGTGTCGAGCCTGCCGCTCAACAAGCGCGATTTTACCCGTTTACTCGCGCTGGCCGCCGGAACGACGACGGACACCAACGGCGCCGCCAACTTCACCCAGCAGTTCGCAATCAACGGCCAGCGCGGGACGACCGCCGTCTTCGCCATCGACGGCGCGGACACTACCGATCCCGAAATAGGGGGAGCAACTTTCTCGAACTTCAACGTCGATGCCATCCAGGAGATTCGCTCCGACACCGGCGTGATGCCGGCTTCGGTGGGCGAAGGCGCAGCAGGCTTCACCAACGTCATCACCAAGTCCGGCACTGCGGACGTCCACGGCTCGGCGTTCGAATTCGTGCGCAACGCGGCGTTTGATGCGCGCAACTTCTTCGACCGCCGGAGTCTCGCGCAGCCCGGACGTATCCCGCCTTTCGTGCGCAATGAGTTCGGTCTCACCAATGGCGGGCCGGTGATTCTTCCCGGCCTTTACGACGGACGCGGCCGCACGTTCTACTTCGGCCAGTACGGGGGATTCCGCCAGGTCCTCGGCACGACTCAGGTGTTTCCCGTGCCCACGCGCGCCGAGCGCCAGGGCATCGACACCACGACATTTCCCGGAGACACGGTGGCGGTGCCGATCAGCCCCTCCATCGCGCCTGTGCTCGCGCGCTATCCGCTGCCTAACGACCCCGAGGGCGCGTATGGAGCGCGGACTTACGCCGCTTCCTCCAAAGTATCCACCTCGAGCGATCAGTTTTCGATCCGCCTCGACCACCGGATCTCCGACCAGGCGCAACTCTTTGTGCGTTTCAACTTCAACAACGTGAGCGGCCCGACCGTCAACCCGGACCAGACCGCCATCGACCCGACTTTCGCGCGGCGTTTCCTCGACCACCAGCGCGACATCGCCCTCACTTACACGCGCACCGTGTCGCCCAATTTCACCAGCGAATCGCTCGTGGGATTCGTCCGCAGCACGCCCTTGTTCACCACGCTCAACCGCGTCCAGCCCGGACTCGGGTTTGCCGACAACCTGTTCGAGCCGTTCAATTCGGCCTCGGGCGGAAACTACGGCGACTGGGGTAACGTTTTCCAGGCGCGCCAAAGCTTCACCTGGACGCGCGGGGGCCACACCGTAAAGATGGGAATCGAGGCGCGCATCAATCGCGACACTACCATCTTCTCGCTTTCAACCAATGGCAGCTATACCTTTGGCGGCGGCACGGCCTACTCGAGTGTGACGATTCCGTCGGCGAGCGGCCGCCACGACATCCACCCCGGCGATCCCTTGCCCGACTCGCTGACCGGCTTCCTGACGGGCACGCCTTATTCGTTCACCGCTTCGGTTGCGGGAGGGCCCCAGTTCCCGCAGGGCAATCACATTGGCGATGCCGCCGTCCAGCGCGAGGCCTACAACGCCTACGTCCAGGACTCGTGGAAGATCTCTTCGCGGCTAGCGCTCAACTACGGACTGCGCTATGAGGTGGACACACGCATTCACGAAGGTCACCACCTGACATCGGCTCCGGAGTTCGTGGGTCCTGACGGTCAAGCAGCGCCTTACTGGACGCCCGGCGCGCAAGAGGGCTTTCTGATCGACCCTCGACCTCCCTATCCGATGGACTGGCGCGGGCTGGGTCCGCGCGTGTCGATCGAGTGGCGCGCGACCGACAACACGACGTTGCGCGCCGCCGGAGGTATTACGACGCTGTTGCCGAACCTCTTTCTCGACAATGCGTTGACTGGAGGATTCCCCTATGTCGTGAACCCGTACTTCTCGGCTGCTCCAGATGAGCCGGTGCCCTTCACGGGTAGCGTGCCTGTGTTCTATCTGCCTCCGGTCTATTCTTCCCAGGGAGCGCTGCTTTTCGGCCCTTCGTCGGCCGTTCCTCCCAATACCGCCGTTGACGTGCAGCGCTTCGAGAATGATCTCGCCGCTCGGACGCCGGGACATCAGATTCAACCGTTGCTGGTTTTCGGCATGGCCCGCAGTTTTCCCGACGGATACATTGAAACTTATACGGCAGGCGTCGAGCACGACTTCGCCGACGTGAAGTTCAACCTGTCCTACGTGGGGACCGCCGGAGTCAAGCTGGTGAGCGTGATCTATCCCAATAACTTTGGCGGTGCCAATCCTCGGTTCGCCCCCTTCACGCGCTTCGACGCGGCCGGCCACGTCACGGGCGGGTTTGGACCTGAGTTCCTCATCGGCACTCCGAGCCACTCCACATTTCATTCCGTCGAGGCTGGCGTCTCCAAGACCTCGTCGCGATTTGGGCTCGGCTTTCAAGCGAGCTACACTTTCAGCAAGTCACTCGACAATGCGAGCACGCTGCAAGGGGGATTCGGGTTGGGCACCGCGCCGGGCGGCGTGGTGTTGCAGCCTCCGCCCCAGGATCCCGGAAACCTCGCCGCCGAGAAGGGCCCGTCAACCTTCGACCTCACGCACATTCTCAGCTTGAGCTTCGTCCAGGTTCTGCCTTTCAACCGGCTGACCGCGCTCGCGCCTCTCGGCACACGTCTCACTTCCGGCTGGCAACTGCTGAACATCTCGACGCTCACGAGCGGTCCGCCGTTTACCGTTCTCTCGGGAATTCAGCAGACCGGACTGGGCTCGGGCGGCGCCGACCGCCCCGACCAGATCGGCCAGCCGGCTTTCTCTACCAGCCGCACGGTGAGAGAAGACGACTTCGGGCTGGGCGCCAACAACGCTTCCTTCTTCTTCATTCCCATCGATCTACCGGGCGGAACGGGGCCGAACCGCGGGCGTTTTGGAACACTTGGCCGGAATACTTTGCGCGGGCCTGGTTTCCACAATTTCGATTTCGCGCTGATGAAAGACACGCCGCTCGCAGCGCGCGGCAATTCCGAGCCGCTGACCCTCGAATTCCGCGCCGAGTTTTTCAACGCGTTCAATCTGGTCAATTTCGGGCTCCCGGCCAACGTGCTGCGGGGCAGCGGCTTCGGACTCATCAGCCAAACTGCCGGGACCTCGCGGCAACTCCAGTTCTCACTCAAACTGCTATACTGATTCAATTCGGAAGCTTCGCCTCCGAGAGCGCTCGCCGAAGGCACGGCTTTGCACTGAGTGCTGAAACGAAACTCGGCGCCGCGTCATCGAAAAGCTCTATCAGGCTACTAGGCAATGTGGATTGTAAGACTCGCGCTTCGGCGTCCCTACACGGTGGCCGTCATGGCCCTTCTCATTCTGGTGATGGGTGTCCTGTCACTGACGCGGATGATCGTCGACATTTTCCCCGCCATTGACATTCCGGTCGTGCTGGTCGCCTGGAACTACCCGGGACTCTCGGCTGAAGAGATGGAACACCGGGTCGTGATCATCAGCGAACGCGCCTATTCGACCACCGTCAACGGCATCGAGCGGATCGAGTCGCAGTCGATACCGGGAGTCGGGATCCTCAAGATTTACTTTCAGCCGGGTACCGATATCGGAGCCGCCATCGCGCAGATCTCTTCCGTGTCAAGCACGCTGCTGCGTATCGCTCCTCCCGGCATGCAGCCGCCGAACGTGATCCAGTTCAACGCCTCGAACGTCCCGGTGGCGCAACTAACCATGTCGAGCCGGACCCTCTCCGAGCAGGAGATCGACGACTACGCCCTCAATTTCATCCGCGTTCGCCTGTTTACGATCCCTGGGCTTTCGACACCGGCGCCCTTCGGCGGCAAGCAGCGCGAGGTCATGGTGGCCATTGACCCGAACGCGCTGGCCGCGAAGAGCCTGTCTCCGGCGGACGTGGTTAACGTGCTTCAGACTTCCAACGTGATCGTTCCCGCAGGCACGGCGCGCATCGGCAACACCGAGTACAACATCCTGACCAACTCGAGCCCCTCGCTGGTCGAGCAGTTCAATGAAATTCCGCTCAAAGTGGTGGGCAGTGCGCCCGTACTGCTCGGGGATGTGGCGAAGGTCTCCGACTCATTCGCCGTCCAGAACAACATCGTGCACATCAACGGCAAGCGCGCCGCCTATCTGGCCATCCTCAAGCACTCCGACGCCTCAACGCTCGCCGTGGTGGACGCGGTTCGCGACGTGCTCCCCTCCATCAAGGTTGTGGCGCCCCACGGCCTCGACTTGAAGATCGACTTCGACCAGTCGGTGTTCGTGCGCGCCGCCATCGAAGGCGTAGTGCGCGAGACCATCCTCGCCGCGCTCCTGGTCTCGCTGATGATTCTGGTGTTCCTAGGAAGCTGGCGGAGCATGGTGATTGTTACCACGTCGATTCCCCTTGCCATCTTTACCGCTATCATCGGGCTTAAGCTCACGAACAACAGCGTCAACATCATGACGCTGGGTGGGCTTGCCCTCGCGGTCGGCATGCTGGTGGACGATGCCACGGTCGAGGTCGAGAATATCCATCGCAATCGCACCATGGGCAAGCCGCTGACCATTGCCATCCTCGATGGCGCGCGCCAGATCGCGGTGCCTGCCATTGTCGCCACGCTCTCGATCTGCATCGTCTTTTTCCCGGTCGTGCTGCTCTACGGGCCCGCCAAGTTTCTGTTCACGCCGCTCGCGCTCGCCGTAGTCCTGGCGATGCTCGCCTCCTACCTCCTGTCGCGGACGCTGGTTCCGACGCTGGCGCGCATGCTGATGGCGGGCGAGCGTCACGTCCCCGGCGCCAACGAAACCAGCGACGAGAGTTCCGCTGGCGAGCCTGACCATGCCGCGTCCAAGGCGCGGGAGAGCCTGCTCGAGCGATTCTCGGCTACCTTCAATCGCGCGCGGGACCGTGCCTTCGAGTCGTTTCGTGACGCTTACGGGCGAGTGCTCGCCGTGGTGCTGGCCCACCGCGCCTACACTCTGGGAATCGCGGTTGTGCTCTTCGCGGTTACCGGCGGCTTGCTCACGGTTATCGGCACGGACCTCTTTCCTTCGGTCGACGTCGGAATGATGAAGCTGCACTTCCGCGCTCCTACCGGAACACGCATTGAAGAGACGGAGCGCATGGTGGCCGAGGTCGAGGGTCGCGTCCGCCAGGTCATCCCGTCCGACGAGGTGGATACTATCAACGACATGATCGGCGTCCCGATCTACTACAACCTGGCGTTCGTCCAGACCGAGAACATAGCCGGCATGGACAGCGAGATCCTCATCTCGCTGAAGCCGCACCATCGTCCGACCAGTGAATACGAACGCCGGTTGCGACAGGTGCTGCCGCAGGAATTTCCGAGCTCGCAGTTCTGGTTCCAGCCCGCCGACATCGTGACCCAGGTACTCAATTTCGGCCTGGCCGCGCCTATCGACGTCCAGGTGGAGGGCAATGACTTCAGTCGCTCGTACACGTTTGCGCGCCGCCTTCGCGACGCGGTGCGACAGGTTCCGGGAGTTGCCGACGTACACATCGCCCAAGTGCTCGACTACCCGGCCCTGAAGGTCGACGTCGACCGCGCACGTGCCGCGGAGCTGGGGCTCAGCCAGCGTGATGTCGCAAATACCGTGTTGATCTCACTCTCTTCGAGTTCGCTGGTCTCTCCCAGCTTCTTCCTCAACCCGGCCAATGGCGTCAATTACACGGTGGCCGTCCAGATTCCTATCCAGCAGATTGATTCGGTCAGAAGCCTGCTTTCGACGCCCCTCACTCCGCCCAGTGCCGCCACACTCCTGCAGCCGGCCAGCCTGCCGTCACCCACCGCTTTGCCCGAGGCGCCAGCCGAAACGCTTGGCAACGTCGCAACGGTGCACCCCGAAGTGAGTCCCGGCGAGATCAACCACTATACGGTGCAGCGCGTGCTCGACGTGGAGGGCAGCGCCGACGGGCGCGACATGGGCGCCGTGATCCACGACATCCGGCAGAAGATCGCCGCCCTGGGCAAGCTGCCGCCCGGGATGCGTATCAACGTCCGCGGACAGAATCAGGTGATGGAAGAGTCATTCCGCAGTCTGCTCGAAGGGCTGGTATTGTCCATCGTTCTGGTCTACTTCCTGATGGTGATTCTCTTCCAGTCGTGGCTCGACCCCTTCATCATCATGATGGCCGTGCCGGGTGCCTTGGTCGGCATCCTCTGGATGCTCGCGCTCACCGGGACGACGATCAGCGTCGAGTCACTGATGGGCTCGATCATGGCGGTGGGGATTGCTGTGTCCAACTCCATTCTGCTGGTGAGCTTCGCGAACGACCTGCGGGTAGAGCACGCTTATTCGGCTATCGATGCAGCGCTCGAGGCTGGCAAGACGCGGTTGCGGCCGGTGCTGATGACGGCGCTCGCGATGATCATCGGCATGATGCCCATGGCGCTCAGCTACGGGGAAGGCGGCGAGCAGAACGCGCCCCTGGGACGCGCGGTGATCGGCGGCCTCGCGGTGGCCACCTTTGTCACCCTGTTTGTCGTACCCGTCGTTTATTCTCTGTTGCGCACCAAGTTGCCTTCCAAGCACGTGCTCGAGGAAAGATTCCTCGCTGAGGAGCGCGGGGAACGAACGCGGAAAGCGCTGTACGATGAGTTCGGCGGCTAAAGCCATGACCCATCGGCGATAGCTGGCGATCCCGATTGACCGAAGCTGAAACCGCATGACCCCTGACACCGCCAAAGCCCATCGTCGTCTCGGCGGATGGCTGCTCTACCTGGCCGGACTCGCCGTCCTCGTGGCCGCGGCGTTGATCCTCAACCGGCTCCTCAAGAGCCAGAAGGCGCGCGTCCTGGCGGAGGTCCAGACGCGGACGGAGGTGGTGAGTGCGGGCCCACGCGTTCAGGTGTACACGGTGGCTCCGGCGCGGCCCGAGCGGACAATCTCTCTGCTCGGCGAGGCCGTCCCCTACCAGGAGGTGACGCTTTACGCCAAGGTGAGCGGCTACCTGCGCGAGATCCGCGTCGACAAGGGCGACAAAGTGGACGCCAACCAGGTGGTAGCGGTGATCGAGTCGCCGGAGACGGACCAGCAGTACGCGGCGGCGGTCGCTGACGCCAAGAACAAGCGGCTGAATGCCGAGCGCGCCCAGAAGCTCGTGAAGCGCGACATGATCGCGCAGCAGGACGCTGACCAGGCGGAGACCGACGCCGAGGTCGCAGAGGCCAACGTCAAGGCGCTCGCCACCATCAAGTCTTATGAGATTCTGCGCGCACCGTTCGCGGGGACGGTGACGGCCCGCTACGCCGATCCCGGCGCGTTACTGCAAAACGCCGCCAACGCCCAGACCAGTGCGCTGCCGCTCGTAAAGGTGTCCCAGACCGACCGGCTCCGCGTTTACGTCTACCCGGACCAGCACGACGCGACCTTCGTTCATGTGGGCGACCCGGCGGTAATCTCCCTGACCGAGCGCCCGGGAGTCAAGCTTGCCGCAAGCGTGACACGTCTGAGTGGTGAGCTCGACGCCAAGACGCGCACGCTGCTCACGGAGATCGACTTCGACAATCGCCGCAGCGCGATGGTAGCCGGCAGCTTTGTCCAGGTTTCGTTGCGCGTTCGCGCGCCGGGTTATCTCGAGATACCTTCGGATGCGTTGGTGATGCGCGGCGCCAAGCCGTTCGTCGCGGTCGTCACTCCAGCGAATGCCGTGACGTTTCGCCCCATCGTCCCCTCGGGCGACGACGGACAGCACGTGCGCGTCCTCTCCGGACTCAAGGCGGGCGAGCGCGTCGCGCTGCACCTCGGCGAGAGCGTCGCGGAGGGGGAAAAGGTGCAGCCCGCGGATATCCAATAGCAACCGGAGCGCTCCGGCCCTGGCGGTATGGTTCTATCTTTCGGCCACTCCTCTTAGGCCTGCACCAAGTCGCTTATGGAAGGTTCTACCATGAGATACCGTACTTCAACGCTCATTCTGATTCTCGGCTTCGGTCCGACACTGGCCGCCGCAGGTCAAGTCCAAACGGTCACGCCGACCCCTTCCGCGACCTCCGGCCAGCAGCTCTCGCTCGCCGACTGCCTGAGGATCGCGCATGAACACCAACCTGACCTCGTCGCTTCCCAGGCTCTGGTCCGCGTCGCTGAGGCACGTCTCAGGGAGTCGCACGCGTTGTTCCTGCCCCGCGTCGATCTCGGTCAATCCTACATTCGACAGAGCTACAACTTTGCCGCAAGCCCCGGCAATACGCCCAGCCAAGTGAGCCTTTTCTCGCGTCCCGAGAGTTTTGCGAGCGCTCCCTACTACTACGGCGGGCTCACATTCTCTCAAACGATCTACGATTTCGGCCACACGCGCGGCACCGTTCGTCGCAGCGAGGCGGAGCTCGCGGGATCGCGGCAGGATCTGCAACGCCTCCAGGACGTCATCGATCTCAACGTGCGCACTTCCTACTACGGTGTCTTGGCGGCGGAAGAACTCGTCCGTATCCGCCGGGACGCGGTCAACAACCAGAGCAAGCACCTCGAGCAGGTGACAGCGTTCTATGAAGTGGGCCGGCGGCCCAAGATCGATGTCACCAACCAGGAAGTCGCGCTGGCCAACGCCCAAGTTGATCTTCGCCAGGCGCAGGAGACCCTCGATGTCTCGCGAGCCGCCCTCGCTACATCGATGGGTCTGCCTATCGAGCAGGCGCCGGAGCCGGTTAACACGCTTAAGGAAGAGGAGGAGCATGAAAACCTGCCCCATCTGTTGGCCGATGCCGAGAAAACGCGCCCGGATATTCAGTCACTCCAGGAACAGATCGCCGCGTCGCAGGCCGACTTAATGGTGGCGCGCAGCGCCTTCCGCCCGAGCTTCGCACTGGCGAGCTTTTTTGACTATCGCAACCTGAAGTTCCCGCTGATTTACAACTGGAGTCTCGGTGAGCTGATGGCGCAGAACCTGTTCGCGGGCGGAGCGGATCGCGCCCGGCTCGCTGAGGTCAGAGCACAGCTCGACGCCGCTCAGGCGAATCTTGCGTCGCTCATCCAGCGCGTCCGGCAGGAGGTCTATACCGACTATTCCGACCTGCAGGTGGCGCAGGACAAAATCAACCTCGCCATCAAGGCTGAGCAGGCGGCAAAAGAAAACCTGGAGCTCGCGGAAGGACGCTACCAGACCGGCTACGGCAACATCATCGAACTGACAGACGCTCAAACGCTCTGGACCAACAGCCAGGCGCAGGAGATTACCACGCGCTACGACTACCAGATCGCGGCTGCCCGGCTGACCGCTGCCGTCGGGCGACCGGTACAGTAATCGCCACCGTAATTCCGCCAGGACGCAGCAATCGGCGTTAGAATTGTTTGGAGCGACTGCAAGGGCCTGCGATTAACGCTCGCCGGGGTGCCTATGAACCGAGTTACCCAGCTACAAGTGAATGGAGTGAACCGAACCGTGGACGCAGACGCCGACACCAGCTTGCTCAGCGTCCTCCGCGACCAGCTTGACCTTACGGGCAGCAAGTACGGTTGCGGAGAAGGACAATGCGGCGCGTGTACGGTGCTCATCAACGGACTCCCGAGGCGTTCTTGTATCACCAAGGTTGGAACGGCGGCAGGCAAGCCGATCACCACCATCGAGGGTCTGGAACAGAGCGGGCGCCTTCATCCGGTGCAACAGGCCTTTCTCGACGTGGGAGCCATGCAGTGCAGCTACTGCACCTCAGGCATGATCATGACGGCCGTCGCGCTTCTCAAGGCTCATCCTGATCCCAGCGAGCAGGAGGTCGCCCGCTTTATGGAGGGTAACATCTGCCGATGCGGCACTTATCTGCGCATCATCGCCGCCATTCGAGAGGCAGCGCGGAAAATCAAGGAGGCACAGTCATGAGCCGAGACCCGATTGCTTCTCTTGAACCCGAGCGGTACGAATTTGACGCTTCGCCAGCCTATTACTTCCAAGTCGACCGGCGCGACTTCTTCCGGACCTTCGGAACGGGTATGGCAGTTTTCTGCCTGCTCAAGAACGCAGCGGCCTTCCAGGAATCAGGCTCTGGACGCCGAGCCTTCGGCGAACAACTGCCGCAGGATATCTCGGCGTGGCTGCACATCGGCGAGGACGGTGTGGTGACCGTCTACACCGGCAAAGTGGAAGTCGGCCAGAACGCCCGCACCGCGCTGACTCAGGCCGTCGCCGAAGAACTGTACGTCGAGCCTCGGGTGATTCGGATGGTCATGGGCGATACCAACCTTTGCCCGTATGACATGGGAACCTTTGGGAGCCGAACTACGCCGACGATGAACCCGCAACTCCGTCGCGCGGCATCCGCCGCCCGCGACGTTCTCATCAATCTTGCCGCCGAGAACTGGAAGCTGGATACCGGCGCGCGCCAGCGGCTGACCACCGCCGACGGCAAGGTTACGGATCCCGAAACGAAACGTTCGATCGAGTATGCGGCGCTGGTCAAAGGACGCGAGCTCGCTCAGGCGATTCCCGCCGAGGATCCGCTCACGCCTGCCACTCAATGGACGGTGATGGGGAAATCGCTGCCCAAGGTTGATGGCCGCGATTTCGTGACGGGAAAGCATCGATACGCTTCTGACGTCGTGCGGCCCGGGATGCTGCACGGCAAGGTGCTTCGTCCGCCCTCCTTTGGCGCGACGCTCGTCTCGCTGGATTCCCACGAGGCTGAGGCGATTTCCGGCGTGACCGTCGTCCATGACGGCAACTTCGTCGGCGTCGCGGCGCCCAGTGTCGAACTCGCCTCACGCGCACTCGGCGCCCTGCACGCTGAATGGAAGTCGACGCCGCAACCGTCGTATCGGGAGCTGTTCGACTATCTGAAAAGGAACCCATCCGAAGAACACGAGGGATACGCGGGCCGTTCCCGGCACGATGCTGGCTCGATCGAGAAGGGGCTGGCCGACGCGGACCATCGGCTCGCCGGGACCTACACGGTGGCCTATATTGCGCACGCGCCCCTCGAGCCGCGCGCCGCGGTCGCTGAGTGGCAGAACGATAAGCTGACCGTGTGGACGGGCACGCAGCGTCCTTTTGGGGTCAAGGGCGAGCTGGCGGAGGCTTTCCACGTGGCTTCCGATCACGTGCACGTGCTCATGCCGGACACGGGCGCAGGCTACGGCGGAAAGCACACCGGCGAGGCGGCCGTCGAAGCGGCGCGCCTGGCCCGCGCGGCGCGGCGTCCGGTCAAGCTCGTATGGACGCGCGAAGAAGAGTTCACCTGGGCCTACTTCCGCCCGGCGGGCGTCATAGAGGTCTCGGGCGGCGTCCGCAAGGACGGCGCCGTCACGGCTTGGGAGTTCCACAACTACAATTCCGGGGCGTCGGCGATCGCAACGCCTTACGACGTTCCCAATCAGCGCATCGAATTCCACTCGACCCAGTCGCCCCTGCGTCAAGGCTCCTATCGGGGCCTCGCGGCCACCGCGAACCACTTCGCGCGGGAGTCGCACATGGACGATCTCGCCCGCCTGGTCAAGATGGACCCACTCGAGTTTCGCCTGAAGAATCTGAAGGACCCGCGCCTCCAGGCGGTGTTCGAAGCGGCGGCGCAAAAGTTCGGATGGGGACGCGCCAAGGCCCAACCTGGACACGGCTTCGGCATCGCCGGAGGAGTGGAAAAGGGCGGATACGTCTCGACTTGTGCCGAGGTGTCCGTCAATCGCACGACCGGCGCGGTGCGTATCGTGCGCGTAGCGACCGCGTTCGACTGCGGCGCTGTCGTCAACCCCGACCAGCTCCGCAATCAAATCGAAGGCGCCAACGTGATGGCGCTGGGTGGCGCGCTATTCGAAGCCATCAAGTTCGAGAACGGACGCATCCTCAACCCGCGCTTCTCCGGGTATCGTGTACCGCGGTCGACCGACGTTCCTCCTATCGATGTGGTGCTCGTCGACCGCAAGGATCTGCCCTCCGCGGGCGCAGGCGAAACGCCCATCGTCGGGCTCGCACCCGCCGTCGGCAATGCCATCTTTGACGCCACTGGCGTTCGCTTGCGGTCTCTGCCGATGGCGCCCAACGGTTTCAAGGCCTAGTGCCTTCTCGCAAACTCGCATGACGCATCTCCGCATTGCGAGCGATAATCTGTATCTCCCAAGCTCGGGCCATCATCTGAGATAAGAGAAGGTTCGGCCTTCATCGCGGAGGAAACCCGGATGCGCATCGTTGTTGGCGCCGACCACGCTGGGTTCGAGTTGAAGGAAAACGTGGCCGCCTACGTTCGCAGTCTCGGACACGAGGTGCTCGACGTGGGCGCTTACACCGGCACGCAGCCTGACGATTATCCCGATTTCGCCGAGGCGCTGGGCATGGCGGTTCGAGACGGTCGGGCCGAACGCGGCATTCTGATCTGCGGGAGCGGCGTTGGAGCCTCGGTCGCCGCCAACAAGATCCCCGGCATCCGCGCTGGGCTCTGCCACGACACCTATTCCGCGCACCAGGGCGTCGAGCACGACGATATGAACGTCCTGGTGCTCGGCTCGAGAGTGATCGCCGGGGAACTCGCGCACGAACTCGTCAGGGCATACCTGGGCGCGACCTTCACGGCCGAAGAACGCCATGTGCGCCGGGTGGCGAAGGTGACAACGCTGGAGAGTAAGTTTCTGCTGGGCTCGGCCAAGACAGAGGTCAAGGATGAGAACTCTGCATGAAGTTCTAGACGATGCGGAGCGCCGGCGAGTCGCCGTGGGACATTTCAATTTTTCCGACCTGGCGGCGCTAAAAGCCATTGTTGAGGCGGCACGCGGGGCGCGCGTACCAGTGGTGGCCGGCGTTTCCGAAGGCGAGCGGGCCTTTCTGGGGACTCGCCAAGCCGCGGCGCTGATCGCGAGCTGGCGCGATGAGAACAGCACTCCGATCTTTCTCAATGCCGATCACACCCATTCCTTGGACAAGGCGGAGGAGGCGGCGAAGGCGGGGTTTGACGAGATTATCTTTGACGCTTCATCGTTGCCCTGGGAAGAAAATGTTGCGCAAACCCGGCGCGCTGTCGAGGCCATCAAATCGATTGATCCCTCGATCGTGGTAGAGGGCGAAATCGGGTACATCGGCACCTCGTCTGAGATTCTCGACAAGGCTCCGGAAGGCACAGGCGCGCTCACGACGCCCGAGGAAGCGAGACAGTTTGTGGAAGCGACCCGTATCGACGTGCTGGCTCCGGCGGTCGGCAATATGCACGGACTGCTCAAGACCATGGTGCGCGGAGAAGCCGAGAAGCGCCTGGATATCCCACGGATCGCCGAGATCAAGGCGGCGGCGCGAGTCTTCATGACGCTGCACGGCGGCTCGGGGACCAACGACGGGGATTTCAAGCGTGCCATCAAGGCCGGGATCACCATCGTTCACATCAACACTGAACTGCGCCTTGCCTGGCGACGCGGCCTCGAGTCGGCGCTGGCGCAAGATCGCGAAGCCGTAGCCCCCTACAAGATTCTCTCGGGAGCCGTCGAGGCCGTGAAACAGGTGGTCCGCTCGCGCCTCGATCTCTTCAATGCGAATTAGCGCCTGTCGAAAAACGTCCTAGGACAAGGATCTTCTACGTATGCCTTCTCCACCGGGAACTGGCAAAATCGCTTACTTCTCCATGGAGATTGCCCTCGCGCCGTCCTTCCCCACGTACAGCGGCGGCCTGGGAATTCTCGCCGGTGACATGCTCCGCTCGGCGGCAGACATTGAGCTTCCTATGGTGGGCGTCACGCTGGTGTATCGCAAGGGTTACTTCCGCCAGCGCCTCGATGACCACGGCCAGCAGCGTGAAGATCCGGACGGGTGGAGTCCGGAATCGCAATTGCAGCCCGGTGCAGAATTGGCGACGGTCGAGATCGAAGGGCGCGAGGTCCGCCTTCGCGCTTGGCGCTACGATATCGTCGGAATGTCAGGACACACCGTTCCAGTCTATCTGCTTGACTCCGATTTACCGGAGAACAGTCCCTGGGACCGCACTCTGACCGATTCCCTCTACGGCGGCGATAGCCATTACCGGATTTGCCAGGAGGCCATACTGGGTTTCGGCGGCTTCAGCTTGCTGCGCCGTCTCGGCTTCAGTCAGCGGGATGGCTGCCACATGAACGAGGGGCATTCGTCCTTTCTCACCTTGGCTTTGCTCGAGGAGCAACTCCGGCTCCGCAACGCCCAGACGCCGGGTGACGCTGACATCGACGCCGTCCGGCGTCAGTGCATCTTCACCACCCATACGCCCGTCCCGGCCGGCCACGACAAATTCCCTCCGGAGCTCGCGAAGCGGGTCCTCGGGGAACGACGCGCCCAACTCCTCGATCAGACCGGCTGTTGCCACGACGGCGTGCTCAACATGACCTACCTCGCTCTGCGCTTTTCGCATTACATCAACGGCGTGGCGTTGCGGCACGAAGAAGTGTCCCGCGACATGTTTCCCGTCTATCCGATCCACGCCATCACCAACGGCGTTCACGCGGTCACCTGGACCTCGCCGGCTTTTCAGGGGCTGTATGACCGCCACATTCCCGAGTGGCGCCGCGACAACGCTTATCTGCGGTATGCCGTGGGCGTTCACACCGACGAGATTCGGGATGCTCACGCGCGCGCCAAAGGGGCGCTCATCGAGGAGGTCAAGCATCGCAGCGGCGTGGCGATGGACGGCTCCGTGCTGACTCTCGGGTTTGCGCGCCGGGCCGCCGCGTACAAGCGTGCGGACCTTCTTTTTTCCGACCTTGAACGCCTGCGCGCTATCGCCAAGTCAGTCGGCCCTCTCCAGATCATCTACGCTGGAAAAGCTCATCCCGCTGACGAGGACGGAAAGGCGCTGATCCGGCGCGTGGTCGAGGCGGCCGCTCAGCTCAAGGACGATGCTCGCTTCGTTTACCTGGAAAATTACGACTGGGCTCTGGCTCGACTCATCACCTCGGGCGTCGACCTCTGGCTGAACACGCCTCAGCGGCCGCACGAAGCGTCAGGTACGAGCGGCATGAAAGCGGCTCTGAACGGTGTGCCGAGTTTGAGTATCCTCGACGGCTGGTGGATCGAAGGATGCTTCGAGGGCGTCACGGGATGGGCCATCGGTCACAGCGATACCGTTCGCGACGGAGATCCGCGCGCCGAGGTCGACTCTTTGTATCAGAAGCTGGAACAGCAGATTGTGCCGCTGTTCTGCCAGCGCCCCCAGGCCTACGCCGAGGTCATGCGTTCCGCCATCGCCGTCAACGGGAGCTTCTTCAACACGCAACGGATGCTGGCGCAGTACGAAACCAATGCCTACTTCCCAGAGACTCTGACGAACACCGCCGAAACTCACTGAAACTCGCGTCGTACAGCTTCCACGCTATCACCTTGCCGCACCTGCCCAGCGCACGAACCGGCAAGCGCCGGGCTCGATTATCGTGAGCTATAGCCTTCTCTACCAAGAAAGCGCTGTCAAGGCAAAGTAGAAAGTTCCTAATCTGAGCAAAGTAGAAAGTTCCGCTTTGCGGTGTCGCCCAACACCGTCACCCCTCACCCCGCGCCACTCCGCCGGTCGTCGCGCTCGGCGGCGAGGATGGCTCCCAGCGGGGGACTCTGGTGCAGATGGAAGTTCTTCATCCAGTTGTGTGTAACCTTGGGGCGAGGCGTGGGCG
>DASZAI010000082.1:0-10660 GCA_035945295.1 Terriglobia bacterium | reverse complement strand
CCGATGAGTTCCGAACTGCCCCGCTCTGGGGCGTCGGACAACGGGTCTTCTTCCTCCACGACGGACGCACAAGTAATCTAGTGGAGGCCGTGGAAGACCACCAGAGCCCAGGAAGCGAAGCCAACAAGGTCATCGAACGCTTCAATGGACTGACCACCCAAGACCAGCAGGATCTCATCAATTTCCTTCGGTCGCTCTAACTGCCCGCAGCAAGAATTGCAATGGTGCAGATAGTGCTGTCGCAGGTGATACAAGCTTCGCAGAGGCGGGGGCCTGCCCGAACGCTCCGGGTGTCGCTCAAAAACTCGGCCTCAGTTCCCTGATTTACCTCGCTGGCTAGTTTGGACCCTTGGGTCCGTTTTCGCTCAAAGGGAAGTCACCCATCGGTGAGCGATTTAAGACGAGATTACCAACCACCTGACCGCTTTCGAGGAGCGCGAACTCACCGCTGAGGACCGGCCGAATCTTGCCCTCCTGGAGCGGCCGCAAAGAGGACAGCCCAATCCTCCAGAAACGGCTTGCGGTTGAGGGCCAGGAACCCTGATGCCCCAGGGCCTTCCATAGGGCTGGGAGTTCCTGGCCCCCAGGGACAGTCTTAACGTGGATTTGGTGTGTGCGGGCCCGCGAAAGCAAGTTCAAGAAGGAGCGGCTCAGTGTTGCCTGCCGGATGTGCGGCCAGGGCACATGGAGTTCCAACCAGAGTCGGCTCATTTACCATCGCTGCGACATAAAGGTTGTCGTGCTCGTCCGTCGCGAGCCCTTTGACTCCCATGTTCCACGCCGTGTCTTCGGTGCCCCCGCCGATGAAACTGCCGAATTCGATGCGTTGCCCGCCGGTCGCGAATCGAAGCAGGTATCCGTCTTCCGTGCGGCGAAGTTAACCAATCAGCGCGCTCCGGGTAACCGGAAAATCGGCGGATGTCGTCCAGCCGCCGAGCGAGACTGCGCCAGTTCTGTCCACTGCAATTGCATCCCCCGTGGTTTGCCGGGAACCGCCAGCGATGGGTAAAACGCTGCTCAAATGTCCAGACTTTTTGTCCGGCCGAATCCTGGCCCAAAATGCGTCCGTATTGCCGGTCAGCCGACGTTGAAATGCGCCGACAGTGGACGCGAAGTCTTTGGCGGCCGTTGTTCCCGCTACGTAGACATCTGCATCTGCTCCAATAGTCAGCGCTGTCGCTGCGGTATATGCCGTGCCACTTAAACTGGCCGGCAAGGATGGGGCGCGTTGTGCTTTCTTGTCTTGCCCAAAAACCCCTTTTTGCGGCCCGCCATAAGCTGTTGATCGTATTGGGGCGATATTCGTATTGGGGAGCTGCCCGAAAATACCATGAACACTGCGAGCTGTTGGCGGAGGCCAGATTCTCCAAGGCAATTTCTCCACGATTGCCGGGTAAGATAAAGAGACGAATTAGTGAACAAAACAGCACGAACATGGGTCCAGCATCAGAGGAAGACGAGGACTTCTCCGGGTCAAAGCCCACGGTTCGTCCGCAGCCAGTGAATCCGCCAACGCCCGCCCCGTACTTTGTTCCAGAATAATCGCTTCACCGGCGTTCCGCGCGCATGGTGATAAAGGGCTGCGGTGCCGCTCGTAAAAGCCGCGTGTGTGCCATGAGTCGCCATTCTTGAACTGCTGATAGTCGAGGTGGTGACAAAACTCGTGACAAAGTGTGCTTAGAAACGTCCCGAAGGAAGTCACCTGTTTGCGGACGGCGGTCCTCATCCACACGCGAATCACTTTGGTTTCGGGTGCGTAGTCGCCAAAGAGTTCCGTCGCCCATCCGCCTTCTCGCGTTCGGATAGGCCGCGCAGCAAGGACGCTGATCCCCGGCGCTTCGACGTCGTAAAAGGCGGCGAGGGTGCTCAGAAAATCGGCGCAAGCCCGCCGAGCGCTAGTTCCTGTTCCTGCCTCCATTGAGAACTCAATTTCCTTCGCGACCGACCTCAAGCGGTCGCCCTGAGGGAGGTTGAGGATTCTGGTTCTGTCGCTTTCGAGAAATGCGGCGCGCAATGCTGGTTCCCGGTCAGTGAGCATGGCACGTCCATTGTCGACCAAGCCGATCGGGTTAGGCAAGCAGTCCCATACGCTTCGTTCCGGTTCGCTGAGCACGGCTCGGGTTGAATTTTGGGGCTGTTCGTAACTGATTCGCCCCGATCAGTGGCACCCCTTCAAATCCCCGACCAGTCTTGGTCTCGGCTGCGCCTGTGTGCAGGTTGTGTGCCCGCTTTAAGTTCGCCCAAGAAATGTGACGCACAGATGCCTTGCTGAAAGGAGGCTCTGTCAAGGCGGCTCATTGGTGAAAAGTGGGCCAGCGCTCGTTACTAACGACAGGTCGATGAGGATCAGCCGCGTTTCAAAGGGCAGTCGACCCCATCTTCCAGGAAGGGCGTTTTTCAGGCACAACCCGGCCCTTCGGGTTTGCGTGGGTGGTAGCTGTTGGCGGCTGGACGAGCCCTGGGGGGGAAACCGCCATTAACCGCCGAAGAAATCAAGCCAAGCGCAGGCCACTCCGGCCGCCGTCCCCACTCCAGGTTCTCTCGGTTCTTTCGGAGTTGTTGCGTTCCCATCTAAAAAGCAGATAATAAGGCCAACCGGAATGGAGGGTGAGCGGGTGACTTCCCGAGTGACTTGGCTCACGAGCGGCATTTGCGCGGTGCTGGTCTCCGTACCGCTGGCGGTTGGGCCGCAGGCGCGCTACATCTCCGGCGCGGTTCACGACGGGAACGACCAAGGGGTCGCGCGGACGGAAGTTCGCATCGAGGGCGCCGGGTCAGATGTGACTACCGACTCTGGTGAATTCAAGATTCCTCTCCTACCGCCACTTAAGGTGGGTCGCGTCGCCACTTTTCGTGTGGTCGGCTGGGTAATTATTGACCCTTGTTACTTGATTCGTGGCCGCACGGTCTTGCCCGATCCGGACGAAGAGCCCCCCATTCCGCTGCAAGTGCTTCGACCGGGCGACCGGAGACTGCTCGCCGGGCGCTCGATCGGGTGCCTTTTGGAACAGGATGCAGCACAGCTCAAGGCAAAGCCTGCTTCGGTCGGATCTCCTCGCAGTTCGCTCCAAGGTGAGCAGATGCCTGTCTTCGCGAAGCTGGAGAAGCCGAGCGTTCTCGGATTAGGTGCGGGCAGCCCTGGCGATGTCAGGATAATTGCGGCTGCGTATCGCCCGAAACTCGTCTCCAAAGCCTTCGAGCCATCCTCCCAGGAAAGCCAGGCAAAAGCACAGGCAGAAGTGGATGCATTTCTCGCGTCGCAAGCCAAGGAACTGGGCTTCACTGCGGAGCAACTCGCGGCAGCCATCGATCAGTGGGCCAAGTCAACCGAGGACCTTTATCAGAAAGGATTAGCTGCCCTGCACGAGCTCCGGTACTCCGAAGCGACCCGACTCATTTCCGAGTCCATACCTTCCCCGTCCGGTAGGCTCGTTGAAAGATACGTCCCGCTCGCCAGCGCCGAGTACGAGCAAGGACATTACCCGGCGGCTGAGTCTGCTCTGCGCAAGGTGTTAGCGGTTGACAGTGACGATCCGCTGGTGCTGAACAATCTGGGGATAGTATTGGAGGCAGAAGCAAAATACACGGAGGCGGAGCCGCTGTATAGGCGGGCGCTGGCGACAAACGAAAAGGCGCTGGGGCCCGAGCACCCGGACGTGGCGACCGACCTCAACAACCTGGCAGCCCTCTATGCGGAGCAGGGGGAATACGCCGAGGCGGAACCACTGTATAAGCGGGCGCTGGCGATTGCCGAGAAAGCACTGGGGCCCGAGCACCTGGACGTGGCGAAAGACCTCAACAACCTGGCAGCCCTCTATACGGAGCGGGGGGAATACGCCGAGGCGGAACCACTGTATAAGCGGGCGCTGGCGATTGCCGAGAAAGCACTGGGGCCCGAGCACCCGGACGTGGCGACCGACCTCAATAACCTGGCGTTGCTCTACCACAACCAAGGGAAATACGCGGAGGCGGAGCCGCTATATAAACGGGCCCTGGCGATTGACGAGGAGGCGCTGGGACCGGAGCACCCTCACGTGGCGACGAACCTCAACAATCTGGCGGCGCTCTATAAGGAGCAGGGGGAATACGCGGAGGCGGAGCCGCTGTATAAGCGGGCCCTGGCGATTGACGAGAAGGCGCTGGGGCCGGAGCACCCGGGGATGGCTAGAGACCTCAACAATCTGGCGGCGCTCTACGACGACCAGGGCAAATACACGGAGGCGGAGCCGCTATATAGAAGGGCGTTGGCGACTGACGAGAAAGCACTGGGGCCCGAGCACCCCACCCTGGCGACGAACCTCAACAACCTGGCTGAGCTCTATTGGGAGCAAGGGAAATACGCGGAGGCGGAGCCGCTGTATAGGCGGGCCCTGGCGATTGACGAGAAGGCGCTGGGGCCGGAGCACCCTCACGTGGCGACAGAACAACCTGGCGAAGCTCTACGACGACCAACGCAAATACATGGAGGCGGAGCCGCTATAGAAGGGCGTTGGCGATTGACGAGAAAGCACTGGGGCCCGAGCACCCGGACGTGGCGAAAGACCTCAACAATCTGGCGATAGCCTACTATCGCGAAGGTAAATACGGGGAGGCGGAGCCGCTATACAAGCGAGCCTTGGCGATAAATGAGAAGATGCTAGGTCCCTCGGACCTGGCGGTGGCCCATAACCTGAACAACCTGGCGAAGCTTTACTACGCCCAGGGGGGGTATTCTGATGCCGAGCCGCTCTACAAACGAAGCATAGAGATAGCCGAAAATGCGGAGGGGCCCAATCATCCCGACGTTGCTTGGTACCTCAACAACCTGGGCCTGCTTTACCATGCCCAGGGCAAATACAGCGACGCTGAGCCGATTTTTAAGCGAGCCCTGGCGATCGACGAAGAGGCTCTGGGGCCCGGTCACCCGAAGGTGGCCGAAATCGCCGAGAACTTAGCGATTACGCTTCGCAAGCTGGTCCGCGACAGCGAGGCCAAGGTCTATGAAGACCAGGCCGCGAGAATTCGAGCGACGATAAAACAGAAGGCAGGCCCCAGGAGCGAGAAGCCCGAATGACGAATCGCACCGCCAATTCTAAGGCGAGCTCGGCCAGCCCCTTTCTGCTCAAGGCTACTCTGCCATTGCGCTCGCAGGACTTGTGATCGGCATTGGCTTGCTGTTCTTCTACGTTTATCAGGTTCCAAAACTCGTTGAGAGCGGCGTTCAAGACAAGGTCTTCTATCTTTTACTAATTCCGTGGGCGCTGGCGTGCGCCGCGTTTCTCTTTGGAGCCATGCGGAGCTACGCTCGTTTCACCCACAAGCATCTTGGGAATGCACTGGAGCTCGGTGGGCCGGTAGTGCTCTTTTGCCTGGTACTGGTGGGCGGGTTTAAGCTGGTGCCGCAGCCCGCTGAGTCTTTTGATTTGACAGTGCGGGCCCACAGCGCTGACGGCTTAGTCCCCGTAATCACCTCAGGAAAGATCACGCTTGAACTTGAAAACGCGCGCCGTACTGAGAGTATCGGCTCCGACGGCGAAGCGAATTTCAAGGGCATTCCGGCCAGATTCGAAGGGACGACGGTCAGAGTCCTGCCGGAGGTGGATGGTTACAAGCCGGCATGGCAGCGGCACAAGCTGCTGCGCAACGTGCTGGACCTGCCGCTGGAAAGAGCCGATCAACCTGTCACGCGCCTGAGAGGATCGATCGTACCGCCACCTGAAAATTGGAACAAGATTCGCCTGGTTGTGGACGGCCAACCGGGCGAAGGCAACGTGGACGAACTCGGAAGGTTTGACTTTCCGCTGAACGGAAGGCCCGGCGACCGCGTCCGGCTGAAAGTTTACGCCGGCAGCAAGCTGCTCTATGACGATTTCCAAACTCTGCCGGGCCCGGTGACCCTCAAATTGCACGGAAGTCCACAATAAGATAAGGCCCCTCCTGAGTTAGCAAAGGCAACACACCGCCACGATGCCGTCTGAAGGGACCTTGCCTTGCCGACCAGCGGGAACCCTGCAGAAGGAATCGCACGTCGAGTTGAACAGGCTGGCACCTGCTCGGATTGGCACCCACTGGAGGGCGCACCGGTAAAGCCAAGCCACGCGTCTCAACCTAAATTAGTTCGGAGCACGCCTTGAAGACTCGTAGGGACGCGCAAGCTACTCCCCACTGGCTAGTTCTTGCCAAAGCGCAGGATTTGGCCTGAAAAGTCGCCATCGCGCCTATTGCCCTGAAACTGCTGGCGCTGTTCGCCGCAAGGCCCCGTAAGCTGGTCAGTGGCGAAGACATCCAGCGCGATTCCTGTCGGGGCGAAATCGCATAGCGCCGATTCGTCCACCGTCTATGGAAAAATTCGAGTCCCTGGTGTTTGTGTACCGAACTTCGAAACCGACCATCTGCGGAAACTCGCCGTAGGCCGTAACGGGAACCGTTCTTTTCAGTAACGGTGCCGTCCCGGTCAGGGTGATGCGCGGCCCTGGGCGCCCAGCGCATCCGGGACGCTCGACGCTCTCGCGATTCGCAACCAAGTCATTCTGGGCAGAATCTAAGAATGGTTATCGGGAAATGGAAGGCGACCGAATTTTGCAAAAATCCGCCCGGCACCTTGCCAGAACAGGCGAATGACGCGGCCGCTATTCCCCGGACCTGAGGAGGTTGCGATGCCCTCTAAACCGTCGCCAGCGCGTAATACTCAAGTCCTGATGACCGGTATCGCGATGGGTGAATCGCCCCGATGGCACGAGAACCGTCTTTGGTTCTCGGATTGGGGCGCTCGGGAGATTGTGGCGGTCGATCTCGATGGCCACAGCGAGATTGCGGTTCAGATTCCCTTTGACCTTCCATTTTGCATCGACTGGCTGCCTGACGGGCGGCTGCTGGTTGTTTCGGGGCGCGAGGGGCGTCTGCTCCGCAGGGAGCGCGATGGATCACTGGTGACCCATGCCGACTTACACGGCCCCGCTGGCATGGGATGGAATGAGATCGTCGTGGACGGTCGCGGGAATGCCTATATCAACGGCGGCTCGGGGATCGTTCTGCTGACGCCTGATGGCTCCGTTCGACAGGTAGCGGATAGCCTCGCCTTCCCGAATGGCATGGCGATCACGCCCGACAACCTGATGTTGATCATCGCCGAGTCGTACGGCAAGAAGCTCAGTGCTTTCGACATTGCGGCGGATGGCGGTCTATCGAACCGGCGCGTGTGGGCCGACCTCGGCGACGGCGTCCCTGACGGCATCTGCATCGATGCAGAGGGTGCCGTATGGTATGCCGACGTCCCCAATAAGCGCTGCGTGCGCGTCCGCGAAGGCGGTGAGGAGCTGCAGACCGTGACGGTCGACCGGGGCTGTTTCGCGTGCATGCTCGGCGGCGTGGAGAAGAAAACGTTGTTCATCATCGCCACCGAGTGGCGCGGCATGGACAAAATTACCGAAGTCGCGCAAGCGCGCACCGGACAGGTGCTCACGTTCGAGGCGCCCTCACCCCACGCCGGCTGGCCATAGAAGAATCGTCGGCTACACGGAAACAACCGGCAAGCCTAGAGACTTCGTCCCAGACGTTTCAATCGTAAGAACCGGCGGCTGCTACAACACTCACGACCCGCGCTCGGGATCCGGCCTGAAAAGTCCCCTTCCCGTCAAATGAGCTGTGCCCACCTGAAGATCCCCGGATAACTGGGCGCCGCGCAGTCCCGGCCGCCGGAATACTGGGTCGGGAAACTTCTTGAAGCCCTTTGATCGGTCGGGGGAGGCGGCGGTCTGGTTCGTGGACTCGAACTCGCGCAGTGGGTCCGGCACCCAGCAGTTTCGAGTGTGCCAGCAGGATTTGCCGTGGTGCATGTCTGTAGGGCACCCGCCGGAACCGTCGTCTGTGATGTAACAGGAGTGCATGTCAGTCCGAATGCGAAGAGATGTGTCCGGAAGAGCGCGGGAGAGTACACTACGGTCTTCGTACGATGCCGGAGGAGAACCAAGGACATGACGTCTACAGAAAAGGACCGGTTAGCCGCCGAGGTCACGAAGTGCTGGGAGGATTTCCAGGAGGCCCTGTCCGCAGACAAGCGAAAGTATCCCTTCCAGCAGTTCAAGGCTTTTTGGACGGCCACGAAACGCTACGCCGAGTTGACGAAGTCTGATTCTCTGATTCACCGGCGCGTCGCCTGCGTGGCCAACGGACTGGTCGACTTCCTGGAAGTTGAGCGCAAGCGCGTTCCAGGCGATGTTCTTCGGGATGCAGAGCGCCTGGAGTGCCTCTTTTTCAACGGATATGACCCGTATTTCGAGGGGGACGAACCTCCGGGATTGTAACAGGAGACGATCGACGGACTGCAAAAGCGAGAATGTAGCTTTTCCGCGACTCGGACTCGCGGCGCGACTGGGCATCCGACAGAAGCGGTTGGTGTCCGCAATGTACAAACGTCGCTTACGGGAAGGCGATTTCTCAACCTGTGTCCTCGCCCAAGCTCATTGTCAGGGTAGCACGTTATTCGTCAAATTGACGTGAAGGCAAGCCGCGTCGGCTTCCAGTCCACTCACCTTGACGTCTTGAGCGGAAACCCGTCCACTGGTACCCAGTCGGCAGGCCCTATCGTTTATAATTATGAACGCTACTCGAGGCCACAAGAGCCCATGGCGAAGTCTCGTTTAACACCCTTGGTGAAACCGGCAATTAGCATCGCGGGAGCGGGGCTCGGCGCAGTGCTAGCCGGGCCGCTAGGTGCCGCTATCGGAGGGTGGTTAGGAGACGCGCTGGGCGCGTCGACCTCCAAGTTGCTTAACGACTCTGCTCATAAATTCGGCGAGAAGATCATTGAGAAAATTGCGGATGTCAGCGCGGCTTCGCTTGTTGACAAGCTCAAGGCACCCTCACTCGAACTTGAGGGCCTGTATCGCGAGGCCCTCTGCCAGAGCCTCCGGAAGGTTCAGGCGGAGCCGGAACTACAGCCCTTTCATGATTGGTTCAGCAATTGGGAGCGTTGCTTGTCCGGCACCAAGCCGCTGAATCTTGCGACGATTGCTGCCGAACAACTCGCACCCGACAAGCTCAACAGCCTCTTCCACGATACGATGGTGAGCCTGGACGCTCAGGGCAGAGCTCTTCGTGAGAATCCATTGTCTCTGCGGCGAGCCCCCCGCACTATGCCGGAGGCACTTGATTCGGGCCTTAACACTCGCCTTCCCGCGATCCTTAGGCGAACGTTCCGCTCCTTGATTACGAAAGTCGAATATGAAGCGGCCTGGAAAGAAGCAAATCAGCTCTTTCAGGATGCCGTACAGCTAGAGCTGGAGAGCCTTGGTCTAGCAACCCAACGTATCGACCGGAGGACGGAGCAGATTGTCGAGGATACTAGGGCGATTCGTGATCGCGTGGAGCGCGAAGCGGACGTGCCGCTTTTGGTGCTCGACTTGGCAGAACCCACGACCGTGCCCTGGAGTATTCCACCGGCGAGGGATCGGTCGGCGGACATACAGCAAGCCCTGACTGCCGAAGGACGGCGACTGGGCGCACCAGACCCTCATTGGCTCTCCGAAGCCCTTGCCGGCAGGCGTGAGCGATTAACAAATGCACGCAGTGACGCAGCCGATCCGATTGACGAGACAGAAGAGTACGCTGTGAAGCTGAAAGAATGGTACGGCCGCGCAGCTTACCTTCTAGGTCTCCAGCATGATGCTCAAACGTCGACGGTCCGCTCGATCCTACTGGTGCTCCGAATCTCAAACACCGGCCGCATGCCGGCAGAAAAAGCGACTATCGAGATAGGTTTGTCCAGGGACCTGTCCGTAAATGAGCATGTATCGGAGCCTGCACCGCTAGAGCCGCCGCCGGAAGTCCCCTCAGCGCTTAAGGACAAAATCGCGGCGCCCATTGCCCGAGAAGATCTAGATCCGGTGGATTGGTATCCAAAATGGCAGCGTTCGAAATCTGCATTGCGCGACCTTCTGTCGCCCTTCGAGTTCTTCCGTGAGGTGCGCGGCGACAGCCAATTCCAATTTTTCAGGGCATTCATTCCGCATCTGGAGCATGGCAGCTTCAAGCTTACGCGGCCGCTGCGGGTGAATTTCGGGTACCGGCCAGCGCGACCTCTGCGCATCATGTACACGCTCCATGCCACGAACCAGCCTCTCGATTCGAGAGGTGAGATTGCTATCGAAATTACAGAGACCGGCGCTCCGCCTGATAGGTGACGATTCTCAACAGTGGTTGATAATTACAGATCGCAAATTGATTCCAGGCACCTACCTCCCCGCGCATATTGCGGCGATTTCCAATCCGACTCGATGACGCGCCGTCTCCAGATCCACCTTGACGGTTTGTCGGCTTACCTTCCTGGTGCCACGGAGCCTGGCAGCGACGGGCAAAGCACTGTTTGGCCGTTAACCGGCAACTTGAATTGTTGCCAGGCCGGAAGCGAGAATTGCGACCGAACCTCCGTGGGTAAACAGTAGGCGACAAGGGAGGCCCTTTGTCCTGGAAGACCATTTTTCGGAACCATGCGGAAGCGAGTCATCCGGGCCACGGGCCAGCGAACACTGGCTTCCACGTGGGCGACTAACCGCGCAGAATCCGGCGCCAACCAACGCCGGTCTGGAGTACACTACCCAAAGCCGGGCAGGCTAGACGGAAATTCCGGTTCAAGTTCAATAACCAGAAAACTCGATGGCCAACTGGATGAACTCGTGGGGAA
>DASZAI010000081.1:0-18160 GCA_035945295.1 Terriglobia bacterium | reverse complement strand
TCGGCTCCAGCGTGGCGTTCGAAGGAACACACCCTCCACAGCTCTATCTGCGGCAACCGCACCTGACACTACGCTAGGCACGGGACCGAAGGGTACCACCCTCCTCCGTGGTGTCCATGTGGTGTCCAGTTCTGTGGGGTTTCACACAGACCGGAAAGACTGCCAGGGAGTATAGAGAAACCCGGCAGGCCTCAATAAGTCCCTTTGTTTATGCGGCTGAAATGCTAACTTGAAGATTTGGTAGCGCTACCGGGAATCGAACCCGGGTTTTGAGATTGAGAATCTCACGTCCTTATTCATCATCGTAGGTACTTGTAGAATAAAGGCTTTCTGACGATGGTGTCCATTGTGAGGAAGAAACTCCGGGTCCGGCCCTCTACGTAAAGGCCTGACCACCGAATACGGCTCAGCAGCCGCCGCCCTAGCGCTTGGCGAGCGTTGGAAAGGGCCGGCAGATAATCTTTCAATGCAAAGATGTCGTGGCGACTTGGCATTCTGCGGTCCGTTCACTCCTGGGACGATTGTGCCGATTGACTGGCCAATCTTTCCTCATTCTTCGGCTCTGGCGATCCTGTCCAGTTGTGAAGCAACGCCGAGGATTCGCCAGTTTAAGCGTTGCACCCTGGCGCTGACTTTCTCATCGCCGCGCTGACGGCGGTTACATCTCCAGGAGGTGGCAGGTCGTGGTCTGCGCCCGGCAGATCCCAGGAAGGTCGGCGCGGTGGATGCCTAGGGGAAGTGAAAGAGCATGCGGCGATGCGGCTGAGTCGCTTCCTGTCGAGCCTTGTAGAATTCACGCTGCAACTCTGTTGGGTTACAGTACATAGAGAAAGGTCATGCGGACATCTTTGTGGCCGCGAGCAACCGCACTATAGCCGGGAGGCTGACCTCCCGAGCCGGAGCAACTCGGTCGCATAAGAATAGCCAGTCGATGGGGCGTCACATGAGCGGAACCTTCGATCCCTGCACAACCACGTGGAGGCCGGGGCGGCAGTCCGATCTCATGGATGTTCACCGTCAAAGATCATCATCTACCAGGCGTTCATCGAAGGCTCTAGCCGGACGTGCACAAGCATCTGACTCGGCACGTGCACGACTTTTGCTTCGAACCGTGTGGAGCTTATCAAACGCCTTCAGTCGCTTCCTTCTAAGCCATTAAAATAGCTCACTCTCAAACTGGTGCTAAGAGGGGCTAACGTGGCTTCTGCTGGTCTGCCTAAATCGCTGCGGAGAAACGCGTGCGGCTCGACGAAAAGTGCGGTTGAAGGTTTTGATCGTTCCGAAACCGGCTCCTTCACCTACACGATACGAGGGCAAGTTGGTCTCAATGAGCAGCCGTTTTGCCCGTTCCAGCCGGCATTCCCTGATCTCTGAGCTGATGGAGTGGCCAACCGCGAGTGCGAACCGTCTCTCGAGCGTCCGTCGAGAGACGCCTGCATGCTCAACGACATCCGGAACACAGATGGGTTGCGCCGCGTAGTTCCTTATAAATCGCAGAGCATCGGCAACCCGAGGATCTTCTTGCGCGACAAAATCGCTTGACTGTCGAATGAAAACATTGAGCGGCTCGACTTCCACCACAGACCTCTCCGGTGTACGACCAGCCATCAAGCAGTCCAGGAGTTCGGCGGCCTCGTACCCCGCCTTTCCCAAGTTCAGGGCAACGCTCGAAAGCGTAGGATTGGAGAGCTCGCACATCATCTCGTCGTTGTCGACGCCAACAACCGCGATATCGTCGGGCACGCGGACACCAGCAACCGCGCAAGCCTGGACCACTTCGCGACCACAGATATCGTTGCATGCCATCAAGCCAACGGGCTTAGGCAGCGATCTAAGCCATTCCACAAGTATGGGCTGCTCACCCTCCCATGTTTCGATCCAGTTTGGCCGTTGCATCCAGTTCGTCATGTCGATCTGATGCGCCTGACAGCCAAACCCCTGCACACTCAGGTACTGACAGAAGGCTTTTTCCCTGCGCACAGACCACGCGCAGTGCAGAAATCCGCAGTATGCAAAATGGCGCAGCTTTCGCTCCAGCAGGTGTGCCCCGGCAATGCCTGCGATAGCGGTGGAACTCGTACGGATTTCGCCGAATCGGTGTCGACTTCGCGGGAAATGCGACTCGTCCAGCGAAGAGGCGACGAATGGAAGACCGGTAGCACGAATCCGTCGCGCCATTTCAGCCGAGCGAACGCGCGCGATAATGCCGTTGCCGCTCCAGGACTTCGCTCTCGGTAAAACCTGTTCAAGATGGCCCGGGGCCACGTACAGTGACCACGGCCCGCGTAAGCGAGAGTAACGCAGGATGCCACGAAGAAGCCCGCGACCATATTCGGTTGACGTTTCAAGCAAGAGTGCTACATGGGGTCTATCGCCAACTACGCGAGCCCTCGCCATCGGTCCATCTCCGGCCGCTAGTAGTGTCAATCGGGAAGCGGCGCAAATCAAGCGCGTTCTCGCTTTATAGTTCAATTGCCAGCGCGATTTCAAGCCCAATACTAAGCCTTGTGTGCTATTCTGCCTGACGCAAACTGTCCCTATCGCGTTCCGCAAATTAGGGTCTAGACAAGCCGCATGCTTGCACAATAGCATGCCGGACTGTGGTGGGAAGCGGCCGGCATTCTTGCCGAAAGCTGCTTGACGAAACAAGACGGGTTCGTGCGCAACTCGCGACCCATTCGATTGCCACGTGTTTTCGTATGGAGCGCGCAGCGGAGTCTTCTTCGAGTTATATCTGCGGTGGGGCGTCGGGTGACGGGAATCAGTTGTGGAGGGCGGAAAATGAGAGACAGCCAGGATGCTATGACATCGCAAAGAGGCGTGTGGCGAGCAGTGGTTTGTCTGCTGCTGGAAATGGGAATTCTGTTACTAGCGTGCTCGATGGGGATGGCGCAGACTACGTTTGGTTCCATCTCCGGTTCAGTTGTGGACTCCTCGGGGGCAGTCGTCCCTGACGCAAAGGTGACGTTGACAAACCTGAGGACATCTGAGAAGCGTGTTACGGCTAGCAACAACGAAGGGCTGTATGAGTTTGTGAATCTCGTCCCCGGGGACTACCGCATTGACGGGGAGAAGGAAGGTTTCAAGCATTTCATCCGTGATCCCATCGTGGTGGAAGTGCAAAACACTGTTAGGATCGACGTTATTCTTGCGGTTGGCGCTTTGACGCAAACGGTCGAAGTCACGGCCCAGACGCCTCTCCTTCAACCCCAGACCGCGGACCTAGGACAGGTTGTTGAAGAGAGGAAAGCGACCGAGCTACCTCTGAACGGGCGCAACCCGTTGAACCTGGCTGCTCTCGTGCCCAGCGTGATACCGCTGGGCGGAGCAATGAACAATCCAACCGGCCAAAACCTCTCTGCCGTCGGCAATTACATGATCGGCGGGGCGATGGCAGGTCAGGGCGCAATCTACATCGATGGCGTGCCGGTGAATACGATTGGATGGGGTGATGTGAGCCTCGTTCCCACGCAGGATTCGGTTCAGGAATTCAAGGTCCAGACGAATAACCTGTCAGCGGAATGGGGCCGTTTCGCGGGTGGGATCATTAACTTCACCACCAAATCGGGCACCAACAGTCTGCACGGGACTGTCTACGAGTTCATGCGCAACAAGGTGCTTAACGCTAACACTTTCTTCGGCAATGCCGGTGGGCTGGACCGTCCACCCTTCGTTCAAAACCAATTCGGAGCAAATGCGGGTGGCCCTTTGGTGCTTCCTCACGTCTATGATGGTCGCAACAAGACTTTCTGGTTTGCGAGCTATGAGGGCTACCGGCGGCGCGAAGGTCAGACCTACCTACTTACTGTACCAACCCTGGCTGAGAGAACTGGTGACCTCTCCAATCTGCGGGACAGCAGTGGAAACCTGATTCCGGTGTATGACCCAACGACCACGCGACAAGTCGGAGTCGATGCAACAGGTGCGCCGATCTACGCGCGTGACCAGATTAGCTGCAACGGACAATTAAATGTCATCTGCCCTGGATCGATCAATCCAGCGGCTGCCAAGATGCTTAGCCTATGGCCGTTGCCCAACCTTTCCGGACAGCCCTTCACGCACATCAGCAACTTTGTGCACAACACCAGCGTGGGTGGTGATAACGACCAGCTTGTTCTTCGCGGCGACCAAAACGTCAGCGACAAGCAGCGAATCTTTGCCCGTTACACCTACTGGACCGACCTGAGTCTCCCTACCGACCCGTACGGAACCGGAGTGTGCCCGGATCGCTGCACCGAAAAGTCCCACACCCATAACGGTGTGATCGACGACAGTTACAACCTCTCGCCAACTACGATCCTCGACGTGCGGTTCACGGCGAACCGGTTTGTTTTTCGTCGAAAGCCAGTCAATGAACCTTTTGACCTTACCCAGCTCGGTTGGCCGGCTTCGTTGAACAGCCAGGTGGCGTTCCCCGTGGAGCCCGTCCCGATCGTCCAGGGGTTTGATGACGGTGGTATTTTTGGCAGTGGAGGAGCAGGTAGCGACATCACACGGGCCAATGACGATGAAGGGATTGGCGGCAGCTTGACCAAGATCGCAGGCCGCCATTCGCTAAAGATGGGGGGCGACTTCCGTCGCGATACCTTCAACTACATTCAGTCGAATGAAGCCACCGGGTCGTTCGGTTTCGACAACGGTTTCACGTCGAGTGATCCCGTTAACAAAAACGGCGGCGCCGGGATAGCCTCCTTCCTCTTAGGGTACTCAAACGGGGGCTCTGCAACTACCCCATCGAGAACGGCGGCCTCAGTAAAATATGCCGCCCTCTATCTTGACGATAACTTCCGGGCAACCAAGAACCTGACTCTGAGTCTCGGTCTCCGCTGGCAGTTAGATATCCCCTTTACCGAGCGGTTCAATCGGATAACCTGGTTCGACGCCAATGAAGCAAATATCGTACAGCCAACTCCGATAAATACCGTCGCTGGCATGGTGCCAGGATTGCCGGTGAAGGGGGACGTCGAATTCGTTGCCTCGCCGGCCCGCAGCAGCCGTAGTGGCATTAACACTAATTGGAGAGAATTTCAACCACGACTAGGATTCGCGTACAAGCTGAAGAACCGAACAGTGATTCGAGGCGGATACGGGATCTTTTTTATTCCAAACTTTGTTGAATACGACTCGGGTCCAACCATCGATTTCGCAAACTCGATCGGTACTTCTTATGTAGGGTCGGTTGATGGTGGTTTAACCCCCTGCGTCAATCCCTCACCCGCTGGGTGCATTGGCGGGCCGACCTTTACTATCGCCAACCCCTACCCAACAGGGATTACCCAGCCTCCTGGGCGCTCTCCCGGCATCAAGCAGCTTGCCTTGGGGCAGTGGTTCTGGATGGACTTTCCCAACACCCCTTACGGATACAATCAGCAGTGGAACTTGGACGTACAGCGGGAACTTCCCGATGGAACCCTGATTGACTTGGCCTATGCCGGGTCCAAGGGCACACATTTGCCGGACTTCGCGCAAGAGATCAATGCCCTCCCGGACAAGTATCTTTCACTGGGATCCCACATGTTTGATACGGTGCCCAATCCATTCTACGGTCTGATCACGAATGGAACATACTTGGCGGCGCCCACAACCTTCCTCGGCCAGCTTTTGCTGCCCTACCCGCAGTACTCGGGTGTGAATATCAATGCAAGCGGATTCGGCAGCAGCATATACCATTCCTTGCAGGTCAAAGTGGAGAAGCGGCTCAAAGGCGGTGGATCCATCCTCGCCGCCTATACTGCTTCAAAATTGATGACGAATGGGGATATCGACTCTCTGATATCCTGGTTGGATGCGGGTGGGTACGGTAATATCCAAGACTGGAACAACCTTAAGGGTGAACGGTCCGTCTCAGTTTTCGACGTTCCTCAACGGTTCGTGATTAGTTATGTCTTGGATTTGCCCGTCGGTCATGGCAAGCGCTTTCTGTCCGCGAGCAGTGGGGCTGCGGACAAGTTGGTGGGAGGCTGGGGAATCGAGGGTGTGACCACGTTCCAAAGGGGAATTCCGCTAAACTTCGGCCTCGCTGGGGGCACCATTGGCCCTAACGACGGCCAGCGGCCCAACAAGATTGGAAGTGGCGCGCTGAACGGATCGCCGGAAAGCCGCCTGAACGAGTGGTTCGACACATCGGCATTCAGTGTCCCCGCACCGTACACTTACGGCACTGAAAGCAGGGTCGATGCGGTGCTTCGAGCCCAGGGCATCAACAACTTTGACTTTGCGCTGTTCAAGAACACCAACTTTGGGCCGGAGAACAAACTGGGCTTGCAGTTCCGGGCAGAAGTCTTCAACTTGTTCAACAAGCCCCAATTCGGGCCTCCGGCCACTACCTGCTGTCAGCCTGATCAGCCAAATTTCGGCGTTGTCAACTCTCAGGTTAATGAGCCGCGCCTCATACAATTCGCCCTCAGGTTCAGTTTCTAGGGGACCTGAGGCGACTCTGAAGAACGGTCGCGGCCGGAGGGGGCCTACGCAGCCCCCTTCGGTTTGCGCCGGAACTTTAAGGGGCCACGTTGGCGCTTGCTTCAAGTCGACACGAGGCAACCCGAAAGTCGCCATCGGCCAAGTGAATTTCCGGACTCGATGAAGTCGATCTCAATAGCCCGTACCGTATGGAGTGGGCTGAGCAACAGGACGGCCCTCGCTCGTTTTGAGTATTTACGACGCTTTGCCCACGCCTGGCAGATCAATGGGCGTCGGTCCGAGGTCCAACATGAGATATGGCGTCAACCTGATGGTATGGACGACTCATATTGGCAAGCAGCATGCCGGCCTTCTTGCTCGGATCCGGGAGTGGGGTTTCGACGGCGTTGAACCATTTCTCTCGGAAGAAGAACCTGCCGACATTACCTCAGTGAAGCGAATGCTCGACAGCTTGGGTTTAGAGCGCACAACCTGCAGTGTTCTACCGCGTGAAGCGCATCTTGTGAGTGCTGAACCCGAGGTTCGCGCCCGGGGAATCAGCTATCTGAAACGCTGTGTGGAAAGAACTGCGGATTTGGGTGCACGCCTAATGTGCGGACCACTCTACGCTGGGCTCGGAGTGATGACCGGAAGTCGCCGCACGCCAGAGGAATGGGAGCGCGCCGTCGAGGGGCTTCAGGCTGTGGCAAGTCGAGCTGAAGAACTGGGCGTAACGCTGTGCCTTGAGCCGCTCAACCGCTTCGAAACCTATTTTCTTAATACGTTAGAAGACGCATCGAGGCTGGTTCAACAAATCGGGGCGCCCAATGTGCGTATCCATTTTGATACATTTCACGCGAATATTGAGGAGCAGAGACCTGCTGATTCGCTACGCGCGGTGGCGAAGGATCTCGGGCACGTTCATATTTCTGAGAATGACCGAGGCATTCCGGGGACTGGACATGTCGATTGGCACGGAATCGTCTCCGTGCTGAGGAACGTCGGCTATGACGGGTGGCTAACCATCGAATCTTTCGCTCAACCCGAACCCGAACTGGCTTCGGCGGCGTCCATCTGGCGGGACCTGGCAGCCTCAGGGGATGATCTCGCGGTCGAAGGGCTTCACTTCATAAGAGGTGTGGCCGAAAGGCAGCCTGTGGACCGCTAATCTGTCCGTTGATTGAGAGTCCGCCGGCTGCCAGCGGTGACCTTGAGGACGGTTGGCCGGTTCCCGAAAACAGCCGGTGGGTCGAGCATCTCGAAGAGTTCAAAGCTGCGAGAAGGATGGGAAATGCTTAATCGTCGCCGCTTCATCGGCGCTGCCGGGCTTGGAATACTTACGGTCCGAAGGACACTCTGGGCCAGCGCTCATTTCGATCTGGGAATCGGCACCTATACGTATCGAGGGCTAAGTGAAGAGCAGATGATTGAGGATCTGTTGACCCTCAAGATTCACCAAATCGAGCTGTCAAGCCCGAATTATTTTCTTCCCAATGTTAAATTGCAAGCAGTCCAAATGCTTCGCCGGAAACTCGAGCAAGCAGGAATCCAGGCGGTCTCTTATTTCTGCGGTGACATGAAAACTCAGGCGGACGTTAACACAACTGTCGAGGTCGCGCGGGGGCTTGGCGTGCGTCACGTCTCCGGATCGGCCGTGGGAGAAAGCCTGAAGCTGGTTGACGCCACTTTTACGAGAGAGGGATTAAAGTTCGGCATTCACAACCATTGGTTTCGAGGCCGAAAATTTGCATACGAAAGTCCTGAGGACGTCCTTGGGGCGCTTGCAAATGTGTCGGAGACCATCGGCGCGACCATGGACGCCGGACACATGGCTTCTTGCGGGTACGACCCTGTTCAGGCGCTTGAAAAGCTGTGGCCTCGCCTCCAACTAGTCCACCTTAAGGATGTAGAGCGAGCAGGCGACGACAAGAACGTGGTGCTCGGCACGGGTATCGCGAAGAGTAAAGCGGTGATTGCGTTACTCGAGAAGCGGGGATTTGCCGGGCTTGTCGCGATTGAATACGAAGGCCAGGAGCAAAACCCACAGCCCGACGTGACGCGTTGCGTGGAATTCGCCCGTCAGCTCATGTAGGCGCTGGACAAGAATTTGCCGCAGAGGTCTCGCGCGGCTCGGTTAGACCTAAGGAAACCAGACCGGAGTCAGGCATCTAAGCCCGTAGCATAGGTCGGGGCGGCTGCTTTTCTAGGCTAAAACCGGGGGTTGAACGAAGCCGTGGAGATTATTCGCTCCCCGAAGGTATACGATGTTTGCATCGTCGGATCCGGGGCCGCGGGCGGCACAGCCGCTAAGGTGCTCACCGAAGGGGGCCTCGAGGTGGTCATGCTTGAGGCCGGCCCTCCGTTAGATCCCTCAAAGGACTTTAAGGAACATGTGTGGCCGTACGAGCTCGCCCATCGCGGCGCGGGAATCGCCGGGATGTACTACAACATTCCCTATCTCAGCGAGTTCACGGCCCCCAATGCCTACTTCACGATCAAAGGCGAACCGTATACCAACGCACCCGATTCGAAGTTTATGTGGCTCCGTTCGCGTATTGTGGGCGGCCGGACCAATCACTGGGCGCGAATCGCGCTGCGCTTCGCAGAAGTCGATTTCAAAGGACGGTCTGCCGACGGGATGGGGGACAACTGGCCCATTACCTACCAAGATCTCTCGCCCTACTATGACAAGGTCGAGTCCTTCATCGGTGTGTTCGGTAGCAAGGAGAATATCCCCAGCGCGCCGGACGGTGTTTTTCTTCCACCGCCCAAGCCCCGCTGTACCGAGCTCATCATCAAGAAGGCCTGTGACAAACTGAAGGTACTCTGCGTACCCTCGCGGCTCGCCATCATCACAAAAGCAGCCCACGGAAGGCCACCCTGCCACTATTGCGCGCAGTGTGACCGCGGCTGCCGCACGGCCTCCAACTTCAGCTCGAGCCAGGTCATGATCCCCCCGGCCTTGGCCACCGGCCGGTTGACCCTGGTCACGAATGGGATGGCGAGGGAACTGCTCCTAGGAAAGAGCGGCAAAGTAGAAGCGGTTTCCTACGTTGACAAAACGACTCGTAAGGAGCGCCAACTGCGGGCTCGAGCGTTCATCATCGGCGCTAGCGCTTGCGAGTCCGCCCGACTCCTCCTGAATTCAAAATCGCACCTCTTCCCCAACGGTCTGGGAAACGCCTCGGGATCGGTAGGGCGCTACTTGACGGATACCGTCGGATCGAGCGGCGCCGGCTATTTCCCTCAGCTCGAGAAGGTGCCACCCCATAATCACGATGGTGTAGGGGGAATGCACCTTTACGTCCCCTGGTGGAAGTTCGATCGCAAGAATGAATTTCAGCGTGGATATCACATCGAGTTCGGCGGCGGCCGAAGGATGCCGACGTTCGGCCAGTTCAACGGCGTGTGCCGGCAGTTTGAGGGCTATGGGTCCGGGCTCAAGCAGAAATGCCTCGAGCACTACGGCACTATCATCGGGTTCGCAGGTCGCGGCGAGATGATTCCCAATCAAGACACCTACTGTGAAATCGATCCGAATGTTGTGGACGAATGGGGAATTCCGGTCCTGCGGTTTCACTTCAAATGGGGGCCGAACGAGATCAGAATGGCGAAGGACATGCAAGAAACCTTCCGGAGTATTGTTGAAGCGACAGGCGGAACCTACCTTACCAAGACGGAGACGGGCGGGGAACTCCCGTACGGTATCGCCGCCGGCGGAGCCATCCTCCATGAGTTGGGAACGGTACGGATGGGGTCAGACCCGAAAACGTCGGCTCTTAATGGGTTCTGCCAGGCTCATGACGTCAAGAACTTGTTTGTGACGGATGGGGCATGCTTCGTGACCAACCCGGACAAGAATCCGACCTTGACGATCATGGCGGTCTGCTGGCGAGCCTCCGACTACTTACTGGCGGAGGCGAAGAGAGGGAATCTGTAGCGTCTTGGCAGTTGAACCGGGGGTCGTACCGAGGAGCGAACTGGTAATGGCATCGAAATCTTTGACGCGCCGGAAGGTTCTGCAGGCCATTGGCGTGGGGATCTCCGCCGGCGCTTCGGCACCACTGCTCGTGTCCATCGAGTCGGCCGGCCACATGCACAGCGCTTTGCGTGAGGAAAGGACACGCGCTGGAGCGTACACACCCAAGTTCTTTAGGCCGGATGAATACGAGCTTCTTAAAGCACTGTGTGGCGCGATCATACCCGCCGATGAGAGCAGCGGCGGAGCCCTCGAAGCCGGCGCACCGGAGTTTATCGACCTGCTAACGAGCGAGAATGAAGACTACCAGCGGCGACTAGGCGGGGGGCTGATATGGCTCAACGCCACCTGCCTCAAGCGTTACAACGCTGTCTACATGGAGTGCTCGCCGGCTGAGCAGAAAGGCATCCTCGATCTGATCGCCTACCGTGCCAACAGGGACAACGACTCCGGTCTTTCGCCGGGGATCGACTTCTTTGCTTTTCTTCGCGAGCTAACCGTGGACGCCTTTGCCACGAGCGAAATCGGGATTAAGTATTTGGGTTACATCGGCAACACGTTTTTGAGTGAGTTCCCGGGCTGCCCGCCGATTCCGGACGACTAAGTTGGCGCTCACGAGCCTCCGCTTATCGTTGAGCTGCGACTCGGAAAAGGGATACGTATACGCCAGAGTCCAAGCGCCTTTAGAACCGCAGGCAGCCACGAACTCTTTACTGATTTCGGACGCCCGTCCCGCGAAGAAAGCCTGCAGATGTGTGCGAGTTTGAAACAGGGATTCCTACGCTGGCCGAACTCGGTGCACTCGCGCCGCCGCTTCCTTGTTGGTTCAGCGAGTCTCGCTGTGGCCGGACTTGCGGCCGCCGCGAGGAGTCAGACTTCACACGAACCTCCTAGTGCCCTTCGGCCGCAGCGGGTCACCCTGGCGCAGGTCGTCAGCACCCATGACGTCAGCCGAAACCTAGCCACGGCTCGAGCTGTATTCGAGCAGGCGAGTAAGGAAGGAGCTGATTGGGTTCTATTCCCCGAGGCATTCTTGAGCGGTTATTACGCGGGCTTCGATCAGAATGAAGTGGGTTCGGCCTTTGCTGATGTGCAAGCACTGTGCCGGAAGTCTCGAACTGTCGGTCTGATTGCTACCGGCTGGAAGCAAGGGGGCAAGACGTACGACGAAATCCGCATTGTCGATGCCGCGGGGAAGCTGGTCGACCAATATGCTAAGACTTGTCTCTGTTACAACGAGTCAGAATTCACTGCGGGCGAGTATCCTATGATTCACGTCCTCGGCGGAATAAAGTTCGGAACCCTGATTTGCAACGACCTTTGGGTAACTCCCGGCTTCAGCGACGGTCCAGATCCTCACCTGACACTTAAGCTGGCCAGGGCAGGTGCTCAGGTGATTTTTCATGCTGTCAACAGCGGTACGAATCTTAATCTTCGCCCCTACCAAGAGTCGAATTTGCTGATACGGGCCTGGGAGGCCAAGTGCCCGATTGTGGCCGTTGACGCCTTCGCGCCTCCGATAGGTAACGTGACTTCCGGGGTGGTAGGAACCGACTTCAAATATCTGGAGGTATTGCCACGCGACCGTGAGGTCGTCAAGACGGTTAGTTTCACTCCAGTTCGCCGCTCATAGAACCTATATCGGCTGACCGGTTTGTGGCTCTTAGGCAACTTGCGAAAGCCATGCTGCAGGCGTGATTGTTGTGCGCCCATCGATTCCGTCGGACTCTATAAGGAGGGAGTCTACATGGTTCGCAGCTCATTGAAGCTGCTTCAAGGTTTCTTGCTAGTGTTGATCTCTTGCTCGTTCTCTCCGGCCCCACTCCGCACGGGGGCGTCGGCAGGTCTCACCGCCAACTTCACTCATCAGTGTGTTTCCCGGACCCCAGCAACAGTTACCAATGTGCGGGAGACAACGAGCACTTCCGGAACAAAGCACCGCCGAGCAGGCGACCCGGCTCGCGCAGAATCCACGGCCTTTCTGCTTTTGCAGGCGTCGCGTTCTACGCCAGGACGGCCCGGCTCACCAGACGAGAAAATACCGTTGCAGCCTCTTGCCGACGAGGCCCGTCAAATTCAAACCGTACTACGCTATCTCGGGCAACCGCTACCGCCATCAGATGAGGACCAAATCAATAAAGCTTTGTCCAACCCGGACGAAGGGGACGCGGTGGCGGAACTGGAGAGCGTTCTCGACAAGAACGCGCTGGCCACGGTGGAGATCAACCCCGAAAGCCGCGTGGCGGTGAAGCGCGGTTTGGCCGCGCCGGATCTCATCCAGGATGGCACGCGCCTCTTTCTGGTTAAGGTTGTGAATCACGCCGGAACGACGGCACCGCTTGCTGTCGAGAGTCCTAACGCTGGCCCCGTCTACAAGTCCGATTTCGACGTTGCCTGGCACCCCCCTACAACTCGGCTGACTCCCGCCGACATCCGCGAGCGCTGGGCCGAAATCTCACTTTATGACAAACCGCCCTTCGTCCAGCGCCTCTCGGGCTTCCCGCTTGAATACCGGTTGCTCGTGATTTACAGCAGGGACGCCGGCCCTCACTCCGCCAGACTGGGCTTCAACGTCGGCCAAGGAACACAGGACCTTGGCTTCCAGAACGAGATTACGGTTCTCTTCAACATTGCGGCCGCGCATTCGATTCAGTTGCAGGTTCTTGACGAGAACGGCGAGCCGAGTATGGCGTCTTTCGTGTTTCGTGACAGCCTCGGCCGCATCTATCCCAACCCCGCAAAGCGTCTTGCCCCTGACTTCTTCTTTCAGCCGCAAGTCTACCGCGCGAACGGCGAGTACATTACACTGCCTCCGGGGGAATTCACGGTCACTTGCACGGGGGGCCCTGAGTATGTGGCGGAGACCCGCAAGTTTGCCGTGGACGCGGACGCGCCGCGCGAGCTCCACTTCCGGCTCAAAAGATGGATTGACCCGGCGAGAAGCGGCTGGTACTCGGGCGACCACCACATTCACGCTGCAGGGTGTGCACACTATGCGAATCCGACCGAAGGCGTTGAGCCGAGGGACATGGACCGCCAAGTGCGTGGCGAACACTTGAATGTAAGCAGCGTTCTTACCTGGGGTCCCTGCTACTACTATCAGAAGCGCTTTTTTCGCGGGAGGCACGACGACCCGCATTCCAGGCCCAGTTGCTTGCTGCATTACGATCTTGAAGTGTCCGGATTCCCATCGAGCCATTGTGGACACCTTGTGCTGTTGGACCTGAGAGAGCAGGATTACCCTGGCACGCAGCGCATTGAGGACTGGCCAACCTGGGACTTGCCGATCCTCCAGTGGGCAAAGTCGCAAGGTGCGACAGTCGGGTTCCCGCACTCCGGATGGGGCCTCGCGCTCCAGAGCCAGAATTTACCCAACTACGAAATTCCTGGTTTCGACGGCGTGGGTGCCAATGAATACATTGTAGATGTCACCTACCCTGACGCGGTCGATTTCATTTCGACGGGGGACACCCCGTATCCCTGGGAACTCAATATCTGGTACCACACCCTCAACGTAGGTTTTCGGACCCGAATCGCGGGTGAAACAGACTTTCCTTGTATCGATGACGGCCGCGTCGGCGAAGGCAGAACCTACGCCAAGCTCGGTCTCGCGACCTTGACGTATGACGATTGGGTGAAAGCGATCCGCAGCGGCGCGAGCTACGTGTCCGACGGGCGCAGCCATCTGATGGACTTCAAGGTCAATAGCGTTGAAGTGGAAATCCACCAGAGTGAGGTCGATTTGGCCAGCCCAGGCGTGGCCCACTTGGAAGTGAACGCGGCAGCCTATCTCGACCCAGTCCCAGATGAGAAGATTCGCCACCAGCCCTTCGACAAAAAACCTTATTGGAGTATCGAACGCGCGCGGATCGGTGACACCAGGAACGTACCCGTAGAGGTGGTCGTAAACGGCAAAGTTCAAGCTCGCCGCGAGATCACTGCGGATGGTGCCGTTCGCAGACTCCAGTTCAGCGTTCCCATCCGGCGCAGCAGCTGGGTCGCGCTTCGCATTCTTCCTTCCTCGCACACCAATCCCATGTTCGTGATCGTAGGCGGCAAGCCTATCCGTGCGTCGCGGCGCAGCGCCGAGTGGTGCCTGGCAGCAGTGGATCAGTGCTGGAGTCAGAAATCCCCGAGGATATCAGCTCCCGAGTTACCCGAGGCCAGAAAAGCGTACGAACACGCTCGCGAGGTCTTCCGGAATCTCGCCAAGGAATGTACGTTGGAGTGAGGCTTGTCCCGCCCGATGTCAGTGCGCGCTCAAGCGATCCGCCTCGGTACGTTCGCGTTCGGCTTCGGCGCGGTTTCCGCTCGCCTCATCGATTTCGGCCAAGCGGCCGTGGGATTGCGGGTCTTCGGGGCGTGCTTCGACTGCCCTAAGAGCGTACCGCCGCGCCTGCACGAGATCGCCCTGCTTGTAGCTTTTCCCAGCGAGGTTGAGGGCAGCGCGGCACAGCAGCAGAGACACATCCGCGTCGTCGGGGTTAAGGTGGTTGGCGTGATCGAGGACTCGGTAAGCGTTCGCATCATCGCTCAGGGCATAAAGGACGGCGCCCAGCGGCGCGTTGACCTCGAAGATATCGGGGCGCAGGGCGACGGCCTTCTCCAGAGGGGCCCGCGCGTCACCATACCGTTTGAGGCGGAAATAGGTCAGTCCCAGGTTGTATTGTGCTTCGTACGACGTAGGGTCGATCTTCGCGGCAAGAAGAAACGGCTCAAGGGCAGCGCTGTAATCGCGGTGCTGGCCGTAGAGCATGCCCAAGCTGGTGAGCTTAGCCACATCCTCCGGGTCAAGCAGCTTCTGACAAACCTCTTGAGCCCGAGCTAGAGGCTGTGTGTCCAGGCTGCGCCCGCAAGCCAGAGCTAGTTCGGTAGCCGCAACATCCTGCTGGTGAAGTTGCGCTGCCAAGGCAAATTCCTTCTCGGCTTCTTCGTTGCGACCCATGGCGCGATAAAGAAGCCCTAGATGCTCACGCGCGCGGGCGTCGCGCGGGGCCGCGGCGGCGGCCTTCCTCAGCCACTTCTCGGCCGAAACAAAGTCGCGTTGCCTGAAGTAGGCATACCCCAAATAGTAGTCGGTGTCGGGGAAAGGCGGGGCGGTCGCGGCGGTCGTCAAATTATGGATGGCGGACTCGAGATGGCCGTCCGTGAGGTCTAGTCGGCCTAGGTAATAACCGAGGTTTGGGTCGTCGCCCGTCTCGGCTTTCACCGCATCGAGTTCTTTGCGAGCTCCATCCAGGTCTCGGAGGTCAAAAAGTGTCACGGCCAGGGGAAACCGGGCCCGGACCGTCAACCGGGGATCAAGGGCCAGCGCGGCGCGAAACTCGCGGGCGGCCTGTTCGTAGCGATGCTGGTCAAGGTTGTCGTGACCTCGCGCCAAGTGGACCTCGGGGCTCTCCAGCGAGGCGCCGTTACTGACTGCTTGACCCTGACCGAGCGCTTGGGTCATCGAGACCAGAAGCATCGGGGGTGCGAGGATAAGCACGCGGGCGAGCCTGGCGATCTCCTTAATTGTCATCGACCCTCCGAATCTTCGCCTGATCGTCCGCGGCTGACTTTCGTCGAAGGGCTTGCGATCGAGCGAGAGCCTTGGTCGCCAATTCGGCCTTACCCTCCTGCCGGTAAGCTTCGTAGAGCAGATAGTGGAGGTCTCCGTAGCGGTCGAGCTCGCTCGATCTTTGGAGTTGCTCGACAGCCAACTCTGGCTTTCCGACCTTCAGATAAGCCATACCCAGCACCGGACGAGCCTCTATGAGCGTTGGGTCATAGTGCAGAGCCGTTTCGAGATAAGGGATACCTTTGGCAGGTTCCCGCGCATCGACCTCGACCCTTCCGATAAGGTAGAGGGTACGCGGAGAGTTGGGGTTTAAGCGTAGCGCAGCCTCCAATTCTGATCGCGCTTCTGGCAAGGCCTTTTTGTCAACAAGAATTTCGCCGAGGGCCTCGTGGATCTTGTTATCCTTGGGATTCAGCCGTTCCGCGGCCCGATACTCCTCGATCGCTTCGCCATCTGCGTGACGGATGTGGAATTCCTCCGCTTTGAGCTCATGAGCTCGCCAGGAGTCTGGATAGAGCGCGGCCAGTTGGTTGAAGCAGGCATCCGACAGACGAAGATATGACCGGCACAACCAATAGACGCTTTCGGGATCGCTCTTAGTCTTCCTGAACGCGGTGGCGAGTATCTCGGAAGCCGCCTCGTCGTCGCCAGCGGCAAGCAACGCCTGGCCCAACCGCAGTAGGTCACCCTGACGCGCCTTCTCCACGGACTTGAGGAGGTTCGCACAACGCTGCGAATCGGTGTCCTTCTCGCACGCTGCAACGGAGCGCGCAGCGCTAGTTTCAGATGCGGTGACTGACTCGTCAGAGGCCGGGCTCTTTTCAAGAGCCCGTTCGGCTTCAGCCTGTGCCTTTTTCCCCCCTTTGAAGAGAGCTTCGGCCAGAGCCCCGTGCAGGCCAGACTGTCCAGGATCGGTCTGCAGCGCTTTCCGATACGCAGAAGCCGCGTCGTTCCAGAGGCGTCGTTCGGCGAGAACGTCTCCAGCAAGACGAAATGACCACGCCGAGTCAGGGAACTGGGAAGATAATTGAGTAGTTAGCTGTTTTACCATCTCGAGATAATCGTGGCCCAGCGCGTACCAGGCGCTAGCCTTGTCGGGATCCGATGAGGAGAGTTTCCTAAACCGAGCAGCTGCCTCGCTATAATTAAGTTGTTCCATTTCCGCTGTAGCGAGCGCCCGTGCGGCTTCCCGGTTCGATGGCTCGATCGATAAGGCGATGTGAAGTGGAGGTATGGCTTTTTCGGGTAGTCCCAGCTTGAGATAACTGATACCAAGAAAGAGACTGGCCGGAAAGAGATTAGGTCTCTGCCGGACCGCGCGACTCAATTCGGCGACAGCCAGCGGATAGTCTCCGAGGGCCTGATAAGCAAGTCCCAAATTGACCCGCGCCTCTACGAGATCGGGTTGGCCCCGCAGGGCTTCCTTGAATTGTGTGACGGCTTCGGCAAAACGCCCTTGCTGCATGTCTTGCTGGCCGGCCCGAAAATGCTCGGCAATCTGACCGTCGTCTATGGGCTGGCCATCGAGTGTGAGACTCGTCAGCGTGAGCGCTAGGGCAGCGATCGGAACAGCTCGGTTGATGCCGGAAATGCTCACTTCACGCTAAATTTTATTACAGTCTTGGAGATTTTGAAACTCACATGGGACGACGACTGCAAACGCTTAGCTGGTATAGGGTGCCAAAGGGGCTGAGGCTCGGGGGCGATCTCCTGCCGCGTGGTGTGTTTCTCTCTTGAAGTTGCGGTTGAAAATAAGCCGGCACCTTATGCTGCGTGTCGTCGTAACGATGGTACAGTCCAGGATGGCCTGCACGGCGGCGTTGCCGGAAGCGTGCTCCGCCCTCCAGCGGCGCAGCAGCCCGAAACCGCCGGTATCCACCGCCGGGTCGTAGATCCAGAGCGCGGGTCACTGAGATCCGCCGAGTGACTAAGCGTGGCATCCTGGACTCTCCCATCGCTAAGCTAACGGCGATACATTTCCAGGAGGTAGCGGGTGGCCGTCAGCAGTCCAGCGACTCCTCGCCGTGACTTTACAACTGGACAGGATCGCCACAGCCGAAAAATGGGAAAAATTTGCCAGTCAATCGGCACAGATGTCCTAGGAGCGTTGGCCAGCCTGAGAGCCAAGTGATGTTACCGCCAAGATCATCATCAACCAGGCGTTGATCGAAGGCGAGTTGGATGCGCCCAAGCACCTGCCTCGGCGCGCTCACGACCATTTCGAG
>DASZAI010000080.1:0-123672 GCA_035945295.1 Terriglobia bacterium | reverse complement strand
CTCGAAGGCCATTGCTGCCGAACGACCTTCGATTGTCCACCGAAGCAATCGAAGCAGCACTTTTCTGCTGACGGACGGAGGTGCTGGAAACTGCTCACCCATGCTGGTATCCTACCACAGTTAGGTGAGTCAAGTAATTTGTTGCCCTAGCAAGAGAGGTGTAGAATGCGTCCGTGCCTGAACTCAGTCGATTCTTCGGCATCATCATCCGCATGTTCGCTGAGGTTGGCGCGCCGCATCACGTCCCACACTTTCACGCCTATTATCAGGATGAAGTAGCGATCTTCAGCGTCGATCCCGTTGAACTCATTGCCGGTGCCTTGCCGAGGCGGCAGCAACGCCTGGTTGAAGCCTGGGCCGAATTACATCAGAATGATCTGGTGGCGGATTGGGAAATGCTACAGCAAGGGAGATCTCCGCGCCCCATTGATCCGCTAAAATAAAGCCATGAGCCATCCCATCTATCGCGTCGTCCAGTTCGAGATCGTGGCGCCTTACACGCTGCGGGTTCGCTTCGACGACAAGACAGTGCAAACCATCAATTTCGAGCCCACCTTGGCGGGTGAACTGTACGCACCACTCCGTGACCTGAAGCTGTTCAACCAAGCGCGCATCGATCCTGAGGTGCACACGCTCGTTTGGCCGAGCGGCGCAGACTTCGATCCCGCCACGCTGCATGATTGGCCAATGCACGAGCAGGCGCTGCGCGAGCGGGCCCGCCACTGGCAGACGATCCAAGTCTGAAGAACAAAGCATCTGCTCAATGGAGTCGATGCCGCCGCGGGCCTGCGATCACCAAGCGTAGCATGGGCATCCTGCCCGTGGTCACGGCCGAGACGGCCGTGCTACGTCCGTGAACCGCGGGCTTGCCATCGCGTGCATTTCCTAATGCGGAACGTATGCACCATCCGCTGACCTGCGACACTGGTCTGCGCTACGCCTGTCACAGTCCCATGGCCTCGCGATAAGCGAGATCGAGCAGGGGTTGCTGAAAAACGTTCTGGACCCCGTGTGATTCCGAGCCCGTTCGCTCCCTTCCGCTGCGAACGGTGCTGAGCTCAAGCGAAGAGCCTGCCCTGAGCCTGTCGAAGGGGAGGAGCTCAGGGTAAACTCAGCGAGAGCCTGCCCTCGAGCGTTGCGAAGGGAATCTCGCTTTGAAAGTAATGAACGCCGCGCCGTGGGTTTTCGGCTTCGGCGGTTACTTCCACCGCCCAAGCCGCCAGGCGAGTAGCTAGCCTCTATCTAGCCTATCCTAGCCTCTCGGGAACCGTTGTCCTCACCCCTAATGTCCTTGGCAATCCTTCTCCCCTCCCCGCTTTCGGGGAGAGCCTGTCCCGAGCCCTTCGCTGTCATCCTGAGCGCAAGCGAAGGATCTCGGCAGGTCCGCTCAGGGTAAACCTCGCGAAGGAGGCCGGGGGTGCGGGGACGTTCCTGCGGCGTAACGAAGCCCGGTCGCGCCGAGTTTCCTGTAGCGGCGTCTATGAGCGCCGGGTTGGGACGTCACGGTACGATTGGCGTCCCGCAGACTTGCGGCTGCCGGAGATCCAGTGTACGAGGCCCTCGCGCAATACGAAGTGTGAACGGCATCCGGCAGTCCTCCGTATCGAAGGTCGTAGCGTGGGAAGGCCGCTCCTGTCTAGCCGCACAGTCCAGTGGGGTGAGTCTTCTCGAAGCAAACTGAGTTGGATCAACGCCTGACAACCGCAGGGGCATAGTAATGCGGCGAACCAGGATTCATGCTCGCCGATGAGATAGAGCGTCTTCTTGCGAAACCTTTTGGGTAACTCTGTGGTATAGATTGCCTTGAAGGTGGGGACGAACAGGTGGAGAAAGCAGCGCCGGAGCACACGAGTCAGCGTATGTCTTTTTTTCACGAAAGAGTGGGCCTCTCAAGCGGCGGTTCGACATCGCCTCGACCGACGTGGCGCTTTAGGGTTTCGCAGGCTGCTGTTTCAGGCTCCGAATAAAACTGAAGCTCCGCTAGACTTCCACCAATGCGTGCGTAATTCGTGTTGGGCTGGTTTCGATACGGATGCAGCCGGGCCAAAAAGTCGTTCACCACAAGAGCTGCAAAGAACATATTCACGCTAATGACGGCGGGGCGATCCTCTCGAACACCCCGTAGGTATCCCTCTTTTCTCTGGCGCTCGTACAGCCTGGGATTAGTTCGGCGTATGGACTCCGCTTCGACTTCCTCTATCGAATAAACGCCTCTGCTGAGAAGACTGGACCGCCCTGGTTGGAGATAATGAACGGTTCCGGCTATGTTCGCGATTCCGCCTCTTCCGTCGGCGTCCAGTCTCACGCCTACATCGAAATACGGCATGCAGTAGAAGGTGGCGATTCGGTTCAGGAGGTGTCGCCCTTCGACACGATCCATGCAACCGAACACGACATCGCACTCCGCAACGGCGAGCACGGATTCCCTGTCGGCGAGATCGCGCTCTAGTATGAGAACCTCTTGACCGAAGCCCATTTTGGCGATGGCGGAGGCCATCACATGGACCTTTGGCCTCCGTAGAAAGGCGTCCTCCTTGCCGCTGTTAGGAATGCGATTGAGGTTCTCCTCTTCGACGCTTTCGGGGTCGATGAGCACCAGCCTGCCTACTCCCAATCGAGCCAGCTGTTCGATGACGATACTTCCGGTTCCTGAACAGCCGACGACCGCGACGGATAAGCTCCTCAGGAGCGCAGTCGTTCCCGATCCAAACGCCTGGGCGTGCCTAAGTACGAAACTGGTGGTGTTGTGCGCTGGCGAAGCCTGCCAAATCTTAAGGTCGTCCCCAACAACCAGTATGGATGACAGATGATCAACCATGCCATCTGGTCCAGCAATGCGTCCGAAAAGCTCACCGGTAGGGAGCATAATTGCGCTGCCATGAGGTAGGTCGTCGTCGAGCAAGCTCCCTATAGACTCAAACACACCGCGATCAGAGTCGTCGTCAGTTTGCGAGAAGGCCCTGTAGCCACTTGGGTGGCTGTGGACCTTGAGAATTGCTTGGCTGCTGGCGTGGGCCGCCGGAATGAGCAAGTCGAGAATGTCTGTCGGCCAAGTGACGCGATCCCGTGCGCGCCGGCAAGCCTCGTACGGAACAGGTATGACCCGTTGTGTGACAAAAATGTGACGATCTTGACCTGCGCGTCGGCCGCAGAGGAGCAAGGCAACGGCTTCCATGCCGTCGCCCGGGAAAAGATGTGAACGCAGCGCGGCATGCTGCGCCCCATTAAGCCGGAGCCCGTACTTCAAGTCCTTATCCTCCAAGTTCGCGACGCAGCCACTCGTCCACAAGGGCGAGGTGGCCCGCGACGTCGTCGACGCCGGGCCGCCACGGGTTCTGCTGCGTCCGGTGACGGGACCATCTTTGCCAAGTCGCGCCGCAGATGCTCTGCCCAGCAAGATTCATTATTGGTCTAGCGTCAGTTCTAGCGAGCGCTGGGTTGAGGTAAACCATGTCGATTTGGGCGTCAGAGTACTGCTCGGGAATTAGCAGTGCGAGGCTGACTCGTTCTGCGCTGTAACCGGCCGGAACGCTCCATTGGTGGATGAAGAGCCAAAGCGTTCCATTATCCTTTACCGTTTCCCAGGGCAGGCCTAGCCCGTTGAGGTATTCTTCGTCTGCAACCGGAAGCTGAAACTCATGCCGAAGGTCAACGGCGAGAGCAACCCCCTCGGTCGTGTCCTTCGGCATGGTGGTAAAGCGCTCCACCCCATGCTCACACAGATGCACAGGGTCATTGGGGCCGATGAGAATCGGCTGGTGGCCGCGCTTGTGCTCGTAGAGTTTGAACTTTTCCTGGCTTTTTCTGTCCAGGGCGAGGATCTCCGCTCCGGTTATTGTCTCGGTATGGACAACGAATTTCTGTTTGTCAACGCGGATGACGTACCGCTTGGCTCTCGGGGGTCGTTCGCCGCGCTTTGCAAAAAGCTCGATCTCGACTTCCTCAATCTCGTGCTCGATCGCGCGTTCACTTTTCAGTTCAGCATCTTGCATGGTTGGGCCCCTCCTTGAGGCCGTCATTTCGAAAGCTCGGAATTCGCCGCCAAGGGCGTGCGCGGGTAGAGTGCTCCACAGCGCCTAACGGGTGGTGCCGTCGCCTGTTGTGACGCTGTGCGTGTGGCGCAGACGACCCGTTGCATTTTCACGATACGAAGAGTACACTGCGGCGTGGGAGGAGTCAACACTTTTTCACAACGGGTTGGGTATAGTGGATAAGAGACAAATCGATTTGGTCAGGTTGGGTCGCAAGGTGCGGTTCTTGAGGCAGGGTAAGGGCTGGGCCCTGAGTGACTTAGCAGCCGCGTCGGGCGTCTCGAAGGCATACATATCCGACCTCGAAAACGGTGCGGCAGGCAAGCCAAACATTCAGTATATCTTTGCCATAGCTGCCGCTCTCGACATCACGCTCGACGAGTTACTGGAAGATGCAACCGTGGGAACTGGTGAGCAGTCGAAGCGTCGGAAGGCATTGCCGGATCTCCCTCCAGGGCTTCCGGAGTTGCAGCAAGAACTGGATCTGTCTGACGACGAGGTCGAAATGCTCGCAAAGGTGAATTTTCGCGGCAACAGACCCAAGGACAAGGGGGGTTGGCGATTTCTGTGGGAAGCCATAAAGATGCTCGGCGAAAGAAATACGCAACGATGAGAAATGGAAATTATACGAGTCGGCGGCAAGAGGTACACTGACCCAGACATCCTTTCGCTCATCCGGGCAACCGGGGGACTGGTCGACCCACGTTCTGCAGTTCTTAACCAGGCCTGCGAGCTCACGGCCCGACTGCGGGCCTTTGACGGTGTGCCAACCGATGCCCTCCAGCGCCTCTCGGTTCTGGCATCGATGGTTGGCATCAAGACTGTCGAGATGAATCTCGATCAACAGAAGAAGGAAACTCGAGACGCAATCCTTTTGCCGACGGCTGACGGAAAGCGACTAATTATCTACAATCCCCAGCGGCCAAGGAGCCGCTGCGCGTTCTCTATAGCCCACGAAATCGCTCACACGTTTTTCCCGAACAGCGTTGCAGGTGCCCGCTTCAGAGGTATTTGCAGATCTGATTCGAAAGAGGCCAATGAACTTGAGCGGCTGTGCGATCTTGGAGCCGCAGAGCTTCTTCTGCCTCTTCAGGAGTTCCAAGAGGCAGTAGCTAGTGAATATAGTCTCGTTTCTGTCCCGAGGCTGTGTGAAAGATTCGGTAGCTCGTTCGAGGCTACTGTGTTCAGGTTGGCATCTGCCCACCCTGGAGTTGCCGTAGCCGGACTCCTGCGGCATCGACTGCGCCTTGGCGAAGAGCGTGCGACAAGTAGCACTTTGCAGGGAAGTCTGTTTAGTGATGCACGCTCTACCTCTGAGATCCAGTTTGAGGCCAAATACCGCAGGCAATCGCTTCACCTATCTGCGGCTTGCACCGACGAGCACGCTGTCCGATGGAATAAGTCCTTCGATCGGTCATCGGTCGTATACCGCGCCCCTCTGACTGCAGGAATTGTGAGCGCCTATGAGACGCTGCCCAGCCGGTCTGGCATGATGGGCAGGTTGGAGGCAATGAGAGCCCCCTACCAGGGAGGTAAGGGTGACCCCACGTTTCCAGACGTTCTTTTCCTGTGGACAGCGTAGGCAAGCACTGCGGAGCGTAGCCTTGCTGACCACGAAACGTGTATCGCGCCGGTCGCAGACTCGCCGCGGCGAGTCTGCGAGCCAGGGTCTTGATGCGCCCGAAGAGTTATGCCCAGTCCTGCGGTGCCTCGGTATTTTCCCCGGGGGTCAGAGCTTTAGCTCTGACGCGGAAGCTTTGGGCATGACAGAATGGGCTTCAGCCCCTGAAGCCGTCTTCGTTCCCCAAGAGAAGAAACCGCGACAACCGTTTTCATCTCACTTCAGGGGCTCGAAGCCCCGCCGACTGCTCTTCCTGCTTCTGTGCCTGTCATCCTGAGCGGAGCGAAGGATCTGCGTATTTCTTTTTCGCGCACTGCGGGGATGCTTCGCTTCGCTCAGCATGACATTCTCGAGGTTTTCAGTATACTGCTGAAGTGGGGTTTTCCATTCCGGACACAGTGCCCACGGTGAATCCAACACCGATTCACCGTGGCTACCCGTGCGAGGTGATTTCCCGTGGTGGTAGCCACGGTGAGCGGGCTTCCTCACCGTGGGGTTTTCCATTCGGGACAAAGAGCGAGTAGCGCAGACGCCGTGTTTGCGTCTGCGGCTTTTCGAGAGAAATTCATCCACAGACCGCGGACCCACAAGACAGGGTCCGCGCTACCCGGCTGCGGCTCGTTTGCAATACGCCCAGCCGTGAGCCAGGATATATCTCACTCGTTGGAGATGTCTAGGCCACACGAAGCACGATCTTGCCGTGTGACCTGCGTTTTGCCGCTCCCGGCCCACTGGGCGACATCCCATGAACCCCTGGCAGGTTCCCGGCGATGTCCTTCCAGGCCTGGGCCACATCCTGGAGCGCGTACACGGTCGCGACGTCTGGTCGTATCGTCCCCTCTTCCAGCAGTCGCGCGATTCTGCCGAGCCCGTCCCCTGACGGCGCGAGCCTCATCATCGCGCCCGACACGCGGTGCCTCGCCGTCTCTTCCTGCGAAACGGGCTGGGTAGCATCGACGAGATGGCCGCCTTCCTTCAAGACGAGGAACGACCGCTGCTGCGTATCGCCACGGATCAAGTTGAAGACCACATCGACCTTCTCTCGCAGAACCTTCTCGAACTGCGCCTCTCGATAATCGATAACCCGGCTGGCTCCGATGGAGTTGAGGTACCCCTCATCGTCGCCGCTCGCCGTGGCAATGACGGTGGCACCGGCATGCGATGCCAATTGCACCGCATAGGCGCCCACAGCGCCGGCGCCACCATGGATCAGGATCGTTTGTCCCTTTTCCAGGTGACCATGGGTGAAGAGTCCCTGCCACGCAGTTTGCGAGGCCACCGGCACCGATGCCGCCTCCTCAAAGGAGAGGTTGGATGGTTTCCTTGCGATGGCCGCCGCCTTGACAGCCAGATACTCCGCGTACGCACCCATTCCGGTGGTGGTACCGAACACGGCATCACCTGGCGCATATGCCGCAACGTCACTGCCCATCTGTTCGACGACGCCTGAAAACTCATGGCCAGGAATCCACGGCAGGTCGAGCGGGAATATCTGTCTTGCCGTTCCGGAGGCCTCAACAAGATCCAGATGATTGACGGCGGTACTCTTGATCTTCACCAGGATTTCGTCGCGCGCAATCGCTGGCGTCGGCACATCACTGAACACCAACTGCCCACCGTATTCCAACAATCTGACAGCTTTCATGCGAGTTCTCCTTGAGCCTGCTGTACCTCGTTGTATGCGTTTCGGACTTCTCCAAGGGTTCTCAGGGTAGCTTGTCGAAAAACATATAGAGGGCGGCAATCCGACCGTCCCGGGAAATGATGAAATCAGTCCCGGCATAAGCCGGCGCCTCCCCAGGGCGGCCCGATACCCATCGGACCCTTCCGGCATCGCCCGATTCCTCGGGCTCAGCAATTGGCTGATATCGAAACTCAGGGTGAGTAGCCTTGACGGCGCCCTTGCTGGGATCATAGAAAACGCCGTCTTCGGCCCAGAGCTCGTCGATGGCCGCGCGCCGCCGCGTGGGATCGTTTTCCCCGAACACATCGCGAAGATTTCGGATCAGTAGGTTCGATATGCTGTCAGGCATGATTTAGGTCACCTCATTTCTTAGTAACAAGTCCGCGCATTGTAACGCCTAACGAATAGTCACTCACCACTGACTTTCCAGATCACTCCGGAAGACAGGCAAGCGCCTTCACGCCATCTTCAAGCCCGGGCTCTGGCCAACGGAGGTCCAGAGCCTTCCAGCTCCGTCCTGCATCATCTGATCTGAAGAATCCGTGGTTATTGGCGGCGTGGATCACGCCTGGTTCGCTGGGATGAGTTGCGAATTGGCTCACCGTCGTTCCCTTCGCCTCCGGCAGGCCGCTCATTGCCAGCTCCCAACTCTTGAGCCCGGTCTTCCGATAGACGTATGTCTCGGCCCGCCGCGGCGAATAGGCTGACCCAGGGCCGTCCGCTGCGGATACGATCACAGTATCTGGATCCGCCGGATCCACGGCAACGGCCACCAGGTAGAGGTGCTTCAATCCGTCCTCTGGCGATTTCCACGAGTCCCCGTCATCGGTGCTTTCAAAGTACCCGTCGCCGGCCGCCGAGTAGATCCGCCCAGGTGCAAGGGGGTGCGTCGCTGCTGTGTGCGTGTCGTACGGACCGCCGCGAACACGATCACGCCAGGTCCGCCCACCGTCGAACGTGCGCACGAGCGCTCCAGCCTCGATCGCGACGAAAACGCGATCCGCGACCCTCACATCGGCTTCGATCCACCGGACATGATGCGTGTGGGGCCGTGGGGGAAAACTCCAGGTGTCAGCCGACGGGAGCGCGCGCAAGCCGGCGAGGTCCACCCAACTGTCGCCGCCAGTGTCCGAGCGAAACACCGCACTTGGTTCGGTGCCGGCATAGACGACACCGAACCCGTCAGCTTGTTCCGCGTGAGCCACATCAACCGCGCTGACCATCGGGTGGTCGATGCCCGGTCCGACTGGTTCCCAATTCCGGCCACTGTCGCGGCTTCGGAAGAGACCGGCACGCGCCGTTCCGCAGTAGACTTCAGTCGGGCGGCGCAGGTCGACCGCCACACATTCGGGCGATCGTCCGCCCAAGTGTTCGTCGATCGTCCAGGTGGAGGCGCGCCGAGCGATCAAGAGGGCCGCTCGTGTTACGACTACGATGCCGACCATGACTCAATCTCCTTCTGTTTGTGTTTCGGTGTTATACGATTCATACACATCGTTGAACACCAACTGCCCACCGTACTGTGCGCACTCCTCAGGCCCGTGGCTGCAAGCGCGACTGGAACAATCCGGTAAAGGCCGGTCGTACATCGACGAAGATCGCCGCCCACAGTACAGCCACGAAGAGGGCCAGCGGAAGCCCGCCCGGGGCCATCAAAGCGTGGAAAGAAAGAATGTTGACGATCACCGGCGCCAGCACGGCCACCGCCAGGGGTACGTAACGGTTGACCAGCAGAAGCACACCTGCGATGACCTGAAACGCGAAGATCACCCACAGGTAATGCGAGGCGTACAGGGCACCCATGAACTGTCCCGCGATGCCCCCCGGCGGGGGAAAGGGAATGAAGTTCAGGAAGCCGTTCAGCCCCATAACCACAAAGATCACACCTGCCAGGTATCGGGCGATTGTGGAAACGGTTCTCATAAGCGGGTCCTCCTTTTCGATCCGCGCCATTGCATGGCGTCAATCATATTGATGTCAATGTAGTGGATGATGTATACTTCTGGAAGATTCAGGTTTTTTATGACCCGAGGCATTCAAGGGACGGACCACGTCTGGCTAGTAATGATGAAGGCGATGCGGGCCCTGACTAGGTACGCAGCCGCCGGTATTGAAGAGACCGGACTCGGCCTCTCGGATTTCGGCGTGCTGGAAGCCCTGCTACACAAAGGGCCTTTGCCCGTGAATACGATAGGCCCGATTGTCGATCTCACCCCAGGTTCGATCAGTATCGCCGTGGACCGTCTCGTGGCGAAAGGCCTGGTCAGCCGGGTCGAGAGCACCGAAGACCGGCGCGTTCGAATCGTTGCCCTCACCCCACGCGGAAAGGACCTCATTGTCTCGGCATTCCGAAAGCATTCCGGGCAGATGAGGAGAGTGTTCTCTGAACTAAGCCCCGACGAGCTTCGTGGCCTCGAAGTGGCGCTTAAGAAGGTCGGCAAGCGCGCTTGCCCCCGCACACAGGGCGGCGGAGCCGCGTTTCACGCACGCCCTTTGAGCATTCGCCGCGGGAGCTGAAGCTCTCAGGCTTGGGCGAGCGCCGCGTAGGTTTCCGGACGCCGGTCGCGATAGAACTGCCAGGTGGAGCGTACTTGTTCAATCATCTCGAGGTCGAGGTCGGACACCAGGACTTCGTCCTTGTCGCGGCTGGCCTGGGCGATGATCTTGCCGCGCGGGTCGCAGAAGTAGCTCTTGCCGTAGAACTCGCCGATATCCCAGGGCAACTCGTGGCCGACGCGGTTGATGGCGCCGATGAAGTATCCGTTGGCGACGGCGTGCGCGGGCTGCTCGAGCTCCCACAAGTATTCAGAGAGGCCGGCCACCGTGGCTGAAGGGTTGAAGACGATCTCCGCTCCGTTTAATCCCAGCACGCGCGCGCCTTCCGGGAAGTGGCGGTCATAACAGATGTAGACGCCGATCTTGGCGTAGCGCGTCTCAAACACCGGGTATCCGAGGTTGCCGGGCGTGAAATAGAACTTCTCCCAGAAGCCGGGATGGCAATGCGGGATGTGGTGCTTGCGATACTTGCCGAGGTAGCGGCCGTCGGCGTCAATCACCGCGGCGGTGTTGTAATAGACTCCCGCCTGCTCCGATTCGTAGACGGGGACGATGACGACCATCTTGTGCTTCTTCGCGAGCTTCATCGCCCACTGGGTTGCGGGACCCTGCGGCACCGGCTCGGTAAGCTTGTACCATCGGACGTCCTGCTCGGCAGGGAAATACGGTCCGTAGAAAAGCTCCTGCAGGCAGACGATCTGAGCGTGCTGGCGCGCCGCCTGGGCGAGCAGCCGCTCGTGCTTCTTGATCATCTCCTGCCGGATGCGGTCGAGCGGATACTTTGCGGGCGACCACTCGCAAGCCGCTTGAATCAGTGCGCATCGGACAAGCCGTGCCATGCCGATTTCCTCCTTCTCTAGGAAGTGCTCGCGGTGACTCAGACCGGCCACCCGGTGTTGCCGCCCACATCCTCAGCGAACTGAGTGTACCGCCAAGCGCAGGAAGCTTCAAATCTGCCGGCCAGCGAGTAGCGGCGAGTTTACCTCGCCAATGGCGGCGTAAAGCCGCCCTATATCAAGCCCAATGGCGGCGTAAGGCCGCCCTATATCGAGCCCAATGGCGGCGTAAAGCCGCCTCTACTAGCGCTCGTGGCAGGTGCGGCAGGTGGCGGACGAGTGCTTCTGCTTGTGGCAATCGATGCAAGCCTGCATCGAGGTCGGCTTCTCGCGCGCCAGCTCATCGCGTTCGGCGACCGGGCCGTGGCAAGCTTCGCAGCCGAGCTTTGCTTTGGTGACGTGGACCTTGTGCGAGAAAAACACGTAGACGGGAACCTGATATACGCGCACCCAGGGCACGGGTTTCTTCTCGTCAAAGTATTCGATCAACTTCTTCACGCCCGGGTCGTCCGCCTTGAGATTCGCGTGGCACACCATGCACTTCGATTCGGAGGGATAGGTGAAATCCCATCCCGCGTTCGCGTACTCGTGGCAAAAGTAGCAGTCAGTGATGAACTTCGAATGTACGCGGTGACTGAAGGGAATCGGCTGCTGGGGAGGTGCCGGAGGTATCGACGTCGCGTTACCGGCTGACGACGGTTTGGATTGCGCCGCGACGTGGCTTGCGAACAGCGCGACTAACAACACGCGCGCGACGCGCCAGCGGCCTCGCAGGCATCCGCTCAAGGGAGTGCAAAAGCCACGTAAGCATCGCCTGACCTGGTGCGTGGCTTCCCTCCCCCGCCGGCGGCAATCACCACATACTGCTTACCGTTCACTTCGTAAGTGCACGGACTCGCGTAGCCGCCCGCCTCGAGTTGGGCGTCCCACAGAATCTTGCCGGTGGTCTTGTCGAAGGCGCGAAATTTCTCGTCCTGTGTGGCGGCGATGAACACGAGTCCGCCGGCGGTGACCAGCGATCCTCCGATGTTCTGCGTGCCGGTCGGCGGGATGCCACGCGCTGTGAGCTCGCGATGTTCTCCCAAGACAACCTGCCAGACGATTCGTCCTTCGTTCAAGTCGATCGCCGTGAGCTGGCCCCACGGCGGTTTGACGGCGGCGTAGCCCTCTTGATCGACAAAGCGGTTGTAGCCGGTGTGGGAATAGCGGTAGCCCGCGCCGGGTTGCGCCGGCACGAGCGTCAGAATCCAAGGCTCATCGTGCGAGTTGACGTAGAACCAGCCGGTCGAGGGATCGAAGGATCCACCGCCCCAGTCCGTGCCGCCGTCAAATCCCGGGAAGATGATAGTCCCTTGGAGGCTCGGCGGCGCCCAAGTGTTCCCGCGGCGCGATTCCTTGAAGACCTTGAGCGCGTAGGCGTGCGCTTCGGGACTGATGTTCGTCAACTGGTCTTCGGTGAACACCTGTCGGGTGTAAGGAGGAGGCTTGAGGACGTACTGCTGAGTCGGCGAGGCTTTCTCTCCCGGGACATCCGAGGGAGGCACGGGGCGCTCCTCGATCGGAAACAGCGGGCGTCCCGTTTCGCGTTCCAGCAAGAAGAGTTGCGCAAACTTCGTGACCTGCACGGCAGCGTCCACCCGATGACCGTTGATGTTCAGCGTCACGAGCGCGGGAGCGCAGGGCAGATCGCGGTCCCACAGGTCGTGATGGACCACCTGGTAATGCCAGATGCGCTTGCCGGTCGCGGCGTCGAGCGCGATCACACAGTTGGCAAACAAATCGTTGCCGCGCCGGTTGCCGCCGTAGAAGTCGAACGTTGCCGAGCCCGTGGCAAGAAAAACCCAACCGCGCTGCTCATCGACCGTCAGACCACCCCAGTCGTTGGCGGCTCCCGCGGTCTTCCACGAGCCGTCTTCCCACGACTCGTTGCCGAACTCACCCGGTTGCGGAATGGTGTGGAATATCCAGGCCATCTTTCCGGTACGCACGTCGAAGGCGCGCACGTGCCCGGGCGCCGCGGGCTCCGGACCCTCGTCGCATTCGGAACCCAGTATCAGCAGGTCCTTGTAGATGACGCCGGGAGTCGTGACGTCGTAAAGCATCCCGTGGATATCGCGGCCCAGTCCCTGAGTCAGATCAACGTAACCTTTCTCGCCGAACTCGGGGATGGGCTTCCCTGTGTCGGCGCTCAATGCGATGAGTCGCGACCCCGCCGTCATGAAGATCCGCCGGTCGCGGCCACTCGCCCAGTAAGTGACGCCGCGGTTCACGCCGCGCGGCGTGTCTTCGCTCTGGCCCTCAAAGGGATCGAACTGCCAGATGCGTTTGCCCGAGGCCGCGTCGAGCGCGCAAACCTTCAGTTGCGGCGAGGTCACGTACATCACGTCATCGACTACGATGGGCGTGCATTCCATCGTGGTCGGAGGGCGATTCCGCTGGTCACCCGTGTGGTACGTCCAGGCGACGTGCAACTGGTGAACGTTCGAGCGATTGATCTGATCGAGCGCGGAGTATCGGCGGCCGGCCGGATCGCCGCCATAGTGCCGCCACGTCGCGGGCGTGGGACCCGCGCCCGCCGCTGCAATCCTGGGAAGCGCCGAGGAAGCGAGCAGCGTCGATGCGGTCTGCTTCAAGAACGACCGGCGGCTGACCGGCACAGTGTACTCTCCTTCGGCTGGAATCCTGTCACGTGCGTATACGAATTTCAATCCTCTTTGTCGAACGAAGACGAAGAAGCGAACAGCGAGCGACGTAGACCAGCGACTCCTTCCGTCAATTGTCGCGCCCCGACAAGGAGGTATTGGGGAAGTAATGATCGAGGATTTCCTGGAACGTTGAACCGCCGGTGGCCATGCCGAAGGCTCCCATCTGGCACAGGCCGATTCCGTGTCCCTGACCTTTTCCCTGGATCACGACGGATTCACCTACCACTTCGAGTTCGAAGTTGTTGCCGGGGATGGTGCTCCAGCCTCCGCTGCGGTCGATTTTCAAGCGGTCGGCTTCCGTCGGTGAACCGCCGAGCAAGTACTCGGCGTAGTCCAGACTCAGGACTCTCTTCCAGAGAGGAGCGTGATGAAGGCAATACCGGCAGACCGCCGGATAATAAGGATAGCCGCGGGAAGAGAGGCCGACTTCGGCGAGCGAGCGCGTTCGTCCACCGCAACTGGCGGAGAAGAGTGCGGCGACGATTGCTCCCTGGTAGCTCAGCACGAGACCGCGCGTGCTCGCGGTGGCCAGCACGGCGAGGGAATCCGCTGCCGCTGGACCGCGAAGGAACTGGCAATGTGTCGCATCGCAGAAGTCGAAGCCGGCATGACGCCGTCCGGCCAGGTAATAGGATCGCGTCACAATCGACTGCGCCTTCAGGGCCTCAAGGGGCGCGCCGGGAGGACTCTCAGCCGCCACCGCGGAGGCGACGGCGACTTCGGTGTCCATCATGACCACCGGAAGCAATCTGCCCTCGCGAGCGCTGACCTCGAGCGCGCCGCGATACTCGCGCGTGATCTTGCCGGGAATGCTCAGGACGAAATCCGCCGGTCCGCCTTGCCGGCTGCGGCCGCGAACGACGAAGCCGGCCAACGCCTCATCGCCGCTCCGGCATAGAACTTGCCGGCCGTCGATGCGCAGGTACGCTTTCCTGGCATCCCCGAGAATCACCTGTCGCCCGCTGGCGTCGATCACCAGGACGCTGCCCGGGGTCGGGCTCACGATCAGTTCCACGGGGTGAAACAGGCCCAACACGCCGATTCGAAGAGTTCCGGCGAACAATGTAGCCGGGATGAAAAGGAGCGGAAGGAAATGGGTGAACCGTCGAGGGAGAATGGCCGTCTCCTATCTTCCTGTCACGATGGTGCGCAACATCTCTCCGCCCACTCGCGCCGCGGATGCGCCCGGTACTCCGTGGACGCGGACCAGCAGCGCCCAACGGGGAATATCCGCGGGATAAAGAATGATCGTGTATCCGTCGCCCGGCGCCCGCGGAGTATGGACGCAGGCGGAGGTGCCGGTTTTGGCCAGCGCGGGCGCGCCAGGGAGAGACTTCTGTATCGCGCTGGCCGTCCCTGCACGAGCCGAGAGCGCCATACCTTCGAGGAGCTCAGTGACTCCCGGATCGCCGGCGTGGCCTCGAAGCTCGATGTAGGCCCGCGCCATCTGCTCGGGCGGCATTTTCATTTCGGCGTCGAGGCCCACGAGTGTTGCGGGAGAGAACGATCGAAGCGGGCCACCGATGCCGTAGCGGAGCGTCACTCGCTCGGCGTCCTCGCGCGAGATCCGAGCAGCGAGTTTGCGGAAGTACGCGTTGCAGGAGTAGCCGATGGCCTCTGTCATGCCGATCCGGCCGTGGCCACGCGGCAGCCAGCATCCATCGGCAGCGCCGTGGCATGTCAACTCAGGATATCGGTAGCCGTGCGACGCGCCGTAGGCGAGTGCGGTAAAAGGTTTCACGAGCGAACCGGTGGGAACGGGCTGGTCGAGATTCTCCCACCTCGATGCGACGACCATCCCCGTTGCCACATCGATCACGAGGTAAGAGATTGAAGGCGAAGAGAACTGACGGCGAAGCACTGCCGCCATCGACTGATCATAGAGCGACGCGGAAGGATTCCGCGTCGTCCAGGTCACGAGGAGCAAAGCCAACAAAGCGACTTTCTTCATCGGCTCAACCGGTAGACCACGGTCTGGGATACCACCGGGCCGCGGTCGTGAACCACCACCGACTCCGATTGGACGCGCGCCAGCGCGTGACTGAGGCTGCCGAGATTCTCGGAAAAGAACCACGGCTCGTGGCCGCCGGGCCCAGGATTGCCGCCCAGTTGCTGAACCAGAGGCCCTTCAATCAGCCGCGTCATTTTGATGAGCGCGCTGCGCTCCGTGGTATGTCGAAACCCCGCGGCATACACACCACCGTCTTTGCCGGGTGCGCTCGACACGTGTTCGAGTACAGCAACAACAGTATTGCCGCCGCTTCCCACAATCAGAAGCTTCCCGCGAACCGCCATGGCGAGCGGCGTCAGGCCATCGAGCTCGCCATGCGCGGTCTCGCCGGTCCCACGTTCTACCCACTGCGCTCCCAGCTCCGAGGTGGTCCAGAGGCCCGCCACGCTCGAAAGGAGCGCGGCGCGCGCCGCTTCCGCGTTCCAGTCCGCCGCGGCTTCGAGCACGATGGCCGACTGCGTCCCGACAAACACGCCGCCCGGCATCTCGCGCGCCGATTCGAGCTGAAGCGCGCCAACCAGCTTGGTCTCCCCCAACAGCTTCTTGAGCGCCTCAGGCTCAAAGGTTCCTCCGGCAGTCGTGAAAGGTGGAACGTCAATGCGGGTTTCCAGGTCCTGCTCGCTGCCGGTCTGGCCTTCCGAAAGCATGACGCTGGGCGCGTACGTGGATGGCACACCGGGCCCAACCGCCGGAGACAAGACTTTTTGACGGAGAAGATCGAGCGCCTGCTCCGTCGACGGAGCGGTCCAGGCGCGATATAGGCCGCTATCGTCCGGGACCAGGCGCAACAGGCCGGCTACGGCCGACTCGTCTGGAGTTGCCGGTTCGGTTGCAGACCCGGTTGTCGTGCGCAGCAGGACGCGTTCCTCGCGGATTTCCTCCCGCGAGCGGTAGATATCCGCGATTTCCGCGTTGTACTGGCGAAGCGCGGGAATGTTGCGTTGGATCCAATACGAGCGAAAGTGCGGCGCCTTCACGAGGCTTGCAAGGTTCAGCGCCAGGCGCAGGTCGCCCGGCCGCGCTGCCGCCGCTCTCGCATTCGTGAACCACGGCTCTTCCGCCAGCGTTCGCATGGCCTTGCCCGCGAGAGTGCTTAGCGCCCCAACGAGCAGGTCCTCGCGAGTCGCCAGCAGCAGATAATCATTGGTGGCCGCGAAAGCAACCATTCGATGCTTGGCGGGTTCGGTGTGGACATAGTAGCTGGTTTCGGCCACCTTGCGCGGCTCGAGTTTCTCTTTTCCGCGCGCCAGCACGCTATCCATGGCGCGGGCCGCGGGCAGGCGGGTGACGTAGAGGAACTCCAAGTTTCCGATGTCATAGAGGGCCAGGGCGGACTGGCTTCCTGCGATAGACTCGAGGAGCGGCATATCGGGCGGCGCGCCGGCGGCCACCGCGAATTCCTCTTGTGCCTCCTTCAAGCGCAGGTACAAGCGCGAGCGCGAGAAGACCCGGTAGTCGTCGCTTTCGAGCCACGCCTTTTTTTCCGCGGATTTGTTCCAGTCGCCGAGGAGCGCGGCGAAGTCCGGCGACTCGAGGTACAGCAGAGGACCGGCAGGCATCAACTTGGCGAGGTCCAGGCTGCTGGACGAGGGCGCCTGGCCTTGCGGCGTGACGGCCAGCGCCACGCTCAGAAAACAGAAGATCCACAGGGTACGCCGCTTCATCGGCCTCCACCTCCGTCCTGCGCCGGTGCGTCGGCGATCCCTGGCGTCGTTGCCAATCGTGGCCGGACCGTCACTTTCTGTTCGAGGTGTTCCGTTACGACGGGCCGCCGCGCGACGTCCCGTTGCTCGAGTCTTATTTGCGCCTTCACTTTGCGGAGTCGGCTTTGGAACTCATCATGTGAGGGGCCGGCAGGTGCGAGCGCTACGGCAATCGTCCAGTACCTCGCGGCCTCGCTCAACCAGTGGAGCTTTTCGAGGACCTCGGCGACTTGCGCTGCCAAGGCGGGTTTTTCCTCGGCGCTGAGTTTGATACGGGGAAGGAACTCGACGGATTCGGAAGGATTGGCGTAAACCTCTTCCTCTGCCGGCTCGGTCCCTTCCGCGTTGCGGAATCGAGATGGATACTGATAGGAACCGGCATAACCTTCGTTCAGTAGAGGCTGGATGGCAGAATAGGCGAGTTGATCCTGTCCAGCCGCGACTGCGGCGCGGAAAAGCGGAACGCGCGTGGACTCGTCCAGCGGCTGAATCGCCACCGCGCCGAGCAGCAATCGGACGCGCGTGGCCGGGTCACCGACACGTTCCGCAGCCTGGATTCGCGCATAGAAGTACCCAGGTTGTTCTGCTGCGGTCGCGTCCTGGGCGCGACCCTTCGCCAAGAGATCGAGCTCGCCGCTTCCCAAGCTTGCGCCTTGCGCCCTCGCCAGTGCGAGAGCCTCTGCTGCTGCGGCGCGGGTCGAGTACGAAGCGAGCGACGAGGCGGCGACGGAAGAAAGTGAGGTAGATGTGGAGCCGTGGTGAGCCGCAATCTCGGTCTTCGCCAGTTCCACGCGAGCCTGGTCGTCCCAGGGCACAGCTTTGACGCGCGCCGACAGGAATTCCGTTGCCTCCGCGGCGTGTCCGTATTTCAAGAGAAGCTCCGCGGCCGCGTTCAAGTTCTCGAAAGGCTCGCCTGCCACCAGAGCCATCCGGCGCAGGAGAGCCACGCCTCGCTCCGAGTCCCCGGATTGCAGGCGAATCTCCGCCAGGCCAAGGAAGTTTGCAGGAGTGAGGTTGTGCGCGTCGATTTCGCGAGTGTAGACGAACTCGAGCACTCGGCGGGCCGAGGACTGGTCGTGTTCCCTTTCGAGATCCGCGGCCGCCGACTGCAGGACGCCGAGGGGCGGCGCGTTGTCGGGCTCCGCGTCGTAGCGCGCCAAGGTCGCGTCAAGCGTTCCAGACTGCGCCGAGATACGGATTTCGAGCGTTGTGACTCCTTGTAAATGCTGCTTACGCAGTTCTTCGGGGATCGCAAGAAAGGCAGTTTGAGCTTCTTGGGTCCGATGCGCGTCCAGAAGATAACTTACCCGACGCATCTGCCAGTTGCGCAGCGCTTCAAGCGCTACGCCCTGGGCAGCTCCGTGGGCCTGAGCGGCCTCATCCTCGGCAAGTTGCAGGATTCGCCGCAGGATGGGTTCGCGCTGGGGCGTCGGAATCCATCGGGCATCGGCGATTCCACTGAGGAACGACAGCGGATTGGGCGCCGCGCCTGCAAGATCAATGATCCAGGCCGCTCCGGCGGCGGGATCGCTCTGAGCGGCCATCGCTCCCGCGAGCAGCGAGTCGACGCGATATGTGCCGTTGCGGTGAACGTAAGTCCGCAGCACTTTGTCCGCATCCTCGCGGACCTGCGGCAACAGGTTCCGTTCGCCGACGTGCTCGAGGGTCGTCCGCACGTCTTCCCAGAAACTCGGGGGAACTCGCCGGTTGTCTTCTTCGCGCAAAAACGCCTGGAAGGCGGCGCGCCATCGCTGGATCGCGTCCTCGTGCTTTCCCTGCTGCCAGAGGATCGAGGCCATGTGGTCGAGAATTTCGCCGTGCTGCGGAGCCAGCTCCAGCGTGTGGGCGTAGTCGGCGAGCGCCCGATCGAATTCACCGGCGTCCCGGTAGTGCTCCGCGAGCGTCGTGTAAGCGTCGGGACTGGCCGGAGTACCCTCGAGGATCGCGGGCAGGAAATCCTCGGGATTCCCTTGCCGCGTGACCGCCAGGTACTCGCCGTACCGCGAGCCGTAGTAGAACCAAATGTTCCCCGCAAGCTGTTGGTCGCGATCCACGGACTTACCGACCCGGTCGCCAATCGTGCCTGTTCCGAGGGCGGCCTGGTACGCGGCCCCGATCTCTGCCGCAGGGTCGGCATAGTAAAGACCCACGAGGCCCGTGTAAGCGCGCGTCCACACGGGCGGCAGGCCGTGTCCTCGAGCCGCGATCACTGCCAGCGCCAGCTTGGCGTCACCGCCCGAGACAGCGGTATTCGCGGCCGCGTCTTTGACCGGCCCTACCGCGCCGTCGCCCGCGATGATCCCCAGCCGCTGCGGGTCGCTGGCGAGCAGCAGATCCAGGTATCGGTGGAGCGCCACATCACTGAGTCCTTGATGGTTGAAGGCCTGCGAGAGCGCGCGTAACTCGGCTTCCGTATTTCCGGCGGCTTGATAGCTCAGCGCGGCACGTTCCAGAATACTGTCCTTCCCCACGACTGGCGGGTAAACGTTCCAGTAACTTTCCAGTTGCGCTCCCAGCTCGTTGAACCTCATCCGTTGCTTCTGAAGTTGCTCGAGCCGCGCCTCTTGAACTTGCGCCTCCGGCGAACCCGGGTGGGCCATCATCAACTCATCACGCCAGCGGGCCTCGAGATCGGCCAGCCCGGCGGTCTCGACGACGGGCAGAAGGGTTTGTGTAAGGTGCTCTTCCGATTCGCCCTCTCTCTTCTTCTCGAGAAAGCCCGCGAAGGCAATCTTCTCCTCGGGGGTGAAATAAGTCTTCACCGCCGCGCCCATCGCTTGCAGCGGCGTCTGAAGGTCCGGCGTGAATCGAGCATGCTGCGCCGCTTGGGCGGCGCTTTCGAGCCGCGAGAACGCTGCCTCGTACCCGCGAAGGCGAGTCAGGATGGTTGCATAAGTCCTGGCCCCGGCGAGGTACTCGGGGTCAGTCACGAGAGCGGGCCCCGCCAGCGAAACGCCGCGCTCGGCGAACTCCCGTGCCTGAGGCAACATATTCCACGCCTCCAGCCTGGCCGCCGCGTTGAAGAAAATCGCCGGCCTTTCGGGACGGCCCTCGATCATGGCCCTGCGCAGGGCCTCGACAGCGGCGTCAACCTGTCCCTGCCGCGCGCGCAGTTCCGCGACTTTTTCCATCCACTGCGGGTTTTGATAGGTCAGACCGTAGATGCGCGTGTAGGTCTGAATCGCCTCATCGAAGCGCATCAGACGTTCTTCGAGGGTAGCGCGCGCGACGAGCAGGTCGCTGCGATCGGGCCGCACCTGCTGCGCTTTCGAATAGGAAGCGATGGCGGCAGGATAATCCTCGAAATAGGTTTGGAGACGAGCCAGAACCATCGGCCAGCGGAAGTCCTTGGGAGAATCGGTGACGGCCTTCGCGTAGTAGCTCAGAAGCTGCTGACGCCTGCCGTGGTGATCCGCGTAGGCCGCGGCTTCCTGCGCCAGGCCCTCATCTTCCGGATATCGGTTGAGGATCTCGATGTATTGCGCCGTGGCTCCCGCGTAATCCTTCAGACGGGACAGCGCGGGGATAAGGCCTCTTCGCAGCGCGGCAATGCGCTGGTTGCGCTCGTCGGTGGAGAACGGGGCGCCGTGGAAAGCCTGGATTTTCGCGAGATAGAAATCGCGCAGCGCCTGATCGTTGCCTTCTCGCGCATAGGTATCGGCCATCGCCGCGAGGTACTCCGCATTGTAAGGGTCGCCGGCAAGCAGTGGGCCAAGCAGGTCTCGCGCCCGTTGGTATTCCTTTGCGTCGGTGGCCTTGCGGCATGCCTCAAAGGTGAACTGCCGGCTCAGGTCGCGATATGCCGCCTTGGAGGCTTCGAGGAGAGTGTCGATCGCCGGATCCCAGAACTTGTTGCGCCAGTAAAAATCCGTCGTGGCGCGAACCACCTCGAGAACGGTGTGATTTTCTTCGTGAATAGACTCGATAAGCCGCCGAGCTTCATCCACGTTTCCTTTGGCCTCCTCAAAACGTGCGAGATCGAGGCGCAAGCGCAGGCGTTCCACAGGATCGGTGGAAAGTGCGGCGCGCTGTTCGAGCATCTGAGTGTGGACCGCGTCGAATCCTTGCTCGATGGCGACAGGGTCGAGGCGCTCCAGCAGTTCCGGCGACGTCGTATTCGCCGCGAGCGATACGAGAAGTTTCTCGAGGTCGTCGCGGCGGCCCAGCGTTTCGAGCACCGCAATGCGTAGCGACGCGGCTGTCCAGTCCGGGTTCGGCGCGGCCACGAGCTTCGCCGTAGCCTGCTCCACCAGCGGGCCGAGCTTAGGTCGCTTGGCGAGTTGGAGCAACCGTGTGCGGGCAGGGGACTGGTCTCCCGCCGCTAGCGCTCCCTGGACGTATTCCTGAATGGCCTTGGGATAGTTCCGCTGGTTTTCGTAAACTGCTCCAGCCTCATACGCGAAGAGCGACGGCTGTGCGAGTTTCCTTCGGCCAAGGTGGATCAATCGCAGGGTATCGTTGAAGAGAAAGTAATCCCAGAAGACGGTCGCGGCGTCCAGGTATCCACTCGCATCACCAGGTTCCAGTTCCGCAATGCGGTTCCAGTAGGGGCGCGACTGGTCAAACATCTCGCGGTCGGCGTAAATTTCCCCGATGCGGGTTAGCGTGGCTCTGTCTCGCGGTGCGCGCTTGGAGAGGTTTTCTTCAAGGCTTGCGGCGATCTGGGTGTCCTCAGGATGGAACGCGGCCAGCGAGCGGAAGACCGACACGGCTCGCGAATTGCGGGCGTCATCACCCGGATAAACTTCTGCGACCGCACGGGTGACGGGGGCCGCAGCTTCGAAGTGTGATCGCCAAAGTTCCGCCTCAGAAATGAATTGGGCGGCGGCTGGGTTGGCGTTTGCTACTTCTACCCAGTGGTTTGAAGCGGCGGCCGGGTTCGTCTGCCGGAGGGCCTCAAGTTCCGCGTCGAGACGATGGCCGGAAGAGAGGTAGGCAAAATACCGGGAGCGCAGGGAATCATCGTAATACCAGTACTGACGCATCATGGCTTCCCACTCGGCGGCGTTCGCGGTCTCGGGCCGGCTATAGGCGTTCAGGAGGTTGTTCACAAATGCCAGGTTATGAGGGAATCGCGCGTGCGCGTAACGGTTCACTTGCAGGTACCATTGAGCGTCGATGCCACCGGGCGCGACGACGTCCTCGAAATACTTCTGAAGGTCCGACCCCGAAAAAATGTCGACAACTTCTCCGCTCAGTTTCTCGAAGTCGGCGGTCCGTCGACGGCGCAGGTACCAGCGCGCCAGCTTCTCGTACCAGGTGCGATTGGGAAACTGTTTGATCGCCTGTCGATACACCTCGTCGACCTGCTCGCCGAGACGATTCTGATCGAGGAAGGTCGCGAGGCGCTCGTAGAGGCCGGGGTCGTTGGGATTGCGAGCGATCTCGCGTTGGAGCAGCGAGAGGACCTGGAGCGGTTTCTTGAGCGCGACCAGCCGCGAGATGTATCTCTCGAGGACGCTCGAGTATTCAGGCGACCTCGCACCGCCTGACCGGCTCTGCCGCACCGACGGCCTCGGGACCGGTACTGCGCCGGCGCCCGGCGGGGTTCCTCCTTCCGCCACGTCTTCCTGCGTCGATGGCGTTTCGACCTGCGCCGTAGGATACGAGGGACGAACAGTTCCGACGGGGTACGCGCTGGCAGCCTGCTCTCCTAAGGGTACATGATGCGCGCGCGCCGCCAGTTCGGCCAAGAGCTTGTCGTATACGGCCAACTCCTCCTTGACGCGACCCTTGCGAGCGAGCGCGTCGGCCAGCAACAACGCGACGTGGACACGCTGTGGCGCCTTGGGAAACGAACCCAGGAACTCGTGGGCGTTGCGAATCACGGCGTCGTCGGCGCCGTAGGTGCTGTACACCTCGAGCACCTTGGCGTGCAGTTCGAGGCGCACCGGCGACTGCGGGAAGCGTGAGTCAAACAGCGGCAGGAGTTCGGCAGCACGCGCCCGGTGAAAATAGGCTACCGAGACGCCCTCGGCCTGCGCGTAGTGGTTCGCGGGCTGCTGCGAGTTGAGAAGGAGCGACAGAATCCCGTTCAGGAAACCCGGGTACGCGTCGAGCGTCCCGATGTCACGCAGCAGGGAAAGGTCTTGGCTCCCGAAGGGAATAGACAGCTCGGGCGCGCTCAGCAGCACGTTGATGATCGCCGCCAGCGCCTTTTCCGCAAAAGCGGGTTCCACGCCAGGCAGGCTGTAGAGCGCGTAGTAGCAACGCGCGCCTTCGTTATAGTTGTGGATGCCTTCGAAAAGCTGTCCCAAAGTCCAGAGCTGCTCGGCCGTCCAAGCACCGCGGTTTCTTTCGATGCGCAGCCGGTATTCGAGCAAGGCGCGCTCGGCCTCCGGGATGTTGCCCTGCTGCTGGTAATAGTAAAAGAGCCGCGACGCGGCATTCACATCTTCAGGATGGGCTTTGACCGCGGCGCGCGCCGCATCCAGGAAGTCGCGCAGGTGGTGCGTGTCCTTCAGCAATGAAAAGTAGGCCTGCACCAAATCCGGCGGCCAGAGCGGCTGGAAGGAATGATCGTAGAGCGCCAGAGCTGACTCCGCCGAGCCGCGCCGATACTCCAGCCAGGCGCGCGCTTCCACGGGAAAGACCTTGTCGTCAGGGAAGGCTTTCTCATAGGTCGGGATGAGGCGCTCGGCGGCGGCGAACTGCTTGTGGTCGAGAAGGAAGTCGAAGAACCGCGAATAGACTTGAGACTCCTTCGGATAGCGGGCCATCCACGCGCGATACTCCTCGGCGCCAAGCGTGGGCGGAAGAGCCTGGGCGTTGATGACCGAGAAGATTCGTTCGAAGGCATGCCATGACCGCTGCTCGATGGCCGGCAGGAGCCTATCGGCGGGTGAGGACGCGGACCTGCCTACCTGCTCGAGCGCTGTCACCTCGTCAACCGGGCGCAAGCGGCGGTGGTAGAAGTCCGCCAGCTCGAGCTGGCCCGCTGGTTTGTCGCTCAAAAGCTCAGCCCGCTTTTTCCAGTCCGCCTCCGCTGCGTCGAAATCCAACTGTTCCTCGTCGACGCGCGCGCGCATGAGCAGCAGTTCCACATCGCTGGGCGCCTTGGCGACGAGCTCGTTCAAGGCGTTCCGGGATTCTGCCGTAGGACGACGTACGGTGATCGGCCCGCCGGGCGTGGGCGCGGCTCGGAAGAAGACGGCTTCGAACCGACCGGAGCCTTCGATGTTTTGAATCCACTCGTCCATCTCGCCGCGGGCCACAAGCCCTACGACGCAAAGGCACACGGGAGGCAGCGCGACAAGAAGATGCCGGAGGCGGAGGCGCCGGCTAGGGAACCACTTCAAGCCGCACCTCCTCGCTCCCGACGTTGTGGGCGATGTCTTCCGCGGTCACTGTGAGGTGATACTCGCCGGCCGGCAGGTCGTCGGGGATCGCCATCTCACCGACGTTCGACCCCGCCCGCGGGTCCCACCTCAGGTAGACAGGCGGCACCCCGTACATGCGGGCGACGACGGTGCGCGTCCTCGCCGAGGCGCTGGCGCGAAGTTGCACGGTTTCACCTCGCCGGTACTGCTTCCGATTCAACTGGACGCGGACGACCGGTGGTTGCGTGACGATCACGAAACTCTTCGACTCGCGGTAAACGTGACCGAGCCGGTCGCGCAGAATCAATCGCACCTGGTAAGTCCCGTCGCTCATGTCGGCGGGAGCCAGGAATCGCGTCTGCCAGATGTCTTCGTCCTGAAGGTAGCGAAGCTTCTTGACAAGCCCGAAGGGGAATAGGGCGATGACCGAGACGATTGAGGAATCCGTCTTGACACGGATCAGCGGATCGCCCGGCCGGATGACGCGGGGGCGCAGAAGCGCGCGTGGCGCGGCCAGAAACGATGTGTAGGGTGTCACAAACTTGTATTTCCTCGCCAGCCGGATGATTTCATCGATGGAGGCCTGGTCTTCGCCTTCTCGTTCGATCTTGGCGAGCAGGGCGTCGACGCGGGCTTTGGCCCAGGTGCGCGGCAGGCTAGCGTGCTCGAGGGCCTCGGCGGGCAGCGGAACCGTCGCCGCGAGCTCCACCGGAGATCCTTCTCGCTGACCTTGGACTGCGAACCGAGCGCTCGAAGCAGGCTGGCGGTATTGACCTACCCAGTTCTCCATCGAGCCGGGAAAGACCGTGTCGTCCAACGGGTAAACGAGATCAAAGTTCTGCGCGGGCGATGCGTCCAGACGAAGCTGGGCAATGGGAAACCGGCCGATTTTGTCGAGGAAGGCATTCAACTTGAAATCGATGGGCTCGGTCGAGCGAACCGACTCGAGCACCCCGCGGTTGTGAGTCAACATGCGAAACAGCGAAAGGTTCGCATCGTCGCCCACGCCGAAAACATAGACTTCAGGCCGAGCCTTTTCAGGGAAGGCTCTCAATCTGGTGGTGTACCACGCCGCGAGCTTGGCATTGTTGATCGGCCCACGAGTCGCGTCGCCGTCGCTCAGCAGCACAAGGTATCGGTCACCTTGCGCAGACGAGGCCTGAGCGAGCGCGGAGTCCAGCGCCTGCTGAAGGTTGGTCCCTCCACGCAAAGGGCTGCTGCGGACGAATCCCAACGCCTGCTCCACCGTGGCCCGTTCGGCAACCACGGGCCGCTTCGCCAACCACTTCGTCTCGGTGTTGAACAGCACGAGGTTGAACCGATCGGACGCACGCAGCGAGTGGAGCAGCGTCTCGAGCGCCTGGAAGCTTCGGTCCAGCTTGTCCCATTGCATGGAGAGCGACGTATCGAAAAGGACGATGAGGGTCCGCGGCGCGGCGGCCGCAGAACCGGGAGTTTGAGCGCCGGGCGTCGGGTTGTGAGGAGCGAACAGCGCGGACGCCTCGAAGAAGCCCGGTTCGCGAACTGCTTTCTCCGGCGCCATTTCCGCAGGTGATGGCTGGGACGGTTTCGGATTGCGGTACGTCAGCACTTCCAGGGAGTCGCTTTTGGCCTCGTCAAATCCGTACTTGACCGCGAAGTCCTCCACGAAGCTGACTTGGCTTCCCTCGAAGGTCCCCTCGATGAGGTTCGCGGTGCGCTGCGTGATATTGAGCGGATAGGTTTTGCCGACCACCGCAAAATCGTGGAGGGCGTGTGGCGACCGCAATGCGAAGTTGATCGTGAGATGTCCGGCGGTCTGTGCCTGGTAGGCATCTGGGTGAAGCGGTATGGCGAAAAACGATTGCAGGTTCTCAACCGGAATGGTTTCGTGGTACTCGATCTCGACTCGCTTGGTGCCGAAAGCCGGGATGGGGACGATGCGGGCGCTGAACACCGCACTGCGGCGCGCCTCCTCGGCGGTGCGTTCGCCCATCTGCAACAGGCCCGGATCGATGGCTTGCCACTTCAGTTCGTTGTAGATCTCCTGCGCCCGGCGCCGTTCGAGAATCACTCCGGGGATCCGCGTGACGCCATCCCAGACGGCGAAGTCGGAGACCACGCCCCGGCTCGGCAGCGCGAAAACGTAATTTCCTTCGAGAACGCCGGGCTGATGATTCGCGTAGATCTGGCGGATCGAGACGCGCGCGTCACCGTTGTCGATGAGGATGTCAAGGCGCATCTCCTCGAGTGAAAGATAGGCGGGATTTGGTTGCTCCTGGCCGGTCGGGATGATCACGCCGGCGTCGCCAAAGGCTCGGGCGGCGGCGAGGAGCAAGCCCGTACTCAGCAGGACGCGGAAGGCGCGACTCATAGGGCGCTCAATGCTTGCTCGGTCACGCGGACGAGCCCGTTGTCTGTTCCCACATACAAGTCGTCATCATGCAAGGCCACGGCTGTAACGTTGAGCGAAGGCAAGCCAGCAGTCACCACGGTCCATCGGCCGGACTCGCGATCGTACACATACAAACCCTTGCCCAGCGTTCCAACGTAGACGCGGCTCGCGGTCACGAGCATGGCGTTATTGTTCACCTCAAACGGCCCGCTGGCGTCCGTAAAGGTCTGCCAGCGGCCGTTACCGTCGAGCCGCAGGATGCCCGCGCCGTACGTTCCCACGAACCAGTCGTCGCCGACGGCCGCAATGGCCGTTATCCAGTTGTGCCGCAGGCCGGAGTTGGCGGTGGTGAAGTTCGCGATGACGTGACCTTCATCCAGAATGGAGAGCCCTCCGAGTGTTCCTGCGAGCACTCGAGAGCCCGAAGCGGCCAGGGCATAGACATGGTTGTTGACGAGGCCTTGAAAGGCGTAAATACTCCTCGCGCCTGAAGGTGTGAGGGTCGTGATGCCGGCGGGCGTCGCCAGAGTCATGCCGTCAGGGGCCAACGCCACATCGCTCACGCTGTCCGAGATCAGGCCATCGTCGCGGTTGAGCACCTGCCGCTGCTGCCCGTCGGCGCCGAACAAGACGAGTCCGTTGGCCGTCGCGACGACCATGCTGTCGTGGCCACGGTCGTACACGATGCGGTTGACGCAGAAGACATGCTCGTTCTCGACGTGCGTAGCGCGCCGGAAGCCCGAGCCGAGCCGATCCAGTCCCCGATCGAAATAGCCGACCCAGAGCTCGGCTGCGGCATCGAACCCCAGCGCTGAGATGTTGCGATCAGTGAGCGGAGCATCCTCGCCTGCGATCCACTCGCGCCAGTCGCCGGCATGCGGGTCGAGCGCGAAGAATCCCTGGTCCGTCAAGGCAAATAGGCGGTCGTCTTGCGCGACCAATCGTTCGACCTTGCCGGGGAGTTCGGGGCCAGGTGCGCGTGGCAGCTTGGAGCTTGTCGAGTCCAGGGGGACTTCGACTGTGCCTTCGTCCATCGTGCCGATCAGAAGTGAGGCGCCGCGCACCACCAGGGAGTTGGCGAAGAATCCCGGCGCCAACACGCGGCGGAACTGCCCTTCGTCAAACTCCGCCACGCCCATCGGCGTACCCACGAAGGCGCGCGTTCCCTCGACCGCGATGGCGAGCACTCGCGGGTCAGGCAAACCCTCCGCTTCGCTGAACGGATCCACCTGCCCTGCGTGCCAGTGCAGCACCCCTTGATGGATGGTTCCCACCCAGACGCTGGCGTCCGTTCCGGCGAGCGCCGTCACGTCGACATGGGAGAGCAAGGGACTAAACGGACTGAGGCGCTTCCCATCGTAGACGAGCAATCCGCTTTTCTCGGTGCCGAGGAGCAACCGGCCTGTGGCAAGCGGAAGGACCGCCGTCAACTGGCGGTAAGGTTCCTTCTCCGGCAGGATTTGACGGATGCCCTCGTCGCTCACTGCCAGCAATCCTTCGCCGGCGGTGGCGATGTAGAGCTCGGGCTCAGCGTCATTGGCCGTCATCCCGGTCGAGAGGTTGACGAGCGGAGCGGGGGGCAACTCCAGGCCGACGCGGTAGCGGGCGATGACCTTGCCGTCCGGCGTGTATTCCCACAGGCCGGTCGGGCCGCCAAGGTAAAGTCGATCATGGAAGAAGGCGGCGTCGCGGAAGGCTGCGGCAACGCTGACTGACTCGACGCCCGCCGGTACCGTACGGTTGAGGCGGCTAGCTGTAAACCGGATGACGTTTTCTTCCTCGACTGCCGTGGTCGCGCGGTGTAGCGCCTGGTTGGCTCTCCAGAACGCCAAGGCAACGAAAGCGAGGACGGCGAAACCCGCTGTCGCCAAAGCAAGATAGAGCTTAGTTTTGGAGGGAAGGGCCACGAGAGGTGAGCGCATATTAGGACTACCGGCTCAAGCCCAATGACCGCGAGTGCCAGTAGTGCATTACCCTTAGAAATGAGTTGCGACCTGATGGTTGCTCAGGTCGAGCGGCCAAGACTGCAAAACATCAAAATCGCCCGCCAGTGCCGGGACGGTGAGGATGCGGATGCCGCCGCTCGCGCCTTTACCTCCGTTTTGCGTCGCCGGCGTTTCATTTGCTCTTCAGGCCGAAGCTGTAAAGGTTTGAGTCGTGATCGACGACAAAAACCTGGCCGTTCGCCACGGCCAGTCCGCTGAAGTGGGTCCAGCCCGTGATAGTGTTGCCGCTGGAATAGAGGACCTTGCCGGTGCGCGCATCGAGCGCGTAAAGGATGACGAAACGCGTGTTTTCCGCCCGCTGAACGTCCGACAAGATCTTCTGGTTGGCAAACACTACGTTCGGACCCGTGGTTTGCTTCGGGTTCTCGCCCGTCGAAATCGCAAAAACAACACCATTGGCGATGACGACTGGATCGGCGCGGTTGAGGTCGGGTGACTTCCAGGCGGGTTCGAGGACCGGTTTGTGCATCGCGGGGTCGCGGCCTACTTTGAACGCCATCACACAGCCGTCGGGAGTGGGCCCGTTGGTCAACGGAAACTTGGGCGCTCCTTTCGACTCCTTCCCCCAAACGGGCACGTAGACCCACGTCGTTCCATCTTCGGCGCGCCAGGAAGAGATGGATCCCCAGATGCCGTTTTCTTCGTACGCTTCTTCGTCGTTTGACAGCCGCATGACTTCGAGCGGTGTGTGGTGGTCCTTCTCACCCAGTGAGTCGGCGTTCATGAAGTAGAGCGTCCCGCCTTTGCCGCCCACGGCGGCCAAATGGTAATCGCCATCGGCGAACCAGCCCGGGCTGGTGCTGCCCAGGTCAAGATCGTACTTCGTGAGGTGGACGAAGTCGTTGGGGGCGTAATAGTCCTCAACCCTGACGTCCGGCAGAGAGACTGCAAAGACGCTGCTTCCAAAGTGGCTCTCAGGCGGATCGAAGTCGCCGTCGCCGGCGGCAGCAAAAAGGATTCCCTGCGGGCTGATGACCGGGCCACCGCGCCCCCAAATGCCTGCGCCTCCACGGTCGGAGACCAGCAGGTCGCGGATGACCGGGTAATGAGGATGACGGACGTCCATCGCATAGATTCCTGATTGGGCGCCCCCGCATCCCTGGGAGATCGAAGTGTAGACCACGCCATTGAACAGATTCAGGCTCCATACCTTGGAATACGGCGGAACAAACTGGATGGGGCCGAAGCGGACGCCGCCGGTACCGAGATCGAGTCCGAAGAGGCGGCCGTCGGAGTTGATGACATAAATCAGGCCAAGTTGCTTGTCGATGGTGGGCGTGGCGTTGAGGTTATTGGGACAAAGCCACATACCGGCGTCTTTCGGCAGTACATGGGTCTCAAAGTCGTGACTCCAGACTTGGTGCCCGGTGGCCGCGTCCACTGCAAACAGGTGGTCGGAACTTCCTGCCACATAAACCAGCGTCTTGACGCCCTGCGGTGTGGTCACCTCGGAAGCTACCAACGGAGCCGTGAGAGCGGTGAGCGACTTCGCTTCATTATCAAGATGGATTTTCCATTTCAACTCGAGGCCGCCCGCAGTCTTGACGCTGATCGTGTCCTCCTCAAACGCCCAACCCGATCGTTGGGGGTCGTGCCCGAACGTCAGCCAGTCATCCGAGCGAAGCGGACTTACGAGGGTAAGAATTGAGGCAACGGCGAAAATGGCGCAACGGCTTCTCATGGATTCCGTGAATCCTCCTGCTCGAGTTTGTTGATTCCAGCGAGCCATTGTACAGGTAGAGTACAGAAGAAGCGGAAATATCTCCGCGCTTTTTTGGAAGGCGTTGGGTCATGGATCGCTGGCACCCAGGACATTCTGTACCCGCGCGCCAGGCCGCGATCCGCTACGGTCGCGAACCGCTACCTCAACGGCGCAGTGCACTTTATAATTGTGCCCATGGCCAGCGCCCCTTCTCTACACGTCCGCCTGGACCGGCGCGACCCGTACCTGCGCATTCACGCTGTCAACATTTACGTCCGGGACCAGGATCGCAGCCTGCGCTTCTACCTGGAGCAACTCGGATTCAATCTCGCCTATGACGTCCGCCTGCAATCCGGGGATCGCTGGGTCGCGGTCGCTCCGCCCGACGGCACCGCACTCCTGAACCTGGTCGTCCCTCCGCCCAGCTCGAAGGAGTACAAGCTGATCGGCCGGTCCACGCACGTCGTTCTTCTCACCGAGGACGTCACGGCGAAGTTCCACGAGTGGTCGAAGCGCGGGGTGCGTTTCCACCAGGCGCCACGCCTGAGGCGCATCAAGTATGAACGGCAGGCGGCGGCTCCGGGCTCGACGGATCCCTCGATGCGGCTGGGAGACCAGGACTCGGTGTGGGGCAGTGTGGTCACCCACTTCAGGGACGTGGATGGAAATTCGTTCACGCTGGCGGGCTTCGATGAGCTCAGTGAAGCGGTCGAAGCACAGCGTCGGGCCATCGTGGAGAAGCTGGAATCCGAACGCCGCGCCGCCCAGGAACTGGAAATCGCCAAGCAAGTGCAGGCCAGACTTTTTCCGCAGACGCTGCCGTCCCTTCGGACCCTCGACTACGCCGGGCTCTGCATCCAGGCCCGGCTGGTGGGCGGCGATTACTACGATTTCCTGAATCTCGGCCGGGAGCGGCTGGGGCTGGTGATCGGCGATGTGGCCGGAAAGGGAATCGCCGCGGCGCTCCTGATGGCCAACCTCCAGGCGAATCTGCGTAGCCAATGCGCCATTGCGCTCGATGAGCCGCAACGCTTCTTGCGATCGGTGAACCGGCTTTTCTACGAGAACACGCCCGACAGTACGTACGCCACGCTCTTCTTTGCCGAATATGACGAGACGGCGCGGCGCTTGCGCTACGCGAATTGCGGGCACCTCGCCGCCCTGCTCCTCCGGCGCGACGATACCCTCGAGCGGCTGGATTCTACCTGCACCGTGTTGGGACTCTTTGAAGACTGGGATTGTTCGTTCGAGGAACGGCAGCTCTTTCCCGGAGACACGCTCGCCCTCTACACCGACGGCATCACCGAGTCGTTCAATGATGCGGATGAAGAATTCGGAGAGCAGCGCCTGATCGAAGCGTTCCAGCGGCATCAAGAGCTGCCGTCCGAGACTTTGCTTGCGGCGCTGGTCCAGGAAGTTCGCGAGTTCAGCCCGCGTGAACAGCGGGACGATATCACCCTGATTGTAGCGAGGTGTCGAGGAACCTAGGCCCCGCGCAACGCCGCAGTGTCGACCGACCAAGCATAGGGCGTCCACAGCAGGGGGCGGCGCACGAAAACGTCATGCCGTCGCTTGACTCAGCTTCTCGAGGTTGGCTTGCAGCCCACCACGACTCTCGACGCGCAGCTTATGGAAGATGTTAAAGACGTGAAACCGAACCGTTCGTTCCCTGATTCCCAGGGCTCCTGCGATCTCCTTGTTGGACAGCCTCCGGAGCATCAGTTGCAGAATTTGGGTTTCGCGGCCCGTCAGCGAGGTATTGGGAAGAACCTGGAGATCCAGCAGCAGCTTAATCTGGCGTTCGTATTCACACAGAATCCCAGGTGGAGCCCACAGCGCGCCGTCCATGATAGCTAGCGCGGCCTCGGGCAGTCTTTCTCTCAGGTCGTCGTCGTTAATGACGACTCCGTCGATGCCTCGGTGGAGCCATCGTAGGATCTCGACATCCGAGCCTCGATCCGAATAAGCCAAAACCAGGAACTTGCTGCCCGGATGGCGAACGCGCAGGACGCGCATCAGCGCCGAGAGATCCAGGGGGAGCGAGAAGGCATCGATCACGAACAGACAAGCTTGCCCGGAACGCGGGAGCTGCTTGAAGTCAGCCACGGCCGGCACGAGCCGATTGGCCAGCTTCCGGTCTGAGGCGAGAAGCGAGCTTAGATATTGCCCCGCGATGGGATGTGCAGCGATGACTTGGACGAGGAGATCCATTGTTCCCCTGCGGCCGCGCGTTGAGCCGTCAGAGTGCCATCTCCCCCTTCGTGCCGATTATAACACCGGCTTTCATTCGGTGGGCATGACGCTCTACCCAACCCAGCGGAGCCCCGGAATTCGCCTTATTTTCGCTGGCGCTTACTTGCAGCAGACGCGGAAGGAAACCTGCCGCTGGGATTTGTCCCGGCCGCCAGTTTACATAAAGCGCCATGGGGCTATAGAGTGCCGCACAAAAGCTCAGGGGGAGAAACAGGGTCGGTCGTCGATGACGAAATCGTAGCGCGCCCTGACAGAGCGAGACTGAGTTGACGCTCGACTCGCCGGGTTTCCCCGCCCAAGGCTCAGCGCGGCAAGTCGAAAAACCAGTTCGACATCTCGAGGGGACAAACTGCCCAAGAAGGAGATCCGATGCTGGCGAAGGACTGGGGCCAACGGAGCAGGCAATATGACGTGGTCATCGTGGGCTCGGGTTACGGTGGCGCAATCACCGCGGCGAGAGTCTCAGGGGCCGGCCTGAAGAAAGCCGTCTGCATTCTGGAGCGTGGGCGCGAATGGCCCGTGGGTCAGTTTCCCGACAGTCTCCCCGGCGTGGCGGCCGCGGCGCGAAATCCTCTGACCAATCCCCTGGGTCTTTACGATTTTCTGACGTTCGAGGACATCGCGGTCATGAAGGGGTCGGGTCTGGGAGGCACGTCGCTGGTCAACGCCAACGTCGCCATCGTCCCCGATGAGGACGTCTTCCAGCAGAGCTCCTGGCCCCGAAGTATCAACCTCGCGCTGCTTCAACCTTACTACGACACGGCTCGCCGAGTACTCGCGGCGACCCCCCATCCGCGCGCAACCGACCTCCTCAAGGTCCAGGCGCTCGAGCGTCGAGCAAGCCAGATCGGCAACCACGCTTTCGGCCTGAACATCGCGGTGAACTTTGACGTCGACGGGCCCAACCCCTACGGAATCCCGCAGAAACCCTGTATCGACTGCGGCGACTGCATCACCGGTTGCAACGTCGGCGCCAAGAACACTCTGTACATGAATTATCTTCCCTTGGCGCAAAAGAACGGCACCGAGATCTTCACCCAGACCCAAGTGGATTGGGTGGAGAAGCTGTCCGGAGGGGGATGGCGGATTCACGGCCGGAGGTACGGCGACCTGTTTCCCGAGTCGTTCACGCTGGATGCCGCATGCGTCATCCTGTCGGGTGGGTCGCTGGGCAGCACGGAGGTCCTGCTGCGCTCCGAGCTTCACGGCCTGTCTCTTTCTCCCCGGGCGGGAACCGGCTTCACGGGCAACGGCGACTTCTTTGGCATCGCCTACAATTCTGCTTTTCGGACCAACGTATTGGGATTTGGCAATCATCCTGACAGCCCTTGGCGGGCGAACGCTCCCGGCCCCACGATCGTGGGGGCCATCCGCTATAACTCCAACCTGCCCCTGAACCAAAGGATGACCGTCGAGGACTTGTCCTTCCCGAGCGCCTACGTGAGCGCCGCCATGACAGCGTTCGGGGCGATGGGCGGCGAGCCGACCGAGGTTGGCCACGAGTCGGAAGAAGAGGCGCGGCGGGCGCTTGACAATCCCCTGGACCCCTACCAGCCCGATAACGCCATGAACCACACAATGTTCTATCTGGTGATGGCGCAGGATGACGCCAAAGGGACCCTCCGCCTGAACACCAGCTTCCTCGATCCGAACGGCAAGATCGAAATCGACTGGGACGGCGCGGGCAGCCAGCCCATTTTTACTTTGATCAACGAAGAGCTCCGGCGTCACGCGCGGGCGCTCGAGGCGCACTTTATCGCCAACCCCTTGTGGAATTTCATGGAACTGAAGAAACTGGTCACAGCACACCCGCTGGGCGGATGCCCCTTGGGCGAGGACTACCTGCAGGGCGCCATTGACCCCTACGGACGAGTGTTCACCGGCACGGGCGGGGTCCACGACGGATTGTTCGTCGCCGACGGGTCACTCATTCCCTCCGCCCTGGGCGTGAACCCGTTCCTGACCATTTCCGCGCTTTCCGAGAGAATCGCCGAGCGGCTCATCCGCTATTTAAGCGGCGAGGCCTACCCGGCGCCCGCCGCTGTCGCCGTCCACGACATCGACCCGCTGGAAGCCATCGACGACGACGAAGCCGATCTCGAGCGAATCTTCGGCCGTGTCCAAACACAGACTATGGACCTCATGGTCAACTCGGGCCAGTGGTCGGTGGACACGAACCAGGGCGTGATTCGCAACGACAGCGCCTGGAAGGGCTTTTTCCCGCGCGGCCACATCCTGAATCAGGTCTCCACCGCGCTGTCTGCCGGCTTCAAAAAGAAATTCACGCGGACGGCAACGGCGATCACTGGAGTTACCAGCGATTCTGACGGACGCATTAACGTGACGAATACGCTGGAGGCCATCAACCTCGAACGTGCCACCGGCACGCTCGAAGCCGGCGGATACATTCTGCTGCGTTACAACGATCCACCCTGGTCGGGTTTCTATGACATCTTCAAAGTCATCAATCACGACCTGCTGATTGGCCGGGTCTACCTCGGCGAGTACCCGAACGGCGTGCGCCTGTTTACCTTCCCCATGACCCGCGTCTATGGCCTGGATAACATGAGCGCCTCCGACCACGACCTGCTTTATCAGCGTTCCCCGGCTCCCACCGCGCAACAACTCGCCGGCCTTTGGGAAATGCATGCTGTGGCCAACGCCCAGGACACGGGCACTGTCGCTTACCTGAAATTCGATTTGAAACCAGACGGCAGATTGGAGGCTCGCTACCGGTTCCTGGGGCTGATCGAAGGGCTCGTCGAGCCTGTGTTCGGACAGGACCACTTCCAGCTCAACGACTTCACACCCTTCCACGACGAGATCCGCTGCGTGGACCAGGACTTCATGGTCGGCCGGTACACCACCGCCGACCCACCCGGCCTCTCTGATCTCTTCGGTCCCGGTTCGCTGGGTCTTTTCCACCAGGAAACGAGCAGCGGCGGGACGCCCCAGTTCTCCTTCTATTACACTCTCCGGCGGAGCAACACGGATGACCTGCCCGCCAACGCCTTCCTCGAGCCGCTGCTTGACGTTCGTCTGCCCGACGGCTTGGGCATGACCTTTGACGAGCAGATGGTGGGCTTCTATTTCCCTGGATTCTTCGTTCCCGCCGGCCGCGGGGGCGACCTTCAAATCGAGGACAAGGTGGCAGGATCAGACAACCCACCAGGTAGCGTGGATTCGAGCTTTCAGGTCCACATGACGATCCGCGATCTGAACGAATTCTTCACCAGCCCCGAGCACGAAGCCGAGCTCAGCGGGACCATCCATTTCGGCGACTTCGCGGGGAAGGGCGAGGCCAGTTTCACCCTCGATCCTCTCAAAAGCTACTTCAACTACCTGCGCGTCAACCCGCAAACCCAGGAAGCCGAGATGCAGTATCACCTTTACTTCCAGGACGCCCAGCAAAATGAATATCTGTTTCACGCCGTCAAATACATGCAGCGCGACCCGCACTCGCCGGTCGCGGGAGTGCGGGAAATCCTGCACGACTATACGACGGCGTACTGCCACTTGACCCAGATGGCCTCCAGCAAGGAACTCGGAACCGGCTTAGTCAGGTTCAAGACGTTCGAGGATCTCGCGGCGGTGGGAAGCTTCGCCAATTTCATCGAGTCGTTCCAAGTGACCGGCACGGACAATCCGATCTTGAAGGCGCAAGCGCAGCTCCGCTTCCTCGCTTTCACCAATGAGTTCGTCCTGCGCGAGTACGAGCCGCTGAGTGTGGAAGGCGGCATGATGGCCGACGAGGTACGCGAAGCCGTCCTGCGTGGTGCCGACGCTCCCGATGATTTCAGCACGCGCACCACTCAGGAACTGCAGACCATCCTGCGCGACACGCCAAGTCTGCCGCTCGAGACCTTGCTTAATCAGGGCGACGTGGCGATAGACTATGACCACCGCCGCATCTGGCGCGACTCGTTCTGGAAGGGATCGTTCGCCAAAGACTCGCTCGCGGGATGGGAAGAACGAGTTCGCGATGCCGGACTGGGTGACGCGGCCGCAGCGACAGCCTCGGTCTACGCTGGCGGCAGCTTCTGGAAGCGCTTCGACTCGGTCGAGAACGGTCAGGCGATCGGCTACGTCGTGAACTATGAACTGCAGTTCCTTCCGGGCAAGCCGGTGGTCCGGCGACTCCCGTATCCGGACAATAATCGCAAGTACTTCCGCGCCGGGGACGATGTTTTGCTTCTCAACTACACCAACGACCCCTACCGCATGGTTTACGATACCATCAAAGCGATCGACCGAAACAACTGCATCGGCGTGATGCACTTGGGAGATTTCCCGAACGGTCTCGAGTTCGCCACTTTCGTGATGGCTCGCGACAACTACCCGTTCGAGAAGATGTCAGTTCCCGATCACCAGGCCATCTTCACGGGTGACCACGCGCATGTGCCATCGCCAACCGAGATTGCGGGCGCCTGGGACGGCCACCTCATCTTCCTCACCCGGCCGGATATCAGCCTAATGAACCAGTTGAATCCGGTGGCCTTCCGGCTGAGGTTCTTGCCCACGACGAACGGCGTCGAGGGCCGGTATCAATTCGGAATCCTGAGTGGCTCGATGCAGGTCGTGTTCACGGACGAGTTTGTCAGGCTCATCGACTTCACCGCGTTCCATGATGAAGTCAGGATGATCGACCCGACCACCATGATCGGCCGTTGGGTCTCGCCGCCCATGCCGGATTGGTTGAAGAGTACCCCGCTCGCCGCGGCGCTCGATGGCTATCTTGAGCCTGGACAGGACTGGCTGGTCTTCTATTATCTCTTGACGAGGCCGGCGGGGCCGTGAGCAGGAAACCATGAAAAATAGCGACTGCCTCTTGCTGGCTGCGGAACTTCTGGCGCTTCTTCCTTGCCCAGGCAGCCAACTTCTCGCGCAGGCTTCGAGTATTCCAGTCCGCTTGCAACTGGAAGCCAGCAAAAGAGAAGTTGAGGCAGGCGGCAAGGTTGCGGTGACGGTGAGCCTGAGGAACTACCGTAATCAGAGCGTTCCGGCGCTCCAAGACCTTGAGGTCGCGATTGACTCGGATGCCGGACAGGCAACCACCGTTGTGATTCCTGCCGGCAAGGCGTCGAGCCAACTCGAGATGGTCCCATCGCGGCCTGGTCTCGAGCGCATCACCGCCCGGAGCCCCAAACTCTCGCCGGGGACCCTCCTGCTGGTGGTCACTGCATCCAAGGCCGCCGAAACCGCCGGCACGATGCCCAGTAGAGAAGGGGCCGGGTTACACGTAACGTCTCCCGCGGCAACACATCGTACCACTGGTTCGGCCGCTGCCGCAGCGGCTGCCCCCTCCCGGGCGGCCAAGGCGGAACGCTCGGTCGCGCCGGGCATCGCATCGGAATCCCCAACTGGCGGGCCGTCGCCGCCACCCCCACCTCCGCCTGCAGCCAACGCCGGCTCACAGCCCAGCCGCCTGGACGTCCAGATCGAGCCGCCCGAGATCTTCCCGGAAGGGAATATCTGGACGACCGATGTCACTGTCGTTGCCCTGACCGCCAACCAGCAATTAGCCATCGCCGGCGCTGACATCCCGATCCAACTCACCTCGAACGTGGGGACACTTTCCACCACGCACGCCGTGATTCCCTTGGGCTCAGCCTCGACGGCCGCGGAGACCATCAGACTGACCTGCCAGCACTCCGGCAACGATGTTGTAAGCGCCGTTTCACCGCTAGGCCGCGCCGAGAGACAGATCATTTATAACTTGCAAACTCCGACACAACTCCGCGTGGAGGCTAAGCCGGTGGAAGTGGTGAACGATGGACGGACCTGGGTCAATGTTTCGGTTTTCCTCCTGGGTGCTGACGAACGTCCCACCAGCTACTCCGACCGGGATCTCGACGTCAGCCTGTCTCCCTCCCTGGGTACTCTCGAACCGTCACACGTCAAGATCCCGCGAGGAACCTACTGGGCCGATGCCAAACTCACCTCGACCCGCCACGGTGATGCCGTCGTGGCCGCCTCTGCGCCCGAGTTGACTGAAGCCCGAAGCGCGGTGATTCACTTCCTGTTCCCGTGGCTGGTCGTCGTAGTCTCGGTGGCCGGTGGCGTGCTGGGCGGGGTGGTCCGCACGGCGAAGGGTTCTTTCTCAGGCAAATGGCAGGCGCACTGGGCGCGGAACCTTGCAGTCGGGGCGATCTTCGGGTTGGTCTTTTACGTCCTGGCTTATTTCGGAGCGACCACTGCGATTCCCAAAGCCGAAATGTCCATCAACGTCGCCCTTATTCCCACTACCAATGAATTGGGATCCCTGGTTCTCGGCTTTGTCGGCGGCTTCGTGGGGCGCCACTTCTGGAAGGTCTGAAGGACACCTACGCGATCGAAGGGTGTCCTGGAGTCTCAGGCGTTTCTCTTAGTCAGGCCTTGACGTGGCGTCGAACGGGAAGAGAGCTGGAGTGTAAGGATGCCTGTCATTAGTTTGACCGACAACTTCGGGCTCGCTCTGGACGTGAGCCCCGGCACAGCCTCCGCTTGGGTAAAGTATTTCAGGAATCTACCCTCTCTCAGGATTCTGGGACAGAACTTGGCGGCCCTGAAGGATACGGCTCTCCAGGATTTTCCTGTCGAATCCGGCTCCTTGAGCTTGACTTTTCAAGATCCCGTCGCTCTCGGAACTGGCGCCACAGAACTGACCGTTGGTGCGGGAGCATCGGGAACTCTTGCGGTCTGCAAAGGTTCACTTTTCGCAGACGATCCTTTCGGAGAGCCGGTTCCAGTGTCTCCTGGCCAGGCTTACCTTTCGATGGGTATCAAGGCGTCGCTGTCCGCCGACTCGACGCGTGGCGACGAACTGACTTTCGGTCTCGCGGGAGGCACACAGGTCAGCTTTTCCAATTACCGATTATTCCCGGCCGATACCGCAGTTGTTGCCGCACTGAGCGAGACCCTGGGCCAGTTCAGCATCCCGGCGGGAATCGAAGATCTGCAAGCCTTGACGCCCGGTACCCTCGCAACCGTGGACGGGGCGGGAACTCTCAAGTTCGCCGCGACCGCCAACCTCTTGAGTTGGGTGAATCCGCTGGCGACGGTTTCTGCTCCTGTCCTGCCTGGAGCTCTGAAGATCACCGCCGGCGCCTCAATCGAGGCCGGGGCCTCCGTCGAATTCTCCGGAAACTATCAGGTTCGGGTCCAGAAGCTTAGCTCCAGCATGGTTCGGCTGGGCTATTACAAAGAGCAGGATGCCGACTTTACTCTCAGTGTCTCCGCCCGCTTCGGCGTTTCAGCGGGTGTCGGTAACTTCGAGTTGATCTCGACCGTGCTCAGCGCGATCAGCGCCGATCCCTCCGCTGACACTGCCGAGCTCAAGAGTGCCGGACTCAACGACGAGCAGATTGGCGCGATTGCCGCGGCGATCCAAGCCGCCGTGGAGCGGAGGCTGGAACTCGCGATTACCACGGAACTGAGCGTCGCGTCTCAGGAGCGGGCGGCGGCTTTCCTGTTCGAGATCGATCTGGGTGATTTGGACGCCGCCAGCCGGCAGGCTCTACAAGATGCTTTGACCGGTGATCTCAGCCGGCTGACAGAGCGTGAGGATTCACTGCCGCCTGGAATCCGTCTCGTTCGCAGCATCCTCACCTCGATTCACGAAAGCAAGCACACGCTGAAGGTCAACCTGCTCGGCATTTACAACTACCTCTCCATCAGTCGGCTGATGCTTCAAGGCACGATTCTCTATGAGCCGACGAGTGGCGATCTGGTGATCACGGACGCGGCCAACGCCCAGCGCATCCGGAGTTCGAGCGCCAACTACACTGCCGACAGTGACAAGCTGCGGGCGGTGCTGGCGGAGAGCTTCTTAATCACCGCGGCGTATCGAGGTACGCAACTGGTGGTGCAAGCGCCCGAGCTCCGCTCCTCATATTGGTACTTCGAGCTGCAAGCGCACACCAACGGGCAAACGATGAGAGGCAACCTGGACGTGCCTCAAGCCTTGGGAATGATTTCCGAGCCGGACAAGCAACGGATACTGGGTGTGATTGATGACTTTGGCCGATCCACATTCTACGCCGAGACGGCCTATGACGATAATCTGACGACCGCTCTCTTTCTCGATCAAGCAGGACGCCCGCGCGCCGAGGATGAGTATGATATTATCGGCCGCCAAGCGCTGGCCTGCCTGATCCACCCGGACGACACTGACGCGTTTCGCCTGTCTCCCCTTCAGGACGATTCTCTCTGGAGGCAGATGAGGGACGCAGGCCCGGCTGCTCTCAACACCGTGCTCCCCAACCTGCCCTCCGCCCAGATCGCCGTCATCGCCACCGACTACGTGGTCATCCGGTGGTGGTCGCAAGCCATGCACGGCATGGCGGAGAAGTTGGCTGAAGTCCGAGCTTTCTTTGCTCAAAACCCGAGCCCTGATCCCAACGACAGCCGGTTACAACATCTCCGCCGGAATCTCGCGACGCATATGGTCTCGGTCGCCGATAATACCAGGGAGGAATTTGGCCATCCCTGGGGGCTCTTGGCGATGGACCAAGCGGCGGCTGGCCGATCCGGAGCCACGGTGCGGATTCAGGCAGCTCGTCTTGCGCTTCAGTTTGAGAGGCCCGCAGGACTGCCCGCGTCATCTTCGGCGCCCGTTCAGTAGCGGGCCAGCACCACGGGCGCGATCCCGAGGATTTCGACAGGGCAAGGTATCGAGTGGACTCGCAACGCATCGGCGGAGACGTTCAGCTCACGCACCCTTCCGTTAAGAAAAGGAGCATCCTATGGCAAGCCTCGCCGTCACCAACTGGTTCGGGGATCTGGTTTCGCATCCGCAAACCATTGTAGAAGTCAGCTCGACCGACGACATCATTGCGATTCTGAAGGACCCAGTCCAGTTTCCGTCTCCGGTTCGGGCGGTCGGTTCCAATCATTCCACAACGCCTTGCGGTGGCGCGGATGGCGGAACCCTCATCAAGATGTCCAATATGAACCGCATCTTGAACCTCACGGCTGACACCGTTACGGCGGAAGGCGGGGCGCTGTACATCGACATCGCCCAGGAGCTGGAGAAGCGTGGGTTGCAGTTCTATGTGAATACGGAGATCGGCAGTCTCTCGGTGGGAAGCGCCGCGTGCGCCGGAACCAAAGATGCGTCCATGCCCGGTGAATATGGCCAGGTGGGTTCCTACGTGACGGACATCAAAATGATTCTGCCCTCCGGCGACTTTCTGGAAGTCAACGAGCAGCAACCGGAGCTGCTGCAAAAGGTCCGGTCCAGTTACGGGACCTTCGGGATTGTTAGCCAGGCCACTTTGCGCGTACGGCCCATCCTGCCGATGGCGGTCTACCATGAGACCTTCACGCTGGAGGATTTCACCGCGAAACTGCCTGAGCTCAAAGCACGCCAAGAATCCATGATGTATTACGTGTTCCCTTTTGACAATCTGATCACGGTGGAGTTTCGGAAGTACAATCCTGGTGCTTCCGGGAGTCCGAATCGCATCGTGTGGCCCTTACGCAACTACATGTGGGGCTCGGCGGGACCGCTGTTCTGCCACCAGGTTGAGCAGAATATCCCGGACCCGGACGTTCGCTACGGTGTGATCGACAGCTTCTGCGGCCTGTGGCGCTTTAAGCTCACGAACATGGTCCGCAGCGATTACACGGTCGCGACGGACCAGATCATTCGTTATCCCACCGTGTCTGATGACAGTCGTTATACGTTCACTTTCTGGGCGTTTCCCGAGGAACGTTACGCTACCGTCCTGCCCGAGTATTTCCAGTTCTGCCGGGACTATTACCGGCAGAACGGCTACCGCACCAATATGCTCAACGTCGGCTATCGCGTCGCACAAGATCAGGGATCGTTGTTGTCGTATTCCTATGATGGCACCGTCATGACCGTGGATCCGGTCTCCACGGCTAACGCCGGATGGCAGACGTTTCTGGAAGCGTACAACGATTTCTGCAGCAAGCGGGGCGGGTTGCCGCTGCTGAACCAGACATTTGGCGTGACGCGGACACAGGCGCAGGCGGCTTTCGGAGATCGCTTGGAGCGCTTTAGAGCGACTCGGAAATCCTACGATCCCGCCAACCGGCTGCTGAACGCGTATTTCCGCGATCTGCTGGGTGAATGACGTCATGGCGCGTCGCCCCACTGCCCACCGCGGCTCAACTCAGCCCGTGTAGAAAAGGCAGGCTCGCCTGCATGGCGTCCGGTTCCATCTCGACGAAATAGTTCTTGATCCCGGCGATCTTCGCCGCCGCGAACAGCCGCTTCCAGTCGACGACGCCCTGGCCAAGCGGCACTTCCTTCTTTGCCGGCGACCAATCGGACAGGTGCATGGAAATGAACCGCCCCGGGTATTTCTCGAAGAAGTCCGCCGCCTGGTAGCCGAGTTCGACCACCTCAACCTGGAACTGCATCTTCACGGCTTGCGGGTCGAACGCACCCACCAGCCTGTCGTAGATCAGTTGGCCGTCGAGCTTCGCGAATTCGAAATCGTGGTTGTGGAATCCGAGCTGGATGCCAGCCTGGCGCGTCCGCCCGCCCAATTTGTTCGCTTCGTCCACGGCGCGCATCCAGTCGGCAAGAGTGGCGCCTTTCGGAAGCCAGAACGTGGAAATAATCATCTGCGAGAGACCGAGTTCCTTCGCGTAGGCCAGCCGCTCGTCCAGGTGTTCTTTCAGCTCCGGGAATCCGTAGTGGCAGCTTGGGCAATTCAAACCTGCCGCGTGGATTCGCTCGCGCATCTCGGAGGCCTTCATGCCGATGAGCGGCCCAAAACCGTAGTCCTTGTACCCGGGCGGCGAGCACATCTCGATGGCGCGGAACCCTTGCGCGGCCAGTTGCCGCAGCGTGCCGTCGAAGTCCTTCCCGATCGCCTCCCGCACCGGCCACGTCTGGCAGCCGATCGGCAGCCCGAGCGGATCGGCGTGGAGCTCCGAGGCGTTCCGCGTGAGATACGAAGCCGATGCTATGCCGGTCGCTGCCCTGCCCAGAAATCCTCTTCTCGAGATCGTTTCCACTTGAGGCCCTCCTCTCGGAAGCAGTATGAGTACAACTATACGCCTGTGCGACTGGCGTGAGTTAGAATGACACTTCTAGTGTCGCGCTAGCGAAGAAGTGACATAATCCCGGGCCTGGCCGTCCAGCGTTGTCATCCTGAGCAAAGCGAAGGATCTCGCCCTGGTTCTGCACAGCGAGATTCTTCGTCGCTGCGCTCCTCAGAATGACACTTCCCGGGATGGACGAGTTCATATCATGAGCGGTCGATCGACGTATTGCGTTCTTGCCCTTGGGATCCTGCTTGGATCCGGCCAGAGCGATACGCCTTCCTTCCGGCCTCCGCAACCTTACCAACTCGAGCAAGTCTACAAGCAAATCAAGCAGCAATGCCCCACGAACGCCTTGGCGTGCTTCCAGACCGGGCTCCAATCGATCACCGCGGAGCAGGGCCCGCGCGCCGCGATCGAGGTATTCACGCTGTTGAAGGATCGTGGAGATATTGCTCCCACGGTGGACGGCCATCACATCGCCCACCATATCGGGCACGAGACGGCGATGGTCTTCGGTGCCACGGCCCAGGCGCTCGCCCTCTGTCCCACGTCCTACAATTACGGCTGCATGCACGGATTCTTTCAGCATGCCATCGGCAGCGGAGAAATGGCCGGTCAGAATGCGGCCAGGATCTGCGACGACTGGACCGGGGACCGCTTCCTGTCGCTCAAGACCAAGCTGTCGTGCTACCACGGCCTGGGCCACGGCGTGATGATCCATGCGGATTACGACCTTCCTAAAGCGCTAAGCACCTGCGACCGCCTGAATAGCCTCTTCGCTCAGCAGGGTTGCTGGCAGGGCGTGTTCATGGAGAATATGGACGCCGCTGAGGAAGGGCAATGGCAAAAGGCCCAAGTCTCGCTCGAGGATCCGCTCGCACCTTGCGACCGGGTGGAGCCGAAGTATCAGTTTCAGTGTTTTCTCAATCAATCGGCGTGGCTCATGAAGTTCTACCACAACGACGTTTCCCAAGCCGCCCAGGCTTGCCTGAAAGCGCCTCGGCTGGCGATCACTCCTTGCCTCGAAGCGATTGGAATTCTGACCACCAATTCAGAATGGCAACCCCTGCTCTTAAAGAAAGCCGATTCGAAAGCGTTCCTGGAAAACGCCTGGACCATCTGCACGCGATTCCCGCACGGCTACGTGGATTACTGCATGGTCGCGGCGCTCGATAACCTGATGAACTCGAATACCATTAATCTGAGCCAGGCGAAGGAGTTCTGCCACCTGGTGAGCAAAGGTTATCGCGCCGAGTGTCGAGCGCGCATTGACGTCAACCTGTGGTATCTCGTTCCTCCCGCCAAGAGAAAGCGCCCACCACGCCGTACCGCAACGGAAAAAAGCTCAAGGAGCCTCAATGGGAGCCTCCCCGATCCCGGCGGCTTCTGAGAGTCCAGAACCCCACTCCCGCGATTAGGACTAGTCCAGCCAGCGGGGTCAGACGCATACATTCCCGGCACACCGGGCACCCGCACCTCGATACTTTGAATCCGCAATAGGAGGGGGTGCTGAGAACAGTTCCCCATTGAAAACAAAGTACATTCCGGTTTTGTTCGTTACGCGCCAGCTTCCGCATTTTCCCAACCCAACAGGTTCGTACGACGCCGGGCTCTACCACCCGATTTTCTGCACATGGCTCGGGCTTTCTACGATTTATTATGATAGCTAATTATAAAGTGGTAATATCACAGAGTCAAGCAGAAAGCAGGCAGTGGTGTCACTGGACCACTACGAGAAAGTGTCCGTCCAAGCGCAGCGAGGAATTTCGCACTGGTTCGGAGTGACTGACGCGGGGCCTTACACATTCCGCTTCCTGACTTGTTCCGCGGCGTACTCCGAGGTGCGCCAAGCCAGTGCCAGGATCGTCAAGGTGGGATTCTTGTCCGCGTTGCTCACAAAAGGCGCGCCATCCGTCACGAAAAGATTCTTGGCGTCCCAGGCCTGGCAGAAGGAATTCAAGGCCGAACTCTTTCGGTCGTCGCCCATCCGCACGGTACCCACTTCATGAATAATGGCCCCTCCCGTTGAGATGCCCCATCGCTCTTCGGGGCCGGCGGTGCGGACCACTTCGCCTCCCGCTTCCTCGATGATCGCCCGGAAGGTTTCGCGGGCGTGCCGCGCCTGAAGGATCTCGTCGTCGGTCCACTTGAAATGAAACTTGAGAGTTGGGATGCCCCACTGGTCGATCGCGTCAAGGTCGAGCTCGCAGAAGCTCTCCGAGTTCGGGATCATCTCGCCCCGGCTCGAGAAGCCCACAAAGGCGCCGTAGAGCCTGCGCATGCCGCGCTTCAGTTCCAAACCGTAGCCGCCGCCGAGGTGGCGTTCCGAAGCGCCGTGCATGAATCCGAGCCCCGGCATGTGGCGGCCGCCGCCATATTCGATGTGATACCCGCGCGCGAAGGGGAGTTGGTTGCGCAGTTGCTGCTGATAGTTCCACCAGGGCATGTAGAGATGCATACCGCCCACACCGTCTTCGTTATGCGGGGGCAGGTCGGCGAGGACAGGAAAGAATCCCACCGTGCCGTCCGTCCCGACCGTATCCATGAGGTAGCGCCCTACGAGGCCACTGGAATTTGCCAGGCCGTTCGGGTGTTGGCGGCGGCGCGAATTCAGCAGGAGGCGTGCTGTCTCGCAGGCGCTCGCCGCGAGCACCACGACCTTGCCTCGCACTTGGACCTCTTGGTGACTCTTGGTATCGACATACGAAACTCCCGTCGCCAGCCCTTCGGCGTTGACCAGAACTTCCCGTGCCATGGCGTTACAGCGAATCTCCAGATTTCCTGTGGCCAAGGCGGGGGGCAGAAGCACGGTCGGTGAGGAAAAGTTCGAGGAGGTCGCACAACCGCGTCCGCACTGGGAGCAGTAATGGCACGCCGGACGGCCGTTGAGCGGACGGGTCAGAATCGAGAGCCGTGAGGGGACGCAAGGGATGCCGAGGTTCCGGCACGCCTTCTGGATCACCAGTTCATAGCAGCGCGGCTTCGGCGGCGGCAGGAACTTTCCGTCGGGCGTGTTCTCGAGGTGCTCTTCCGAGCCGAATACGCCGATCAGCTCTTCGGTCTTGTCATAATACGGCGCAAGGTCGTCGTAGCTGATGGGCCAGTCAAAGCCCTTGCCGTCGCGCCGGTAGGGTTTGAAGTCGTAGGGACCCATGCGGAGCGAGATTCGTCCCCAGTGGTTGGTCTTGCCGCCCAGCATGCGCGACCGCCACCACATCCACTTGCTGCCGGGAGCGCTGGAGTAGGGTTCGCCGGGCAGGCGCCACCCGGCGTATCCTGGATCGAAGTAACCGTTGGGTTTGCTGGGCGTCGGAGCGCCGCGATGCGGCGCTGCGTAGGGCCACGTCATCATCTTCGAGTCTTTCGCGGTGTCGTACCAATCACCGGCCTCGAGCATCACGCACTTGGCTCCCGCCTGCGTCAGAACATAGGCGGCCATGCCCCCGCCCGCTCCGGAGCCCACGATGACCACGTCATACACTCTTGGGTGTTTCACGATTTGTAGCATGGTGGCCCATTGTAGCGCATACGGCCGGGCCGCGAGCGCCGAAGTCGAGTGGGGGTCCGGCGAGGCGGCACTGCCCACCGCGTGTTGTATCCAGGGGAGTTCCGCGTGACTCCGTTCGTCGGGCGCTCCTTTGCATCCAACATTGTATGTATAAGGAGGGCACTCGTATGGTAAGGACTAAGAACGTCAAGACGGAATCGGCGCAATCTGCCCGAAGGAATACGCACTCGCAAGTCACGTGGGAGGCAATCAATGAGCCAGGCGCTTATGTGGAACGCGGAAGCGGAGATCTTTACCGCTTCGCGAAGGAGTCCCTCGCGCTGTGGGATCGACCTGCCATTGTGAAGGAGTCGCTAGGATCTTCATTATTGGTGAAGCTGAGCGAGGATCCCTTTATCTCTACTTTCAGAGCGCGGTTGCTGTCTGCACAGTTCAACATCGCGCCCAACTTCTGACGGAGCCAATGGCGGCTCTCGGCGACTACCCCTTTTCCTATCCCTTGCGTTCCGGCATCGTGCGCTCTACAGAAAGGTCCGGAACGGCGGCGAGTCTGGTCATGGGCAGGGGTGTGCCTCAGGCCGGTTCCTTGCTGAGCTTGCCGGTGGCCACGACACTTGTGGCCTCGTTTCCATCGCTCGAGCCCTGGCAGAGTTCGTACGCCATGATCACTTCCCGCAACCGCTGGGACGGGCACGGCAAAAGGGGGAGCCGCACTTCCTCAGAACGAAAGATACCGAGATGCTTGAACAGCGCTTTGGTGTTGGACACTTCGTCGCCGAGCCCAAAGAGGTGGATAAAGGGCAGAATACGCTCAGAGAAGGCTCGGTAAGCCTCTTTTGCTTCACCCACTTCGAGCAGTCCGATCACTCGCTGATAGTCGGCGGGGAAGACCGCCGGCGCGATGATCATGCTTCCATCCACCCCCAGGAGAAGGCTGCGAAACGCCACAACATCATCACCTGAGAAAACCGCCACTTGCCGCTGGCTCTTCAACGCCGTGATCTTGTCGAGGTCGTGGTCCGTGATCTTCGCCGCGTTCAAGTGCTCGCAGGTGTCGAGCAAGGCGCAAAGCTCCTGCACGCGCAGAGAGGTCTTGGTGTAGACGGGATTATCATAGATCACCAACTCGAGGCCGGTAGCCTGGTCGAGGGCGCGGAAAAATCCCAGCACCATGGGAAACGAATTGGGATAGTAATAGGGACAGGGGACCAATCCTGCGTGGATGCCCAGATCCTCCGCCGTTCGCGCCAGGCGCACCACCTCGTCAAGATTGGTATGGGTCAGCCCCACGACAATCGTCTTGCCGGCGGGCGTATTCCGAACGGCGAATTGCATGAGCTCCGCCCGCTCTTCAAAGGAAAGAGAAACAGCTTCGCCCGTACTTCCGCACAGGGTGTAGCCTTCGACGCTAGGGAACAGGTGATCGAACAACCGCAGCAGGCTATCGAAGTCGACCTTCCCCTGGTAAAAAGGCGTGGGAATGACGGGCAATGAGCCGCGGAGTTTAACGCCTGCGCCTGGGTGATTGGAACGATCGTGGGTCAGGTGCGAATATTTCATCCGAATTCTCTCCGAGATTATTTCCTAACCTATTGAAACTAACTTCCGGGAAATGATACACTGCTCTACGCGGCACTGTCAACCGGAAGCCCGGCACATCGAACACGCCGGTCATTCGACAGCGTGGCAGAGCGTCGAGGCGCCCGCGTTGACACGCTTGGTCGCCACGGATACTCTAATTTTTACCGGGGGGTTACTGCTTTGGGTCCACGTTACATGGTCCCCGCGATCAAGCGGGCGTTCGAGGTCCTCGAGCTGTTGGCGAACCAGGACACCGGGCTGACGATCTCCGAGCTTCAGCGCTCACTTCAGTTACCGCTCAGCTCGGTCGCTACGATTGTCTACACCCTGGTGGAACTGGGGTATCTGGAACGTGAGGAAGAAACCTCACACTATTCTCTTACCGTCAAGATGTTCGGCATCGCCCGTCGGCCAGTGGACCGTATGGGCCTGAACAGCCATTGCCACGAACTGCTGGAGGAGATGGTGCGGGAATCAGGACTGACCGGACACCTCGCGGTGCGGCAAGGTAGCGAGTCGATGTATCTGGACCGCGTGGCGAGTGACAGCCTGCTGCAAATCTCTTCCTATGTAGGTCTTCGCTGGCCCTTGCACACCTCGGCGGTCGGCAAGGCCCTACTGGCCTTCCTTCCTGAAGAGGAACTCGCGCGCGTCCTGAGGCAGATGACTTTGAAGAAGCTCACCCCGGGAACGATCACCTCGAGGGACGTATTGGAGCAGCAACTGCACAAGTTCCGGCGGTTGGGTTACACCTGGGAGAGCAACGAAGGCGAATGGGGTGTAGCGTGCGTAGCCGCCCCTGTTTTCGGAAGCCGCCACGAGGTAGTTGCGGCCATCAGCCTTACCGGCAGCACCCAGCAGATCACCAAATCGAGAGTCCCGGCTCTCGGCGCCTTGGTGAAGCGCTATGCCGAGAATATATCCGCGCAATTGGGCGATCATCACTCAACTTTACCTTAATGCCGAGTCGATCCCGCGCCAAGCTCGTGGTGTAGGAATTCCAAGAGCGGGCTTTGCGCATCCCGTCATCCTCCGATTTCGCGGAAGGCGGTCAGCGAAAAAAGTTTGAAAAATACGCTTGACACACATCGTGGTACTGAGTAGTATTTGGAACATTCTTTCATTCTACTGAAAGATAATTGTTGCGTCGAGGTCGAGGGTCGAGCAAGAAACTAGGGGTTGACAGAACAGAAGTTCTGACTTCCGTCTACGGAGCCGGCTCAGCAACTGAGCGGACAAATTCTTCGAGGAAGGTAAATCATGAGCAAGTTAAAGAGCAATCGATTTCCGATGAAGTGTCAGAATCAGTCCATCATCGGGGCACGAACGATTCTTGCACTTTCGGTCGCCTTCGTGTGCCTGAGCGTCGCTGCCTCGGCGCAGGACACAGCCACCATCGTCGGCACGGTGATGGATTCGAGCGGCGCCGTGGTGCCTGGAGTGAAGGTCTCGGTGTCGAACCCCGCGCGGGGATTCGTACGTGACGTCGAGTCGAACTCGTCGGGAGAGTACACGGCGGCGAGGATTCCGATCGGCAACTACGTTATCACGGCGGAGGCCAAGGGATTTGAGAAGCTGGTGCGCTCGGGGATCAGCCTCAACGCCGGCCAGACCCAACGCGTGGACCTGTCGATGACGGTGGGGCAGCTCAGCCAGGAAGTCCAGGTGACCGGGAACGCCGTGCAGGTCGAGACGGAAAGTCCGACGCTCTCGGCCGTGGTCACTTCCAAGCAGATTCAAAGCCTGACCTTGAACGGGCAAAATTTTCTCGCTTTGACATTCCTCGTACCCGGCGCCGTTCAGGACCAGAGCCAGGATGAAGCGATGCAACTCGGTCACGCCGGCTCTGAGGTGAACGTTTCATTCAACGGCAACCGCATCGAATACAGCCAACTGGAGCTGGATGGCGGAAATAACGCCCAGGAGAGCTCCACCTCGATGGGTGGCGCGGTGGTGCCGGCGCTCGACTCCATCGCGGAATTTCGCATCTCGACGTCGAACTACGGCGCGGACGTCGGCCAGCACGCCGGCGCGCTGGTTGAGGTGGCGACGAAGGGCGGAACCAAGGACTTTCACGGCAGCGCCTACGAATTCCTCCGCAACGACGCCCTGGACGCCAACGATTGGTTTGCCAATCAGCAGATCAATCCTCCGGGCGGCAACGCTCCGAAGACGCCTCTGAAATGGAACACCTTCGGCTACACAGTCGGCGGGCCTTTCTACATCCCGAAGCACTACAACACTGACAAGAGTAAGACGTTCCTCTTCTGGTCGCAGGAATGGGCCAAATACCGCGCCGCTACCCTTGCCACGGGTTCGGTTCCCACGGCGCGGATGAGGACCGGGGACTTCAGCGAATGCGATCCGACCTCACCCAACTACGTCGCTTTGATGGTTCAGGAGGGCTGCCTCCTGCCGAGCCTTGATGGCGGAAAGACTTTCACCGACACCGTCCCCGTCGATCCCAACGCCAAAGCGATGCTGGACGGGTACGTTCCCTTGCCCAATAACGGTGTTAACGGGTACGTGTCCGCTCACAGCGTGCCAACCAATTTCAGCTCCACGCAGATTCGTGTTGACCAGAACCTCAGCGACAAGGCGGCGATGTTCGTTCGTTTCACCAGCGATACGTGGGTGAAAACGGTCGTGCCGGCGCTGTGGTCCGGATCAAGCTACGATACCACTGAGACCGCCTACTCGGTCCCAGCCCGACAGACGGTGCTTCACCTTAACTACAACTTCAAACCCAACCTCTTGAACGAGTCGATCTTCAGTTATACGGACACGCCCCACACGATCAGCCCCTCGGCTGGCCCGGGGAGCATTTCTCACTCCAACCTCAAGCCCTCCGATTGGAGCGCCAGCGTCCTCTTCGCGGCCAATGCGGGAAACAAGCTGCTCCCGAGCGTGGGTGTCAGCGGCGGAGTCCCATTCGGTTTCTACGTGGACCAAGGAAACTTCGTGGGCCCTTTCGACGCCGAGCCTGTTTTCACCTACAGGGACAATGTGGCGTGGACGCACGGGCGCCACACGTTCAAGTTCGGGTTCTTCCTGGAAAAGTTCCAGTTGAGGGAACAATTCGGGGCCGAAACACAGGGTAGCTACTACTTCAACGGCAGCACCAGCTTTAACGACTCAACCGGCAACGGGCTGGCCGATATGCTCCTGGGCAAAATCAACTCATACACGGAAGGAACTTTCAACGCGAATGGTATCCTGACCGGCGGTTACGGCGTAGGGCATTGGCGCCGCACTGACTTTGAGCCCTACTTCCAGGACGACTGGAAGGTCAACAGCAGGTTGACGTTGAATTTCGGAGTGCGTTACTACCTCTTGATTCCGCCCCATGACGTCACGAAGCCCACGGTCGACTCGGGCTTCATTCCTTCCATGTACAACCCCGCCGCTGCCGCCGTTCTGGGCATCGACGGAAACCTGCACAAGAACCCGGCCACCGGCCAAATCTACGACTTCACCGGGTTCGGCAACGGTCTGGTAGAGTGCGGCGCTGGGGGAATCGCCAACGGCTGCCAGACGGTCTACCACGGGAACATCGGTCCGCGCTTCGGATTTGCCTTTGATCCCACGGGTTCGGGCAAGACCGCGATCCGTGGCGGATACGGCATTTACTACGAGCCTGGAAACGGCAATGACGCGAACACCATCGGGGGAGAAGGGAACCCGCCGACAACTCTGGGACCCACGGGCTTCTACCTTCCCAGCTACTATTCGCTGACGCCTGGCTTGTACGGCCCGACAGGCCAGATGCGGGCCATTCCCTACCACCAGAAGAACCCGGCCGTCAACCAGTTCAATCTCAACGTTCAGCATGAGTTCCGGGGCAACAACCTCTTCTCGCTGGCTTACGTCGGGAACCTGGGACGCCATCTGGATACCTCCCGCAACCTGAACCAGATTCCGGTGGGAGTAGGAACGATGAACGTACCCGCACTGGCCTCCGGGAACGGCGGCCCTTGCGACGCGGCTGGCAACTGCAATGTTCAGCAGCTTCTCATGAACTATACGGTGAGCCCCGATTACTTCACTCCCTACCAGACCTACAGTCTGCTCACGATGAAGCAATTCACGGGTGTATCCAGCTATCACGCGCTGCAAGCCGATTACAGGCACACTACGGGCTATGGCCTGACGCTCGAGGCAGCCTACACGTGGTCGCACATGATCGATAACTCCACGAGCACCTACTTCGTGTACGGCAATAACGCCAGCGTCGACGCCAACTACGACTTGAACCGGTGGAAGGGAACTTCCGATCTGAACCGTGCACAAGTGCTGGAGATGAACTACGTCTACGCTCTGCCCTTCTTCAAGAACTCCGCCAGTAGCTTCGTGAAGGGCGCTCTTGGGGGGTGGGAGGTGAGCGGTATCACCAGCATGTTCAGCGGTGAACCGGTAGACTTCAACTGTGGTATCAGTGGATACGAGACGGGCATCGGGACGGGAGTGCGCTGCAATACCACCGGCCCGGTCAAGATCAACAAGTCAACCTACAACGATCCGCAATTCGGTCCCATGGTGAGATGGTTTGACCCGTCGGTGCTCGAGCAGCCGCTCCAGAGTCAACTGCTGGCCAACGGCGAGCCGGGGATGTTCGGCTACATGGGCCGCAACCTGTTGACCGGTCCCGGACGCAACAACTGGGACCTGGCCTTGCACAAGAACGTCGCGCTCCCGTGGTTTAGGGGCGAGCAGTCTACGCTTCAGATCCGGCTGGAGACGTTCAACAGCTTCAATCATCCACAGTGGAGATACATCAACGTCGGATGCAGCGGCGCTCCCAATGCTGACGGCAGTCCGGCGTTTGGCCGTAGCTGCGGCGGCGATGCCTACAACCCGGGTAACGGCGAGGTGGGCAGTGCTTGGGCTCCACGCAATATCCAATTGGGGATGAGGTTTAGCTTCTAGCCTGAAACCTGCTTCCTCGTCCACGGGCCCTGGCTGCCCGAAATGGCAGCCAGGGCTTTCTTGTTTGTCGCCTTCGCGTCGACTTTTGTCCCAAGAACTCGCGTCGTTTGCCATCGCAACGTATGGATGATAAAGTCGGTCTGGGCCTGGGTAGGGCTTGCGTAACAACTCAATCAAAATGAGAGGAGCTAATGGCTCACCCAAACCTCCTCATCCGAGGGACCCTTTCCGCCGCTCTTTGCTTCATTGCGTGGCTCCCTGGCGTCGAGCCGGCCCTGGGTCAGCGAAGGCGGGCCGAATCGGTGGGATCACCAGAGGCCAGCGTGACTCTAGGTGGGTGGGTGCGTGCTGACTACGGTCAGAGTATCCCGAGTGGAGTAACGGTTCGCCTGGAAACGGACGAAGGCAACATTGGCGGCTCGCAGCCGGCCAACACCTCGGGCTATTTTGAATTTGTCGGCCTGGCCAAGACTTACTACCGCTTGACCGTTACCGCCCCCGGCTTCCAGCCTTACCAGCAGGAGGTGGATCTGCGCTCCGTCGGCGATAAGCTGGTGATCAACGTGCAGCTTTCGCCGGCCCCCAAATCCGCTTCGGACGTGCGCCCCGTTTCCCCCTCTTTTACTGACAACAACGCCTCAAAGAAGGCACGCCAGGAGTACGAGAAGGGAGCACGGGCGGCTCGTGAGGGCAATCTGTCCGCTGCACAATCGCAGTTTGAGAAATCCGTCAAAGAGTATTCCTGCTATGCGCGCGCCCAGACGGATCTGGCCGTGGTATTAAGCGAGAGACATCAGTTGGCAGAGTCCGAGGCGGCGCTGAAGCAGGCGCTGAAGTGCGACCCCGACTACCTCGACCCTTACAATGAGCTCGGACAGCTTTATTACAATGAGAAGAGATATCAGGAGAGCGAAGGGGTGCTTCAGGAGGGCTTGCGCCGCTCGCCCGGCTCCTGGCAGTTCTACTATCAATTGGGAGCGAACGCCTATCGTTTGGGCCAGTATCGCGACGCCGAGCAGGAGTACTTGAAGGCTGAGTCCCTCAGTTCTTCCATTCCGGCAGAAATCCACGTCAAGCTTGCCGACGTTTACCTCCGGGAGCGCGCCCTCGACAAAGCGTACGCAGAAATGCGCGCCTATGTGCTCGCGGAACCGAGCGGTCCCCTGGCCCCCAAGCTCAAGCAAGTGATGCGGCAGATGGAAGCGGATCACGTCGTGACGGTGGCTCCTTCTGCGGCCGTCCAGTCCCTGCCGCCTCAGCGCTAGCAGGCGGCGAAAGATGAAGCGGAGCACTGACGCTCGTGAGCAAGAAACTCCAGTCAGTTTCGTTTGGCGCTCTTCTCCTGGTTTTTCCATTGCCGGCCGCGGGTGCGGCTCGGCCATTCCAGCAAGACCCTAAGAAACTCTTCGAGGAGGCCCAGCGCGCCTTACTTGCGCACGACTACGCCAAAGCCGAGCAGGGTTTCCGTGACGTTCTGCGAATCGACCCGCATTCCGTGGGAGCGCTTGCCGATCTGGCCGTGGTTTACTCGCGGACGGACCGATACGACCTCGCCATCGAAACCCTGAAGAAAGCCAAAATGCTTGCGCCCAACGCGGTGGGTCTCGATCTCAACCTGGGGCTGGCCTATTACCGCAAGCAGGACTTCGCGAAAGCTATCCCGTGCTTCGCACGGGCGCTGCAATTCGAGCCCGCGCGCTCGCAGGCGCGGTATCTCCTGGGCGTCAGCTACTTCATGGACGGAGACTACGCGCACACCGTATCCACCTTGGAGCCGCTCTCGCAGGATGAAGCCGCCAACCTCGACTTCCTGTTCCAGATGGGTGTGGCGTATGCCAAGCTCCAGCGGACGGACGAGTCCACTCGCACCTTCGAGCAGATGATTCGCGCGGGCGGCGACACCCCCGAAATGCATCTGCTGTTGGGCGTAGCGTATCTGGATCTCGGGCAGTATCCGCGTGCGCAGGGCGAGCTCGACAAGGCGGTAGCGCTCGATCCCAAGCTGCCCTTCGCCCACTATAACCTCGGTGTAGCCTACCAACATCTCGGGAAGCCGGAGCAGGCGGAGGCGAACTTCCAACAGGAAATCGCGATCAGCCCGCGTGAACCGTGGAGTTATGAGAGTCTCGGGACCGTCTATCTTCAACAGCATAAGGTAGATCGGGCGCTTCAAATGTTCACTGAAGCGCTCAAGATCAATCCTCGACTTCCCCATTCCCTGGATGGAACCGGAAAGGCCTACCTCGAAGAGGGCCGGCCCGGTGCGGCCGTAGGCTACCTCCAGCGGGCCGTGAACCTTCAGCCTGACAGCGCCAAGATGCATTTCCAGTTGGGGCAGGCCTACCTGAAGACCGGCCAACACGCCAAGGCTCAACAAGAGATCGCCGAGGCCGGACGCTTACAAGCCCGGGCGCGGATCGAACTGGAGGAGGATGTTTCGGGTAAAGCGCCGGTCCCGAAGGTGGATGACGCGGGACCAGCGACTGTGTCGCAAGGTACGGGTGGTGGACGACCGGGTTCAAATAACCCTTGACAAGCGCCGTCCCTTGGTAGTATTCGGAAGAGTGCTTCATTCTGCTGAAAGCAAATACATGCGCTGTGCGATTGCAGCCTCTTGATCCGCTAGCTTTCCGTTCCGGGTGAACGTTTTCTTCATCGACATTCTCGCGAGCCCGATTCGGTCGCGCGAGTGTTGGAGCACCTTTACGCAAAGGACTCCGAAACGTCCGGCCACAAATTGGTTCCCTGACGGAGGCAGTCGAGGCAACGGCCGTCGAATCGTCGGTGCTATCTTTGGAATTGCAGGAGGGAGGTGTTTTGTCAAAGCTAAGGATGTGCAGGCTCCCTTCACGTCGCGGGCCTGTCGCAAGAGAATGTGAGGACCTCGCGTGCGTCGGCAGTCTCGTCGACTCAGGGCTGCGCCGGCAAAGCAGCGAGAGGGGGCAACGTTCGTCCCAAGTGCGCCCGTCTTCCAAGCGGACCAAAACGCGCTGGTTGGGTTGCACCGCCTCTTGCCTGTTGCTAGTCAGCTTGCAAGCGTTTGCCGAGGGGCATAATCCATTGCTCCCTCGCCCGCAGGAGGTGCGTTACGGAACCGGACAACTGCCCGTGCGCGGTCTCGCCATCAATTTCACCACGCCTCCAACCTCTGAAGATCGTTTCGCCGCACAACAACTTTCCTCAGCGCTTTCCGAGAAGGCCGGGACCGCCGTTCCGGTGGCGGCCGAACACGGCACCTCAGCGGCCATTCAATTGAACCGGACGGCCTCCGCCGCAGACCTGGCACAGCCCGGCGAACAACCTGGTCCGGATTCCCCGGAGGCCTATTCCATCCGGATCTCGACCGACGGCGCTGAAGTCCGTGCTCGCTCATCCCGCGGGCTGTTTTATGGGGTCCAGACGCTTCGTCAACTCGTCGAGGGTGAGGGCCCGGGCGCTGCTCTGCCGGTCGTAGCGATTCGAGACTGGCCGGCTCTCGCCTACCGCGGCACGATGGTGGACATGAGCCACGGCCCGTTGCCTACCGAGAAAGAGGCGGAACGTCAGCTCGACTTTCTGGCGCGATTTAAGGATAACCAGTATTACTTCTACAGCGAAGCCAGCATCGAGCTCAAAGGGTACCCGCTGCTCAATCCCACGGGACGCTTCACTCAGGAAGAAATTCGGCAAATCGTTGCCTATGGACGCGAGCGGCACATCGACGTCGTCCCCTGCCTCGAACTCTATGGACACTTGCACGATTTGTTCCGCGTGGAGAAGTACGCGGACCTGGCTGATGTGCCGCACGGGACCGAGTTCAATCCGCGCCATCCCCAGGTCGCGGATCTGCTGAATGATTGGATCAGCCAATTCGTCCAGCTTTTCCCAAGCCGTTTCGTGCATATCGGGTTCGACGAGACATTTCAGATCGAGGAAGCGGCCCAATCGTCAGGAGGAGCGGCCGAGCCCGCCAAACTGTTTGTCGAGCAATTGCGACGCGTTGCCGGCACCTTCCAGCAACACGGCAAGACGGTGATGGCGTGGGGCGACATCATGGTCAAGTACCCGGCGATTCTGGCTGAGCTTCCGCCCGGCTTGATCGCCATCGCTTGGGAGTACGATCCGGGACCGCCTGAGCACTACGCGCAGCGGCTCGGCCCTCTGCCCGCCCACCACGTGCCGCACATGATCGCTTCCGGCGTCACGAGCTGGAATTCGGTGACTCCTGACTTCCTCCGCAGCTACGCCAATATCGATACTTTTCTGGCGGCCGGCCGCAAGTCGGGCGCTCTGGGCCTCATTAATACCATCTGGACGGACGACGGACAGATGTTGATGCGTATGACGTTGCCGGGAATGGCGTATGGCGCCGCGGCAGCCTGGCAAACGGCGCCGATGGACTCGGGGTCCTTTGTCGGCGAGTACGCACGCCTTATGTATCCCGCGAACGTGGCGCCCCAAGTGGCGGCCGCGCTCGATGACCTGTCGCGGTCGGAAGTCGAATTGGAGAAACTCACGGGCGATGAATCCATGGTCGCCCTCTGGGGAAATCCTTTCATTCCTTCCACCCTTCAGAAATCCACTCAGCATCAGGCGGAACTCCGTCAGGTTCGCCTTTTGGCGGAAGACGCCGAAGAGCATCTGGACCGCGCGCGCTCCGACGGCGGCGATCCTGCTACGCTCGGCAGCCTGCTCTTCGGCAGCCGGCTGCTCGATTACGCCGGGCAGAAGTTCCAGACCGCCCCCGAGCTCGAGGTGATGTGGCGCAAGCTCGGACCACGGCGGCCGAAGGACGACCTGTGGTGGAACGAGTGGGACTCCCAGGTGATTTACCAGGACCACTCCCGGCTGGTCGACCTGATGGACGCCATTAGCGAGCTGCGCGGCGCGTATCGCTCGGAGTGGCTCGATGAATACACGCCCTACCGGCTCCCATCGGCTCTCGGACGCTGGGACGCCGAGTACGAATACTGGCGCCAGCTCCAGGCGCGGCTGCACGCTTTCTCCGATGCCTCGCATGAAGGCGAGACCCTTCCGCCGCTCGAATCATTCGGGCTCGCAAAATGAGTGGAATGGAGCCAGCTATGAAACCACAACGTCATGCTGCTTTGGGCAAGCGGTCGAAGAAGACACGCGCGGCTCACCATCCTGAACGCGGCCCAGTGGGCGTCATCGGCTTGGGCCTGATGGGGACCAGCATCGCCACTTGCTTGCTCGCCAGAGGACACCCGGTTATCGGGATCGACTCGGACGCCGTGCGGCGCCGCAGCGCCCGGCGGCGTGTGCTGGGGTTTCTTCGCGAAATGAAAGCGGAGAGAGTCCTGCGCGCGGGTCTTTCGCAGGTTATCGATTGCTTCGAGGCCTCCGAAAATTACGCGGCCCTGCGGAACTGTGGGGCCGTCATCGAATCCATCTACGAGAACGTGGAGAACAAGAAGAAGGTCCTGAACACAATTGAGGGCGTGGTTTCGCCCGAGACCATCATCGGCAGCAACACCTCGGCCATTCCGGTCACGATCCTTCAGCGGGGCATGGCTCATCCCGAGCGCGTCCTCGGTATTCACTGGGCCGAGCCCGCGCAGACCACGCGCTTCATGGAAATCATCTGCGGTGACCAGACGGACGAGAAATCTGCCCAGCGGGCCAGAAAGCTGGCGCAGGGCTGGGGCAAAGAACCCTCCGTCCTGCGCCGCGACATTCGCGGGTTCATCACCAACCGAGTCATGTATGCGATGCTGCGCGAGGCATTCCATCTGGTGGAGGCCGGCTATGCCACCATCGAGGACGTGGACCGGTCCGTTCGCAACGATTATGGATATTGGATCACCTTCGCCGGCCCTTTCCGCTTCATGGACCTCACCGGTATCCCGGCCTACGCGACGGTCATGCGCGACCTCTTTCCCGACCTCGATTGCTCGAAGGAAGTGCCCCGTTTGATGCAGCGGGTGGTCGAGTCAGGAGCTCAAGGCGTCTCGAACGCCAAAGGGTTTTACCGTTACTCGCCGGCCCAGGCCAAACGTTGGGAAAAGCTTTTCATGAAGTTCAGCTACGAGATCCGCGCGCTCGCTGAAAAATATCCCGGCGACGTCGGCGACCGGAAGGGCTGAGAAAAGCAGGCGGCCTGCATCATTAAGAAAGAATCCCGTCGGCTCGGGTTTTCGGCGCCACGGCAAACCATAACCCGATAGGTAACTCAGGAACCATGCAAGAAAACTTGGTGATCAACTCGAAGGTCCGGCGAGGCATGTCGCTCCGTTCGTGGTCCTTTCTCTTCGGTTGCAATCTGATGTGGGCGCTGCAGTTCACCTGCATCAAGCTGGTTCAGGACCAGGTGGGGCCGCTGTTCACGGTCTGGGGACCGATGACCCTTGCGACCGTGATGCTTTACCCGCTCATTCGCCTCGAGCGCGCTGCCGGCGAACGAAGCCACGGCCGGAGACTGAGCGACATCTGGGTTTATCTCCTGCTTGCTCTGCTCGGAGTATTTCCCGGGCAGGTGATCATTACCTGGGGAACGCGCATGTCGCTGGCGAGCAACGCGGCGCTGTTGACCTTGACCCTTCCGGTCTCGACGGCCTTTCTTGCCTTCATTTTTCTGGGTGAGAAGATGACGGGCATTCGCTGGATCAGTTTTGCGCTGGCGATTGCTGGCGTCCTGCTCTGCTCCGACATTGACTTCCACAGCCTCAACTTCGGCTCGGGATTTCTCTACGGAAATCTGTTGATCTTCGTAGGCACGCTCGGAAGCGCCTTCTATAACTCCTATGGCAAGAAAGTGCTGGAGCGGTACACGCCGATGGAGATGCTCTTCTACACGTACGTGGCCATGTTCGTTATCATGACGCCGCTGACTCTCGCCCAAGAGTGGAAAGTGTTTGCCGCCATCCCGCACTTCACGGGCCGCACGTGGACCGGCTTGGCGTTGTTGACATTCTTCCACAACTACCTCTCGATGGTCCTCTTCCTGAAAGCGCTCAAGCATCTGGAAGCGATTCAGGCGGCGCTTTCCAATTACCTGATTGCGTTCTTTGGGATTCCCATCGCCGCTTTCTGGCTTGGTGAGCGATTGAAGCTGATCGTGATTGTAGGCGGAATCATGGTCCTGGGGAGTACGCTGCTGATTACGCTTTGGGGCGAGAAAACCGGCGCGTCTGGCGACGCCGCACTGAGGCAAACGCCCGCGGCTGACGCGCAAGTGCGGCGCACGTCTCCCGCTACGGACGAATGACGGTAGGACACGAACATGATAGTCATTGATAGTCATCTCGACCTTTCGTGGAACGCGCTGAACTGGGGTCGCGACTTGACACTGCCGGTTGAGGAGATCCGGCGTACCGAAGCCGGAATGCACGAGTACCGCCGTGGCCAGAACACCGTTTCCTTCCCCGCAATGCGCAAGGGTGAGGTCGCGATCAGCCTGGCGACGGTCCTGGCGCGCGCCAGCAGTCTGAAGGATCCCCAGATCGACTATCCCAATCAGCAAATCGCCTCCGCCATGGCCAGGGGACAGCGGGCCTACTACCGCATCATGGAAGACGCGGGACAGATGCGGATGCTGAGAAAGCCGCAGGATCTCGAGGCTCACATGGCCGAGTGGCAATCGAGCGCCAAGGCCTCCGCGCCGCTCGGCTATATCCTCAGTATGGAGGGCGCGGACCCCATCCTCGACCCTAAGGACGTCTTCCAATGGTGGGAGGACGGTCTGCGCGTCGTCGGCCTGGCGCACTACGGCGTCAGCGCCTACGCCCACGGCACCGGAACCACTGGCGGACTGACTGCGCGCGGCGTCGAGCTGCTGAAAGCCATGGACGAGGTCGGCATGATTCTCGACGTCACGCATCTTGCCGACGACGCGTTCTCACAAGTCGTCGAACACTTCCAGTTGCCCGTGCTCGCGAGCCACAGTAACTGCCGAGCCCTGGTCCCCAACCAACGGCAACTCTCGGACGACCAGATCCGGCGCCTCATCGAGCGGGATTCGGTGATCGGCTCCGCCTTCGATTGCTGGATGCTGCTTCCCGATTACGTGCCCGAGAAAACGCCCAATACTCAGATCAAGATCGAGACCGTTGTCAACCACATCGACCACGTCTGCCAGATCGCCGGCACCGCACGCCACGCCGCCATCGGCAGCGACCTCGACGGCGGCTTCGGCCGCGAACAGTCACCCTCCGACCTCGACACCATCGCCGACCTTCAGCGAGTCGCGGAGATCCTCCGGGCGCGAGGCTACGCCGAACCCGACATCGAAGGCGTGATGCACGGGAACTGGATCCGCTTCTTCAAGAAAGCCTGGGGCGCGGCCGGCGGTGGGGTTTAGTCCAGAATCGACCTAGATGTTCCCGCGTTTCATTTCACCCATCAGGTAGTCGCAGGATCGGACGCACAGCGCCATGATGGTCAGGGTAGGGTTCTGGCAGGAGCTCGAGGTAAATCCCGAACCGTCCATCACCCACAGGTTCGGGATGTCGTGGGTCTGTTGGAACGGGTTGAGGACGGATTTCTTCGGATCGTTGCCCATGCGCGCAATCCCTACTTCATGAATGGCCCAGCGTGGAGCGGAGGGGCCAGCCACGGTACGGATATTCTTTGCGCCGACGGCTTCGAGCGACTCTCCTGAGGCATCGGCCATGTCTTGAAGCATGGCGACTTCATTCTGGCCGTCGGCCATGTGGATGTTCAGGACTGGGATACCGTAGGCGTCGACAACGTTCGGATCGATCTCGACACGGTTCTCCCAGCGGGGCAGACATTCGCCCAACCCGGAAAGACTGATTCCGGCCGGCGACTCGAACAGCGCCTTCTTATATGCTCCACCGAAGCCGGGCGCCGCCATTTTGAAGTCCACGCCAACTCCGACCTGTAGTGCGTACCCGCGCAAGAACTTTTTGGAGCGTGGCCCGTTAAGGGTATTGCGAAAACGGATAACGTACAGGTTGATCGGCCGGTTGGGGCCGTTCAAAGTCGGCTTGGCGCCGAGTGAAGGCAGTTCGCCGCTGCCACCGCCTGCCATCGTGTGAGCCATCAGGTAGTGCCCCAGTACGCCACTCGAGTTGGCCAGTCCGTTGGGATACTGCGAGTTGGCCGAGTTGAAGAGAATCCTGACTGACTCCTGGGCCTGCGCGCACAATACGACAGCGCGGCCGAAGAGTGCTTTGGGCTGACGGGTGTTCCGGTCGATGTAGAGCACTCCGCTGGCGCGGTTGCGGTCGGTGTCCATCAGGACCATGTACACCATCGCGCTGGGAATGTAAGTACACCTGCCCGTCTTCAGCGCGTCAGGTACAGTTGTGAAGGCCGAATTGAAATAGGATCGCGTCACGCAGCCGCGTTCACAAGGACCGCAATAGTGACAAGGCGCGCGCCCATTGGTCGGTCGGGTGAGATTCGCTGAGGGAGCGAGCGTCGCCGTCCAGCCCAGTTTGTCCTTGACGCGGCTGCGGAACAAGACCTCGTGGCAGGTAAGCCCCATGGGCGGCTGAAACTTTCCGTCAGGTAATTCATAAACGCCTTCGGGCATGCCGGTGACGCCGACGTACTCTTCTACCAGGTCGTAGTAAGGCTCGAGATCGCGATAGCTAAGCGGCCAGTCATCGCCGAAGCCGTCGTGGGACGCAGCCTTGAAGTCCAGGTCGCTCAACCGGAGGCATGACCGCCCCCAAACGTTCGTGCGGCCGCCCGCGATCCGCATCCGCCCGAGCCAACTGAAGGGCTTGTCGGTCGGCGTTGTGTACGGCTCTTCAAGGTCACTACAGAACCAGTCGTAGTTGTATTCTGTGCAGGCATAGCACTGCTGCTGGATAGCGCGAGTCTTCCTGATAGTCTCTGGGGCGCGGTCGCGGTACTTCAACTCGAAGGGCCGCAGGTGCTCGCGGTCGTCTTGATCCGTGCGCGGACGGCCGGCGTCGACCAGAGCGACCTTCAGTCCCGCTTCGGCAAGCCGCTTGCACACCCAGCCGCCGGATGCGCCGGAACCGACGACGAGCACATCGAACTTGGATTTCGATTGGAAAGCAGGGATAAGCGATGGTCTTGCGACGTCCGCCACATACCAGGATACGCCGCGCTGGGCGTGCGTTCAAGCTCGGATCAGATTACAGTCGGAGCCCCATCAATGCCCGGTTTTAATTCTGGCAAAGCCGGGCTCGAGGCCGGGTGAACTGGCCTTAAGGGCAATTTCGCCCGGCTGGCCGGTGGATTGCACATTGATTGCTGCGACGCCCGAAATCGCATCGATGTCGACCGCGCCACCCAGCAAGCGTCCCGGCCCTTCCACGGAGAAGTGGATCCACGGCCGCGCCGCGGGGACCACCACGCCTTGCGCATCCACAATGTCGGCTTCGATAAAGGTCACGTCCTCATCGTTGGCACCAAGGCTCTGTTTTTCGGGCTTCAATTGAATGCGAACCGGCGATCCCGGCGTGCGCAATGTGTGCTGCACGGTGACGTTGCCTTTGCGGCCGAGCGCCGTGAGCGTTCCGTCTTCGCAAGGGACGTCGTCCCAGATAAAGGGCGGGTGGCGCAAACCCGCACCGGGCAGCGGCCGCTGATTGAACTGGTCCGGAACTCTATAGCGCGCGACGGCTTCGTGAAAGTCGTTCCATACGCGCTGGGGCGTCGCCGGCCGCCTCAAGCCCAGACTCTTGCCGTTGAGAAACAGTTCCACCGTATCGCAATTGCTGTATATACGCACGCGCCGGCTGCGCCCTGCCTCTTCCGCACACGTCCAATGGCCCGTGATGTGGACCATCGGCCTGTCGGCCCACTGGCTTTGCAGAAAGTAGAAGCCCTGTTTGGGCAGGCGCCACGGGTCGGATACGCCGAGGTAATCGGAGAACGGCCAGCGGAATGTCACTCGTCCGTCGGGAAACGGCAATTGCCAGATGTTGCGGGTGTACGTGGCGTTGACTTCGCCCGTGTCGAACATGCACCACTTGGCCGTTCCCATCCAAGGGATGGCATTAAATTGCATCAGGTAACCTTCCAGAAGCAGCGCCGCCTCGCTGTCGGGCAGCGAGACATCCGCGAGGGGATCGGCGGGCAGGCGCCGATAATAGGGTTTACCCTCAAGGCCTCGCTCGGAGGCAAACGAGCCCCACTCATTCCAGATGTACCGCCGCTCGGGATGCAACTCATGCTGGCGGGCAAGGTCGTCCACGACCGTGGCGTCGATGACGTCGGTGACCGGAGGGACGCGTCCCGAGGTCCAGCGCGTGGGATCGAGCTCGTGCGCGGTGCTCGAGAGGTCGACGAAGTCCTCGGCATAGTGATACCCGCTCAGATCGTCGCCTAAACCCCAGATGATGATGGAAGGATGGTTGAAGTCCCGGCTGATCATCTCGCGCAGTTGCTGCTTGAGCTGCTCCAGGAGCGGCCATGGAAAGCGTTCGGTGTAGACCGGTTGGGTACCGTCCGCTGACGGAGGATACATGTGGATTTTGATGTTGGGGATCTCCTCCCAGACCAGGATGCCAAGCCGATCGCAAGCGTCCAGGATGGCCGGGTCCTGCGGGTAGTGGGAGGTGCGCATAAAATTCGCCCCCATCGACTTGATCAGTTGGATGTCCCTGATTCCTACCGCTTGCGGCACGGCGTCACCCAGGAAGCCGTAATCCTGCCGGCGATTGACACCATGCAAGTTGACGAATTGGCCGTTCAGCGTGAATCCTCGGGCAGGGTCGTAGCCCATGAAGCGGATGCCAAAATGCGTGTCGGTGCGGTCGAGGGCGCGGTCTCCGTCGTAAATTGTACTGAGCAGATGGTAGAGGTAGGGAGAATCGGGCGACCAGAGGCGCGCGTTTGCCAGGGGCTCGGTGGTTTGCTCAACCTCAGCCCGGCCCTTGGCAGCTACCGTGATGTTGTTCTTGACCGACGCCACCGGTTGACCCTGATCGTCGGTGACGAGTGTTTCGATCCTCAGGCTCCGAGAGGACTCCGAGTCGTTCTCGACCGACGTGCGAACGCGAACGAACACGCGGTGGTTTTTCTCCTGCGTGGTGATTCGCGCGCCGTCTGAGGGAATGTGGACGGGACCGGTCGTCGTGACGAAGACACTGCGGTAGATGCCCCCGTAGTCGGCGACGTTGGTCTCGTTCGTCGGAGCGATGAAGGTGCTAAGTACGTCGTTCACGCGGACCGACACGAGGTTCGTGGCGCCCCACCGTAGAGCCTCCGTAATGTTGAACTGGAAGCTGGTGTAACCGCCGACGTGTCGGCCGACGTGCCGTCCATTGACCCAGACGTCGGCAATCTGGAAAACTCCGTTGAATTGCAACCCCACGCGCCGTCCCTGCCAAGTGGCGGGGATTTCGAGCTTCCGGCGATACCAACCCAGGCCGTGGAAGTGGCCGGTGGTCGTGAAGGGGTTATCCGGTGTAGCGTCCCAGGTGTGAGGAAGGTGTACGCTCGTCCAGGAAGCGTCGTCGTAATCAGGCTTCTCAGCCCCCACGAATTCAGCCTCGACGGCTTCTCCGGGTGAGGCTTGCCGTTTAAACCGCCATCCCGAATTCAACGGCTCACTCGACCGCAGGCGGCTGAAAGACGGGTCAGTGGATTTTAGCCGTGACGGCTGTGGAGTCTGAGCCGGCAGAACGGTTGCGAGGGCGATCCAGGACGCCAAGGCCAGCGAGAATCCCGCCATCCGCATTGCGTATCCTCCAGTGTTCATTGCCACCTCGCCTTGAGCTTGAACGAGTCGGGATCGGCGCAAGGAGTTCCTCGGAATTAAAGTGAGCGAACTATGACCCGCGAGGCGGCAGCAAATACTTGGGGATTTCCGCGCCGGCTGTGTACTGCAGCCTGCCGATGGGCGTCATCTGATAAACGTTGATGCGGAAGTCGGGATTAACGCCAAGCAACAGGTACGCCATACGCTGGCTGCAACCGTAGTCCGCCGTCAGCCATTCCATCAATTGAATGCTGGCGCGCCACACAGCTTCTTCGAGCGGACGCGCGCATGCCAGCGAGATGAGACTCTTCTCGGTTTCGAGGCGGACGAAGGGCATGCGCTTTCCCTTGATGACCTCGCACCGGAAGGTCACGGCGCTGCGGATTTCCATCGCCGTGCCATAAAGCTCCCCGTCGCCCTGACAGGCGTGCACATCGCCTACATAAAGAAGAGCACCCTGGTGATAGCAAGGTAGCAGCACGCGCGTCGGCGGGCGCATGTCCCTCACATCCAAGTTGCCGCCCCAGCTCCCCTGACCCAGGCCGGGCGTCTCCACCTCGCGCTCTGGTGCGACGGCCAGTGTTCCAATGAACGGCGACTGCGGTACGCGCAGCCCCAAAGGATGCCGTCGCACCTTGCCGTCTTCCCAGGTGACAGCTTCCTCCATTACGACTTCCTCCTTTTCCAGGTGCCCAATCACCAACGTTGGCTTCCCCAACTCGCTCCAGCGCAGGGAATCGCCCAGCGGACGGTGTCCCGGCCGCCAGTAGGTCACCCCCTGAGAATCGAGTTCCAGACGCTCGATCTGGACCACCAGCGTGTCCCCCGGCTCGACCCCGCGAACATAAATCGGGCCTGTGACCGGATTGGCCATGGAGGGCGAATAGTTCAGATACCATGCGTCGAGCAGGTGCGCGGCGTCCTCCGGGCGGCGATAGCTGCCCGACGCCGCGTCTTCCGTTTCGAGAGTGAACGATTCGCCGGGTTCGACTTCCAGCACGGGAACGTGGCGATGGTCGAGGGTGTACTTCAAGGACTCCCGGCTGCGTTCCACACGTTTCATGGAAGCTCACTCTCCACTTGGGCGTCGGGCGACAGCCCGAAAGCGGAGTTTACAACTTTGGAGAGGTGATGCAAATGCGCTTGGTTGGACGAGCCGCAAACTGCGCGCTTTGAGTATTCTACGCCCTCGTGAACGATTCCGGCAACTCTGCCAGTTGGCAACTCGAATTTCAACACGGCGTTGTTCGCAGTCAACGCCTGGGGCAGACCCGGCACCTGCTCCCGGCGATTCTTCTCCGGACCGGAAATCACCTGCGACGCCACTTACGGCAACGAACGAATCCCCGCTTATCTCTTCCTGCCCAAGAACGCTGCACCTCCGTATCAGACAATCATCTACTATCCCCAGCGCGACGCTGTGATACCGGCCACGTCCCACCGCGCGACGAGGTCATCAAGGAGACGCCCATCTGGCTGGATCGCTACCTCGGACGCGTGGCAGTAGAATGACGCAGGGGCTCTCACCTTCCCTCGCACGCAGGGAAATCAGGCGGCTGATGTGCTAGACTCGCTCTAGGGGGAATCCGGAAAAAGTGCTGCTCCGTGGGGCCAGCCACCGACGATGACCTTGTTGCTTCAGGCAGAATTGCATGCGCCTCTCGCGAATCCAGCTTCTCGGCTGTTTTCTGCTTCTGGCGGGCGTTCTGTGCCTGCTGCTCTTTCGCACTCTGCGGATTCTATGGTGGACCCGGTAGCTCCGCTGGAGAGTCTCGACCGCTCCGGCAAGACAACGTCTCTCGCTTCGCCTGGGACGGCGCCCTTGCTCGTCGTCCTCGGGCCGACCGCGGCGGGAAAGTCCGCGCTGGGGCTGGCGTTGGCCGAATGCTTGAACGGCGAGATCGTGAATTGCGATTCCGTGCAGATCTACCGCGGGTTCGACGTAGGCGCAGGCAAAGTGCCGCTGGAGGAGCGGCGGGGCATTCCCCATCATCTGCTCGACCTCGTCGAGCCGAACCAGTTGTTCACGGCGGGCGACTATCGCCGCGAGGCGACGCGCGCCATCGAGTCAATCCGCGAGGGCGGACGAGTGCCGGTGCTCGTCGGCGGCACGGGGCTTTACCTGCGGGCCCTCCTGAGCGGCTTGTTCGAGGGGCCGCCGCGTTCGGAAAGCCTGCGCGCCCGGCTGAAGACTCTGGCCAACCGCCAGAGCCGTCGAAGCAACAAAGGGGGAGACCCGTTTCCGGGCGAAGCAGCCGGGCGGGGCGCCGAGCCGGCGAAATCGGAGGTACTCCATCGTTTGTTGCGGAGGCTTGATCCGGCAACTGCGGCGCGCATTCATCCGTGCGATACGCAGAAACTGGTGCGCGCCATTGAAGTTTGCCTTCTGGCGCGCCAGCCCATGTCCGGGATGCTGGAGCGTGGGCGAGCAGGTCTCACGGGTTATGCAGTCATCAAGATTGGACTCAGCCCTGACCGGGCCCAGCTCTATGAGCGTATTAACCGCCGGGTCGAGGGGATGTTCGCCGCCGGCTTGATGGAGGAAACGCGCCGGCTCTTGGCACGCGGAGATGCTTCGAGCCTCAAGCCGCTCGAAGCGCTGGGTTATCGCCAGGCCGCAGCGGCGGTCGGCGGCGGGATCACCGCGGAGGAAGCGCTCGGTCAGGCCCAGGCTGCTACACGCCGGTACGCCAAGCGGCAGATGACCTGGTTCCGGCGCGAAACGGAAGTTACCTGGTTCGTGGGATTCGGTGATGATTCTGAGATCCAGCAGCAGATTTTCAACTGGCTACGTTCACAAAGGGGTTTCAAACATGCCTCTGCCTGAGAGAAGAGAGCACATGGAGAAACAGCAGAACATTCAAGACGGATTTCTGAACTCGGCGCGCAAAGAGCGAACCGTTGTCACTGTCTATCTGGTGAGCGGCGCCAAGCTCACCGGACGAATCCGCAGCTTTGACAAATACTCGGTGGTGCTCGAGAGCAGCAACCAGGAACAGCTCATCTTCAAGCACGCCATCTCCACCGTGGTGCTTCCTCGCGCCGGCGGCTCGACTGGGCCGGTGGCGACGGCTTCGGCTTCGGCAGCCGTGAGTTCGGCCCCTTCGCCGTCCGCCGCTCGAGTGTCCTCAACCGGCCAGCAGGAGGGGTAAGTCCATTCGCCGCTCGCAAGTTCCAGAGAAGGCCTATCTGGCGGGGTGGGCGTCGACGCGACGCTCCGCGGCAGCCGCCAATCAGCCTGACGAAGAAGAGACTTTGGTGGAGCTTCGCGAACTGGCCACCAGCGCCGGAGCCGAGGTCGTGGGCGCCGTGCTGCAGCGCTCGCCCGCGCCGGACCCCGCGACCCTGGTCGGCCGGGGCAAGGTGGAGGAAGTTCGCCGCGAGACGCGCGCACTGCAGGCCGACTTCGTCATCTTCGATCACGACCTCACACCCACACAACTTCGCAACCTCGAGCGCGCCCTCGATCTCAAGGTCCTCGATCGCACCCAGCTTATTCTCGACATCTTCGCGCGACGCGCGCTGAGCCGCGAAGGCAAGCTGCAGGTCGAGCTCGCGCAGCTCAATTACCTTCTGCCTCGTCTGGCCGGACAAGGAACAGTGCTGTCGAGGCTGGGCGGCGGCATCGGCACGCGCGGCCCCGGAGAACAACAGCTCGAGTTCGATCGCCGCCGCATCCGTACTCGTATCCGGCGGCTGAAGGAGGCGATCGAGCGCGTGCGCACCGAACGCGCCTTGCATCGTGAGCACCGGCGTTCGTTGGCTTTTCGCACCATTGCGCTGGTCGGCTACACCAACGCCGGCAAGTCGACGCTGTTCAACGCGCTCACGCGCGCCCAGGTCACGACCTCGTCGCGCCTCTTCGCGACGCTCGACCCCACCGTCCGCTCGCTCGATCTGCCGTCGCGCCGTCCCGCGCTGCTGTCGGACACCGTGGGTTTCATCCACAAGCTGCCGCCCCACCTGGTCGCGGCGTTTCGCGCCACGCTCGAAGAACTGGAAGGAGCGAGCCTGCTCGTCCACGTGACCGACGCGTCCCACGCTCAACATCAGCAGCAGGACGCTGCGGTCGAGGCGCTGCTCGAAACCTTGGGGCTCGGCTCGACGCCTCGCCTTCACGTCTGGAACAAGATCGATCTCCTCGACACAGCGCAAGCCCGGGATCTCGCTCCCGGACCGTACGAGGTCGGAGTCTCCGCTCGCAGCGGAGAAGGGCTCGACGACCTCTTGCGCCGCATCGACGCCGCATTGTGCGATGACCCGCTGGTCGAGGCGCAGTTCGATTTCTCGAGCGCCGACGGCGAGCGGCTGGCGATGCTTCATCGCTGTGGCGAAGTGCTTGAGACGCGCTTCGAGGACGAGCGGGTTCACGTGCGGGTGCGTGTCTCCGAGTCGCTGCGTGCTCGCCTTGATTCCAGCTTGCGGCAAGCGGACAAGCCGGCGATCGGGGCTTAGAAAAAGTGCCATTTTGGCGGGGTTTTGCCCTGTGGAAAACTTTGTGGAAAAGCAGGACGCGGGTTTCGTAAGGGTCAAGCTGGTGAGACCCGCGTAAAATGCGGGAAGAACCGAGGTCGGCGCTGTAAGTGGCCATTTTTAAAGAGCTTAGGGGCATTACCGAGTCCCTCGGGCGCAGTCGATTGCCGCGCCGGGGGCCGCGCGCGTGGTCTAGTTACACAGGCAAGTTTTGCACAATTTGTGGGCAGGACATGCCTAGCCCACAGAGCGCTCGATACCGCGTAAAATCGGTGATTCTGGAGCATCCGAGGTCGTCATGACGACGGCTAGCCAGCCGAGAAACAAGGAAGCGGGCCGCGTTGACACGCCCCAAGGTGTCCGTTATATTGACTCAGGGACATCCGCCGAAAACATTCCTGTCGGCTAGTGAATCCGCGCGCCCGTCTCACGGCCTGCCCCTGAGGTTGGAAGTCGAAGGCACATGAATCTATCCGTCTCGCTCACCTTGCTGCGGATTCTCTTCGTGCCCCTGGTGGTCGTGCTGTTGCTCGCCAAGGGGCCGCAGATGGACTTGTGGGCGGCGGGAGTTTTTCTGCTCTCCGCCACCACGGATCTGCTGGACGGCTACCTCGCGCGACGGCGGGAGCAGATCACCAAGCTCGGCATCATGCTGGATCCCATTGCTGACAAAATTCTGACGTCCGCCGCTTTCATCTGCCTGGTTGAGCTGCGGCTCGTTCCCGCCTGGATGGTGGTCGTCATTGTGGGCCGGGAATTTGCCGTCTCTGGGCTGCGCGGCATCGCCTCGGTGGAAGGACTCACCATCGAACCCTCGCAACTCGGCAAGACCAAGATGGTCCTGCAGGTCCTGGCCATCACGGCGCTGGTGCTCGAGCCGCGGCTCGGAGCTCTCCGTCTGTGGGCCGAAGGGCTGCTGTGGCTGGTGGTCCTGTTCGCGCTCGCTTCCGCCGCGCAATACTTCCTGGGCTTCTGGAAGGCATCGAACGGCCGCTCGAAGATCATGGAAGCGCCGCGCCTGGTGGTACTCCCGGCAGCGGGCAAGGAGCCGGAGGAAACCGATGTCGCCGCTCAGTGAACTCGATCAGCAGGCATTGCTGCGCCTCGCGCGTCAATCCCTCGAAGAGTGTGTACGTAGTCATCGGCTGCCGGAGATCGAATCGCCGCCCGAGGCCCTGCACGAACGCCGCGGCGCTTTCGTGACCCTGCGCAAAGTCCAGCGGCTGCGCGGCTGTATCGGCATGGTGGAAGCGTACCAGCCGCTTTACCAAACCGTGGTGGAATGCGCCGCTTCTGCCGCGCTGCACGATCCCCGCTTCCATCCGGTGGTTCCCCAGGAGCTGCCCGACTTGCATATCGAGGTCTCCGTACTCTCCGCGCTCCTCGACGTTTCCCCAGACCAGGTCGAAGTAGGCCGCCACGGACTGCTGGTGTCCCAGGGCTCAATGCGAGGCGTTCTGCTGCCGCAGGTCCCAGTTGAATGGAATTGGGATCGCGAGCGCTTCCTCGAGGAGACGTGCCAGAAGGCGGGTCTACACAAAACCGCCTGGCAACGCGGCGCGAGGATTCAGGCCTTCACTGTGCAAATCGTCAATGAATCCGTCTTCGCGGCTTTCGCATCGCCCCGCGCGGCGGGAAGTCGATGACGATTAGGGTTCCGCACGCCGCGTGCGTGCTCCTTCCGTGATTTTCAGCTTCGCCGCGCCTGCCCGCATTTCACGTCTTCCCTCGCCAGTGCTCTTCAGTCACCAAGGGTGAAGTTCACCACGATGTCAGTCACCACTTCGACGGGCTCGCCATTCAGCAGCGTGGGCTGATAGCGCCAGCGCGCGACCGCCACCATGGCAGCGCCGACGAGAAACGGGTGGCCGCTGATGAGCGTCAAGTGCTGGATCGTCCCGTCGGCGCTGATCACCGCCTCCATGCGGACGATTCCCTGGATGCGCGCCGACCTGGCAAGTGGCGGATACTCAGGCTTGGGCCCGAAGACCAATTTGGCGGCCTGCACTTGACCACCCACCGCAAGCGGCGTGTGCCGGCGAGGCGGGGCGGTAGCAGGAGGCGGCGGAGGTGGATTCCCCGCGCTCCATAGGCTGTGCAGGATTCCGTCGGGTACGCCGTCGCGCACGCCTCCTGGAACTCCGAGGTTGTTCATGGCGCTCGCCACATCGGGCGGCTCAGGCGTCTCGACAATTTGTTGGATGGTGCGCGGAACGACCGGACGGCTGTTCAGAATCTCGTCCGCGGTGATGTGCCGCTCGTGCCGGACTCGAGCGGCGGGAGCCGGGGCGGACGCGGCCGGAGGCGGAGGCATGGGAATGAATGTCGCTAAAGCTGTCCTAGGCAAGCCCTCCGTGTAAATGAGCGGAAACAACAGGAGCGCGCCCACCAGCACCGCCTCCAGGATGTAGCCGAGGGACAGCGCTTTGCGCGCGGGCGCTGAGTCAAGCAAGGTGTGGTCAAACATCGTTGAACCTCCTGGCGGCGAGCAGGCGCAGCTCGTCTTGCGCGTCGAACTGCTGAAACACTCCAGCGTTCGACCCGAGAGCGCTCTCTCGTTCTTTGCCATACAGCTTCTCGTCGCCCCTATTGACACCGCACCGGCTCGGATTGTTTCAGGATGCTCGCCGCTCCTTTGCAGGGCAGGCTTCGAGCGGCGCGACAAGTTGACAGCCGCCTACGGCCCGGCGCTATAATGGATTCGAACGAACGTTCGATTGATACGGGCGATTGGTACGGGGCAATGTCCGAAGCACAACTTAGAACCTTCGATCGCAAGCTGGACGGAATTCTGCGCACCGCCGCCGAAGTTTTCTGCGCGTGCGGCTACCATCGCGCTTCGATCCGCGACATTTCGCGCTCGACCGGCGTGAGTCTAGCGGGACTCTACTACTATTTCCAAAGCAAAGAACAGTTGCTCTATCTCATCCAGCGTCATGCTTTTCAAACGCTTCTCGCCCAGGCGCGCGTGGCCTTGGCAGAACCGGATGATCCCGAGGAGCGGCTGCGCACTTTTGTCGAGCTGCACCTCAGGTTCTTTCTCGAGCACCCCAACGAAATGAAAGTTCTGACGCACGAAGAGGAATCGCTCAAGGATGAGTTGCGCCGCGAGCTCAAGGCGATCAAGAAGGCATATTACCGGCTTTGCTTTGACCAGGTCGACACGCTGAAGCACACGCGGCGCCTCAGCAGTCTCGATACTCGGCTTGCGGTGCTCTCGCTTTTCGGCATGATGAACTGGATCTATACCTGGTACAACCCCAGGGTCGATCCTGACGCTGCGACCATGGCGGCGCACATGAGCGACACTTTCTTGTACGGTATCTTGGGCGCCGGAGCGCGACGCACCGGCGAGGCGGGCGCGGTGATGGCGCGTACCCGGGGCGCTAACGGGGCTCAGGCCCCACGGCTCAGGCCGGCAGGCGCGAACGGCTCAGGCAGGACCATTCGGGCGAACGGGTCAACTCGGCCAGGCCGGGCAAGGTAGTTCCGCACGCAGGGTCGCGGAGCCGGGCAAGATCGACACACGCCGGGAATCGGCCATCTAATCTGGCAGGAGGGAAAAAGTCATGGCGACCACAGCACCCGTCTCGACGACGGCAGGCGCACTCATCAATTACAGCGCGACGGACGGAATCGCCTGGATCGAGATGAACGATCCGCCGGCCAATACCTACACCTACGAGATGATGCAGCAACTTGACGAGGCCATCCTGCGCGCCCGCATGGACACCGCGGTACACGTCATCATCCTGCGCGGCGCGGGCGACAAGTTCTTCTCCGCCGGCGCCAACATCAAGATGCTCTCGAGCGTCACGCCGGAGTTCAAGTATTACTTCTGTCTGCACGCCAACGAGACGCTGAACCGCCTCGAGCAGACGCCGAAGCTCGTGCTCGCTGCGCTGAACGGTCACACGGTGGGCGGCGGCCTCGAAATCGCGCTGGCGGCGGACATTCGCCTGGCGCGCCGCGACGCCGGCAAGATCGGACTCCCTGAGGTCGCGCTCGGCGTGCTGCCGGGCACGGGTGGGACACAGCGCTTGTCGCGCCTCGTCGGCAAGTCGCGCGCCATTGAACTGATGGCGACGGGCCGGACGTTTTCCTTCGAGGAAGCGGAGGAGATCGGCCTCGTTAACCAGGTCTTCGATCGTGACGGATTCTTCGAGCAGGTTACGGAATACGCCCGGCAGTTTCTGCCGCCGCGCAAGGCGTCGCGCGCCGTGGGCCGCATCAAACGCGCCGTGTGCTCGGGACTCGAGATGTCGCTCGACCAGGGCCTGGCGCTCGAGCGCGAGCTGCAACTCGACCTCTTCCAGAGCGATGACGCCCACGAAGGCTTGGCCGCCTACGTCGAGAAGCGCACGCCCAATTTCAAGGCTCAGTGAAAACTGCCGGACAGCCCGTCGTCTGCCTGAGGGGCGATCAACCAGGGATGGTCATCTCAAGATGAAAATCGCGCTGTCAGTTTCAGAGAAAGAGAAAGCCAAAGGGACCGAGTCTCCCTACTTCAAAGCGATGCTGGCGGCGGGCGCCAAAACCGTAGAACTCGCACTCGTCTCCGCCGCCGATGCGCGACGCGTTCGCGCCGACGACTTTGACGGAGTGCTCTTCGCCGGCGGCGAGGACGTCGACCCGGAATTTTACGGTGAAGAGAAGAAGCACGAGAGCGTCCAGGTGGACCGCGCGCGTGACGAGTTCGAGCTCAAGCTGCTCGACCGCGCCATCGACCGCCGGCTGCCGATCTTCGGCATCTGCCGCGGTACCCAGATGATCAACGTCAAGTTCGGCGGCACGCTCTACCAGGACCTGGCGAGCGATGCGACGCCGGAGTTTGAGCACAAACAGAACGGGAGCCGCAGCGCGACCACCCATCAGGTGACGCTGACCGATCCCGAGTCGCGGCTGGGAGGCGTCTTCCAAGGGAGTTGCCGCGTCAACAGCCTGCATCATCAGGCGATCAAGCGCCTAGGACACGGGCTCAAGGTGACGGCGCATTCCGCGGACGGCTTGGTGGAGGCGGTTGAGGCGGCGGGTGATTACCCGTTTCTGCTCGCCGTGCAATGGCATCCGGAAGAGTTGGTCGAAGAGCACGAGGAGCAACGCCGGCTTCTCGCGCAGTTTATCGCCAGGTGCCGCGAAGCAGCCGAGCAAAGGACGGGTGGTCACTCGGTCGCGCACCGCTGAGGACTGATCTGGGAAGATGCACCGCGAACTGCCAGATTACCTGCGCGCCGGGCTGGACGTGGTCTTCGTCGGGTTCAACCCCGGCGATCGCTCCTCGCGCATTGGACACTACTACGCCGGGCGCAGCAACCAGTTCTGGAATCTCCTGTTCGAGTCGAAACTCGTGCCCCTGCCGCTCCAACCCGAGGATGACCATCGCGTGCTCGAATTCGGCATCGGGCTGACGGACGTCGTCAAGCACTGGTCGAGGTCGAGCAACGACCTGCGCTCCGCCGATTTTCGCGACGGCGTCCCGGCGCTTCGCGTCAAGCTGCGGACGGCGTCGCCGCGCGTCGTGGCGTTCAACGGCAAGGTGGCGTACGAGAAGTTCAGCGGGCGTCCCACCGAGCTCGGCTGGCGGCGCGAGCGCGTGGAAGGGGCGCGCGTATTCGTCCTGCCGTCAACCAGTGGCCGCAACGGGAGCCTACGACGGATCGAGAAGCTCGCTTATTTCGAGCGGCTCGCCCGATGGGTGAAGCGCCGGAGGCGCCAGGGAGTGACAGCCGATGCCCGATGAACCGGTCGTACTCACTCAGGACGGGAGCGTGGCCACCCTGTTGCTCAACCGTCCGGACAAGCTGAATGCCCTCGATGAGAACGTGACGACCGGACTCGTCTCGGCGCTCTCGGCCGTGGCGCGCGAGCCGAGGGTTCGCGTCGTGGTGATTACGGGCGCGGGCCGAGGATTCTGCGCCGGTGGCGACATCGTCAAGATGGCGGAGCTCAAGAACAGCCGCCGGTCCGAAATCTTTCGGAATTTTCTCGAGACGGGCCACGACTTGGTACGGCAGATCCGCCAACTGCCCAAGCCCGTCGTCGCGTCCGTAAACGGTCCGGCGGCGGGAGGCGGGATGAACTTGGCGCTGGCTTGCGACCTCCGCATCGCCTCGAACCAAGCGACGTTCATGCAGGCGTTTGTAAGGATTGGTCTTCATCCCGACTGGGGTGGTACGTTTTTCCTGCCTCGCCTTATTGGAGTCGGGCGCGCCGTCGAGATGTTCTTCCTGGGCGAGGCGCTGGGCGCTGAGGAGGCTCATCGTATGGGAGTGGTGAATTTCCTGGTGCCCCATGACCAACTCGCCGCCGAGACCAAAAAGCTGGCGGAAAGACTGGCCGCAGCTCCACCCCTGCCGTTGGCCTTGATAAAGCAGGCGCTCTACGAGCACCTTGAGACGCGGCTCGATCTGATGATGGGATACGAAGTGTCGGCGCAGATGCGCTGTTTCAAGTCGGAAGACTTCGCCGAAGGCTTGAAGGCGTTCCTCGAGAAGCGCAAGCCGGGCTTCAAAGGAGCCTAACAATTTGCGAAGGAGGTTCTAACGCTGTCATGCAGTTGTTTGTCACGGTTGGACAGTGTCATTCCGAACGAAGCGAGGAAGCTGCTTTAGTTGTCCTTAAGTGATTGCAAGATTCTTCATCGCCTGCGGCTCCTCGGAATGACAGGCTGGGTGGGTTCGGGGCAGGAGGTCCTTATGCTTAAGGTTTCTAACTTCGACGATTGGATTGATTATTTCTATGGCTGGCAGAAGGACATCGGGCTGGACGCGCCGGAGTTCCGCGACTACAAGTTCGAAGCGAAGTACGGCCAGTTGCCGAACAACGAAATCGAGTTTGGCGACTACAGGGGCCAGTTGCGCTGGAAGACGGTGATGCACATTCCCGACCAGCGCATTCGCGACGCGGCGCTCAACCTGATCGTCTACCAGGGTGACACCGAATTCGCCTCGGTCGAGCAGCAACGGCGGCTGTTCGAGACGGCACCTAGCCGCTACGACTACCTGAGCCTGGTGCGCGTCATGACGGAGGAAATGCGTCACGGCTGGCAGATGAGCCACCTGCTCATCACCCAGTTCGGCCGCTCGGGCCGCATCGAAGCGCAGAAGCTGCTCGAGCGCCGCGCCTTTACTGACAACCGGCTGCTCGGCGCCTTCAACGAGATTGTCGAGAACTGGCTCGACTTCTACACCTACACGCAGTTCGTCGACCGCGACGGCAAGTTCCAGTTGACGATGCTCTCCTTCTCGGGTTTCCAACCGCTCGCCCAGAGCATGCCCCCCATGCTCAAGGAAGAGTCGTTCCACCTCGGCACCGGCAACAAGGGCCTGCGACGCATCGTCCAGGCGGGCAGGATTCCCGTGCCCATCCTGCAGCGGTATTACAACAAGTGGCTGCCTACGTCGTTCGACTTGTTCGGTACTGACCACTCGTCGTCGGCGCAGTGGGCTTACGTCTGGGGACTCAAGGGCCGTTACAACGAGCGCGATGCCGGCAGCCAAGCGGATAAAGAGCGACTCAACGAGGGCTCGCGCGAACTTTACCATCAGGAAGTCCAGAAGCTCACCGATTCCTTGAACAAGCTCATCCCGCGGGACGAACCGAAGCTCGTGGTGCCCGACCTTAGGTTCAACCGCCAGATTGGCGAGCACCGAGGCAAGTTCTATACCGTCGCGGGCGAGCCGTTGACTACGGAGGAGTTTGAGAAGTACCTGCCCACGGTGCTGCCGTCCGAGGCCGACAAGGAAGCGCTGCGTTCGATCATGAAGGAGAAGGACTGGATCGCCCCCAAGAAGGAGACGGAATTCGAGCCATCGGAAGGCGCGCGCCGGTCTTCGTAGGGGAGATTTTCACCGCAGAGCACGCAGAGAGCGCTGAGCAAAAGCAATCTGGAAGACCCGAAGCAGTTCTGGGTTTTGTTGTTTTTGTGGCTTGTCTAGTGCGCCTTATGGTCTCCGGGTCTTGCGGTTGATGTCTCTGCGTTCTCTGGGCACTCCGCGGTGAGAAAAGTCTTTTATGAATAAAGAACGGATCGCGCTTAACATCAACGGCCGCGTTCACGAACTCGAGATCGAGCCGAACCGCCTACTCCTCGACGTACTCCGCCAGGACCTTGGCCTGACGGGCTCGAAGCGCGGCTGCGACGACTCGAGTTGTGGCGCCTGCACGGTGCTCATCGATGGCTCGCCGCAGATGTCCTGCCTGATGCTGGCGGTCTCCTATCAGGACTGCGAGATTACGACCATCGAGGGCGTCGCCGACGGCGGCGCGCTCGATCCCTTGCAGCAAGGATTCACGGTCGAGGGCGGAGCGCAGTGCGGCTTTTGCACGCCGGGGATGATTCTGACCGCGAAGAGCCTGCTCGCGCGGAATCCCAACCCCACTGAGCAAGAGATCAACGACGCGCTTTCCGGGAACCTATGCCGCTGCACGGGATACACGCAAATTCTGGCGTCGGTGCGCAAGGCCATCGAGTTGCTCCGCGAGCAGCCCGAGGAGGTCGAGTCGCGATGAGTGAGGGACACCCGACGACCTCGGCACGGAGTTCGCCTATCGGGGCGCGCGTCCCGATGGTCGACAGCGTCGACAAGGTCACCGGCGCCGGCAAGTATGCCGACGACCTCGCGCTGCCCGGCATGCTGGTGGGCAAAGTCCTGCACAGCCCACATCCCCACGCGCGGATTCGTTCCATCGACACTTCCGAAGCCGAACGCTTGCCCGGCGTCCACGCGGTCGTGACCGGACGCGAGACCCCGGTGAAGTACGGCATCCTGCCCGTCGGCCACGATGAAACAATCTTCGCCGCCGACAAAGTCCGCTACATCGGCGACAACGTGGCGGGCGTCGCGGCCGAGTCCGAGGCCATCGCTGATGAGGCGCTGCGGCTCATCCAGGTCGACTACGAGCCGCTCCCGGCGTATTTCGAGGTCGAAGCGTCGATGCAGGCCGAGCAGAATCTCATTCACGACGACAAGCCACACAACATCGAGAAGGAGTATCACCACCACTTCGGCGACGTCGAGAAGGGGTTCGCCGCCGCAGACTACATCCGCGAGGACCGTTTTGAGTGCGCCGAAGTGACCCATGCGGCGCTCGAGCCGCATTCGACGCTGGGCCGCTTCGAGCCGGACGGCGCGCTGACCGTGTGGTCGTCGACGCAGGTCCCCTACTACCTGATGAAGACGCTGGCTGCGACGCTCGAGATGCCGGAGGAACGCGTGCGCGTGGTGAAGCCGCTGGTGGGCGGAGGATTCGGCGGCAAGAGCGAAGTGATTCCGCTCGAACTCGCGGCCCCGGTGCTGGCGCGCCAGGCTCGGCGTCCGGTGAAGATCACCTATACGCGCGAGGAAGTGTTCTACGCACATCGCGGACGCCCGCGGCAGATCGTCGAGCTCAAGACCGGTATCACTCGCGACGGGAAGCTCAAGGCGGTTGAGGCGCGCATCATTCAGGACGGCGGCGCTTACTGCGGTTACGGCGTAGTCACCATCCTCTACTCGGGCCAGTTGCTCAACGCCATGTATGACATCCCGAACGTCAAGTTTGACGGCTACCGCGTCCTGACCAACAAGCCCGCCTGCGGCGCCATGCGCGGTCACGGCACGGTGAACACGCGCTTCGCCTTCGAGCAGCAGCTCAACCGGATCGCCGCCGTGCTAGGGATCGATCCGGTGGAAATCCGCCGGCGCAATCTTCTGAAGCCGCCGTGCATCACGCCCAACAACCTGCGCGTCCTGAGCTACGGATATCCCGAGTGCATCGAGAAGGTTGTCGAGGCGTCAGGCTGGAAAGCCAAGCACGGCAAGCTGCCTTTCGGCAAAGGCATCGGCATGGCCGGCAGTCACTATGTCAGCGGCGCGGCGAATCCCATCATCCGCTCAACTTTGCCGCAGAGCACGGTGAAGCTCTCGATCGACCGCCAGGGCGTCGTCACGATTCTCAGCGGGGCGTCGGAGATCGGCCAAGGCTCGGACACCGTCCAGGTGCAGATCGTGGCGGCGGAGCTGGGCGTGCCCGTCGACCTGGTGAAGATCGTCGCCGCAGACACGGCGCGCACGCCCGTGGATCTCGGCAGCTATTCGAGCCGCGTCACGTTTATGGCAGGCAACGCCGCACTCGAGGCGGCACGCGAAGCCAAGCGCCAAATCCTGAGTGCAGCCGCCCGCAAGCTCGGATCACCGCCCGAGAGCCTGGTGATCGGCGGATCCGAGACTTCTGACCCGCTGAGTGACGCGCAGGTGGGGCTCGACTTTGCCGAGGCCGTGCGCTTGGCAATGAACGGCGCGGAAACCCTGACCGCCATCGGTACTTACACGACCCCCGAGGAGGCCACGGGCGGCAAATTCAAGGGCGCCGGCGTCGGGCCTTCGCCCGCGTACAGTTACAGCGCGCAAGTGGCCGAGGTCACCGTCGATCCCGAAACCGGCCAAGTGACCGTCGACCGCATCATCGCCGCGCACGATTGTGGCAAGGCGATCAATCCCATGACGGTCGAGGGTCAAGTGGAAGGCTCGGTATGGATGGGACTCGGCCAGGCTGTGCAGGAAGAGATGCTCTGGGAGAACGGCCGCTTGATGAACCCTGGCCTGCTCGAGTATCGCACTGCCTCGACGCTCGAGTCTCCGCCCATCGAGCCGATACTCGTCGAGAGCCACGATCCTGAGGGGCCGTTTGGGGCGAAGGAGGCGGGAGAAGGTTCGGTCGCCGCAACCATTCCCGCTGTGGCGCACGCCGTCTACGATGCGGTCGGAGTGTGGATTGATACTCTGCCCATCACGCCAGAGAAGATCCTGAAGGCTCTCGAGGCGAAGCGGCAATCCCTGGGTAGGGAGCTTTAGCTCCGACAAAACACTGGCCCCGCGGCTAACCCTCACCCCTGGCCCTCCCCCCGCAAGGAGGGAGGGGAGGGCAGTTCCAGTATTACTGTCGGAGCTGAAGCTCCGACCCCCTGAGGTTTCATGATGACCCTGGCAGCGCTGGGCTTTCGCGCCCATTCGGGATGGGCCGCGGCGGTTGCGGTCGCCGAACGGTTCACCCGAGCCGCGTCGGTGGTGGTGCCGCCGGGAGTGCCGACAAGTGTAATTGACCGGCGGCGGATCGAGTTGGTGGATGAGAAAGCTCCGAGCTCCCTCCAGCCCTATCACGCGGCGGCGGAGATGGCATTCCCGGAAGCAGAGAAATGGGTGAAGCACTGCACTGACCGGACGCAGTTTCTCGCCCGGCAAGCGATCGCAGCGTTCATCCACGAGCTCGAGGAGAAAGGCTATCGCGTCGCCGCTTGCGGGATCGTCCTCGCTTCCGGCCGTGCGCTGCCGCCGCTTGCGGCTATCCTTGCCTCACACCCCTTGATTCACACGGCGGAAGGAGAACTCTTCCGCAACGCCTTGTCCGACGCGGGCAAGTATTGCGGTCTGTCCGTGACAGGCGTTAAGGAGCGTGAGCTTTACACTCGCGGTGCGGCCGAACTCGGCGTCGAGGAAGACGAGTTGCGTCGCCGCTTGGCGGAGATGGGACGGCTCCTCGGCCCTCCCTGGCGTCAGGATGAAAAGTCCTCGACCATCGCGGGTTGGCTGGCGCTCGCGGCCGCGGGCCATCGCCAAAGCAATCGAGCGGAGCGTGCATGAGTCTGCCAAGGTTTGAAGTCGTCAGACCGCGGTCGCTGGATGGAGCGCTTGAAGCCCTCGCGCGGTACGGCGCCGACGCCCAGATGGTGGCGGGCGGCACCGACTTGATCCCCAGCATGAAGCAGGGGCTCTTCGCGCCGAGGATTCTGCTCGACCTGAAGGGCTTGTGCGATCTCGATTTCATCCGCTTCGACCCCGAGCAGGGACTCGAGATCGGCGCGCTCACCCGGATTACGCCGCTCGCGGAGTCGACTGTCGTAGCCCGCCACTTTCCCGTGCTGCACGAAGCCGCGAAGACCATCGCGAGCCCCTTGCTGCGCAACATGGGAACGCTGGGCGGAAATCTCTGCCTCGACACGCGCTGCCTTTACTACAATCAGTCCGGATTCTGGCGCGAGTCGCTCGGCTACTGCATCAAGAAGGACGGCACCCGCTGCCACGTGGCGCCCGGCAGCGCGATCTGCTGGGCCGCGTTCTCCGGCGACACCGCTCCGGCGCTGCTGGCGCTCGAGGCGACGGTGGAACTCGCAAGCCCGCGCGGGCGCCGGACCGTCCGGCTCGGCGACTTCTACCTGAACGACGGCCTGGTGCGAATAAGCAAGGCGCACGAAGAGGTCGTCACGAGTGTGCGCGTGCCTGTTTCGAGCGCCGATTGGCTCGGTACGTACAAAAAGCTGCGCATCCGCGCCTCAATTGACTACCCACTGGCCGGCGTCGCCGTCACGATGAAGAAGAATGCGGAGGGCGTTTGCCTGGACGCTCGTCTCGCGCTCACCGCCGTCAATCCTGCCCCTAAGCTGGTCGCGGCCGCCGAGTCGCTCCGCGGCCGCCGTTACGATCCTGCCCTAGTTGAAGAAGTGGCGCACGAAGCCATTCGCACCGCCAAACCACTGCGCACGTCGGCCTCCACCATGGAGTACCGCCGCCACATGGTCCGCGTCTACGTGCGGCGGGCGCTCAAGGAGTTATGGCTTAATGGTCGCTGAGAGGTCCAACGCCCAGTGCAATTCTTGCTAAGAAAACAGCCTGGGGTTCACCTTGACGACCAAGTCGCGTATAGTGTCGTCTATACCAGGTTCCCGATGCCGGGGTCGCGCGACGCTATGCCAGCCAAGATCTCTTTCGTCAAGGGCGACATCACCGAGATGGCGGTGGACGCGATCGTCAACGCCGCCAACAACGACCTGATCCTGGGCGCGGGCGTTGCCGGGGCGATCCGGCGCAAGGGTGGACGGCGCGTCGAGGAGGACTGCGAGCGCGTCGGCTCGATCCCGCTCGGCGAGGCGGCCGTCACGACGGGCGGCAATCTTAAAGCGCTGTACGTGATCCACGCCGCGAGCATGCGGCTGGGCGAGCGGACCACGGCGGAGTCACTCCGCATGTCGACGCGGCACTCGCTGTTGCGCGCCGAGGAGAAGGCCATCAAGAGTATCGCCTTCCCGGCTATCGGCACGGGCATCGCCGGCTTCCCTATGGACGAGTGCGCGCGCATCATGATCACCGAAGTCCTCGAGCACCTCAAATTGCACAGCAGTCTCGAGAAAGTCGTGTTCGTGCTTTACGACGCTGCGGCGCTCAAGGTCTTTGAGGAAACTTACCAGCAACTGACCGCGCGTTCGGCGAGTGGACAACGCTAGGCAGTAGACGGACCGAAAGGAGGTACTCATGCTTCGAAGAATCGTGACGTTGGTTGTCCTTGGCATTTTTGCCGTCATTCCCTCCGCCAGAGCCACGCAAATCCAAGTGTACGGCGCCTGGCACTGCGGCAACGATTTCTGCACCTGGGGCACGGTGCGCGACATGACTGATTTCGACACCAAGAACCACTGGCTAATCGACCGCGGCAACGGCCAGCCCTCCGTGAATCTCGTCATCCTCAGCTTTGTTCAGCCAGTGAAGCTGCTCAACCTCACGAACGATTCGCAGACTGCGAACGGCATACCGATCGGCATGAATTCTGCCATCGTCAGCTACTTCACCAGCCACAATGTCCGCGTGATGCTTTCGATTGGCGGTGTGACGTACACCAGCTATTGGGACCAGGCTCTCTCCACCAACGCGACGCAGCTCGGAATCAACGCCGCCAACGCCGCGAAAGCGCTGGGCGTGGGCATCGAGATCGACTACGAGAACAACTCGAGTCCCAACCTCAGCGGCCTTCAGGCGTTCATCAATGCCTATCGCTCGATCATCCCCTACGATGCGACGGGAGCGAATCCCGCGGCGCGCCTGACCATCGACCTGGCGGCGGGCGATCAATACCTGGTGGCGATCGCCGCCACTGCCACTGCGAACTGGCTGACCACGTCAAATCCGGTGCTCGACTACGCCAATGCCATGGTCCCCAACAAGCAGCCCACCAGCGCCTCCTCGGCCGAGTCAAACTGGCAGCAGCATATCAGCGGATACCCGCGGATCACGCCGCCCGTTCCGCCCTTGGCCCCGGCCAAGATGACGGGAAGCCTGTACATCGTCACAGGTAAGAATCCTGCGCCCGAGTGTACAAACTTCAGCGCGTCGCTTGAGGATAGCACCGGCAGCTATGTTCAAACCGTCGCACCCGCGGGCGCCGGCACGACGGATGGCATGCTCGGGTACATGTTCTGGGCGGCGGAATGCCAGGGGACGCATACGATCTGTACGACGCCGCCTAATACCTGCCAAGGCGGAGTCGGCGTAGGCGCTACCACGTACACCATTCCGATTCCCATGCCGGCGCTGCGCCCGCAGTGAGCGCGATGGATAACCTGGATTCCCCGGTCGAGAAGGTCAATCGCGAACTCGCGCGCTATGAGCATCCGCTCTTTCGGTTCTCGGTTGAGCCTGCGGGAGCGGGTGCGCTGCTGGTGATCGACCTGCGCGAGGAACTGGGAATCAAGCATCACTACGAGGTGACGCTGCACCAACGCGAGATCGAAGACCGGCAGTTCCCCTGGTCGTTCCAGCGGCTGTTGTACGACTGCCTGCACGACTTCGTCGTCGAGATGTTCGAGCGCAACCCACAGATGCGCGAGGATCGAGGCTCAGGGACAGCCCGCTAATGTGCGGCTGACAAATTGCTTAGGCGAAGCTCAATGGACGAGAGCTCACCGACAACGCATAGGCTAGGAAGCATCCTGTTGTTTAGCTTTCTTGGCGGATTGTTTGGTGCATCTGTTGTCTTGCTGCTTAGTCTGTACGGGTATGCCATGGGCTGGATGGAGTACCCACAATTGGTTGACCAACTTACTCGTCCGGTGGTTGAGGGCTTTCTGACCACATTCCTATTGACCCTCTACTGGCTGTTAGGATCGTACGTCTCTGAGCGCATGGGAGGAAGGGTAGGCGTGTGGCAGGCTTTGCCTCGTTGGTTCCGGACCCGCACAACGAGCACTCGCGACCGGGCGCCTGACGGCAGCCAGAAAACTCCTCAAGAGAGAGCCAAGGGTAAGCCCAAAGCGTAATATTCTTCGTCTTTACACTTTACCCTTCACCCTTTTTCCGTGACCACTCCGCTCAAGACGCTGTTGCTCGACACACTGCGCCGCTCAGGCCCCATCACCTTTGCGCACTACATGGCGCTCTGCCTCTATCATCCTGAATGCGGCTATTACATGCAGGGACGCGAGCGCACCGGCCTCCGCGGTGATTACTTCACCAGCTCCGATTTGCATCCCATCTTCGCGCGGCTCATCGCCCGCCAAGCGGCGGAGATGTGGGAAATCCTCGACCGGCCTACGTGTTTCACTTGGGTCGAAATGGGCGCAGGACGCGGGTTGTTCGCTCAAGACTTCCTGGACCGGGTGAGGCGCGCGCGGCCTGAGTTCGGCCGAGCGCTCGAGTACATCGCGGTCGAACCCGGCCCTCAACAGCGCGCCCGCCTGGCGGAGCGCTTGAACCGCGAGACCCCTGCAGGTCGGCCCACTTCGCCGCCGAGGGTTCGCATTGTTGCTGACCTTGAGGAGTTCGAGCCGGTGACGGGTTGCTTCTTCTCGAACGAGCTAGCGGACGCCTTTCCCGTCTCCGTGGTGACGCGTTCCGGCGGGCGGCTCAAGGAAGTCTACGTCGAGGCAGAAGGCGAAGACTTGCGCGAGAAGTTCGGCCCGATCAGCGACTCGCGGGTGGCTGCGGCGGTGGCTCGTTATGCCCACGAGCTCGAAGAAGGCCAGCGGGTGGAGGTGAGCTTGCAAGCTGTCGACTGGCTGCGCGGTGTGGTAAAGAAGTTAGCGCGCGGCTTTGTGGTCGCCATCGACTATGGTGACCTCGCGGACCGGCTCTACACCGTGGACCGCCCGCGTGGGACGCTCCTCGCCTACCAGGGACACATGTCGTCCGAGAACTTCTTCGCCGGGCCTGGCGAGCAGGACCTGACGGCACACGTCAACTTCAGTGCCCTGATCGACGAGGGCAACAAGGTAGGACTCAAGCTCACCGGGTTTACGACTCAGGAACGCTTCCTCATGGCGCTCGGTGAAGCGAACGAGTTCCGAGACCTCTACGACGAGGGCCAGACGGAGACTGAGAAACTTCGGGCGCGGCTCAAGCTGAAGCGCCTGCTCGACCCCGCGTCGATGGGCAGCATCTTCAAGGTGCTCATCCAGCACCAGGGCATCGATCGGCCTGAGTTGACGGGATTAAAGTATTCGAGGAGATGAGTGAAAAGGCGTGTGACACCTGTGCCATAAGCGCGTTTCAAGCGGCAAGGCACAGGCTGCGGGCACACCCCGAGTAAATGTCTTGCGAGCTCGGCCGGCCCCTTCGTCACTTGGCCGTTACTTCGCTGCCGGGTTTCGCTGGCCGTTGTCTGCCATTCCAATCTGACGATTGGCTTCGCTGTAAGGTTTCTGGATATACGCGTTGGCTTCGTTGAGGGCGCCCTGGGTATTGTCGTTGGTCTGGAGGGCTCGCTGATATTCATTCAGAGCGCGGTCGCGCTGGCCGGTAACATCGAAGATCTTACCCAGCGTGAGATGGGCCCACACTTCGACCCACTTGGGGTTCATGTCGCCGGCGATCGCGGCGCGCATCTCTTCCGCTGCAGCGTTGTAGTTGTGGAGTTTGAAGAACGTTTCGCCGATGCGATAGTGAGCCAGCGACGAGTTCTTGTTCAGCTCCAGGACCTGCTGGTACTGCTTGATGGCCTCGAGATACGCCTGCTGTTGTACAAGTTGGTCCCCGCGCGCCATCTCGACCGCGATCTTGGTCTGGTCGTCATACTTCAGGATGCGGCTCACCGGATCGACCGTGACCTTCAGGGGCTTGGTCACGGTGTTGATAGTGAAATCGCTGGTGGTGCCGACCATCTCCACCCGCTCGTCGACGGGCTTGCGTCCCTCAGTGGCGACCCGGACTTCCACCGGCATGCGGAAGATGTCGAGGTCCTGGGTGATCTTGCCGACCACCTGATAACCGCTCTTAATCTTGTAAACCGCCCACGTGCGCTTGAATTGCGGGACGCCCGTCGAACTCACCCACTGCGCGAAGAAGTAGGTAAGCTGCTGCTTGCTGGCGGCTTCGACGAGTTTCTGAAACTCGTCCGTGGAAATGGATTTCCAGGCGTATTGCTGGGTCATGGCGTGAAGCGCGTTGAAGAAGGCGCTGTCGCCGACCACCCAGCGCAGCATGTGGAACACCATGGCGCCCTTCTGAAAGACGATCGACTGATACTCCGGCGTGAATTCGTGGAGGTGGCTCGCCTGGCTGACGGGCGCCACGTCCTCGTGGGTCAGCGCCCCGATATCGATCTCGTGCATCACGTCGCCGAAGGCGTTCTCACCCGCCGAGTCCTCCACGTAGAGCGCGGCGGAATAGGTCGCCAGACCCTCGTCAAGGAACGCGTCGTCAGGCGTCGCGGGACTCACCAGGCATCTCCACCACTGGTGCGAGAGCTCGTGCGACAGCAGCCGGTCGTTCACGGGATTCGAGAAACCGCGGGAAGCGAGCGCCACGATGCCGGGTGCAGAGTAGCCGCCTACGGTGTCGTCCGCGAGCTCGACGATTGCGAGGTGGCCGCTGGGGAGCGGTCCGAACTTGTCCGAGAAGAAGGCCATGATTTTACCGGCCGCGGCGCCGTAAGTCTGGGCGAAATTCTGATGACCTTCCTTGAGGTAGAGCGTGATGTCGGCTCCGGCGGCGGCGGCCGGCTCGACCGCGTACTTGCCCGCGAGCACCGTGCCCGGGAACGACGGTTTGTCGAAGGTAAAGGTATACGTGACCTTTCCCGCCTCGCGCTCCGGCGCCGACGCTTTGCCCGAAGCAATTACCACCTCGTCGGACGGAACCGTAACACGTATCGCCGCAGCGAACCGGTTGGTGCTGTATCCGTTCACCGGGAACCAGCGGCCCGCATACAGCAAATAAGATCCCTCAGGACCCACGTAGTTCAGCTTCAGATTGTCCACAGGACTTCCGTCGGCCGTCGCCAGCGACCCGCCGTAATCGACGGTGATCGAGGAAGTCTTCCCTGGCTGTGCAAGGCTGGAAAGGCTCACGGTGAGCGTCAAGCCGTCCTGCCGGAAGGCCAGTGTCTGACCGCCACTACTGACCTTCTCTACGCGCAGGTTGCTGTCCAGCTCGAAGGCAAGCGACGTCACGTCGGCCCTGGGGACAAAGTCGATGCGAGCCCGCGCCTTCAGCATGTGGGTTGAGGGAAACAGTTCGGCGGCGATGGCGTATTGGATGACGTCGAAGCGCGCACCCTGCGCCTCACTTGGAGTCTGGGCCGCGGCCCGAGTGGCCAGGAGAGTGCTCGCCAATACCATGCTGCATGCGAGGCGATGGATGGTCGGTGAAAGGGCGTTCGGGAGGCTCCCGATGGTACGCCTGATTCGCGACGGTTGATAACTCATTCGTTTGACTGCCTTATCGTTTGATTACTCCCGTGGCCGGTTAGTTGCATGGTCTCCCCTGACGAAACCCTACACTGCCGGCTGCTTCACACCGATACTGACGCCAGCGCCAGAGGACTTGAGCATTCGCACTACCGCGTCCGCCGCCCGTTCGATGGCGCCACCCGCACCCAGATGCGACTTGAGCGCCTTCAATTCCGTTTTCATGGTCTGGCAAGCCTCCGGATGGTCGAGCAGGTAGGCTACTTCCCGGGCGACCTTTTCGGACGTGAACTTGCCTTGGATCAGCTCCTGCACCACCGGCTTTCCGGCAAGCAGGTTGACCATACTGTAAAACGGCACGTTGACCATGAACCGGGCGAACAGCGCGGTGAGTGGCGCCACGCGGTAAACCACCACCATGGGACATTCGAGCAAAGCCGCTTCCACCGTCGCCGTGCCGCTCGCGACCACCGCGACGTCCGAGTGGGCCAGCGCGTCACAGGTCACTCCGCTAACGGCATGCACCGCCGAGCGGTCTCCGTGGCCGCGGATGAGCTCCCGCTCGAGCCAGGCGGGATCGATGGTCGGCGCCATGGCGAGTACAAACTGGACCGGGCGGGCGCGCGCCAGCCGCTGAGCGGCCTCCAGCATCCGCGGCAAGTTGAACGCCACTTCAATCCGGCGGCTGCCCGGCAACAGCGCCACGGTGGGCAGCGACGGGTCGAGTCCCGCGCGTGCGAAGAACACTTCACGTGGCAGTTCGGCGCGCACGGTATCGACGAGCGGATGCCCGACGTATTCGACCGGTATGCCCGCGCGGCGGTAAATCGGCTCCTCGAAATCAAAGATGCAGAGCATCGTGTCAATGCGTTGTTTGAGCTGCTGGAGCCGCCAGCGTTTCCACGCCCAGATCTGCGGACTCACGAAGTACACCACGGTGGCTCCCCGGCGCTTGAGCTCGCGGGCGACGCGAATGTTGAGGCTCGGCGAGTCGATGAGGATGGCGAGTTGGGGCCGCTCGCGGCTCGCTTCGTCGAGCAGCCGGTGAAACGCCCGACGAGCGCGCGGCAGTCCGGAAGCCACTTCGGTGATCCCGACCATGGCGAATTCGTGCGCGTCGACCACGGTGCGAACGCCGGCGCTGCGCATCGCCTCGCCGCCACACCCGAACATCTCCGCCTCCGGCAGCCGCTCTTTGAGCGCCGCTGCCAGCCGCGCGCCATACACATCGCCCGAATGCTCGCCGGCCACCATCATCAATCTGATTTCGGACATTGCTTATTCGTCGGAGATGGGCGCCGCCGGCTCGGCCGCGGGCGACGCCTCCGCATCATCCTCCGTGGGCTGGGCCGGCTGCTCTTCTCGCCACACTTGATCCTTGTACTGGAGCTGATAAAGCTTGAAGTAGATACCGCGCCGCTCGAGCAGTTCCTGGTGTGTCCCGACTTCGCGCACTCGCCCCCGGTGCATGACGATAATCTTGGAGGCGTTCTGAATGGTGGACAGCCGGTGGGCGATGACGAGCGAGGTGCGGTCCTGGATCAGCCTGCGCAGCCCCGCGCGAATCAGGTACTCGGTCTCCGTATCGACGCTCGACGTGGCTTCGTCGAGGATCAGAATCCTGGGATTGTGGGCCAAAGCGCGGGCAAACGAGAGCAACTGCTTCTGCCCGGTCGAGAGCGTCGCGCCTCGCTCCTTCACCGGCTCGTCGAAGCCGTGCGGCAGGCTTTCGACGAAGTCGAGAATATTCACTTGGCGCGCCGCCTCACGCATCTCGGCGTCGGTGATCCACGCGGTGCCCATGCGGATGTTGGTGGCGATGGTGCCCGAGAACAGGAAGGGGTCTTGCAGCACGATGCCGAAGTGGCCGCGCAGGTCGCGCAGGCGCAACTGGCGGACATCCACGCCATTGAGCAGGACGCCCCCCTCCTGGACCTCATAGAAGCGCAGCAGCAGGCTGGTGAGGGTCGTCTTGCCGGCGCCGGTATGGCCGACGATGGCCACGGTCTCGCCGGGTTCGATGGCGAAGGAGACATTCTCGATGACGCGGTGGCCGCCCTGATAAGCAAAACTCACGTCGCGGAACTCAACGCGTGGCGCTGCGAGCGGGACAGGGCTTGCCGCTGAGATGGGACTGCGTAAATCACTCCCAGCCCGACCGTCGCCGTCACCTGGAACAGCGGATTCGAGCGCCAGCGACGGTTGAGGAAGTCCGACGGTTTCGCCGGCAGTGAGCAGCGCCACAGGGTGTGCCGGGTCAGTGATGGTCACCGGAGCGTCGAGCAATTTGAAGATGCGCTCCGAACTCGCCATCGCCGCCTGGAGGATGTTGTACTTGTCGCTCAGGTCCTGGATGGGCCGGAAAAAGCGTTGCGAGTACTGGATGAACGCGATCGCTGTCCCTACCGTCACCGCGCCGTGCAGGCTCATCACTCCGCCCAGATAAAGAATGATGGCCACCGCCACGACGCCCAGGAACTCAACGGCGGGATAGAACAGCCCGTAGGCGAGGATCGAGTCCTTGTAAGCCTCCATGTGCGTCCGGTTGATTTTCTCGAACTCCTCGTAGCTGCGCGCTTCACGATTGAAGAGCTGGAGCACCGTCATGCCGGTGAGGTGTTCTTGAAGATAAGCGTTGATGCGCGCGATGGCCACGCGAATCTTGCGGTAAGACTGGCGCACGGCGCGTCGGAACGTCATGGTGGTCAGGACGATTAGTGGCAGCACGGAGAAGGTGAGCAACGCGAGTTTCCCGTTCATCTCGAGCATCACGACGATAATGCTCACCAGGGTGAAGAAGTCCTGAAAAATCGCCGTCACGCCCGCCGCGAACAGGTCGTTGAGCACGTCCACGTCCGTGGTCACGCGCGTTACCAGGCGTCCGACCGGGTTGCGGTCAAAGAAGCTCATCTCCAGGCGCTGCAGGTGTCCGAAGATCTGCTTGCGCAGGTCGTACATCACCTTCTGACCGACGAGCTGCATGGCGAAGGTCTGCCCGAATTCGAGGAAGAACGTGAGGATCACCGTGGGCAGGAAAAGGGCGAAGGCAATTTGAAGAATGCCCACCAGCGGGTTGGCACTGAGGAAGTGGGCGAGGAAACCGGGGATGCGTGGATGTCCCGTCGGATCGAGATAGCGATCAACCTCGACCTTCATCAGGTAGGGAGGAATGGCCTGGAGCAGCCCGTAGAAGAACGTCGCTACGACGGCCGCGAGCACCACCAGCCAGTAGGGGCGCAGGTAGTCAAGCAATCGCCGCATCAGCCGCGAGTCGTAGGCTTTGCCCAGTACCTCTTCTTCGTGGAAGCTGTCGGCCATTTCAGGCTTCCTGCTCCAGCTCTTGCTCGATCAACTGCTTGTTGTAGAGCTCGGTGTAATATCCGTTGCGCGCCAGCAGTTCCTCGTGCGTGCCGCGCTCGACGATCTGGCCGTCGTGGAGCACGACGATCTCGTCGGCGTGGCGGATGGTCGAGACGCGATGCGAGATGAGAAGCGTCGTACGGCCCTGCATCACGCCGCTCAGGCGGCTCAGGATCTTCTCCTCGGTCTGAGTATCGACGCTCGAGAGTGCGTCATCGAGGATCAGGACGCGCGGATCGCGGACCACGGCGCGCGAGATCGCGGTGCGCTGTTTCTGGCCGCCCGAGAGTGTCAGGCCGCGCTCGCCCACTAGCGTATCGAAAGCCTTGGGGAACTCGCGAATCTCCGGCAGAATATTTGAAACGTCCGCGGCGTGCTCGACCTCGGCCTCCGACGCTGCCGGCGCGCCGAATCTCACATTCTCGCGGATCGTCTCACTGAAGAGAAACGTCTCCTGCGGCACAAAGCCGATATGCTCTCGCAGCGTCCGCAGCGGGATCTGCCGGATCGGGACGCCGTCCACCAGGATCGCGCCCTCGGGCGCCTCGTAAAGGCGCGGAATCAGACTCACCAGCGTCGATTTGCCCGCGCCCGTCGCGCCGACGATCGCCACCGTCCGGCCCGCGGGAATCCGTAGGCTGACGTTCTTGAGCACGGGCCTGCCGTTGTACGCGAAGGTGAGGTTGCGGAATTCGATCTCGCCGCGCAACTCGGTCAAGGGATGAGCTACGCCACGATCGTCGATCTCCGGCTGGGAATCGAAAATCGTCCACAAGCGTTCGAGCGACGCGAGGCCACGCTGCACCAGATTCACCGTCCAGCCGAGCGCGATGATCGGCCAAATGAGGTACATCAGGTAAATGTTGAAGGCGGTAAAGGTACCGAGTGAAATCTGGCCGCTGAGCACGTGGCGTCCGCCGATCACCAGGAGCAGCATGAAGGCGATTGCGAACATCAGTCCTAGGGCCGGCCAGAGGAAACTGCTAATCCAGATGAGGCGCTTGTTCTTTTCCACGAACTCCAGGTTCATGCGGTCGAACTCCGCCATCTCCGCTTCTTCCTGGCAGAAGGCGCGCACCACGCGCACGCCGGACAGGCTCTCGCGGACGCGCTCCGTGAGCTCGGAATACATGGCCTGGATCCTTTCGAACCGGTCGTGGATCTGCTCGCCGAAGATCTTCACCAGAAACGAGGCGAGAGGAAGCGGCACGAGCGAGAGCAGCGTCAGCCGCCAGTCAAGCCCCAGCATCAGCCCGACGGTCGAAATCATCACCACGACGGTGCTAGCCGAGTACATGATGCCCGGGCCTACGAGGTTGCGCACCGCGTTGAGGTCGTTGGTCAGCTTCGACATCAGGTCGCCGGTGCGCGTCGAGACGTAGTAGCGCTGGGAGAGCCGCATCAGATGCGCGAACAGGTCATTACGCAGGTCGTACTCGACATCACGCGAGATGCCAATCAGGATCCAGCGCATCCAGAACTGGAAGACAGCCTTGACGAGCGCGACGCCGAGCAGCAGTCCCGCGAGCATAAGCAGGCGATTCGAGGTAACAGCGTTCGCGAGCCCGGGGTGAAAGCGAAGATGCCCCTGGGTATCCACCATAGTCAGCGTGTCAATCCCCGCCTTGATAATCAAAGGCACGGTCACGCCGACCGCTTGCGTAATGATCAAAGTGAGGAATCCCGTGACATAGCGCCGCGTGTAGCGGGCAAGATACGGTTTGAGCGGCTTGAGGCGACGCAGCATCAGGGGAAGCCTGGCGTGAGAATTTTGGCGCGGCACGCCGCGCCCACCCAGGCTTTGCGCGTCGCGTCCTGCACGGTATTTGATTATAGCGGAGGGGTCGACGATGCGGCAACGCTCGCCGTCGGCGGCACTGGTTCCGAAGCTGATCCCGAAAGAAGCGGTCCTTTAATAGAACTCTTCGACCAGATTATCGAACAAGCCTTTTTCCATGCCAAGGGGATGATGGACGAGCGGGCCTTTCTTGAGCGCCGGCTCCGTATCCTCGTAGGTCAGCTCCTCGCCGCGGTAGAAGACGCCGAGCGGAATCTTCGAGCCCCACTCGAAGGATTTCTGCAGGGCCGCCTGGAAATTTGAGGGGTCGTAGTCCTTCTCGTCTTCGAGCTTGTAGACCCGCTGCTTGAACCACGGATAGGTGTTGATCTTGTTGTAGGTGACGCAGGGACTGAAGACGTCAACGAGCGAGAAGCCGTGGTGCATGATGCCGCCAGCGATGATGTCAGCGAGGTGCTTCATCTCGCCGGAGAATCCTCGGGAAATGTAGGTGGCGCCTGAGACTAAGGCCAGCGCCAGTGGATTGATGGGAAACTCGACGTTGCCGCGCGGGGTGGACTTGGTCTTGTGACCCTTCTCCGTGGTGGGCGACGCCTGGCCCGTCGTCAGCCCGTAGATCTGGTTGTTCATGACGATATACGTCAAGTCGAGGTTGCGACGCATGGCGTGGATAAAATGGTTGAGACCGATGCCGTACCCGTCTCCGTCGCCACCGGTGATCACCACGTGCAGGCCGTGGTTCGCGAGCTTGGCTCCGCTCGCCACCGCCACCGCCCGTCCGTGCAAACTGTGGACGCCGTAACCGTGGAAGAATCCCGGCAGGTTGGAGGAGCAGCCGATGCCCGAGACCACGAAGATGTCTTTGGTCGGAAGCTGCAGCTTCTGTGCTGCCAACTCGAGCGCCCGCAGCACCCCAAAATCGCCGCACCCGGGACACCAGTCAGGATCAACCAATCCCTGATAGGCTTCCAAGGGTAGTTGGACGACGGTTGCCATGAATCCTCCTTGTCCTCCGACTCCGACCGGGCTGACTTCACTCGCACTACGACGCCGTGCGTGCGGCCGCCACGGGCTGCCAAGCGTGCACCGCGCCCGTCTTCACACCGATGTTCAACTCGCCGCGCTTATCGCCCGACTCCCGGTCCGCGATCTCGATCGACCAGACCGGTTCGTCGTGCGAGTTTCCGTCCGCCAGCTCGAGCTTGACCGGCCGCGCCGCATCGCCGAGGTGGGTACGGACATAGTGATAAGCCATCTCCCGCGCCTCTTCGAGGGTCACATCGAGGTCGATGGGCTTGCCGGCCATGATTCGCTTCACCTCATCGGCGATGATCCGCGGCTCAAACGGCTCGCCGTCATACTTCAGTATTTTGTCGTGGACGCTGATCCCCGTCTCGGCGCGCAGGAAGCGCACAAACTGGCCGGTGTAGTTCCCTTCCACGCCGATCATCAGCTTCGACTTGGCGAGTGCCGACTTCACCTCTGCGGTGTGGAAAGGATGCAGGTACTTAAACTGGAGCTGATTGGCCTGGATTCCTTCTGCGGCGAGCAGTTCGCGCGCCTCACGGATCACGCCCTTCGACGATCCCCAGCCGATCAGCGTAATCGGCGCGTCCGCCGGACCCTCGATCTTGGGCGCTTCCAGGTCCTTGAGCGCCAGGTCGACCTTCTTCATGCGCCGCTCCATGATCTTGCGCCGGACGGGAGGCGACGTGAACATGTCGCTGATCACAATGCCTTCCTCGTCGTGCTCGTCGGTCGCGGCAACGTACTCCATATTCTCGGTGCCCGGCAGCGCGCGCGGAGAGATGCCCGAGGGCGTATTGGCGTAGCGCTTGAACGGGCCGTTGCCCTTCGGCCACTCCGTCACCAGCTCCCCGCGCTCGATGGGCACATCGTGGCGGAGCGCCTCGGGTTCGATAGTCTCAGGATGCTCGGAGACCAGCAGGTCCGAAATGATCAGGACGGGAAGCTGGTACTTTTCAGCCAGGTTGAACGCCTCAACTGTAGTTCCAAAGCAGTCTGCGGTATCCACGGGCGCGATGATGACGCGCGGGAAGTCGCCTTGCGAAGCGCCGTACACCTGATTCAAGTCCCCCTGCTCGGTCTTGGTGGGGATTCCGGTCGATGGGCCGCCGCGCTGGACCTCGACCACGACCACCGGAGCTTCAATCATACCCGCCATGCCGATGGCCTCGGTCATCAGGGCGAACCCGCCGCCTGAGGTCGCACACATGGCGCGAACGCCGGCGTGCCCCGCCCCAATCGCCATGTTCACCACCGCCAACTCGTCCTCACACTGCTTGACGACCACGCCGCACTTCTCACCGTGGCTCGCCATCCAGTGCAGGATCGAGGAGGCCGGAGTCATGGGATAAGCCGAATAGAACTTGCACCCGGCGGTGACCCCACCCAGCGCGAACAGTTCGTTGCCGGTCGCGAAAGGACGGCGAATTCCACTGAACGTCCAGCCGTCCTTAAGCAGCGGCACAAAATGCTCGCGCGCGTAGTCGAAGCCCGCCTGAAGAATTTTTACGTTCTGATCGATCACCGCCTGCCCTTTGTGCTGGAAGGTGTCCGCCACGACGCCCGCTGTGGAATCGAAATCTAGCTGGGCGAGGAACATGGTTGCGCCCAGCGCCACGGTGTTCTGCATGATGGGCAGGACTTTGCCGAAGGGCTTGGTGATCTCGTTGACGGGCAGGGGCAGCCCGACGACCCCGTCACGCAAGAGGGACGTATCGCAGGTGAAGCGGCTGGAGTTGTAGAGGACCGCGCCGCCAGGCTCAACCTCTCGAGCGTGACGCTCCACCGAATCCTGGTTGAGAGCGATAAGCAGGTTCAGGTGGTCGCCGTGGGAGTACACCTTCTTCTCGCCGATGCGGACTCGCAGCCAGATGTGGCCGCCGCGAATAATCGACTGGTAGCTGTTGTAGGCATACACGTAGAGGCCCACGCGGGAGACACCCTTCGCCAGAGTGTCGCCGGACTTGTCGAGTCCGTCACCCGCTGCGCCTCCAATGCCGATCGTGAATTCACGATCCATCGCATCCCTCCTGGCTAATCTCGTGCGCGATTCTCCGCGTCGGCCAGCTATTCAGTTGTCGCTTAACCTTCCTGAGAGACTAGAGTCTATATTTCCCGGCGGCCTTCGATGGCTTTCAGCATCGTCACTTCGTCGGCGAACTCCAGCTCCGAACCTACCGGTATCCCCATCGCGATCCGCGTTACCTTGACGCCCAGAGGCTTAATCAACTTGGAAAGGTAGATAGCGGTCGCTTCACCTTCTACATTCGGATTCGTCGCCACAATCAGCTCTCGAATCTTACCGCTTTTCAGCCGGTCGAGCAAGCTTTTCAGCTTGAGCTGATCGGGCCCGATGCCGCGCAGCGGCGACAAGGCGCCGTGCAGCACGTGGTAAAGTCCGTGGAACTCGCGCGTCTTCTCGATGGCGATCGCGTTGTAAGGCGTCTCGACGACGCAGACGACGGAAGGGTCGCGTGTGGGGTCGGAGCAATACTCGCAAGGGTCCTGCTCGGTGAGGTTGTTGCAGATGCTGCACAGCCGGATCTTGTCCTTCACCTCGACAATCGCCTGCGCCAGCCGTTCGGCGTCCTCCCGGGATGCGCGCTCCAGGTGGAAGGCGATACGCTGAGCCGACTTCTGTCCGATGCCGGGCAGGCGCTTCAACTCATCGATCAGGCGAGCCAGCGGCTCGGCAAAATCCTTCATGGGTGAGAGCGAAACTTGAAACCAGCAATTCGAAACCCGAACGAGTCTCGAATCCCAACCTCAAGCTTCGTCCTGCGGGCTGGTGCTGTAGAAATTGGGGATCGAAACCGCGGATACCCGAGCACATTCCCCATTTCGAGTATCGCGTTCGGCTCTTCAAGTGAGGCCGGGAACGTTCAAGCCGCTCGCCAGATTGCCGACGCGGCCGGCCAGCTGCTCGTCCACCTTGCGGGCCGCCTCGTTCACCGCCGCAACCACCAGGTCCTGGAGCATCTCGGCGTCCTTCGAGGCAAAGACTTCCGGATCAACCTGTACGGTGACCAGGTGTTTCTGGCCGTTCATCTTGACCAGCACCATGCCGCCGCCCGACGAAGCTTCCACCACCAACTCGTCCAGTTGTTTCTGAAGCTGCTCCTGGATCTGCTGGACCTGTTTCATAATCTGCTGCATCTGTTGCAGATTTTTCATCGCCTCACCCCTGGCTCAGATCTTTGACCTCGACCACGACGCAATCAAAATGTCTCCGAAAGGCTTCGACTACCGGGTGGCGTCCGGCGCGCTCCTTCACACTGGGCGCGACCCCGAGCGCCGGCTCCTCACTGTCGACGAGTGTAACACAAACCTTGACGGCCTCACCCAGCACTTGGGTGCATGCGGCGCGCAAGGCCTCCTGCCGTTCGCGGCTCTTCAGCAGGTCCGCCGCCCACGAATCCTTCTTCGCGTAACTGAAGCGCACCTCGCCGTTCTCAAATCTCCAGCCGACCAGCGGTTCAAGACAACTGCCGAGCAGCTTCGACTGGCCGAAGATCAGCGCCTTGATGGCGCTGAGGCGTTCATCATCAGGCGGCGCGCCGGCCCGCGCCGGCTCAGAACGGATCGCCTCGGACGGGGACGCTCCGAGAGTACCTGGTTCGGCCGTTGCAGGAGCGGTTGCGGAAGAAGGTTGCGGAACTTGGGGGAGCGGCGCAGGCATCACCGACAAGGGGCGGGGAGTCGCAAGCGATCCCACCGCTGCCGCGATCTCCTGACGTTTCGCGTGTGGGGGTGAGGATGGCGCCGCGCTCATCTTCACCGTACCGGAGCCCGTGGAACTCGATCCAGGTCGCGGCGGGCCGGGGGCTGAAGGACTCGCCGTCCGCAGTTCGCCGAGCAGACCTTCGAGTGATGCCAGCCGTCGCGCGTGGACCAGCTTCATCAGCCCGAGTTCCAGATGGAACCGCGGCTGTAGCGAGTAGCGAAGCTCTGCCTCGGTGCGCAGCATGATCTGGAAGAAACGCGAGAGGTCTTCTTCGCTGAACTGCCGCGCCAGTTCCTCCAGAGCCTGCCGCTCGTCCTGCGGCACCTGGAGCAAGGGGCTCTGGGCGCCGCAGCTCCGCGCCACCATGAGATCGCGCAGGTAACGTGTGAACTCTCCGCAGAAATGTCCCAGTTCGTAGCCCTCGGCCGCGAGCTGGCTCACGCTCTCGAGCGCCTGCCGCGCGTTACCGGCGCGAATCGCCTCGACCAGCCGGTTCATGAAAGTTGCAGGCACGACGCCCAGCAACTGCCGTACGCGCTTCTCGTCCAACTGATCGCCACAGGCGGCGATGACCTGATCGAGGATCGACAGCGCGTCCCGCAAGCTTCCCTCCGCAGCCTGGGCGATGGCGCTCAGGGCTTTCTCGTTCGCCTGAACCTTTTCCGAGGCGCAGATCCGCTCGAGCTGCGCGTAGATTTCCGCGTAGTCGAGCAGACGAAAGGCAAAGTGCTGGCAGCGCGACTGGATGGTGGAAGGAAGCTTGTGCGGCTCGGTGGTGGCCAGAATGAATAGCGAGCGCGGCGGCGGCTCTTCCAGGGTCTTCAGCAAGGCGTTGAAGGCCTCGGTGGTGAGCATGTGGACTTCATCGATGATGAAGACTTTGTAGCGGTCGCGCGCCGGAAGATAGCGGACCGTTTCGCGCAGCTCGCGAATCTCGTCGATGCCGCGATTCGAGGCCGCGTCAATTTCCAGCACGTCGACCGAATTGCCGGCGGCGATTTCGACGCAGGAAGGGCACGTCCCGTCGGGATTCACCGTCGGACCCTGCGCGCAGTTGAGCGCCTTGGCGAGGATGCGCGCGGTGGTGGTCTTACCCACGCCGCGCGCGCCGGAAAAGATGTAGCCGTGCGCGACGCGGTCGTGCAGGATGGCGTTTTTCAGCGTCCCGGTAATGAGGGGCTGGCCGACGACTTCGTCAAAAACCTGCGGGCGGTATTTGCGGGCGATGACTTGATAGGACATGGAACGATCTTAGAGTTTTGGCGAAGGGATTGTCGTACCGATGTTGTCAGTAAACCTGAAAGCCAAGTTGCCGGACGGCTGAAAGGCCAGAGTCCGAGAGCGCGCCCAACCGAATGGCAACGCCCTTGAAGGCTTGCGTTGCGAAATCGGCAATAGAAAATCGACAATACAGTGGGTCAGACTTCGGGTTGATCTGCGGCACACGGAGAGGCTCGCTACCGTTGCTTCCTTCCGGACCTGGCGGGGTTCACGAGCATCCGTCGCACAGAGCCCGAAGTCTGACATGCGCTCTCCTTCACGCCTTATGGCGGAGCAGCATCTTCGATACTCCGCACGAGCACCCCGAATGGTAGCACGCAGCGTTGCTTCGCGTCGACTTTTTTCCCGATGGAATTTTTGCGACCGGATTCGAGCAAACGCTACCGAAACAGGACGATTCACTCTATACTATGCGCGCCCGCTGGCACGTCGAACGTGGACGCGTAGAAAGGGGGAGCGAGGCGCGAGGAAGACGCAACGCCGCGACGAGCCGCCGGAAAACGGCCACCTGTGGATCGATCACGATCGGCCGTCAGGCGTCTGCGATTCACGACCTACGGGAGGAGTTCATGAAAACGAAATCGATAGTAGCGGGCTTGATGGTGTGGGCGCTGGCGATGTTCCTCGCCGGCTGCAACCGCGGCAACCAGCAGACCGCCGACCAGTCGGCGGAGCAACCCGCCGGCCAGTCTGCCGAGACACCGGCAAAGGAAGGCTCTGCCAAAGCTGGAAAGCTGAAGCATCGGCCGGCCGCAGCAGGTTCCACGGCCGCGACCGCGGCACCCAAGCCGGAACCCATCACGATTCCGGAGGGAACGCCTCTCGAGGTCCGGCTGGCGAGCGGCATTGACTCCGGCCACGCGGCGGCAGGATCCCCATTCGAGGCGACGCTCGCCGCTCCCCTCACCGTGAACGGCGCGGACGTCGCGCCGACTGGCAGCAAGGTCACCGGTCAGGTGACGAACGCGGTGAGTTCAGGACGGCTGAATCGTCCGGCTGAACTTTCACTGACCCTCACCTCACTTGCTCCGGAAGGCGGCAGTCCGGTCCAAATCTCCACTAGCACGTGGAGCGCGAAGGGCCAGTCGCACAAGAAGCGTGACGCCGAATTGATCGGCGGAGGCGCGGGCGTGGGCGCGCTGATTGGAGCGCTCGCCGGCAAAGGAAAAGGTGCGGCGATTGGCGCAGCCGTAGGCGCTGGTGGCGGAACGGCGGGAGCAGCGATTACCGGCAAGAAGGAAATCGTGCTCGCTCCGGAAGCCAAGTTGACTTTCAGGTTGACGGCGCCGGTCACGCTATCGCGCTAGCGTCGCGGCGGCTCACGGTTTCGACGGCTTGCTGACCCGCGCCTTCAGGTCTTCGAGCTCCTTCCTGAGCCGGGCATGACGGCGCGACAGAGTCCACGCGTACACGACAAAGATCACCCACACGACGCTGTAGGCGAGAAAGAGAAACGTGTTCACCATGCCGCTCCCCGACTAGGCAGCCAGCTCGCGCCGCAGTTCGGCCAGTTCGCGTCGAGCCTCCGCCATCGCCATGCGCTGCCGGACGAGATAGAAGAACAAACAAAGAAAGGCGCCCCAGGTGACGAACACGGTCAGCCACATCCGTGGGTCGAGTCCCGAGCCCGACCCGCCTCCGAGGACCGGCTGGGGATGCTGGGTGCGCCACCAGCGAATCGCCATGTAGTCGATGACCGCGTCCACAAAGCCGATCACGCCGACCACTGCCGCGAGGACTTCCACGCGCCCCGGGTTGATGACGTAACTGCGCAGCATCAGGTAGGCAATGTAAAGCAGCCACAAAATAAACGTGGACGTCAGGCGCGCGTCCCAGGTCCACCAGATCCCCCACGCCGGCTTCGCCCACAAAGGTCCGGTCACGAGCACCGCGGAGCAGAAGATGAATCCCACTTCGGCCGAGGCGTAGGCAAAATCGTCCGCGCGTCGCGAGCGCTTCCAGAGGTATCCCATGCTGCCGAGGAACACGAAGAAGTAGGCGAGCAGCGCCGTGCAGGCGGATGAGAAGTGGATATAGAAGATGCGCTGCACCTCACCCATGGTCGCCTCGCGCGGCGCATAGAGAAAGATCAGGTAGAGCGCCACGATCAACCATACCGCGAGGACGGCGAGGTGAACCGCGGGAGGAAAGATTTTCTTCATCAGCATGCCTCAGTAGAGAGCGTCTACTCCTCGAGCACATACTCGAAAAGCAGAAAGGAAACGACGGCATAAATCAGACTGACGCCGGCCACGCGCAAGACGCCGCGCGCGATGTCGCCTCGCGCCGCGCCGCGCAACGCATCGGACGTCGCGTCCATTCCCAGAATCAGCACCCAGAACGCCACCGGAAACTGCAGCACCGGCAGCATCACTTCGCGCATCCGCGTGTTGGCGGCGACGCCGCCGAAGATGGTGCCCAGCGCCGCGTAGCCGAGTGTTCCAAAAAACAGGATAAGCGCAAAATCGCCCAGCGACGGCAGAAAAGAAAAGTTATACCAGACCGCCGCCGCAAACACGATCACTGCTTCGGTGACGCCGAGGAACACCAGGTTCGCGAGAAGCTTGCCGACGAAGATGGCGCTCGGGTCGATGGGCGCGAGCAACATCCCTTCCAGGCAGGCGTTTTCGCGCTCCGCGGCAAACGAGCGGTTGAACGCCAGAATGCCAGAGAAGGCGAAGGCGATCCAGAGGAGTCCCGGCAGCAGGCGCAGCGTCTCTTCGTGCGCGGTCTCGAACGCGAAGTTGAAGAGAAACACCACCAGCAAGCCGAAGACACACATGGGAGCGAGCGTCTCGCGGTTCCGCCACTCGACGCGGAGGTCTTTCACAAAAATCGCCCAGATGACGCTGAGGCTGCGCATGATCACCGATCGCTGACTCTGACGCCTTACGCCTGCGACTTTCCAGCCGGCGCGATCCCAAGCGACTCGAGGGGCGCGAGGCTGAGCGGCCCGTCGTAGCGCAACCTGCCGCGCTCGAGCGCCACCAGCCGCCGGGAGAGCGCCACGCCCTGCTCGAAATCGTGATTGGAGAAAATGATGGCCTTTCGCTCACTGGGCAGCCGACGCAGAATCGTTTCCAAGCTCTCGACCGCAGCGGCATCGAGGCCGGTAAACGGTTCGTCGAGCAACAGGAAATCCGGATCGTGCAGAAACGCGCGGGCCAGTGAGACGCGCTGCTGGAGGCCGCGCGACAGGCCGCGCACCGGTTCCGAAGCCCGCTCGCGTACGGCAAAAAGGTCGAGCGCCCGGTCGATCTTGCGCTCGAGGTCGCGCAAACCGAAGAGCGTCCCGGCGAACCTCAGGTTCTCGCGCCCGGTCAGTTCGCCGTAGAGAAAGGTCGTGTGCGAAACGAATCCCACTCGCGCCTTGGACAGGCCGGCGTTGCGATGAATATCCTCGCCATTAAAAAGGACCTCACCCTCGGTCGGACGGGAGAGCGCCGCCATTGTCCGCAGCAACGTGGTCTTGCCGGCGCCGTTCGGGCCATAAAGCAGGACCGCGTCGCCGGGTTCGACGCGAAGCTCGACGTGCCGGAGCGCGACGAGGTCGCCGTAGTACTTGGAAACGCCGCGAAGTTCGAGTATCGGCTTAGCGCTGGCCGCGTCGGCTGGCATAAGACTCGTGGGATGGGGAGGCGCTCTTCTTCAGATTCTCGGCCAGACGAGCTTTGAGTTCCAAGCGTTCTTTCCAGTAATCCTTTTCCGCAACCTTACCGGCGGCGAAAAGCTCGTCAAGGTCGGCGAGCGAATTGAGCAGCTTCTCCGCCTTGGCGCTTAGCCGCTTCTGACCAAGCTGACTCGGAGCAGGCGCGGCGGCACGCGCCTTGAGACGTGGCCACTCCTTGGCGATGCGGACCCCGAGCGCCCAGAGCAGCACCAGCAGGAAGCAACCGAGCAGCGGCAGCGCCAGCCGCGTTAATTCCTCGGGGACGATCTTGACTTCCTCGCCGGACTCTCCGGCTCCTCCCTGCTCCGGCGCAGCCGACCCCGCGGACGGCGGCGCTGTCGCCTCACCGCTCAGCGTCGCTTCGAGCGCCGTTCCGCCCGGAAGATTGTCGGCCGCCAGCTTCTGGATGCTGTTCTTCGAGTCCACCCCGGCCACTTTCAGGACGGCGGAATCCACCGCAATCGAGGCGGGAAAGAGGTACATCTCCGCGTGGTCGATGGGGTAGGACACTTGCTCCGCCAGCGCCAGCTTCGCCGTGCTGTAGTCGGCCTGGTAGTCGACGGTCACCTCGGTCGTGCCGGGCTTGAGCGCATAGCGGATGAAGAATTCGCCGGGCGACTTGCCCGCTTCCGCTTCCTGCGGCAGGGGCATGTCGAGCAGGCCCGTTACCGAAACGCTGGGCTTGCCGGCGTCGGGCGAAAGCTTGAAGCGAAACGTACCCTTGGGATCAGCGTAGGAGCGTGGCGGCTGGGTGGAGTTCTGAATTTCGTACTGCTCGCGCACCTGGGCCCTGCCGCTGTCGACGCGCACCAGGACGCGCAGCAGCTTGACGCGCAACTCCGCCGCCGAAGTGGTGGAATCGTAGACGGTGAAGTTCGCCGTCGCTGAGCCGCCGGAGTCGAAGCGTACCGGCGCGTGATAGCGGGCGCCCTGATAGGTGGTCTCGAGCAGGTAGAATCCGCTGGGATCGATCTCGCTGGCGTTGAATGCGAAGTGCCCGCTCGCGTCGCTCGATGCCGTCGACACCTGTTGCATCTGCTGGCGCGGCGAGAGCATCCGGACTTCCTCGTTGGCGACCGGGCGTTTGGTGGTGCCGTTCAGGATCCGGCCCTCGACTCGCCCTGGGGTGGGTTGCGCGGGAAGCGCGGACGGCAGAATCAGCACTAGGCAGGCTGCCAGCAGAACCAAGGTGCCGGACGGCCGGGATCGCAACAGGCTGTGGCTGGGGGTCATCAAGTTGACGGCTTGCTCAAAGTCCTTTTCCCTGGGCTCTGCTCGAGCGCCGGTTGAAGCCTGCCCTGAAACGGACCGGGGTCTTTCGCCGCTCACAGAGCGCGCTACAGCAGGCGGCTGGCCTAGCTGCGCTTTGCCGATGCCACCACGGGAGCGCCGCAGTCTCCGCAGAACTTTACCGGCACGGGATTCTCGAAGCCGCACTTCGAACACCGGTACTCCTCGACCGGCTGGGGCTTGTGGCGCGCGCGCCGCACCGCCACTTCGCGCTCGATGAAGGAATCCATGGCGCTGCGCGGGCGCTCGGCCTCCTGCGACGCGAGCATCAAGTGGGCGGCTTCGGCCATGTAACTCTCGCGCAGCGATTCGTAATCGTCAGGCGCGATCTTTCCCGACTTGTACTCGAAGTCGAGATCCTGGATGTTCTCGTAGACCACCAGGCGCCGGCGCTTGAGATCGGCAGCGGGAGTCACGTCGATGGGCACCACCGCGTCAGGCTTCGACTCGGTCGACAGCAAGGGCGCGACCACGAAGATAACCAGTACCAACGCAACGACCAACGCGATTGCGACATACATGGGGACGCCTCAGCCTCAAGGTCTCTGGTGGCTCGTCCCGGCCGGCCAACGCCGCGGCGCCCCCTTCAAGCGCCAGACCAGATCGTCCGTCTTATGTTCTCAAACCGATATCCTATAACGTTTCGCGCCCTCGCGGGCCGCTGATTCTCAAACCTCCAGGCCCGAGGTCTTCATCTCCTCTTCGACGGCAGCCAGCGTCGCGGGATCCACTCTGGACTCCGGAGGACCCGTGGGTGGCGCAGGCGGCGTTCGCCAGCTGCGCACCAGCATCAGCACAACCACCAAGCCCACAATCAGACCCACTCCGGGCAGAATCCACACCGAAAGATTGAACCCGCTGGCGGGCGGCGTCGCCAGCACTTTCACGCCATAGCGCAGTACAAAGTCCTGCAGGATGGTCGTCTCGTCCTTGCCCGCCGCAATCTCCTTCGCCGCCATCGCTTTCATCTCGTCGCGGGAAGAACACTGCTCGTGGTTGCAGGTCGCCACCGGGAAGTTGCACCCACATTGACAGACGACTCCTGCCCCGATGCCTTGTACAGTGGGCTTGGATGTTGCGCCCCAGGCAGTCGCGGCCACAAACCCTGCCGCGGCGAGAACGGCAATCGCCCTCCAACTGCGTCCTGGGTGCCGTGCTGTCAGACTTTTGTTGATTCTAAGCAACTTCTTCGGTTCGTTCCTTCATTTCTTGATGTCTGTCAGCCGGGCATCCAGCGCCCGGTCTGCCCTAAAACGGTTTGCGGACGACCGGGGTCAGCGCCTCTCGACGGAACAGGCTGTCCTCAACCCATAGGTCCATGGCGAGTCCGTGAAGCATCGATTCAGCTCGATCAACGTCGTACCAGGTCCCACGGTCGTTCCGTTCTCGCGCCTTATCCTTCATCCTCTGCAAATGACCCCTCAAGTCGGCCCAAAAGTCTGCTCGCTGAGTATCGTCAATCTCCAGTTGTTCCCCCGCGGGTCCGTTCCAGCCTCTGTTGATTCTACACAAGTTACTCGGTTCGTTCCTCGAGCTTCGCAACTCGGCTTCGAGACGCATCAGGCTGTGCTCAGACCACATCTGGAAAGCGAGTCCGCAAAGCATCGATTCGGCTTGGTCGACGTCGTCCGAGGTGTCGCGATCATTCCGTTCTCGCGCACTATCCTTCATCCTCTGCAGATGACTCTGCAAATCAGCCCAAGTTTGTTTGCTCAGTCTTCTGTAATTGCTTAGGAGCCCGTTCATGGCCTTTACTGATTCTAAAGAAGTTCTTCGGTTCGTTCCTTCATTGCTGATGTTTCCGGGAACCCACGCGAGCCGCTATTCTTCCAGCGCCGCCTCCTGATCCCCGACCTCGACCGCTTCTTCGGGGCCCTGGCGCACCTGGGCCATCTCGCGCTCGACCCGGCTGGGAATCAAGGCGAGCAGCGTCCCGAGAAAGACGACGATTCCGCCAATCCACACCCAGACGACCAGAGGATTGATGAACACCTGGACGATAGCCTTATTGGTCTCCGGGTCCTGCCCCGCCAGCACCACGTAGAGGTCCTCTTTGAGGGAGGTGCGGATGGCCACGTGACTGGTCATTTCCTGGCTGGCTTTGAATAGCCGCCGTTCCGGGTCGATGGTGCCGAGCGCGTAGCCGTTCCGGGTGACTGCCAGGACGGCGCGCTGGTAGGCGTAGTTCGGATTCTCGCCCGTGGTCAGGCTCTCGCAGCGCAGCACGTAGTCCTTGACGCGCAGCAAATCGCCTTCCTGCATAAGCGTCTTGGCTTCGGTCTTGAACGCCTGGCCGGCGAATCCGACGAAGAGAATGACGATGCCGAGGTGAATCACATAGCCGCCGTAGCGGCGCGTGTTAAGCATCGTCAGGTTGTAAACCGCGGCGGCGAAATTCTCGCCCAGCGTGCGCTGCCTGGTACGCGCTCCTTTATAGAACTCGCCGACCACGCAGACGGCGACGAAGACGCACAGGAACAGCGTCATCCAGACGTAGAGACTGCGTACGCCGAAGGCGAAAAGGAGGGCGCCTGCGACCGCCGAAACCGCCAGCGGCAGAGTGAAGTTGCGCTTGATGCTCTGGAACCTCGTCTTGCGCCAGGCGAGCAGGGGTCCCGCTCCGGTCAGGAAGAGCAGCAGCAAGCCGATCGGAATCATCACCTTGTTGAAGAACGGCGGGCCGACCGTCACCGTCTGATTCTCGACCGCCTTCGAGAGGATGGGGAAGATGGTACCCCAAAGCACGGCGAAGACCGCGGCGAGCAGGATCCAGTTGTTAAACAGGAATCCACTCTCGCGCGAGACGAGCGAGTCAAGCTTGTTGTCGCTGCGGAGATAGTCCAGGCGCAGGAAGAGCAGGGTGAGGGAAAACAGTATGACGATGGCGAGGAAGGCGGCGAAGAAGGGGCCGATATTGGACTGGGCAAAGGCATGTACCGACGACACAATGCCGCTGCGCGTAAGGAACGTCCCGAAGATGGAGAGGAAGAACGTCACCATGATCAGCACGATGTTCCAGACCTTCAGCATGCCGCGCTTTTCCTGGATCATCACCGAGTGCAGGAAGGCGGTGCCGGCGAGCCAGGGCAGCAGCGACGCGTTCTCCACCGGGTCCCAGGCCCAGTATCCGCCCCAACCGAGCACTTCGTAGGCCCAGTTGCCTCCCAGCACGATGCCCACGCCCAGAAACATCCAGGGGACCATCGTCCAGCGGCGCGTGGTGCGAATCCAGTTGTCGCCCAATTGTTTGGTGGCAAGCGATCCCATGGCGAAGGCAAAGGGGATCACGAAGCCCACGTAGCCGAGATAGAGCATCGGCGGATGGATGACCATGGAGGGATACTGGAGAGAAGGATTCAGTCCATTGCCGTCGGGCGCCGTGAACGCCCGTACACCCGCCGCTGAGGCGAGCGAAAGTCCGGAAAAAGGATTGGCGACGAAGTTGACGAGGATAGAAAAAAACGTCCCGGTGGCCATGGTGATCGCCACCACGTAGGGCATGAGCTGGCGATTCTTACGCCGGTTGAGCAGCACCGCCATCACGCTGTAAATCGAAAGCAGCCAGGTCCAGAACAGCAGTGAGCCTTCCTGGCCCGCCCAGAGTACCGGCAGCTTGTAGATGAACGGCAGAGCGCGGTTCGAATGCGACGCCACATAGGCGTTGTGGAAATTGTCCGTGAGAATCAGATACTCGAGCGCCGCGACCGCCAGCGTGATCATCGCCCCGAAGGCGAGCGTGGCGCGCTCGGCGCTCTTGAGCACCCGCATACTCCGCAGTTTGCCTGCCGCCGCGCCGGCGACAACGGCGTAAGCCGCCAGCGCCAGCGCCACAATCAGCGCCAGGCTTCCTGCCTGATTCATGATGGCTCCCTAGCTCCGGGCTCCTTGGCCCCGACTCTCGGCCACCTTCTGGGCGGGCTTGGGTCCGGGCGGCGCGGCCTGGTACTTGGACGTGCACTTGGCTTGAATCTTCTCGGCGCGAAACATGCCCTCCGCCGTGTAGTCACCCTCGATGATGGCTTGCGCTCCGCTCGTGAAGGTGTCGGGCAGGGTGTCCGAGCCCACGTAGGTCACGGGAATCACGCTGGACTCCTGCGCCAGGCGGAACGTCACCATCCCCCCATGGCGCTCGATGGAATTCGCTTCCACCACGCCGCCCACGCGGATGTGTCGCCGCGCCGCTTTCCCGGTCAGCAGTTCGCTCACGGTAACGTAGTACATCTTGCTCTGCTGGAATCCTGAGACAGCTTCCCACGCGACGACGATCAGAATGATGCCGATGCCGATGCCAAACTTCAACCGCTTGTTTTTCATGTCCGCTGGTCCACCTTGGCTACTACCTCTGCGCGCCCTCCCGCTCATTCCTGAGACGTCCGAGGCTCATACTCCGTGCCACCGAGAGAGGCTGCATGACTGATCCCTCAGTGAGGTCGCGTGGTTGGAGATGATTCGCTCCTTAAAGAGGAATTCTGCACCCTCCGGAGGACTTAGTCAATCGGATTGAGTTTTGGATCAGGAGTACTGTAAAATAGCCCCTATCCGCAACGAGTGACGGCTCTGCGACGAGCCCTCCGTCGTCCCGAAATCGATGGGGTGAGCACCTGCGGAACGCGAGCGAGTGGAGCGACTGTGCGCCCGTAGCTCAGCTGGATAGAGCACTTGCCTACGAAGCAAGGGGTCGGGTGTTCGAATCACCCCGGGCGTACCATCTTTTCAACGACCTAGCGGAAACGAGAGGTTCGAGCGAGTACCAGTTCGTACCTGTGCCTGCCAAAAATTCCGTCTGGGTTGAAATCATTGATGTTGGTTCGCTCCCGCTGTTAAGCTTTCGCTCATAATGTTTACCCTATTCTTTTCGTTCCTGGTCACTCTCCGCTCCTGCTTCCAGACCCGGGCGGCCTTGCAATTGGAGATTCTCTTCCGCCACCAGATCAACGTGCTCCGAAGGTCGCAGCATCGGCGCGTTCGACTCACCATTCGGAGGTGGGATTAGCAGTGACGTTGAAATGAATCGCGCGGCGCCGATGATGGCGGAGGTCGGCGGACTCCACCATCGTTACGAACGACGCGCCGCCTGAAGCGCCGGTTCTTTCTCCTGGCAGTCTTAAGCTTAAGGGCTCCCCTTGCGGGTGACACGGCGGCTCTCGCATCGGTTCTCAACACACTCGGCGCCAGCGTCGCTGATATCTGCCGAAGCCCGTGTGACACTCGGCATGCCCGAAAGAAGCCGGGCAGTGGGCTCCCGGTCAGTTCCAGTGACGGATCGAATTGTTAGCAACGACAAGGGGTTTGAGGTCATTTCCAGACCCCACTAATTGGCTCGGCGTTGCCATCGCCGGAATTGAGAGGTGGCAATCCGAAGTTGTCTTCAATTGTCCTCAGAACGCTGTAATGAGTATAGGTTCTTGTAATCTCTCCGGGCTTCACCATGTCTCCCAAAAACACGGTATAGATTCGGTTGGTCTTCTCGGCGAACTCTGACTCGTCGAATGTGACAACGACGAGAGTTCCCTTTGTCGTCTCGTCCAGAGGAAACCAGTCCTTCAAGAATATGTTCAGCCAACTCGAAGCCTTCCTTAATCCCCTGCCCGGTAGCAAGACGGGATCGTGCCCGTCATCGTCCAAGTTTGGGCTATAGAGCATGTAGCGAGGGAGAGGATACTTCTTCGGGTCGCTTCGGAAGGCTTCGACGTCGGCTGTAAATCTGTTGTGGGGCTCCCTGGGATTGACGGATATCACGTTGCCGGAGCTTTCTTGTTGAATTTTCGCAAAACTCAGGAACGGGACGTGCTTTCGCGCGTAATGGCCGCGGTCACCAAGAAAAGGTTTGGGGTCAGAAGGGTAATCTTCGGCATAGTTCTTCCAGTCCAGGAAATCGCCGATGGTCTGATGGCTATGGTTGTCGGGGAGAGTAATTTGGTCGTTGCTTCGGACGCCAAAAGAGCTGCCGGCAACCATGGCCAGATAATTGGGGTAGGACGGGTGAATCAGGGCCTTGAAATCGCTGAAGCTGGCTCCCATCTTTGCCAACTGCGCCAAGAAAGGGTCTTTCATTGCGGAACCGTAATTCTGGTTTTCCAGCACGATGATCAGTACGCGGTCGAAATGCTTCCCAGCGCTCACCACCGGGGCGAGGGCTTGGGCTGACACCTGGGCTTGTGCCGGGCTGCCCGCCGCACTTGGAGCAACCGGAGTCGCCGACTGCAACTGATCGAGCGCAGTCAGTACGCTCTGCCAGCGAACCGCGTTCTTCTTTGTCTCGATCGGACGAGAGGTGTCGGAATAGAAGTACACGATGTTGTCGCGCAGGTCCGTCGTGGTCAAATCGAACTTCCGCGCTGAAAGCTGAGCCAGCAACTTTGCGTAGGTGTCGTCGGTCAGCGAGTATTCGGCCGCCACGGTTCTCTTGCCACTGTCAAGATCAGAATTCGGAAGCAGGAGGGAGTCCGTGCGCACTTCTTCGAGAAATGCCCTGTATTGATCGACGGTAGTGTTGATGCTCTTGAAATACAGGTCCTCAGTTTGCGCTGTCGGGTTATTGAAACCTAGCGCCTTGAAGGGACCGATCCTTGGCATGTATCGCAAGAGGGTTGACAGCACCCGCGTGCCCACTCCCGACTTCATGTAGTCTTTTCCCCACTCCTTTTCATAACCGGAGCGCGAAAGACGGTACAGGAACCTCCGTTTCGTGAAATTGGGCGCCTCACGCATCAGGTCTTTCTTATGGGTTTGCAATGCAACCCGGGTCATCTCCGGGATCAACCGGCTGACCGAGAAGCGATAGGAGCCGACCGCAAGATCCTCGTGCGGTAGCACGTCTTTCAACTCCACTCCGTACACGACGGGAAAGACCCGCTCCAGCAGGGGCTTGGACACCTTGAACCCGATGAAATCGTGGTACTGCTGCGACGCATAGCGATTCTTCGCCACCTGCACCATGTCGAATCCGAACTCCGTTTTCAAATGTGCGGTCTTGTCTTGAGCGTACTTCACGGAGTTGCCGAATTTCGCCCGCAGCTTCGGAGATTGGATCGCGACGGATTGGTTGACGGCCGGGTGGCCGGCAATGTCCGATGCATAGTGGGCAAGAGCGCCCAGCGCGAAGGCGTACTCGTCGGCATCCTGGCTTTCCACCAGCAGCTCGCGAACGAAGTCTCCGCTGCGGACGTAATGCACCAGGTCGCTGAACTCCGCGCTGCCGAATGGGTAGTAGCCAAGGTCCTGGATGACAGCCCCTCCGTAGGCGTAGGCGTGCGCCTCCTTGATCTGGTCTTCCGACATCTGCGGATATCGCTTGAGCAGGAGGGGCCGGATCTCATCGGTCCATAGCAGGTCGACAATTTCCTCGTGCGTGAGAACGGAGTATCCGAACGAGCTACTGCGGCACATCACGACGACGAGAAGGAGGGCGAAGACACGGACACACGGGAGGCGCCAACCACTGGCAAGCGCGACAAGAGATGACACTGGGTGCTTCCGCCTCGTTGAACAACAGTTCGACCGCTTGGTCATGGATTTTAATTCCTCCGTGCCCTGGCGCGAAGTCGCCCGGACTAATCCCACCATCACTGAACCGGCGCCTGTACGGCCGCGGAGCCACGTCATCTCATGCGAAGGTGGCTTGAGAAGATCGTGCTGAGGAGTGGGCCGCCTCTTGGGCCCGGCTGCTTCACTTCCCCATGTGGAACTTGGTGATCGAACCCCATAGTCCGGCAACTTTCAGAAGCCACGCACCTACAACAATGACCACGACGCCATTCAAGATCGACTTGATGGACCCCGCCATGGGTATGAAGCGATTGATGATCCACAGAAGAAAACCAACCGCGACCAACACCGCTGCGACTTCAATTAAAGGCATGATGGAATATACCTCCCTATTCGGTTTACGGAAGCAGACGCGCCTGGGTCCACTTTCGGGCGTGCATTGCCGGGTATCGCCGGCTTGAGGTCGAGCCCGCCGCAAGCGATTTAACGGAAGCCCGTCCCTGTGAGGAGGGTTGCGTTTACTTCCGATCCTCGTGTCGATCCGCGGGCCGCGTCCTCGCGGCGCGGGGTAGGCCTATTTGCAGCCACCTTCATGTGCTCGCCGGCTTGCTCCGATGCCGGTGTCTTCCCCGTGGGTTCGCTCCTGGCTTCAGCAAACTGGGAGTAGGAATACTTCAGGTCGTGCGCAAGCATCGTCGACAAGCCGAGCAGGCGCACCTTGGCTGTGTATTCCGAATAGGTCGGCAGCCACATTCCAGCCACGTCCGCGTACGACAGCACAATATGGATGTCGCGCACCCACCACGACGGGCTCCTCTGCGGCTCGCCCTCGATGCGGCGAATCAGATAAGTGTCGGCATCAATCCAGACCGCGCCGCAGAGCAGATTCTTATCTTTGCGCCTGGGAAGGAGCTGAAGAACGTAACAGCGCTGGCCACTTGCGACCTCTTCGCGGAGGAATCGAAACTCGTAGTTGTCCTGCGAAATTTCCTTGGAGTGGCCATCTTTGGTAATCGCGGCCTCCTTTTCCAGCACCCTGCGGACAATCCTCTCTCCGATCATACTGCCCTCGGTTCGTTGAATACGGTAGTCTTTGGAATCCGGGGGAAGAAAGATTACGTCGGCGATCACCCGCGACCTGGCGTTGTCCCGTTCTTGGCCAAACAGCTCGTATTCCCGCGTCACGGTGTAGGGACGCAGGCGAGTCTGATTTTGAAGCGCAGCCTGCGACATGCAAGCCAGGGTGATTTCGAGCGCCGGAGCGGTCCGCATGGTACTGGCGCGTGGAGTACAAAGTTCTTTCGAATCCTGCTTGGGCTCCCTTGAGGGCTCGGACGGCAGTTCTGAGCGTTTAGGGTTTCCTGGGCTCTGCTTCGCCTTCTCTTGGCCGCCCAGCGAACCTGCCATCAGCCGCAGCGCCATCAACAGCAGAGCAAGGTTCACATAACGGTTGCTGCATTGCATGATCGTTCGGCTTTCTCTTCGGTGGTGTATCTGCGTCGTTTACGGGGCGTGAGACGAGGTCGGGCCCCGCGGCCTTCAAATCCGGCCCAATAACACCAGGATGACCAGAATCATCAGGGCCAGGCCGACTCCACCGCTCGGGAAATAGCCCCAATTCCGGCTGTGACCCCATCTGGGCAGTGCACCCACCAGCATCAAAATCAACACCACAATCAACACCGTTGCGAGCATAGCGCTCCTTCTATTCTTCGGCCAAGGGCGCGAGGCTGCGAATGAACGCTTCGGGGTTTCCGAATCGTCTCTGCAGACGCCGCGGCCGGTTCTTTCTTGATGTGCCGCCGCACGGGCCGACGAATTTCTCAGGCCCTGGCCGGCCGGCCGCGCACAAAATGGACGATTAAACAAATCAAGGCCACAATCAGCAGGAGGTGAATCAACCCACCCGCAACGTGGAATGCGCCCCAGCCTAAAAGCCAGGCTACGGCCAGTACGATGAACAGAAGAAGAAACATGGACCCCTCTCTTTCCAGACGGGCGCAGAACCGGATTTCACTGCCTTACTTTCCTTGCCGAGACTCCGATCCGCCTCCTCCGCGCCTAGCCTGCTTTCCCCTGCGTTAAGGTCATTTGATGAGTGGCCTCCAACGTACCAGATCAGCCTTGGGCTGTCTGTCCAAAAGCGCTCCGTCGCGTGAGCAATTCTGAACAGATTGCCATCTGGATTATGCGTGGTTCGAGGGCTAAAAACCGTCGTCAAGCCCTTTGGAGGCCGGTCTCGACGAGAGCTGTGAGCACTCTCCTCTATTTTGTCCCCCGCTGGAACAGGGGGTGCCAGCGTGCAATTTTGGGGGTGGGGGTTCTAAGACTCCTCCAAGGATTCTTTCACCATTTCTTGGACGCGCTCGCGGACCGCTTCCTTCACTGCTTCTTTCACCGTCTCTTTCACTTCTTCCGAACTCAGACTCGTGTTCCCGGCCTCGGCCACCGCCTCTTTGAGCGCTTCCTTGACGATGGGGTTCAGCGGCGACAGCTCCTTGACCGCCACTTTCGCCGTCTCCTTGTGGATATCGGGTTTGGCTTCGGCACGCCGCTTTTCATCGGCTTCTTTCATCGCCCAATCCTCCTCAAAGGTCTTGATTAGGCCGCTCACCACTCTCGCTTCGCGCACGATCACACCGACTTCGCGGCGCAAATCCAGCTCGGCCTTGCGCAGACTCTGGCTGCCCACGAAGGCCTGCTGGCGGTCGCGGATGATGGTGCGAGTGTGCAAGCGCAGCGGAGCGAGATTCCAGACCTCGAGACCCGTGCTCCTCTTGCCGACGCGGCCGATGACCCTGATCTTCACCCCCGCCTTGGTGCGCTCGCCGAGGGCACCCAGCATTTCCGGGTCGGCGATCTTGGGATCGTAGATCAGTAAGTCCGTCTTGGCTTTGCGGATAAAGGCGGCGAGCACTTTGCGGGCGTTGGCGGGGCTGACCACCAAGGTATCCAGCGCGGGCGTATAGGCGGTGCGGGTGGTGTCGGCCTCAAACAGCTTCACCGCTTCCTGGACGAGCCGGGTGTTGCGCGTGACGATGCCGAAGCCTCGGCTGTGGTCGATATCCAGGTGGGTGAAGTTGAAGGAGAGGATGAGGAGCAGGCGGCGGTCGATAATCATCAGCTTGTCGTGATAACGCACCAGATCGTCGGCGGTCCGCGAAACTTTGACGCCCACGGCGAGCAGGCGCATTTCCAGCTTGCGCAGGTTTTTCTCGCCGCCCCGGTTGGCGTAGGCGATCAACGCGCTCACTGCCACGCCACGGCTGACCGCAGCCTTCAGTCCCGCTTCGATCTCGGCGCGGTCGAAACGGAAGATGACGATCTCGATCGTCTTTTTGGCGCTCCTGATGGCCGCCACCAGCGGGGCGATTCCGTCCTCGGGTTGAATCAGCAGCTTCATCCGATGACCCGGCCCGGCTAGGTCTTCAGCGCCGCCGCCGGATCGGGCTCCTCCTTGCGGAATTGGATCTCGTAAAGCTCGGAATATAGGCCGCCAGCCGCCAGCAGCTCCTCGTGGGTGCCGCGCTCGACCAGAGCGCTGTCCTTCACCACAAAGATAATGTCAGCGCTGCGTATGGTCGCCAGATGGTGGGCGATGACGATGCAAGTCTTACCCTTCATCAAGCGGTCCAGGGCTTCGAACACGGCTTGCTCGGAGGCGGCGTCCAGCCCTGAGGTGGGCTCGTCCAGGACGAGAATGGGAGTATTGCGGATGATCGCCCGCGCGATGGCGATCCGCTGGCGCTGGCCCCCGGAAAGCGTCACGCCGCGCTCGCCTACCATGGTGTCGTAGCCTTCGGGCATTTCCTTGATAAACTCGTGCGCGTTGGCCAGTTCGGCGGCCCGCATGATCTCCGCGCGGTTCGCTTCCGGGCGGCCATAGGCAATATTCTGCCAGATCGGGGCGTGGAACAGAAGCGTGTCCTGCAGGACAAAACTAATCTGCTGGCGCAGCGACTTGATGGTGTAGTTGCGGATGTTCATTCCGTCGATCTTGACTTCGCCGGAGACGGGATCGTAGAAACGCGCCACCAGGCTGATGATCGTGGTCTTGCCGCCTCCCGTCGGGCCGACAAAAGCCGCCACCTGTCCCGGTGAGATCTCAAAGCTTACATCATTCAGGATCAGTTGGTCTGGGTTGTACCCAAACGAGACCTTATCAAAGGCGATTTTGCCCCGGAAACGTCCGGCGCGGCGCGCGTGCGGCAAGTCACGCATCCCGCTCTCGGTCTCCAAAACTTCGCGAATCCGATCGAACCCCACCTCGGCCTTGGAGACCGTGTCGGTCATTTTTGAGAGATCACGCATGGGCTTGTACATCATGCCCAGGTAAAACAAAAAGAGGACCAACCCCCCTGGCGTGAGCTGGCCCGCCAGCACCAACCGGGCGCCATAGCCGAGCATCAAGCAGGTTCCTATCGCCACGATAATATCGACGATCGGCGAGAGCATCCCCTTGAGGTTGCGCGCCTGCAGGGCTGTCTCGACATTTTCCAGGCTCTGGCGCTCGAAGCGACGCTCCTCATAGTCCTCGCGGGCAAAGGCTTTGACCACGCGGATCGAGGAGAACACTTCTTCGACAATCGAAAGCAGTTCGCTCTCTTTTTTCCTTACGGCGCGCGAGGCTTTTTTTATGCGCCTCGTGAAGATGTAAACCACCACGAAGAGCATGGGCGCAACGGCGAGCGAGATGAGCGTGAAGCGCCAGTTGAGGTAGAGCATGATCCCGATGATCCCCACCAAGGTGAGGACGCTGCTCAATATACCCAGCAGCGCCGTGGTGATGAACGCCTGAATGGCTTCGATGTCGGTGGTCACCCGGCCGATGAGGTCGCCCGTCCTTTTCTCGTCGTGCTCGGCCAGCGACAGGCGGTGGATGTGGTGATAGAGCGTGCGACGCAGATCGTGCATCACCGATTGGCCGACGCTGGTGGTGAGATAGTTTTCCAGGTAGGAACTGATTGCGCCGACGATGGCGATGACTGCCACCGCCAGCACCGCGAAGTTGAGCACGGCCAGTTTGTCGTGCCCGATCCACCGCAGCGGTACGGCCATCCAAGGGGGCGGCCGCTTGGATTGCAGCAGGTAATCGAGAACGATTTTTAAGGGCCAGGGTTGCGCCACGCCGGCTGCGGCTTCGCAAACCACCGCCAGCAGGGCCAGCGTCAGGGCCTTCCAGTGGGGGCGTAAGAAGTCGACGATGGTGCGGCTCTTCGGCTTCCCGGTAGTGTCCGACGTCATCGTTGTTCAACCTTGGGATGGGTGTCCGAACAGTGTCGCCGTGCAGGACCCATGAGAGCGCGAGCAAATGCCATTGATGACCGTCGCTTGACGTTCCCCATCAGCAAGAGTTGGAAGCCCGAAATTAATCTTCAATTGTGCGCAAGACATCGTAACGCGGTACCGCCGCCGAACGAAACTCTAATCAATGCTGCGCCTTCTTCTTCGACTTGTCAAAAATTGGAGACCCAAAGAAGCGATCCAAGTTGGCTGCCCATTGGTCCGAGTGACGGTTACCAAGCTGCGGCCGGCCATCCCGATGAACCAGACCGATCCGTTTTTGGCAAGCGGAGTGCGCAAGCCGATGCCGAGTGTTGATTCACGGGTTTTAGCTTCAACGGCCGTTGCTCTTGTTGCATCCTGATCGTAGAGTTCGAGGTCGAGTTCTGTTTTCGTCTTAAACTCGTGGCCAACGATGACGCCTCGTATCCACGAGTTCGGGACATTTTTGTTTGTGAACCAGTATCCAAATTCCCCGGAGATGCGGATGGGCCCGATTCTAGCGTTTGCTTCCATGGGAATGAGAAGTTGGGGACCCGGCTCCACAATGTCACGGCGTACGGAGCGCGTGGGGTTGTTCAACAGGAGCTGAGGGTAGATCGACATCGCAAAATTGGACTCTCTCTTACCATTTGCGTCCGGCACTGCGGTTTTCGGATGGTGCGAGTAAAAGCGGCACTTAACCCCAAGCAAAGAGTTTCCGAGGCCTGCTGCAACATGGCCGGAGGAATCCCGCGACTCGTGGAGGCTGAGAGGCACCTCGTACTTCAGCTGAACCCTGTTGCCCAGGCCGTAATTCACGTCAACGTTGGGCGTTTCATAAAAACCTTCAGAAGGATTGCGATCGCCAACGAGGGCCGTATTGATCTCCCAATTCCTGTTTTCTGGCGTGTCAGGATCATCCGATCGAAATGGGGGCCCGCCCTGCGCCAAGGCCATAGGCGAAAAGCGACTGAGGGCGGCTAAAATCAGCCAGAGAAATGGAGCGATCCGTTTCCGTTTCATGGCGCTACACTTCTCCGGCATTCGGCTGTCATCAGCATCCTAAACGGGGCAGGCTTCCTCTTACCTGCCCGTTTATGTTCTGGGTTAAAGCTTGGCCGGGCTTTTTGGCAATCCGGTTCCGCTAGAAGTCAGAAGCACCAGTTGCGGTCTCGGTCAGGTTTCTCCAGGAAGCTGATGGCTCTCCGTTCTCATAGCTTGCTGAGCTGGGCGATTCTCCGCTCGACCACCTTGGCGAAACCTTCCACTTCCTCGGACGGATAGCCGGCCGCTCGGAACGCATCGCGGACCTGCTCGGGTGTAAGTTGCGCCAGCAGTTGCCCCATCCACCGGACGTCATCGCGAGGAATACGCTTGCCGATCCAACGCAGCCCCAGCCGGCTGGTGAACTCACCCGGACTGAAGATATAGATCAACGCGGGCCGGGTTGGGACGTTGAAATCGACGTACTGGGCCGTCGCCTCGCTGATAAACCGGGAATGGCTGAAGGCCTTCAGGTTGCCTTTGGAACCCGCATGCGTCCAACCGCGCCCCGTGGTTCCGAAGCTGGCGCCGAGATCGCTTATCATGTAGACCTGTTCCGGGCTGTCGGAACCCTCCGGGTGCTTCTCCTCATAGACGGAGTTGTTCTGGTCCTTCAAGTCCCAGTTATTGATGAGGGCCATCATCACCCTCAGGCCGTTCAGCTCTCGTGTGCTGGTGAAAGCGTTGGAGCGCCACTGCCAGTTGCCGACCTTCTTCTCGCCCTTCAGATACCGCTTCAGCCGGACGTTGCGGAGAGTCCCTTCGGGTCCCACGAGGTTCTGCCCTCGGTGGAGATGCGCCGGCACCTTTTCCACGCGCAACTGCGGCAGGAAATAATCTTCGTTGGTTGAATAGCCCACCGCCCAGACCAGGCGTGAAGCCACGGTCTCCGGACGCGCCTCTGCTCCCAGCTTGACCTTCCACTTGGTGCCATTTTCATCCTCAACATCGAACTTCGCGTTGGTTCCGTTCTGGTCTTCCTTGATAAAGGTGAAGACGGTGTGGGGCGCGTCCTCTTTGCCGCCCGGCCCGAAGAACAGGTTGCGTGACTTGATGTCGCCAGGGTTGCGCCAAAGTACAGGAGTCTCCGGCTTGGCAATTGCTTTCTCAGATTTCCGGGCCTTGGTTCCTTTCTTCGCGGTCGCGGTGACCGAATAAGTCAGTGTCATGATCGCGAGAAGGGTTATAACGAGTCGCAATCGCTTATACATACACACATCCTTGTGCTCTCGGTGTTCAACGGGGACTTCACTTTGAAGTTCCGGTCTCAGCTGGGTTATACGCCCAAGAGAGTCAAATCCTTGAACAGCCTAACCGCTGGAGACTTGAGTGTCTGTTCAAAAAAGACCACTCCAGCCGCAGCCCCGTTCCGGGCACGTTTCAGCTCCTGTTGTGCCGCAACCATCCAATTATTTCGACGAATCCACAGGTTAGCAGAAACGGCGTTGTGTGATTGTGGCCGCTCGCCGTTGTGCGGGCCGCGTTGCTGTTAGGTGAGTTGTTCTTTTGGGGAACCTCTTTGCGAGAGTTTGTTGATGTGGTCCGCGATTTCCTGCGGTCGGTCGATTTCGAGAATTGTCAGCCCGCTCGCCTCGCCGGCGGTCTCGATCGACAGATCGCCCACTCCGAGAATTCTTTGGCCGACCCGCTGATGTACCGTCAGATCCTGCACTCGCGAGATCAGGATGGTGCGAATGGTCTTGCTCAGAAAGCCCGTTTCGTATCGCAGTCTGTCATCGAGGATGGTTATCTTGGTCAAGCAGTTTCGGAGATGGCGTTTCAGCGGCCAGAGCAGAAGGAGCGCGGGCAACCAGGGAAGCCAGGGCTGCCAGGGTTGCGGAATCCAGGGCGGCCAGTGCATACGGAACGTCGCAACCACCGCCGTCGCCATGATCAGAAGCACGACAGCGTAGCCCACGTATATGAATTTCATCGTCGGACGAATGATCGTTTCGGACATGTTGTCCTTCTTTGACCAGCACGCGCTATTGGCATCGGCGGCATGGCGACATGAGGAAATGCAGCCTTAAAATCGAAATGGGTGAGAGCGTTCCTGAATGACGCAGCAGGAGCTGAAGGTCGCAACCTCCGCTGCAAGTCCGATGTCATCCAGGATTGTCATCAACGAAGCTCTCATGAAGCTACGGAAGCGAAGTTCCAACCGGGAAACGGAGTCTCTGGAGCCGCTACTGACCTGGAAAAAGCAGCTCGAAATCTGCCGGACCTCGAGCCCGGACGAACAGCCGGAGAAATACTATGACAGCGTTGAGCTGCGGAGCATCCTGAGCGGGGCCCTCGCCGTCTTGAGCCCCTCCTTGAGCGCGCCGTTCCTGCTTTGCTTTCTGGAAGGCTATTCCCTGCGGGAGATCGCGGCGCTGCTGGGCCTCACCGTGCCCGCGATTAAATCGCGTCTGCGCCGAGCCCGTCACATTCTCAGCAAGCGACTGAGAAGGGTGCTGCAGCCGCCTTACCCCGCGCCGCGCTCTGAGGCCTAGGTCTGGGGGGTGAAACGGCGGCTTGGGAATGCTGTGGGCTGGAGTGGAGTTTTCTCTTGCCCGAGACCCCTCCCTCCAAAAGCCCCAGGGCCCGGTCGCTGACCGCTTGGGTCGCGCCCGGCGCCAACCTGAACCAGATCAATTTTGAGAATTACGGGTCCTGACGGGATTCGGCTACGTTCCAGACGTACAGGAAGCTGGCGTCGCTGGCGGTTGCAACCGTCCGCCCGGCTTTCCGGGTGGCACGATTCAAGGCTGAACGTACTTTCTCTTTACTTTCCGCCAATTCTGCCAAGGGCACTTTGATGGCAGCCCCGTCCTTCAACTGGTCGAGATCCCTCAGGATTACGGATACGATCTGCCGGTGCTTTCCCTTTCGTCCTTGCGGGACGCTGGCTTGCGCCATGGTCTCGAAATGGGCTAAAGCGTTGTCGGTCCGGCGATTCATATCTCCCTCCGCGATTCCTAAACGTTAAACATACGTGACGCTATCCTATCTCAACGTGACGACAAAGTGCAAGTAAAGAATCGAATCGCTAAAGTGTCGAGCCGATGCCCCCGGGTGACAGCGCAGACCGCTACCCCGGCCGGGGGAATAAGCGTCGTTATTCAGCGGATGCGCCAGCTTAAGAGACAAGAAAAAGATTTCAAAAAGATTCAACCCGTATAGGTTGTACCCTGCTAGGCTTTGCACGGAACGAGAAAGGAAATGCAATGCCAAAAACGAAAAGACCGAAAACACACTTCGAGCAGGTTCCGCTGGAGATCGTCAAAGAAGTTGCGGAGGAAGAAATTCCAGACGACGAAGCGGAAGGAGACGACGAGCCGCCTGCACAGAGGCGCCCGGTATCTTCGGCGCTGCGTCACCTGCGAGGAATGCCCTGCAAGAACCATCTCGCGGGTGCCGTGGCGGAGCACCGAAACTGGGCAAACCTTAACAGAGATTAATGGAGCTGGGTGAGAAGCCGATGACGAGCAAGGCGGCTGAACAGCCCATGAATCTCAGGGTAGAGAAGTTGTTGTGAACCACGAAGAAGAGAGAGATTGTGATGGCAAACATGAAGGTTGCCCCCGCCAAGGGGAAAACTCCACCTGTTGATTGGCAAGCTTTCCTGGCCGGATTCTCCCGCGGCAAGAGCGTTATCGAATACAGTGCGGGCCGCAGCATCTTCCGGCAGGGCGATCCTGCGGATTCGGTGTTTTACCTCCAAGACGGCACGGTGAAGCTGGCGGTGACGTCCCAACAGGGCAAGGAAGCGATCGTCGCCATTCTGGACGCCAACGAGTTCTTCGGCGAGGGATGTCTCGCCGGTCAGCCGTTGCGCATCTCGACGGCGGTCGCGGTGACGGATTGCAGCCTGGTCCGCATTGAGAAGTCGCTGATGACGCGCGTGCTCCACGAAAAGCACGAGGTCTCAGAATTATTCGTCATGCATCTGCTTTCCCGCAACATTCGATTCGAAGGGGATCTCGTCGACCAGCTTTTCAACTCCAGCGAGAAGCGCCTGGCGCGGATTCTCTTACTGCTGGCCAATTTTGGCAAGGAAAGCAGAGCCGAAACCGTGCATCCCAGAATCAATCAGGAACACCTGGCGCAAATGGTCGGCACCACCCGGTCGCGGGTCAGTCATTTCATGAACAAGTTCAGGGAACTCGGCTTCGTCGAATACACCGGTAGCGGTGGGTTGACGGTTAACAGCGGCCTCTTGAGCGTGGTCCTGCACGACTAGTGTCGCGTAACTGAAATAGGTGACACGCGGACTCGCTTTCTGGGATTGCGATACGTCCAGTGGAAAGGCTGGGCGTGACGATTATGGAGCCGAATGTAAGCCATGATCTTCTGGGCCAGATCCGGCGCGGACTTG
>DASZAI010000079.1:0-65994 GCA_035945295.1 Terriglobia bacterium | reverse complement strand
TCGAAGCGTCTGCCCTTCCAGCAATTGCATGGCAATGAACGGCTGGCCATCGTGCTCGCTCACCTCGTAGATGGTGCAGATGTTGGGATGGTCGAGAGCCGAGGCAGCTTGTGCCTCGCGTTGGAAGCGTTCGAGCGCCTGATGATCCTTCGCGAGCCCTTCCGGCAAGAACTTGAGCGCGACAAAGCGGTGCAGCTTGAGGTCCTCGGCCTTGTAGACGACGCCCATGCCGCCGCCGCCGAGCTTTTCCAGGATGCGATAGTGAGAGATGGTCTGACCAGTCATGGAAGCGGAACCAAGTTTGCGCGGCCATGGTATTCTCCGCTGGCTGGCAAGTCAACTTGCCACGGAGCCAGTGTCAAAGCTCTTTAGAAATGTCCCCTTTCTTACCTCGTTAGAGATGTCCCTCTTCTTACCTCGGTACAAGCCTACTCGGCCAAGGGTCACGCTTTCGGGCTGGCTCTTTCCGCCGAAGACAAGAAGGCGCTTGGCGCGTTTCTGCAGACGCTCTAGGGCGCATCCTTGCGGCCCGGCACTGCGTTCCTGAAATATCGACTTACAGAAAGCCCTTCGAAGAGGACCTTGGAGCGGGCAAGAACCGGGGGATGGTGGGCCTGGGTAGAGTTGAACTACCGACCTCACCCTTATCAGGGGTGCGCTCTAGCCACCTGAGCTACAGGCCCATTCGACCGCCATAGAATGTTCTCCAGTATAGGGGCGGACTGTCTGGCGCGCAAGCCTTCGTTCGATGGTGGCTCACTTTGGTTTCGTAGCGGCGACCTTTAGGTCGGCACGTTGCTTTTGTAAGGCCCGCCTGGCGGTCGCGTGCCGCTCGCTTTATTGGGTGCCGGCCTGAAGGCCAGCGCTACGGCTACAGCTTGTCGGGAAAGAGAAAGGTGCTTTTCGCCAGGGCAGAGGTAAGTGTTTCCGCGCGGTAGTACTTGTTCAAAATACTATCCTTCCAACTGAGCAGGTCGGGATTCGCAGTTGCAAATTCCTCCCAGGTTTGCGGCGCGCCCGCCCGCGCCAGGAAATGGGCGGCGGAGGAAGAGAAGGCGAAGCGGACGGACTCGAGCAGCACTACAACGCCGACCGTCCAGCGCAACAGGGGAATCGAGAATTTCCTCAGTTTCTAATTCATGGCTTGCGTGCTTCCTTCCTGGCAGAGCGGCCGGCGCGGGATTCGATCAACCGGTGGCTGGCGCGCGAATCCAAATCCAGGCCGTAGAATTTCCTCAGCTCCCGGATGCGCTGGAGATTCGCCTCACCGAAGGGGCACTTGCCATCGAAGGCGTGCAGGACGATGCCCTCCAAAAGGTCGCCCAGCGTCATATCGTGATACTCCGCCAGCGCCTTCAGCACCTTGAGAATCCGCTTTTCCATGCGCACGCCCGTCTGGACGCGCTCGACGAGGAACTCCTTTTCGTCTGGCATCTCGGCCTCCTGGCCACAGATATCATTCTACCAAAATACCTTGGTAGGTCAAGCCTGTCCCTCGGCACTGCTCCCTCAGAAGCGCAGAAAAAACACCGACCCGCGAACCGGGAAAATGCATCCTATAACCTGGGTTGGTCGGTGAGATGGGGTCGCCGAGCCCGCTCGGGCGGCGGGCGAGAGTACAATCCAAGAATAACCGGGGTCCTGGATTCGGCAAGGCTTCCATGGCCTCAGTCAGGCAGTGCGCAGCGGAGTACCCGTGGCGGCGTTTTTCCCTTGACAAGTTGGGTCAGGCTGTGTATTACAAGGTTAATATCTTTTGATATGTGATCGCGAGGAACGGTTTTGGGAGCTAGGAAGAGGGAAAAGCAGGGAATTTTTTTCTTGGGAACGAGCCCACTTAGCCCCTTTAGGATCAACATAACTTCCTCGAAAAGGGTCAAAAACGAAGCCATTCGATACGGGGTTCGCTGATCGGCTGGATCTGCCAAAGCTGGCGCCAGGAAGCATCCTTGTTATTCTGACCTGACCCGATGCCCGACGTGGCTTCGTGCTAAGATGGATACCAGAGTCAGGTTGGTTGACCGCAGGTTGATTGACCGCGACGTACTTGCCGCAGCGTAAGAGAAAGGTATGATGCAGGGCGTTCAGAAGGATGTCTTTCCCAATGGTCTCATCGTCCTCACCGAGACCATGCCGGCGGTGCGCTCCGTGTCTATCGGGATCTGGCTGCGCTCCGGCTCGCGCCACGAAAGCGAGTCCGAAAACGGCATCACTCACTTCCTCGAGCACATGGTCTTCAAGGGGACGAAGAACCGCTCGGCCGAGGAAATCGCCCGTTCCGCCGACTCGATTGGCGGGCACCTCGACGCCTTCACCGCCAAAGAGTACACCAACTTCTCCATCAAGGTGCTGGACGAGCATGTAGGACGGGCGTTCGACGTGCTCTCCGACCTGGTGAAGAATCCTCTCCTCCGGCGCGAAGACATTGCCAAGGAGTCGCAGGTCATCCGCGAAGAGATCAAGATGGTCGAGGACACGCCAGACGACCTAGTGCATGAAATCTTCACCCAGAGCTACTGGCGCGGACACGCGCTGGGCCGGCCGATTCTCGGGACGCGCGGCACCGTGAGCCACTTCGACCGGAAACGCCTGACGGGCTACTTCCGTCGGCACTACGCGCCCAACAACATGCTGATCAGCGCTGCGGGCCACGTGGAGCACGCCCAAGTGGTGGACCTCGCGGGCAAGGAATTCGGTAATGTTCCGGCCGGGCCTGAGTTGAGCTATGGCCCGACGCCGGTTCCGCATCCTGAGGTCAGTCATCGTCGCAAGAAAAACCTGGAGCAGGCGCACGTTCTGGTGGGCACGCCGGCGTATCCTCAGGGTCACGAAAAGCGCTTCGCCTGCTACCTGTTGAGTACCATGCTGGGCGGCGGCATGAGTTCGCGGCTGTTCCAGAATATCCGCGAGCGGCGTGGCCTGGTCTATTCCGTCTTCTCCGGGCTCAACACGTTTCGCGACGTGGGCTGTCTGAACGTTTACGCCGGTACGGCGCCGGCCAACGCCCGCACTGTCATCGAGCTGATTCTCGCGGAGCTACGCCGCATGAAGACGACTCCGCCGCCGGTCGAGGAACTCCAGCGCGCCAAGGATTACCTTAAAGGCAGCCTGCTGCTGAGTCTCGAGTCGACGATGAGCCGCATGTCGAACCTGGCGCGTCAGGACATGTACTATGGGCGGCAAATCTCGCTGGACGAGATCGCGCAGTACGTGGATGCCGTCACCGCCGATGATATCGTAACGGTCGCGAACGAACTCTTTACCACCGGTAAGATCGCCCTCACCATCCTCGGTCCGTCCAACGGACTCAATGTTCGCCGCGCCGATCTGGAATGCTGAAGCGTTTCGTCCGCTGATTCCCTCATTCTTCGCCGACACGGCAGAATCACTATCCCTACTTCGCGCGTAAGTTTTACACGTGTTGGGTCCGAACGAGCCAGAGCCCATCTCCGGGAGGCGACTAAACCATTGTGTCGCAAGGTCTTCCCTTTTTGGCACGGTCATTGCACTCCGAATGGGTGCGTCCGAGTGAGTGTCGCAATCAGGCTTTGAAAGTTCAAGACGTTGGCCCTTGCGACGCTGCGGTCTGCTCTGGACGACTCTGAGTCGGGGACGGGTTCACATGTTCAATCGAGCTAAAGCATCGGCTGCTACAACACTCCCGATCAACGCCAGAAGCGGTGTCTTCGAAGAGGGACGCCGTGGATTCAAATTGTCCCGCAAAGGGAAATCTGCCAGGCGGACGAGTTCCGCTTCGAGCGGTGATACGGAAAATGTGAGAAGAGCGATTGCGCGCGCCCAGAGGGGCGACGAGCAGGCGTTCGCGCAACTCTATCATACTTATAATCGCCGCGTCTATTCGCTGTGCCTGCGCATGACCCACGATGAGGTAGAGGCGGAAGATCTTACGCAGGAAGCTTTCCTGCACTTGTTCCGCAAACTCGATTCATTTCGCGGCGAGTCCGCCTTCGGGACCTGGCTGCACCGGCTGGTGGTGAACGTCGTACTCATGCGGTTGCGCAAGAAAAGTCTGCGGATGGTGTCGCTCGAGGAGACGTCACCCGAGCCGGGGGCGGAGGAAGCGGGTCGCCGCGATTTCGCTGTCCGGCAGTACGGGCGTGAAGACCGGCAACTCACGAGCGCCGTCGATCGAGTGACCCTCGACCGCGCCATTCGCGAACTCCCTGCCGGTTACCGGACCATCCTGCTGCTGCACGATCTGGAGGGGTACGAGCACAGCGAGATTGCGCGGCTGAGGAAGTGCTCGGTGGGGAACTCGAAGTCGCAGCTCCATAAGGCGCGTGTCAAGCTGCGACAACTGCTCCGCCATGGCCCAGCCGCGCACCGCGCCGCGCTACGAGCGCTGGCGTCACTCGTTTCCGGGGTTCAGACCAGGCGGCAGGGCTTTCAGTCCCGGGTCTGGGACCTGCGAAGACCGGTTCATCCCGTCACTTACTAAAGGCGGCACCGATACCGAGCTATTTCTGTGTATTTTCGTTGGGGCCTGGCGCGGTCTTGGGTTTCCAAGCGGCGGCGAGCGCCCGCGCTTTGGCGACCTGATTCGGGGTCATCTGGCTTTCGCAACGAGCCCGTTGCGACGCTCCGAGTGGGTCGTCATGCGCGGCAGCCAGGTTGAGCCACATATCGGCCTCAACGAGGTCGCGCGGAACATCCTTAAGACTCATGTACGCCAAGCCGATTATCAGGTAAGAGTCGGAAAATCCTTGCTCGGCGGAAAGCTTCAACAACTTGAGAGCCCGGGTCGGGTCCTTCTTGAGGTACATTGACCCAAGTTGACATTCGGCTTGCGCGTTACCTTGGTCTGCAGCAGCCCTGTACCACTTCTCCGCTTGAACATAGTCACGCGGCACGCCGCGGCCCAGGTTGTACATCAGCCCGAGAAGGGCTTGGGCCTCCGCATTTCCCTGGTCGGCTAGCGGCCTCAATTCTTTGAGCGCCGTGGCGTAGTCACCGTGTTCATAGGCCTGCTTGCCCCCTCTGAGATCTGCTCGGACTGGAATAACGATGACGAACAGAAGGACGACAACGCGGAGAAAGAAATAACCCACTTACGCATTCTCCCAACCTGGTTTCCCAAAGCCTTGTGTCAGCGCGTCCCGCCTAGCGGAATGCTGGCTGCAACATCCACGAGATGGCGGCTGACCTTCAGCGGCCTGATTCCGATGCCAAGCCGTCAGCGGCTAAAGCCACTTAGAGATTAGATGCACTGTTGCAGGAAAGGGAAAAATCAGGCCAGCCCTCAGCTTCGATGCTGAGGACTGGCCATTCGTGGTTGCTGGAGAGCGTGCAGCTCTTCCCAGTTCAGAACGTAAGTGTTGACTCGCTGTTCTTAAAGATCTTGGTTTGAGTAACAGTGAGTGTACCGGGGCCAAAGCAAGCGGCCACGCTGCTTGAGCCATTGGTCTGGTTAACGCCAAAAACCTGCCATGAAGCATGGACCTTGTGCTGACCGTTCGGCACCTGGGCCACGAAATTGAAGCTGTGCGCTGCGAGCGTGCTCAAGAGCAACTCTAATGTGCAGCTCGTGTTGGCCGGCGCTGAGCATACCCCGCCACAAGTGGTCGTGGTGGGGTCACACAGTGGGTCAGTTTGTATGCAGGGCCCTGTGCCCGCCGCGCAGGTGTCGCCAGCCGCGCTCACAGTGCAGGCAGCAGGCACGCACGCGGCTATCGTACTAAAAAAGCTGCTGCTGAGCTGCTGGAAGCGCTGATCGTAGGTAACACATTCAGCCGTGGTGCCGTCGGGCTGGGCGACGACGTTGCCGTTCGGGAGTATCCCGTTGGCACTACCGTCGATGCTCAGGCAGACCTCGATACCCACATCGGCGGCTGCCGATGTGACCGTTCCCGAGATCTTCGTGTCCGTGAGAAGTCCTGTGACGCCCGATGGCGTGACGACGAGTGTTACGCCACTCCCGCTGGAGGTTTTGATGGTCGTGTCCAGTATAGGGCAGGCGGGCTGATCTCCGATGCCGCACACTGGACTGAGGGCGCCAGTGCTCGAGTTGAGCGTGCAGAAGGCGCTGGTCGCGGCGGCGTCGAAGTTGCCGCTGCTTTGCGCCATCACCACGCTCGAGAACGTACACAGCGCTAAAGCTGCGAGAAGAACTTTCAATTTGTTCATTTAGTTGCCTCCACTTGAGAGAGATTTCCCCGCCATTGCGACGGGCTCCGTGCTCCCCTTTCGTCGCGAGCACTCCCCCAAGTGTGTGCGGCAAAACCGGAGCCGCGAAGTTACCACCGGCCTCTGAGGGTGTCAAGCGCTAATTTATTAAATGATATACTATACTATCAGTAATCTACCTACATAAAACTACCTAATTTAGAGTAGTGACAATTGCTTATTGCGAGCTGCTGAATGGGCAGGCTGGCAGAGTGAGGTGAGCCTCAAGGACGGACGGCGTCTGCGCCGACGAGTCTCCCTAACCTTCAGAGACCAAACTGGTTATCATCCTTGTGCTGTTTTGCTTGCGCAGCGCGCGTCGCACAACTCTTCCAGCGCGCCGATCTCCGAGGCCGCCTTCTGGACTTCCATCCCGACCAGCATTCCGGCAGTGATCAACCCGAGCACCGTCAGCGCGACTTCTTCGGGAATCTCTTTCACGCTCCACAGCGCGGTGGCGCACTCCAGCGCCCAGACCCGGACGTAGGGACTCTTGGTGAGGTTGCAGATCCGCGCGACAACGGGATCGCTTGCGGTAGCGGTCTTGAGTTCGCTATCGACTTGATGGAAGGCGAATTCCAACAGCTCCGGCGTCACATGCCGATCAATGGTAATCATTTTCGGGAGGCCTCCAGCCCGCTCACGCGAGCTCTAGTGGCACCGACTGGCCGTGGCCGAGCTTCCCCCTATTGCGCACCTTTGATACACAATGTCGCAAGGCAAGTCAAGGAGAAACCGTAGTTCAGGGCACCCTGATGGTCCAAGGTGTCGAAATTCAGCGTATTCACGCCCCCGGGCAGCGTGGATTTGCCTAAGGGCGACAGGTCTGGATTCACGGTCGACCGGAAATCTGCCGATATCCCACATTGCGGAACTCTCACTATGCTTTTTCAGGGGAAGCCGAAAACCGATGGCGCACCGCCTCAGAAGAGCGGCCGAATCCCCATTGCCATCCCCGTGACCATCACCGGCAAGGACGCGGCAGGCCGTAGTTTCAAGGAGGCCACCCACACCGTCGAGATTGACCGGCAGGGCGGCCGAATCCTCACCTTTCACCAACTCGCGGTGGGAGCGCCAATTTCCATCGAAAATGCCTCTTTAGGGCAGACAGCCTTGGCCAAGGTGGTGAATTGCATCAACCGGCGTTCCCGGCAGGGCCCGTCTCAGGTTGACGTCGAACTGGCGGACCTCCCGGAGCTTTTCGAGGCCGCCAGCATTTGGGGCGTCAAGGGAAGAGGCGAACCGGCAGCTTCAGCCGAGGATCGAGAAACCGCTCCACAAGAGGCGCACTCGGCGCAGCCGCCAGCAGCCTCAACATCCGAGCCCGAGCCGGCGGTTTTGGCGCCTCACACGACTGCAGCCAGGCCGGCCGACGAGCTCCCTCCCATCGCGGCGACTCAGGCCGCACCGCCGCGCCCGCCTACCCAAACAGTCGTCCAGCCGCTGCCCGCCGCGGGACCATCGGATCGCGAATCTGGGCGCTTGGCGAAAGAAAACGTTGTAGCGGAACTCCAGAAGGTGCGGCTCGAGATGCAGGCCAGCTTTGAGAGTCGCGCCGCTGAGCAGCAGCGGCAACTGGCGGAAATGGCGGCGTCGGGCGTGAGAGAAGTCCAACGCAAGTCGGACGTGCTGGTCCAGGAGTTCCAGGGCCGGCTGGAAGACGCGTTACAGGAAATCCAGCAGAAAGGGATGACCGAGGCGGCGGAGGAACTCCGGAAGATCGTCGAGAATTCCAAAGAGGCCGCTGGGGAGCATCTCGCAAAACAGGCTGATACGGCTGTCGCGAGCCTGAACGAGCAAATCAAGAAGTCGGCGACAGCGGCGGCAGGGGACACTGAGCAGCGTCTCGCCAGCTTGAGCGAGGCGACAGTCGAGGCAGTGAAGCGTCACGCCACCGCGACGGAAGAATCTGGTCATCGCCTGGCGGAGGCGCTAGCGGAGCAGGTTCGCGCCGTCAAGGAAAATACCCAGGCGGCGGCAGGGGACGCCGAACGTCGCCTCGCAGCTCTGAGCAAGGCGACTGTCGAAACAGTCGCGCGTCAGGCCCAGGCCGCGACCGAGGAGTGGCGGAGCCGGCTCGAGCTAACTTCCGAGGAACAAGCACGACGCATAGAAGAAAATAGGGTTGCAGCACTCGCGGCGGTTCAGGCGGCCGGGGCGGACAGCCTGGCAAGCGTCGAACGGGCCCGACAACAGTTCGAAGCCGGGTTCGGGGCGCGCGCCGTCGAATACCAGAAACGCCTCACCGAACTTGGGGCTGTGCTCGAGGGCCTCGAAGAGCGGGCAAAGAATCAGCCGGTAGGCCTGCCGGCCGGAAGCGATAATTCGGCGGCGCTCCTCGCCAGAGAGGATGTGAAGCAGGCGGCTGAGAGCCTCCGCAGCGTCGCGCGGGACTTACTTGAACAGTCAGCGCGGCAGATTGAAGAGCAGGTGAGGGCGGCGAGCGACCCCGTTCGCGGCGGTCTCAAAGCGCACGCCTCGGCGCTGGTGGAGGAGGTGGCTCAGCAGCTTTCTGAGAATGCTCGCACGACGATCGAATCGGTTGATGCCGCGGTCGAGCAGTTCAGCGAAGAATCTCGCGGCCGGTCGGTCCGAGCCTTCGAGGAGCGCGAGCGCGCGGCGGACCAAAACGCGCAGGCGCTCCTAGGCTCGATCCACCAGGCGACCGAGCAATTTCAGAAAGACTTCGAGGTGCGCCAAGAGAAGACAGTGTCGGCGATCGACGCGCTGAATGCGGCAGCCGAACAAGCCACCCTCCGCATCGAGAACGCGCAGCGGCAGGCCGAGGCGGGCCTCCTGGAGTTCCGGAGGAGCGCTGACGGCGTCCTCGAACGATCCAGCCAAAAGCTCCACCAGCAGGCCCACGAAGCGGCCCAACAGCTTGCCGAGGAAATCCGCGTGACCGGCGCGGCGCTCGCTGGAGAGAAAAACCGCGAGCTGACGGCGATGACGCGCGCGGCTGCCGAATCTTTGGCCCAGGAAGCCCAGTCCATCGGGCAGCAAAGCCGCGACGAGCTTCGACGCGTGCTTGACGAGTTCGTCTCAAGGAGTGCCGAGGAAGTCCGAGTACTCGATGACGCGCGGCTCGACCTGCGGGTTGAGAACGCCAAAAGACAGCGCGCGACGCTTGAAAGGCTGCGCCTCGAGTGCGTGCGTCTGGAACGGAGCGCTTTGCGCCGGATAGCAGGTCTGGTACGCGACCTGGTGGTCTGTGCTGTCGAGGGAGTGCGATCGAGCCTGAAAGGAGCAGTGAAGGTGGGAATGTCCTTGGCGGCCGTCGCCGCCGTATTCGTCACTTATCTCTCCATCCAGCCCGTGACGCGCCTTCGGGTCCAGCCACCCAAGGAGTTCTACGACGAGTACGTCATGTTGGACGCCAAGCGACGCCCAGCCGAAGAGATCCTGGCGCGTGCCTACTGGGATTGCGCCCGGCTCGACGTGCAAGGGAAGTACGCTTATGGGAAAGATCTGCCGGATGACCCTCCCGCCAACTTTGGAGTCGATGAGGCCGCTTTGACCCGAGCCGGTATTCGAGTCGATCCCGGCTCGAGGGTTCGCTACTGGGCGAGGCTCCGCCTGGTCTGGCTCCTCCCTCAGGCATGGGAACAATCCTATGGCTGGCATACCGACTGGATGCGCCCTCTTGCCGCGCGGGCCTCGGGAAGAGAGTCAGCGGTCCATTGACCTGCCGGCGCCTATCCCCCGACGTATTGGGCTGTTACTGAAGTTCCTCCCATAGTATCATCGGCGAATCAGAATGCCTGAAGCGAGGATGAGCAAGACTGCTATCTCCGTCCAGAATCTCACTAAGGTCTTTCCCACTCGCAGCCCCTTCCGAGCCTTGTTCGGGTCAGGACCGGCCGGTAAAGAAGTCCTGAAGGGAATGAGCCTTGAGGTGCGCCAGGGCGAGGTGTTGGGACTACTGGGTCCGAACGGCGCCGGGAAGACGACTTTCCTCGAGGTCCTCTCGACCCTCCTGCTCCCCACCCACGGGCGGGTCTCGGTCTGCGGCTACGATGTCGTGGGAGAAGCGGCGCAGGTGAGGAAGGTGCTGAGCTACTGTCCCTCCGCGATGGAGAATTTCTATCCGCGGCTGACCGGAGCGCGCAATCTGGAGTTCTTCGGCATGCTCCATGATCTCACGCTGCGCGAGGCGAAGGATCGCGCGCAGCAGATGCTCGGGACGGTGGGGATCGACGGAGCCAAGGGCGTCCCGTTTCAGCGCTACTCGGACGGCATGAAGCAGCGGCTGGCGCTGGCGCGAGCGCTGTTGAGCAAGCCCGAGGTGCTGGTGCTCGACGAGCCGACGCGCGGACTCGATCCCGTGTTTCAGCAGGAGATCCGGAAGTTTCTGCGGCAGACGGTGGTCGAAAAGCTGGGCAAGACCGTCATCCTGGTTACCCACAGCCTGGCCGAAGCTGAGGAGGTGGCGGATCGGCTGGTGATCCTGCACGAAGGCCGGATTGCGGGCGAAGGAACGCCGGAAGAGTTGAGGAAGACCTTCGGCAGTGTCGACCTGTCGACGGCTTTTGCCCGGGCCGTAGGAGCCTCGCCGTGGGAATAGCCTGGAAAGCGTGGGCGTTCTTCAAGCGCGACCTCGTCACCGACTTGAGCTACAAGTTCTCGTTCGCCTTCCAAGTGGCCGACATCGTGGTGGGGATTGCGGCCTTCTATTTTCTTTCCCACATCGTGGGTCGAGGCGCTTTTCACAACTACCAGCCGTTCGCTTTCATCCTGGTCGGGATGGCCGTCAACGGATACATGACGACCTCGCTGGTGTGCTACGGGCAAGCCATCCGCGGCAGCCAGCCCTTGGGCACCCTGAAGATGGTATTGGCGACGCCCACCTCGCCAACGGCTTTTGTGCTGCTTTCCTCGGTTTATCCGGTCTGGCGGTCCGCGGTTGACGGTCTGCTCTACGTGCTCGCCGGGCTGCTCTTTGGCCTGGAACTCGGCCGCGCCAATGTGCTCGGGGTCCTCTTGATCTTTCTCCTCTCTATCATGGCGTTCAGCAGCATCGGAATTCTCTCCGCAACCTTCACCCTGGTGTTCAAGCGCGGCGATCCGCTGATGTGGTTTGTGGGAGGGCTGTCGTGGATGCTCGGCGGCGTCTACTATCCGGTCGACATCCTGCCGCGCTTTCTCCGGGGTGCCGCCCAGTTGCTGCCCATCACTCACGCTCTGGTGGGAATGCGGGCGGCGCTGCTCAACGGCGCGTCACTCCAGGAATTGCTGCCGCAGATCGGAATTCTGGCGCTCTTCGGGTTCGTCGGACTGCCCGTAAGCCTGGCGGCATTTTACTGGGGCGTGCGGCGGGCCCGCGTGACCGGTACGCTCAGCCACTTCTGATGCGGGCCGCACCGGTTTGAGGCACTGCGCCGAGAATCCTTTGGCGGGGTGTACAATTCCAGTGGTTCGCTCAGTTATTTGCTGGACCCCTCGGGACAATTCCTGGGAGGGGCGTGGACGGGCGGGTCGATTTCGAGCGTCTCTCTGGGCAACCGGCTCATGGCGCAGTATCTCTCGGACGGGGCTCATTTCTCCCACGCCAACGTGCTGGGGTCGGAGACGCAGACCACGGACTGAGCGGGCAGCGGCGGGCAGGGCATCCTGTTTTATCCGTGGGGCGAGGTGTGGCAGAATCCTTCGGGGAAATACGGGAGCACTTTCTTGCAGAACTTCGCGTCGCTTCAGCTTTACGACACGTCGACGGACGGGTACGTGCCGCCGTTCCGGTACTATGTTCCGGAGAAAGGCCGCTGGCTGACGCCCGACCCGCTGGCGGGGGATATCACCAATCCGCAGTCCCTCAACCGGTACGCGTATGTGATGAACAACCCGACGAACTTCGTCGATCCGCTGGGGCTGGGGCCATGCGTGCCCGGCGCACCTGGGTACGAGAACGACTGCCCGAAACAGCGCCACCACGGCCCGACCAAGGCGTGAACGACGCAGTTAGCGCTCCGAGTTCGGGGTGCAGCTTTAGCGTGGGCCTTGGGGTCTTAAATCTGTCCGGCTGCCCGACTGATGCTGGACGCCCTTCACCGACCAAACCGCCCGCACCGAAGGGAACGAAGCCTTGTCCGCCTAGTTCATTTCCGCACGCAATCGGCATAATCGGGTCGGCGGGAGGGGAATTTGGGGTTCCTCCAGAAACTCCAGGTATAACGCCATCCGGAGTTGCAGCCAATGGTTCAGCCGGAGCCGGTATGTTCCTCAGTAGTTCAGGGTCGCCTTCGGCGGGGACATTTGAAGCTGGTGGGGTGGCGGCCTATTTGGATTCCGGATCTAACAATATAGCAGCCCCTGCGCAAACAAAGGTCGATCCTTATGTTCTGGGTGGTTACGCAGGAGCGGGCGGTGGAGTCTTCATAACAAAAGCGCAATCGGCAAGTCAACTAGAAGGGCCATTCGCCCAGTGGAATGCCGACATCGGGTTAGAAGGGAAGGCCTCATTGAGTCTTGCTTATTCAAATGGAATCTGGATATTTTCTGTCACCGTTGGCTCAGGCTATGGCGTAGCGGGCTCCGCGCTGACGACCACGACGGCCACGCAGAACGTGGCAGGAACCAGCTGTCAGTAATATAAAAATAAGCCTATGGACCCTGTAAGGCTCCGGATCGTCTCAGCTGCGTGGCTTGGCTTGGTGGCGCTCTTGAGCTTGTTGCTTGCCATCATTACGAACAGGATTATCCGGCTCTTTGGTAGAGAGCCCGAAGAGATCCGACCCTTTGCGAGAAGGATTCTGCGGATTCTAGGAGCGCTCGTATTCGCGGGCGCCCTTTATTTTCTTTTCACAGGGAAGTTCCCGCATGTTCGATAAGGGAAGAGACTTCCATGGTTCGGGCGAGCGCTTAGAATCTGACCAGGCAGCCGTGACAGAGCGGGTAGCCACGGCACCGCTCTTGTGCCGTGGGCTTTTGTGCCGAAGCCGCTGAAAAGGCGAAAACCGTTCGCTACCCTGGCGGCGTGTCCAAGGTGCGAAGGCTGCTCACGACTGACCGAATCTTCTTTGTCACCGTCAATCTTCGGCGCGACCTTCCTCACCCCGGGCAAGGGGAATTTCTCCCTTTAATCGACGCGCTGGCCGAATCTCGCCGGCGAGAAGGGTTCCTGCTGTGCGGCTACGTGCTGATGCCGGATCATTGGCATGCTTTGATGAGCGTGCAGTATCCGCTCACCATTTCGCGCGCTGTCGGAAGCGTGAAATGGCAGGCGGCCCGAAAGCTTAACCAGCGTCGCGGCACAACGGGAGCGGTCTGGCAGCATCAGTGTTGGGACCGCTTCGTGCGCCATGCCAGGGAGTTCGATGAGCGTTTGACCGATCTGCATCTCAACCCGGTGCGCAAGGGATTGGTCAAGCGCCCGGAGGATTGGCGATGGTCCAGTTACAACAATTTCACGCTGGACAAGGAGCGAGTGGCGGCCTGTCCCCTCCTGATTGATTACGTCCGCATGCCCGCGTGACTCGCCGGACAAAAGCCCACGGCACTGAGTACTAGCGCGATTCGTTGTGGCAGGAAATTCTGGCTGGAAATCCACCGCCAGGACGACCCGCCTCTGCTATAATCTCGCCCAGTAAATCAAAACGGTAAGGACTCCCTGCCATGCCGACGATGACCTCCCGCGAAGCCCAGGCTCCCCACAGTCTGGAAGCTGAGCGCGTGCTGCTCGGATCGATCCTCCTCGACAACGAGGCCTTCAATGTCGCGACCGGCAGCGTGGGCCGCGACGACTTTTTTTCGGACGCGCATCGCGTCATCTTCGGCAAGATGGAGGAACTCTCCGCCAAGAGCCGCACCATCGACCTCGTCACCCTCTCGGAAGAGATCTCGAAGGAAGGTCTGCTCGAGAAGGTGGGCGGCGCGGCTTACCTGGCTTCGCTGACGGACGGCGTGCCCATCGGGAATTACTCGAGCGTCATCGAGTACGCCCGCATCGTCAAGGAGAAGTCCCTGCTGCGGCGGCTGATTGGCGCGTCGAACAACGTCATCGCGCGCTGCTTTGAGAGCAGCGAGGACCCAGAAGTCCTGATCGATCTCGCGCAGAGCGAGATGTTCCAGATCGCGGGCGACAAGATCGAGTCCGGATTCATGCGAGTCCATGAAATCGTCAACAAGAGCTTCGGGAGCATCGACGCGCTGTTCGACCGCGGCCAGCGGATCACCGGGGTGGAGACTGGTTTCAAAGACCTCGACGACATGACCTGCGGCTTCCAGCCCGGCGAGCTGATCATTGTCGCGGCTCGCCCTTCACTCGGAAAGACGGCCCTGGCACTCAACATCGCGGCCCACGCCGCCACTCAAGGCAAAGTGGTAGGAGTTTTCTCTCTGGAAATGAGCAAGGAGTCTCTGGTCACGCGGCTCCTGTGTTCCGAGGCGCGTGTCGACAGCCACAAACTGCGCAGCGGGAGCCTGAGCCGGGACGACTGGAGCAAAATCCCGCGCGTGATGGGACGCCTGGCCGAGTCACCGCTCTACATCGACGATACACCCGGTCTGAGCGTGCTGCAGATCCGGGCCAAAGCGCGCCGGCTGAAAGCCGAGAGGCAAGACAAGCTCGACCTGGTGATCGTCGACTACCTGCAGCTCGCCACCGGCCACGGGCGGTTCGAGAACCGCACCCAGGAAGTCAGCTACATTTCGCGCGAACTCAAGGGCATCGCCAAAGAGCTGAAGATTCCCGTGCTGGCGCTCTCCCAGCTCAGCCGCGCTCCCGAGCAGCACGGCAGCGGCCCGCCGCAGTTGTTCCACTTGCGCGAGTCGGGTTCCATCGAGCAGGACGCCGACGTGGTCATCTTCATCTACCGCGAACGGCGTCCGGACAGCGAGCCCGGCGAGTTCGATCCCGACGAAGGCCTCGAGACCAAGCTGATCATCAGCAAGCAGCGCAACGGACCGACGGGTGAAGTGCCGGTCATCTTCCAGAAAAAATTTGTCCGCTTCGAAAACGGACCGAGGCTCGCGCCAGAACCCTACGAGTGAAACCTCGCCGCAAAACCAGGAAAGCCGTCGTCCAGACGTCCGGACTAGGTCTCGATCGGCTCCTGCGGCCCACGTGGGCCGAGATCTCGCTGCCCGCCTTACGCCGCAACTACCAGCGTATCCGCGAACGGGCGGGCCGCCGCCAGGTGATGGCGGTGGTCAAGGCGGACGCTTACGGCCACGGCTCAGTGGCCATCACGAAGTGCCTCGCCGCCTGCGGGGTCGACTGGTTCGGTGTCGCCACCGTCGAGGAAGGTATTGAACTGCGGGCCGCCGGCATCCAGCAGCCCATCCTGCTGCTCGGCGGCCTTTACATGAGTGACCCCGCTGACCTCGTCGAGTATCGGCTGACTCCTTCCGTCTCTTCCACCGCCCGGCTCGACACCTACGCCGAGTGCGCGCGTCGCGCCGGGCGTCCCATCGAGTTCCACCTCAAGGTCGACACCGGACTCGGACGGCTCGGCGTTCCACTCGACCGCCTCCGCCCTTTTCTCGAGCGCTATCAGGAGCTCGAAGGCCTCGCGATGACGGGCGTCTTCACGCACCTGGCCTCGGCCTCGGACCTGGTGGCCTGCCAGACCGAGGAGCAGCTCGTCCGCTTTGACGCCGCGCTCAAGCAACTCCCCTGGTTCGAGATCGAGCCCACGTGGGTTCACGTTTCGAACAGCGCGTCGCTGCTCGTCCACCCCGGCATCGCGGAAAACCTCGTCCGCGTCGGCGCGCTGTTCTATGGCTACTACCTGCCGCTCATCACCCTTCCCGGCCGCGAGCCTCAGAACCTTCCGGCGTTTGAGCCCATCCTCACCTTCAAGTCGCGCGTCGTCTACCTGAAGGACGTTCCGAGCGGCAGTCCGCTGGGCTATGGCGCCTCTTTCTACACCCGACGGCCCTCACGCGTCGCTACCGTGCCGGTAGGCTACGCGGACGGGCTGAGCCGCGGCCTCTCGAATCGCGGCCACGTCATCATCAACGACCGCCATGCACGCATCGTCGGACAGATCAGCATGGACTTGACGTTGCTCGACGTTACCGACCTTCCCGGCGTGGCGGTGGGCGACGAGATCATCGTCATCGGCAAGTCAGAAAGCTGCCAGATCACCGCGCTCGATATCGCCGCCCAACTCGGCACCGTACCGTACGAAGTCCTATGCTCAATCGGCAAGCGCGTCCCCAGAATCTACGTCGATTGACTTTTAACTGCCGACCTCGTTCTTCTCGAACAACTCGGGAAACACTCTGCGATAGATCGACATGCCGAGCGCGGCGTGGATACCCATCTCATCGAGCGCGTGGATCTCCTGGTCGGTGGTGATGCCGCCTGCCGCGGTGATGGGAAGCGCGGTGGTCGAGCGCAGCTTGCGGAACCAGGCGAGATTCGTCCCCTGGAGTTTGCCCTCCACTTCAACGCAGGTCGCGAGGAACTCCGAACAGTAGGGCTCGAGCGCTGGCACGACCTCGCCTGAGGTGAGCGGCAGGACCTCGCGCCAGCCGTGGATGGCCACGTGGTCGCCCAGGCAGTCGACCGCGATCATCAGCTTCTCGCGCGGAACAGCTCGCGCCAGCGCCTTGAGAAATTCGCGGTTTACACCCTGGCGGGTGAACGCCGCGCTGCCCACGATCACTTTGTTCGCTCCATCGCTGACCGCCTCGACCGCGCGCTCGACCGTGCGGATCCCGCCGCCCACGCGACACGGCTTCCGCCGGCAGAGTTCGCGCACGATGTCGGACTGCCCGGTGCGTCCCATCGCCGCGTCGAGGTCGATCACCTGGATTTCCGGATACTCGGCGAATTTGGCGAGCACCGCCAGCGCGTCAGGCAGCTCGAGCGCCTTGGCGCTTTCCTTGCCTTGGACGAGCTGTACGACTTTCCGGCCCATTAGGTCGATACAAGGAATGATCATGGGCAATTCAGCATGGCAATCTGACTGGTACACCCCGCGACCGCAGATACTCCTTCAGACTGCGAATCGTGTGCTGATCGAAGTGGAAAACCGACGCAGCCAGCGCGGCATCGGCAGCACCTTTCAGGAAAACTTCGGCGAAATGCTCGAGTGTGCCTGCGCCGCCCGAGGCAATCACCGGGATGGGGACGGCGCGCGAAACCGTGGCCGTCAGTTCACAATCGAAACCCGCCTGAGTGCCATCGGCGTCCATCGAGGTCAGCAGAATCTCGCCCGCCCCGAGAGCCGCCGCGCGGCGAGCCCACTCGACGGCATCCAGCGACGTCTCGCGCGTGCCGCCATAAGTCAGGACCGTCCAGCGCGCCGGGACGGGCGGAGGTCCCGCCCGCTCAACAGTGTTCTCCTCAGGCTTGACGCCGGAGTTCCCCGCCTCGCGACGCGCATCAATCGCGACGACGATTGCCTGCCGGCCGAAATGCGACGCGAGTTCTTCGACGAGCGCAGGGTTCTCGACCGCCCCGGTGTTGACGGCGACCTTGTCGGCGCCCGACGAGAGCAATCGGCGCGCGTCAGCGAGCGACCGCACGCCGCCGCCCACCGTCAGCGGGATGAACAGCCGGCGCGCCACTTGGCTCACCGTCTGCATCAGCGTGGCGCGGCCTTCACGCGAGGCCGAGATGTCGAGCATCACCAGTTCGTCGGCGCCCTCGCGGTTGTAGGCCTCCGCTAAGTCGCCCGGGTCGCCGGCATCGCGCAGGTCGACAAAGCGGACGCCTTTGACCACTCGGCCGTCCTTGCAGTCGAGGCAGGGGATGATGCGCTTGGCGAACACGGCCCCTCCAGCGAGCAACTTGTGCAGATTATATATGGCTTATTATCAACAACTTAGAATCTCGAATAGCAGCTAAACATCCTATTATCAATGACATAAATACAAGCTTGGTGTGTTCTTGGGATTTTATTGATTCTAAACCACTTCTTCGGTTCGTTCCTTCATTTCTTTTATTCTTGATGAAACCGTTTTGCCCCTCATGGAGATGTTCTACCCTGACTCCTGACTCCTGCTTTCATGACTCCAAGAAATTCCTGAGTACTCGCAGTCCAATCTCGCTCGACTTCTCGGGGTGGAACTGCACAGCCCAGATGTTGCCGATCTCGACCGCCGCCGCGAACTGCTGCCCGTACTCGGTGACGGCCACGCTCTCGCGCGTGACGGGCCCATAGTACGAGTGGCAGTAGTAGACAAAGCTGCCGCTCGCGACACCGCGCAGCACTCCTGACTCGCAAGCGATTTCGAGCTGGCTCCAGCCCACGTGGGGTACCTTGAGCGTTCTCTCGAAGCGAGTCACTCGTCCAGACAGGACTCCCAGCCCGCCGACGTCCGGCGCTTCCTCGCTGCCTTCGTACAGCATCTGGAGCCCGAGGCAGATGCCGAGGAGCCGTGGACGCGCAGGCGTCTCACCCGCCGACGGCGCAGACCGCACGACCTCGCGCAACGGCTCGACCATGCCGCGCTCGGCGAGCGCTTTCATCATCGAGCCGAAATGACCCTGCCCCGGGAGAATGATCTTCGTGGCCTCGGCGAGTCCTGCGGGCTGGTCGACGATCTGGGCGCTGCACCCCAGGTATTCAATCGCCTTGAGCACCGAGCCCACGTTGCCGCCGCCATAGTCGATGAGCGCGATCACGGTTCTCTCCTGAAAAACACGCGGATGTCATTCCGAGGAGCCAAAGGCGACGAGGAATCTCGTAACTCTTTATGTTCAGAACGAGATTCCTCGCTTCGCACGGAATGACAAGCCGCGAACGTTTTTCTACAAACTGCCAACTGGTGCCGATTCGCTCGGTAAAGATGCGGCAAGATGGCCGCCCACCCGGCGCCATCACAGCAATCCTTTGGTGCTTGGCAACTGACGCTTGAGCCGCGCATCCTTCGAGCAGGCGTAGCGCAGGGCGCGTGCCAACGCTTTGAACAGCGCTTCCACCTGATGGTGATAGGAGCGGCCGTAAGCGACCTTCAAGTGCAGGTTCGCGCCGGCACTCGAAGCGAATCCCTGGAAGAAATCTTCGAGCAGGTCGATATCAAGATCGCCCACGCGCTGGCCGCGTTCCGCGGCGCGGGCGAGGGCTGGCGCGTTGAACACCAGATAGGCGCGCCCGCTCAAGTCGACGGCTGCGAGCGCCAGCGTCTCATCCATGGGCATCACGAAGTAGCCGGCGCGGTTGATTCCCTTCTTCGAGCCGAGCGCCTCACGCACCGCCTGGCCGAGCACGATGCCGACGTCCTCGACCGTGTGATGCTGGTCGACGTCGAGGTCGCCGCGCGCCTCGAGCTCCAGGTCAAACCCGCCGTGCCGCGTGAAAAGTTCGAGCATGTGGTCGAGGAAGCGGATGCCGGTCGAGATAGCGTAGCGTCCGCGGCCGTCGAGTGCGAGCCGCGCGCGGATGTCCGTCTCCGTGGTCTTGCGATGCAGGCGCGCGGTCCGCGATTTCATGCAAAGTACCCCGTAGGGGAATAGGTCACGAGATCCTGCCAGGCGCGCGCACCCTCACGCGTCTCGATCAAGTGCTGAGTGCGCTCGAGCTCTTCGATCAGACGGCGCATCTGTGCCGCCGTTCCGATGGTGATGCGCAGGTAGCCGCGCAGGTGGGGGTCGTAGCTCCAGTCCCTCACCAGAACGTCCTGCTCGCGAAAGCGTCGCGCAATTTCGGGGGCGCGCGCGCCGACGCGCAGGAAGACGAAATTGGCGGCGCTGGGGGCGTAGACGATTCCCAGCGCGTCGAGCCGCTTGGTAAGGACTTCGCGCTGGGCGCGGATCATCTTGGCGTAACGCTCCACGTAGTCAACGTTGTTGATAGCCTCGAGCGCCGCCGCCATGGCCACCGCATTCACCGCGAAGACGGCGTGAACCCGCCGCATCATGCCGACCAGCGCGGTGTTGCCGAACAGAAACCCGATCCGCAGCGCGGCTAGACCGAACGCCTTCGAAAAGGTGCGGCTCACGAGCAGATTGGGATACTTCCTGATCCAGGAAAGTACCGTGGCCTGCGAGAAATCGAAGTACGCCTCGTCGACCAGGACGATGGTGCGTGGCGCAGCGCGCAGGATAACGGCGAGGTCGTTCTTGGGGATCATCGTTCCCGTGGGATTATTGGGATTGGCGAGCGCCACCCAGCGCGTCCGCCGGTTGATGGCCTCGACCACCCGCTCAACCGGCAAGCGCAAGTCCTCATCGTAGCGGACGAGGACTGTTTTCCCACCCGCCACGTCCTGAAAAAACTGGTAGATGGGAAAAGTGGGCGCGGGAATCACCAAGCGGTCGCCCGGCTCGACGAAGGTGTCACAAATGAGCTTGATAGCATCGTCGACGCCGTTGGTCATCAGCATCTCGTCCTGCGAGACGCCGAAATAGTCAGCCAGCGTGGCGCGGCCTTCCTCATATTCGGGATAGCGCGATAGCGCATCGGCGGTTACGACGCGGCGCAGGGCGCGAATCACCGCGGGCGCGCAGCCCACTGTGTTCTCATTGAAGTCGAGGCGCAGCTTGCCGGCACGCCCTTCGAGAGGAGGGCGATACTTTTGCAGGCGTTCGACGGGCTTGCGCGGCCGGATGCTCAAGGCTTGAACCTCGCTTCCACGGAATGCGCGTGCGCTGTCAGCCCCTCGGTCGTCGCCAGCGTCACGATGGCGCGCCGCAGCCGCGCGAGTCCCTGGCGACTGAGGCGCTGCACCGAGATCGTCTTGACGAAGTCGGCGGGGCTCAGTCCGCCGCGCAGCCGCGCCGCGCCGCCGGTCGGCAGAATGTGATTCGATCCCGAGGCGTAGTCGCCTGCCGCCACAGCGCTGTAGTCTCCAATGAAAATCGAACCTGCCGAATGGATCTGATCGAGGAAGACGCTCCCGCCTCCGTCGAGCAGCGTCAGGTGCTCCGGGGCGAAAGAGTTCACCAGGTCGACGGCCTCAGTCATCATGCGCGTCACGATGATTGCGCCGTGCTTCGAAAGCGACGCTCGCGCCACCGGAAGGCGCAGTCGCCGAAGAAGCGCAGCCACCGCAGCCTGGACGTCGCGCGCCAGCCCGAGCGACGAGGTGATGAAGAGCGCTACCGCGTCCGGATCGTGTTCCGCCTGCGCCACGAGGTCGGCCGCGATCCACCCGGGTTCGCCGCGTGACCCGACGATGACGAGTTCCGTGGGGCCGGCCACGAAATCGATTCCACACTCACCGGCCACCAGCTTTTTCGCGGCGGCCACGTAGCGATTCCCTGGCCCCGCAATCTTGTCAGCGCGGCGAACGCTCTCGGTGCCGTACGCGAAGGCGGCGATAGCCTGCGCGCCGCCCAGCCGGAAAATCTCTCTAACGCCCAGGAAGTCCGCCGCCACGAGGACCGCCGGCGCGGGTCGCGGCGACGTAATCGCGATCTCGCGCACACCCGCGACTTGCGCGGGAATCACGCTCATCAGCACCGTCGACGGCAGCGGGAAACGCCCGCCCGGGATGTAGCAGGCGACGCGCTCGAGCGGTCGAACAATTTGCCAGAGGTCAACCCCCTCGGTCGTTGGTCTTGTTAGCGGCTTCCGGTTGAGCAGGGCTGCCTGCAGTTTGATGTCGATCCGGGCGGCGGCCCGGAGGTTGCGGGCGGCATCTCGGAGCGCGGCTATAAACTCCTCCGACGCTTGACGGCGCGCTTCGCGAATCTCCTCGGGACTGACGGTGAAGCCTTCCGCGCGCAGGTCGACTCCATCCAACTTGCGTGCGTAGCGGACCAGGGCGCGGTCACCCTCGCGGCGCACGTCCGCGAGAATGCGGCGCGCCACGGGCTCGGCTTCTTCGAGTCGCGCCGTGCGCGCCCGCAAGAGCCGGTCGAGCGACTTCTTGTCGGAACTGCGAATGATTCGAAGCATCGTTATTTGGAGCGCGGGCATCCTGCCCGCTGTCCTACTTGGGAGTTACGCACTTGTGCTTGTCATCCTGAGCGGAGCGAAGGATCTGTGTCATTTGTTTTCCGCCCAATGCAGAGATGCTTCGCTTCGCTCAGCATGACATTCTAGGTTTTCGGCACCTAGCTAAAGCACGATCTTGTTCAGTGGATACTCGACGATTCCCTGAGCGTTGGCCGCCTTCAGGCGCGGGATAATCTCGCGCACCGTCTTCTCCTCGATCACCGTGTTGACCGCCACCCAATCAGGATCGCTCAAGTTCGAGATGGTCGGCCGCTTGAGCGCCGTCAGCACCTCGAGGACCTTAGCGAGGTCGGCGCGCCGCACGTTGAGCATCAGGCCGACCTTGCCCGCCGCCTCCATCGCGCCCTTGAGCAGCATCACCAGGGTTTCCATCTTGGCGCGCTTCCACGGATCGTCCCAGGCGGCCGTGTTGGCGATGAACTTGGTGTTCGATTCGAGCACCGATTCGACGATCCGCAGCCCGTTGGCGCGCAAAGACGAGCCCGTCTCCGTGACCTCGACGATGGCGTCCGCCAGCACCGGCGGCTTCACCTCCGTCGCGCCCCAGGAGAATTCCACCTTGGCCTTGACGCCGCTCGCCGCGAGATAGCGCTCGGTGACCTTCACCAGCTCGGTCGCGATCACCTTGCCTTCGAGGTCCTTGACGCTCTGAACCGGTGATTCTTCGGGGACGGCCAGCACCCAGCGCACCTTGCGAAACGTGTGCTTCGAGTAGACGAGGTCGGTCACTTCGCGGACGTTTGCGCCGCTCTCGAGGATCCAGTCGCGGCCGGTCAGGCCCGCGTCGAGCACGCCGTCCTCGACGTAACGCGCCATTTCCTGGGCGCGAATCAGCATGCACTCGATTTCCTCGTCGTCGATGGCCGGAAAGTAGGAGCGCGAATTCACGCGCACCTCGTATCCGGCGCGGCGAAAGAGCTGGATCGAGGCCTCCTCGAGGCTTCCCTTGGGCAGTCCTAACTTCAACGTCATGTGGCGCTCTCCTGATCGCTGCCGTAAACCTTGCCCGGATCGAACTCACGCTTGAGAATGATCTCCTCGCCTTCCGGAGTGAGTTTGCGGAAGAAACACGACTTATAGCCGAGGTGGCAGCAGCCCGGGCCGTCGAGCTCAACCTGGATCAGCAAGGCGTCGCGGTCACAGTCGACGCGGATTTCGCGGACGTGCAGCCGGTGGCCCGACGTCTCACCTTTGGTCCAGAGTTTCTTCCGGCTCCGGCTGTAGAACGTGACGTCACCGGAGGCGAGCGTCTGTTCGAAGGCGGCGGAGTTCATGTATCCGAGCATCAGAATCTTGCCGCTGTGCTTTTCCTGGATGATGGCAGGCACGAGGCCGTCCTGGTATTTGAGTTCCATGGATCTGTTCCCCCTCAGCGGTGGCCGCGTCGTGTGAGGACGCCGCCCTGATCGTACGCCGAGACCTAACGTTCAGCTCCTCTGCGGGCAATCACGTCGCCGACCCTCGCTGACTGCTGAAAGCTAAAAGCTGCAATAAACGAAAAAGCCCGCTGACCTTTCATATCAGCGGGCCTCCAACTGCTTCGATCTTTTCTGCGCTTCACGCAGACGCCCACTGACACGTCACCGGAAAGCTAAAGTGGTGATGATGGGGTGTCAGTGCGCGCGCCATAATCAAGAAAGTAAAGAGTACAATGTGACCCGCGCGCGCGTCAACAGGCTTTTTCGCGAGCTCCGCGCTCGGCCGGACACGGCCTCGGCAGAACCATCCGCAAGTGCTTGTTCTTTGGCCTTTTCTTGACTTTGCGCTGACGCTCGCTATAATTAGGGATTAGCTTTGCTGAGGCCGGCCCGTGCTAATCACTCCCCAGGAGCTGGAGCTTCACCGCATCGTTGTCTCAAAGACGTATGCGGCGGGGGAGATTGATTACCGGGGGGCTGACTTCCGGCAGGCTGGCGCGCTCAAGGTCGGCGCGGTGGCGGAGCTCGAAGGCTCCGAGATCCGGATTCGGGGGCACCTGGCAGTCGGCCTCGAAGCCGTATGCGCCCGCTGCCTGAGCCGGGTGGAAATCCCGCTCGCGCGCGATTTCGACCTGCGATACCGGCGGCTCGAGACGATTGCGCGCGGCGAGGAGATTGAAGTCCCGCGGGACGAGCTGGAAGTGGGCTTCTATCCCGGCGAAGGGGTTGTCCTCGGGGACGTTATCGCGGAGCAGGTGATCCTGGCGGTGCCGATGAAGATCCTCTGCCGGCTTGACTGCCAGGGACTTTGCCCCGGGTGCGGCGTGAACCGCAACTTCGAAACGTGCCATTGCGCGCTGCCGCACGCCGCCGAATCACCTTTTGCCTCGCTGAAGTGAGCGGAGAACGGACTTAAAGGATACTATGCCCAATCCCAAACGACGACATTCCAAAGCACGGCGCAACCGGCGCCGGGCGCACGATTTCCTGACCGCGCACTCGATGGCCGAGTGTCCGCATTGCCACGAAGCTAAGCTGCCTCACCTCGTCTGCCCGCACTGCGGGTATTATCGCGGACGCGAGGCCGTACTGGTGAAGGAGACAGCCTGATTTGGCCGGCCGTGAGGCTAGCCCAGGCCAGTCTTGCGGACAGTATAAGAACCAGGTTCGAGCGCGAGTTCTTGAGTTCAGCACGCGATGACGCCGGAGCGAATGCCCTCTCCGCCCGGCCATCTTCCGCCAACTGAGTTGACCACGATGCGACGTATCGTCGTTGACGCCATGGGCACGGACACCGCCCCGCAGCCGGAAGTGGAAGGCGCAATCATGGCGGCCCGTGAGCGCTACGCCGAGGTCGTGCTGGTAGGTCCGCAACCGCTCCTCGAGCGCGAGCTCGAGCGTCACCGGGCGCGCAACCTGGGCATCGAGATCGTGCATGCCAGCGAGGCCATCACCATGGAGGACGCGGCGGCCAAGGCGTTCCGCCGCAAGCGCGACTCCTCCATCCGGGTGGCGGCGCGCTTGGTGCGCGAAGGCAAGGCCGACGGCCTGATCAGCGCCGGGAACACCGGCGCGGTGATGACCACGGTGAAGATCGTCCTCGGGGCGCTCGAAGGCGTCGACCGGCCGGCGCTGGCAGCCGTCTTCCCGACCTCGACAGGCAAGGCAGCGGTGCTTGTGGACGTGGGCGCCAACGTCGACTGCAAGCCGCAGCACCTCGAGCAGTTCGCCATCATGGGCGAGATTTACTACCGCATGATCTTCGGCGCGGAGCGGCCGCGCGTCGGGCTGCTCTCGATCGGCGAGGAGGACCACAAGGGAAACGACCTCACGCGCGAGGCCTTTCACCTGCTCAAGCGCCTGCCGCTGAATTTCGTCGGCAACGTCGAGGGGCGCGACCTTTATAACGGACGCATTGAGGTGATTGTCTGCGATGGCTTCAGCGGCAACGTCGCGCTGAAGATCAGCGAAGGGCTCATCGAAGCCGTCACCAGTCTGCTCAAGGAAGCGCTCTCGAGTACGTTTTCCTCCAAGGTGGGATACGTGCTTTCGCGCAAGGCGTTTCAGAATTTCAAGAAGCGGGTGGATTACTCAGAGTACGGCGGCGCGCCGCTCTTGGGCGTGCGCGGCGTCACCATCATTTGCCACGGTGGCTCGAATCCAAAAGCCATCAAGAACGCGGTGCGGGTGGCGGCGGAATTCGCGGAAGGCCGCGTCAATGAGAAAATCGAGCACGAGCTTCGCCGCTCGAAGCTCGAATTGCGGCAGCCGAAACTGGAAGATCGCAGCTCGAAGGTCGCCGAGGTCTGAGGCACGGAAGGAGTGAGCATGGGGCTGGCGGGGATCCTGGGAACGGGCGCGGCGTTGCCCGAGAAGGTGGTGACCAACGCGGACCTCGAGAAGATAGTCGACACCACCGACCGGTGGATCACCGAGCGGACGGGAATCAAGGAACGCCGCCAGGCCGCGCCCGACCAGAAGACCTCGACGTTGTCCATCGAAGCGGCGCGCAAAGCCCTCGAGATGGCCGGCGTCACGCCGCCGCAGCTCGACCTGATCATCTGCTCGACGATTTCACCCGATATGCCGCTGCCCGCGACGGCAGCCTTCATCCAGCACGGACTCGGAGCGACGGCGTGCTGCGCCTTCGATCTGGCGGCAGCGTGTTCGGGATTCCTCTTCGGCATGACCGTCGCCGAGCAGTTCATCAAGACGGGCAAGGCGCGCTACGTGCTGGTGATCGGCGCCGAACTGCTCTCACGCTACCTCGACTATCAGGACCGCGCCACCTGCGTCATCTTCGGCGACGGCGTCGCCGCCGGCGTCTTGGGCCCAACCGAAGAGCCGACCGGCATCCTGGCGGCGGAGATGCACACCGAAGGCGCTTACGCCGATCAGCTCTACATTCCGGCGGGAGGCTCGGTGAAGCCCGCGTCGTGCGAGACGGTCCGCGCTCGCGACCATTACATCAAGATGCGCGGCAACGAGCTCTTCAAGGTCGCCGTGCGGAGCCTCGAGGACGTCTCGCGCCGCGTGCTCGAACAGGCGCGCGTCTGTCCCGAGCAACTGAACCTCTTCATTCCCCACCAGGCGAACCAGCGCATCACCGAAGCGGTGCGCCAGCGCCTCGGCGTCTGTCCTGAGAAGGTCTACTCCAACATCAGCCGCGTCGGTAATACGTCGTCGGCGTCCATTCCCATCTGCCTCGATGAATGCATCCGCAGCGGCCGCATCCAGAAGGGCGACCTGGTGCTGATGTCGGCCTTCGGCGCCGGCGTCACCTGGGGATCCGTCCTGATACGCTACTGATTTACGCGACCTGCCAGCGGGCGGGAAATCAGCCGGGATGACTCGCCCCGGAAGGGTGCACTCTACCGCCTTACGTTCGCTGGTCCGCAGGCGCGCCCCACCATTGCGCCAACCTATTTATGCTGGAAGTTGAGGACTCTCGAGAGAGTGTCGCGATGAGCCTCATTATCGATCATGGCGCCGAATGCCTCGGCCGCGGCGGGATTCTCCTTGGCGCGCGCCGCCAGGGCCGCAGCGCCCTTATCCAGCCCATCGCCGTTGGCATAAACCACCGCCAGGTTATAGCCGCCCGGGGCGTCGGTGTGGATTTGCTGGCTGTCGAAGTTGTACATCAACACTGAACCATCCGCGACGCCGGCATCCAGGTCCGGCTGAATGTACTTCTTGAAAATCTGTTCGATCTGCTCGCCCCGGCCCGGCTTCGCCTCCCAGGACGCCACCCGGATATAACCCGATGTGGTTCGCGCCGTCTTGCCGCCGTGGGCGATGCTATGGAGAAAGAGATCCCGATGTTTCGTGGTATTGACCCGCGACTCCGACGTTGACACGTTGTGGATCGCCTCCAGCGTTTTCAGGATGCCCGCCTGAGTCTCCGACACGAACCAGTCGGAGTGGGTGTAACCGTCTTCGGTGTGGACCAGAGAGTAGGCGTTTCCCCAGGATACCAGGGTGCCGTCTGCCACCAGGCCCTCCAGAATCGAATCCGTCGCCGCCTCGGACTTTTCGAAAGCGGCCCACTGGGCTCGCGGCACCGCCCAGAACGAAACGTAGGTGTAATGAGTGGGCTCCTCGGCCCGCGCGGGAGTCGCGGCAACGAGCGCCGTGATGGCGAGCGCGCACACGATTCCCAGAACGTTGAAACTTCTCTTGATCATCGTAATGCCTCCGGTGTTTTAAGTTGCCCGCGCCTCGCGGGGAAACGATCGATGGACAAAGCCCGATAGGACAAGAGCGATTAGAAATGAATCGTCAGCCCGGCGTGCTGGTGCGGACTTCCGCCTGCCGACACACCTCCTCAGAACGGTGGCAAAGCCGTCAGGCTATGCCGCGCAGCCATCAGACTGAGATCTCCTGTTGGCTTCGAGGGGCGCACTACTATACACCGCGGACAGATTGCCGCGCACTCTGTTTCTTCATAGCCTGGGAGCGCGGGCGTCCCGCCCACTCTTGTCGACAACGTTAAATGAAACGCGTGTAGCGCAAGTCCCGTATGCGGAGTCTACGCTGAGCGGAAGTTCACCGATTGTTCGTCACCCTCAGAGTGACCAGCGAAGGCGGACTTGCGGCATTTCAAGACGGTCAACAACCTGGGAAAGTCGCGAGATTTGAAAGACGAATCTTGCACTACCATGCTCGGAACCAGGGTTACAAGTTTGACACCATGGGGACGGAATGTTATAAGAGCCTAACGCCTCGGGGGGAGGCCGACCCCTTCACAACGCGAGGTGTACGATGCAAGCCAGCCAGAGCCCCCTCCATTACTCGGGCGTCCTGGTGGTGATCCTCGGACTCTGGAGCTTTCTGACGCCGACTGCCTCGGCGCAATCTTACATCTTCGGCCGGGCGGATTTCCCTACCAGCAATCCACCCACGGCGGTCCTGACCGCGGATTTCAACGGCGACGGCAGGCTCGACTTGGCAGTGGTCACCAGCCCTACGGCATGTGAAGGTGTCTGCGGACCCGGTTCCGTAGCGATCCTCTTGGGCAAACCGGATGGCACGTTCGGCCCGCCGACCGACTTCCCGGTCGGGAATAGCCCGTCGGCGATCGCCATCGGCGACTTCAATGGCGACGGCAGGCTGGATCTCGCGGTGGTCAATCAAGGTGACAACACGGTTTCTGTCCTGTTAGGAAACGGCGATGGCACGTTCCAGCCCCACGTGGATTACGCGACCGGAGCGCAGTTCGGGTCCGGCGAAATCTCGAGTCCAGGCGCGGTGGCCGTGGCGGATTTCAATGGCGACGGTAAGCCGGACCTCGCGGTCGCCAACTCGCTCGACGGCACCGTCTCGATCCTCATCGCCAAGGGAGACGGGACGTTCGCACCTCACTTCGATTATCCGGCTAACGGCGCGTTCTCACTCGTCACAGGCGATTTCAATGGCGACGGGAAGGTGGATATCGTAACCGTCAGCTCTGTCAACAACGCAACGACGTTTTCCGTTCTGCTGGGCAATGGGGACGGGAGCTTCAAGGGGCCGGTGAGCTACGAGCTTGGCGTGATCCCCTTCGGCGTGGCCGCGGGTGATCTCAATCGGGACGGCAAGCTCGACTTGGTCGTGTCGGGCGGTGGCGTCATATTGGTGCTGCTCGGCAACGGCAATGGGACGTTCCAGTCCCCGGTCAGCTACTCCACAGACTCAGGTTCCGGGTTGCCGGTTATCGTTGACCTGAACGGAGACGGCAAGCTCGATGTGCTCTTGCCGGGAGTGGCCGTTTTCCTGGGCAACGGGGATGGCACTCTTCAGCCGCCGGTCACCTACAGCTTCGGCGGCGGCGATCTGGTGGTCGGCGATTTCAACGGCGACGGACTTCTGGATCTGGCTGGCATCGAGTCGAGCGGCGTGACCGTGCTGCTCGGCAACGGCAATGGGACTTTCTCTAACCGCACCGACTACTCGGTAGCGGGCGCGACCGACCAGGCGAGATCGGTCGTCATTGGGGACTTCAACAACGACGGCAAGTTGGACGTGGCGGTTGCGGCGGGGGGACTCGAGGTCGCCGTCTTCCTTGGCAATGGTGACGGAACGTTTCAAGCTCCCCTCACCTTTAATAGCGGCCGCGATGCATTCGGGCTGGTGGTGGGTGACTTCAATCTCGACGGGAAACTGGATCTGGCGGTCATTCAATCGGCAGATCAGACACTGGTCATTTACCTGGGTAACGGCGACGGGACGTTCAAGGCCGGCGCGAGCTACGCCACGGGGCAAGGACTCGGCGTCGCGGTAGCCGATCTCAACGGTGACGGCAAGCCGGATCTGGTCCTCGTGACCAATCCCATCAACAGCCCTCCGGCGCCTTCGGTTTCCGTCCTGCTCGGTAACGGCGACGGAACCTTCCAGAACCCGATCAGTCAAACCCTGACCACACACCCGCAAGGCATGGCGATCGGCGATTTGAATGGCGACGGCAAGCTTGACTTGGTTCTGGCCAACGGCCCGGATGTCGGCACCCTTTCACTGTTCTTCGGCAACGGCGACGGGACGTTCCAACCTCACGTGGACATTACCTCGGCGGGCTTCGGCGTTGTGGCGGGAGATTTCAACAACGATGGCAAACTTGATCTAGCGGCCCCGTGCAGCGTCGGATTCGCGCTGTGCGTCCTGCTGGGGAATGGTGATGGCACCTTTCAGTCTCCGATCGTCAATTCTCGGGCCCAATTCGGGATCGCCGGGGATTTCAACGGGGATGGCAAACTTGATCTTTCGACAGGCGTCTCGATTGAGCTCGGCAATGGTGACGGGACGTTCCAGCCTCCGGTCGGCACGGCTCTGGTTAACGCCGCCAGCGGACTGGTGACCGGCGTGGCGGCGGCCGACTTGAATGGCGACGACGGGCTCGATCTGGTGACCGCGGACCAGGGTGTGGGCACCGTCTCCGTTCTGCTGAACGTCCCGACCTTGGCCTTGTACCCCACCCTGCTCAACTTCACCGGTCAGGGCGTAGGCACGACGAGTCCGCAGGCAGCCTTGCAGGTGTCGAACTCGGGCAGCATGAAGGTAGATATCTCGAACATCGCGGTCAGTGGCAGCTTCGCGCATACCACCACCTGTGGATCGAGCCTGACGGTGGGGACGGCGTGTGACGTGAACCTGACCTTCTCGCCAGCCGGGCCCGGACCTGTCGCCGGCTCAGTCACGTTCACCGACACGGCCCCAGGCAGTCCGCAGGTGATCGGCCTATCCGGAACCGGTGTCAACGGACCTTTCGCCAGCTTGAGTCCCTTGACCGTGGACTTCGGCGGCCAACCGCTGGGCACGAAGAGCGCGCCCCTGACCGTCACCTTGGCCAACACCGGGAATGCTTCGCTGGTTATCACCGGCGTCAGTGCTACTGGCGACTTCACGGCCGCCAACACCTGCAACGGTTCAGTCGGAGCGGGCGCGAGCTGCTCGATCAGCGTCACTTTCAAGCCCTCGATGGCGGGCTTCCGCGCCGGCAACTTGACCATCGCCGACAACTCCGGCAACGGAAAGCAGGTGGTCGGGCTGGTCGGGACCGGCACCGTCCCGGGCGTGACGCTCTCGCCCTCCGCTTTGAGCTTCCCTCACCAACAGGTCGGGACCACGAGCGCTCCGCAGGGGGTGGCGCTCACCAACAGTGGCGCCGCACCGCTCAATATCACGGCAATGACTGCGAGCGGCGACTTCACCGTCGCCTCCGGCACCAACTGCTCGACCACCAGCGCGCTCGCGGCGGGAGACAGTTGCACGATCAAGGTGAGCTTCACTCCCACGGCCTCCGGCAACCGGATCGGGACCTTGACCGTCACCGACAACGCTCCGGGCAGCCCGCAGACGGTCAGTCTGACCGGGCTCGGCGCCGCTCCAATCGTCCAACTTTCGCCCACGAGCTTTACTTTCCCGAGCCAGGTGCTCGGAACGACCAGCACCCCGCTCATCGTGACGGTGAACAATGAAGGCGGCAGCCCGGTTTCCGCCCCGTTGACCATCACCAGCCTGACGACCTCGGGCGACTTCGCGGTCTCCTCCTCGGGGGGCAGTTGCGTCACCGACAACCAGTACCTGCCCTCGCAGACCTGCACGGTTGCGGTCACCTTCACGCCTACCGCGGCGGGCAAGAGAACCGGCTCCCTGATCGTCACCGACGACGCCCCGGACAGCCCGCAAACGGTGGCTCTTTCGGGCAGCGGCGCGGACTTTTCCATCGCCGTGCCCTCCGGCTCTTCGACCTCGGCGACGGTGACGGCGGGCCAGTCCGCAAGCTATAGCCTGAACGTCGTCCCGGCGGGCGGGTTCAATTCTACGGTGACGCTCGCGTGCAGCGGAGCGCCACCCGCTGCAACGTGCTCGATCTTGCCGGCGTCGGTAACACCGAGCGCCTCGGCGGCTGCCCCGGTTACGGTGAGCGTCGGGACCGCGATGCGCTCCATGCTGACGCCTCGGCCGCGCGGCGAGCTGCGCGGGCCGGGCGATCTCCGAGGCCTGCCACTCACGGCGTGGTGGATCACGCTCGCGATCGTTGCCATGCTGGTCAGCTTCCGGCTGCGGGATCGACGCCGAGTCTGGGCGGTGGCCGCTCGCCTGGCTATTGTGCTGGCGACGATGGTGGTCCTCTGGACGGCCTGTGGCGGCGGCGGCAGCATGAACTCGTCGGGCACACCCGCCGGCACGTACACGCTGACAATCACCGGCACCTCGACCTCGGGCTCGGTCACGCTCAAGCACAGCACCAGCTTGACGCTGAAGGTGAACTGAGCCTGGGAGCGCGAGCGTCCCAATGCGCAGTCATTCCCGCGAAGCCTGCTCTCGCGGGAATGACCTGTTGTTTCGAAAGGAATCCCACTAAATCCCACTCCAAATGACACCACTACCAGAAGCCGCAAAGTAGGTCCCTCCACCTGCAAAATCAGCTATGATGTTCGTTTCTGTAGCGCTGCCGCTGGTGTGGCGCTCGAAGCCTGCCCTGGAAGAGCGCCGACCGGAAGCTCGCGCTACGAGAAGCCAGGGCGGACGCTGGCGCTCTGAAGGACATCGATCACCTTGCCCAAAATTGCTTTCCTCTTCCCTGGTCAAGGCTCCCAGTATCCGGGTATGGGCCGGGAGCTGGCTGAGAACTTTGCCGTGGCGCGCCGGGTCTTCGACGAGGCTGACCGCGCGCTCGCCGAAGATGAGCCGGGCGAGTCAGGCGGATTCAGGCTCTCGCGGCTGTGTTTCGAAGGGCCGGCCGAGGAACTGCAACTCACCGCCAACACCCAACCCGCGATCCTCGCGGTGTCGGTGGCAGCGGCGGAGGCGCTGCGTGAGAAGGGCGTGCGCGCCGACTACGTGGCCGGGCACAGCCTGGGCGAATACTCAGCGCTCGTCGTGGCGGGCGCACTTTCGCTGGCTGACGCTGTCCGCACGGTGCGCCGCCGCGGACGCTACATGCAGGAAGCGGTACCCGCGGGCGTGGGCGCGATGGCCGCCGTGCTCGGAATGGAGCTGGCGGCGATTGAGGGCGTCTGCCGGCAGGCGGCCCAAGGCGAAGTAGTATCGACCGCCAACCTCAACTCGCCAGGACAGGTGGTGATCGCGGGCCATCGCGGGGCCGTCGGGCGCGCCGTCGACCTCGCGAAGACGCGCGGCGCCAAGCGCGCCATCCTGCTCAACGTCAGCGCTCCATTCCACTGCGCGCTGATGCAACCCGCGCAGGAGCGGCTGGCGCGAGACCTCGAGCAGCTCGAGATTCGCGACCTCCGGATTCCGCTGGTCAATAATGCGGACGCTCAAGTGGTCGCGCCGGCGAGCTCGGCCGCGGCGGTCCGCGACGGACTGAAGCGCCAAGTAACGTCGCCGGTGCGCTGGGAGGAGTCGATGCGGCGGCTGCTCGCGGAAGAAGTTAGATTGTTCATCGAGGTCGGCCCGGGCAAAGTACTCTCAGGCTTGATGCGGCAGATCGACCGGCAGGCGGAGTGCCTACACGTCGAGGACGCGGCTTCGCTCGCCGAAGTCGTAACCCGTTTGGCGAAATAGGAGTCGGTGTCATGGACCTTCAAAGCCGGGTGGCGCTGGTGACGGGCGCCTCGCAGGGGATCGGGAAAGCGTGCGCGCTGGCGCTGGCGGAGGCGGGTGCTGACGTCGCGCTGGGTGCGCGCACTCTCTTCAACTTGCAGTGCGTCGCGAAGGACGTGGAAGATCGTGGGCGGAAGGCTCTGGTCCTCAACCTCGACGTCTCCCGGTTCGAGTCGGTGACGGAAGCGGTAGCGCGCACGCTTCAGGAATGGGGGAAGATTGACATCCTGGTGAACAACGCGGGCATCACCAAAGACAACCTGGTGATGCGCCTCCGGGTCGAGGACTGGCAAAACGTCCTGCGCACCAACCTGGACGGCGCCTTTTACTGCATCCGTGCGGTGCTGCCCGGCATGGTCAGGCAGCGCTACGGCCGGATTATCAACATTGGTTCGGTAGTGGCGCAGGCGGGGAACGCCGGCCAGGCGAACTACATCGCGTCCAAGGCAGGCCTGATTGGCCTGACCAAGGCGGTGGCCGCCGAAGTCGCCAGCCGCAACATCACCGTGAACGCCGTCTCACCAGGGTTCATCGACACGGCGATGACGGAGAAACTGCCGGAGGCGCTGAAGCAGAAGCTGCTCAGTGTGATTCCCACGGGCCGCATGGGGACCGACCGCGAAGTCGCCTACGGCGTCCGCTTCCTCGCGTCAGAGGAAGCGAGCTACATCACCGGCCACGTACTGAACATCAACGGCGGCATGTACATGGCGTGAGCCTGGGAGCGCGGGTGCCCCCGCTCTACCAGGGCGGTTGACAGCCGCTCGAAAAACGTCGAAACTGGCAAGGTCACGGTTTGTGGCTGACTCCCTTCGGGCAGCGTTGACGCTGGCCGCTACCGCAGTTAAAATTCGTCGCACTCAAATCAAGGAGGAGGGACTGATGGCTTCGGTCGAAGAGAAGGTCAAGCAGATCATCGTGGAGCAGCTCGGAGTTGATGAGGCGGAAGTGACCCCGACGGCGCATTTTATCGATGACCTGGGAGCGGATTCGCTGGACATCGTGGAACTGGTGATGGCCTTCGAGGAGGCGTTCGAGATCGAAATCCCGGACCAGGACGCGGAAAAGATCCAGACGGTGAAAGACGCCATCGAATACATTCAGACCCACGGTGCGAAGTCGGCGAAGAGCTGAGGCGGACAGTGGAGTCCGCCGAAGGCGCCGGTCGATGAGGGAGGAGTGAAGTTTGACGCGAAGGGTCGTGGTAACAGGGGTGGGGCTAGTCAGCGCGCTCGGGATTGGCACCGAAGAGACGTGGAAGAACGTTTTGGCCGGCCAGAACGGCGTCGGACCGATCACGCAATTTGACACCACGGGTTTCGGCGCGACCATTGCCGCTGAAGTCAAACGCTTCGATCCGCTCCTGTACGTCGAAAAGAAAGAAGTGAAAAAGATGGGCCGGTTCATTCAGTTCGCCATGGCGGCCTCCCAGATGGCGATGGAACACGCGCGGCTCCAGATCACGCCCGACGTCGCCGAGCGCGTGGGCGTCTACATCGGCACCGGCATCGGAGGGTTCGACGTCATCGAGCGCGAGCACAGCGCGTTCCTGGCGGGCGGCCCGCGCAAAATCTCCCCCTTCTTCATTCCGGCGACCATCGCCAACCTGGCGTCGGGCTTTGTCTCCATTCGCTGGGGCGCCAAAGGACCGAACTCTGCCACTTGCACGGCGTGCTCGTCGAGCACGCATGCGGCGGGCGATTCCTTCAAAATTATCGCGCGCTGCGACGCCGACGTCATGATCTGCGGCGGCTCGGAAGCCTCGATCACCCCGATGTGCGTAGGCGGGTTCGCGTCGATGCGTGCGCTCTCGACCAGGAACCAGGAGCCGGCGCGCGCCAGCCGGCCTTTCGACCGCGAGCGCGACGGGTTCGTGATTGGCGAAGGCGCGGGGATCCTGATCGTCGAAGAACTGGGTTTTGCCCTGCGGCGCGGCGCCAACATCCTCGCTGAGATCGTCGGCTACGGCATGTCTGGCGACGCTTACCACATCACCTCGCCGTCGGAGGATGCCGATGGCGCGCGCCGCGTCATGCAGATTACGCTGGCAGACGCCAAGGTCCTGCCCGAGCAGGTGAACTACATCAACGCGCACGGCACTTCAACGCCCTATAACGATCGCCTGGAGACGCTGGCCATCAAGAAAGCATTCGGGGAACACTCGAAGAAACTGGCCGTCAGCTCGACGAAGTCGATGACCGGGCACCTGCTGGGCGGCGCGGGAGGACTCGAGGCCGGGTTCAGCGTGCTCGCGCTGCGCGACCAGATCATCCCGCCGACGACCAATTACGAGAATCCCGACCCGGACTGCGATCTGGACTATGTCCCCAACCAGGCGCGGCCGGCCGAACTCGAGTACGTCTTGTCGAACTCCTTCGGGTTCGGCGGAACGAATGCCGCACTGCTCTTCAAGCGCTTTACGGGATAGTCCGTTCGCAGCGTGCGTCAGCCTTCATCCAACTTCACTGAGCGGGAGAATCCGCAGCCTTGAAAATTGTAGTTTGCCTGAAACAGGTGCCGGCGCGTGACGCGGTGTTGCGGTTGAACGCCGCCGGGACCTGGATTCAGGAAACGGACATCAACTTCGAAATCAACGAGCCGGATATCTACGCGCTCGAAGAGGCGCTGCGCCTGAAGGAAAAGCACGGCGGCGAGGTGGTTATCTGCTGCCTGGGTCCAGCGCGCGCCCAGCAGGCCATCAAGGAGGCGCTCGCTAAGGGCGCCGACCGGGCGCTGCATCTCGACGATCCGGCGTTTCAGGGGCTCGACGCGCAAGGCGTGGCGCTCGCGATGTCGCGCGCGCTCGCGAGCGAGAAGCCTGACCTCATCGTGACCGGGCTCCAGTCCGACGATTTCGGCTACGCCCAGACGGGCGTGATCCTCGCCGAACTGCTCGGCCTACCGCACTCGACCATCATCATGGAAATCCAGGTGAACGGCGCGACGCTCAAGGTGAAGCGCGAGCTTGAGGCGGGATGGTTCCAGTGGATCGAGATGCCGCTGCCCGCGCTGCTGACCATTCAATCGGGCATCAACAAGCCGCGCTACGCCACGCTGAAGGGCATTATGGCGTCGAAGTCGAAGCCCATCCAGAAGCTGACGCCGGCGGCGCTGGGACTCGCTCCGGCAGACCTCGCACCGCGGCAAAAGATTGCCAAAGTTTACATTCCCGTCAAAAGGGCCAAGACGGAGTTCTTTGACGGCAGTCCTAAAGAAATCGCCGCTAAGCTGGTTGACAAGTTGAAGAACGAGGCGCGTGTGTTATGAATTGTGAATATTGTGAATTCTGAATTATGAAGGATAAGTATCGCTGCAGCTGAAGTGATGCGATCTGAGCCGGTTTATTAAATTCAGAATTCAGAGTATTCAGAGTTTACAGTTTCCGCCCTCTACGACTCACTTATGGGAAATGACGTCCTTGTTTTCGCGGAGCACCAGGGCGGCAAGTTAGTCCGTCCCACGTGGGAAGCTCTCGCCGCCGGACAGCATCTGGCGCAGGAGCTGGGAACCAACGTTTCAGCGGTTGTTCTGGGCGCGAACGTCGCCAACCTGGCGCACGAGTTGGCGGGCGTCGAAGTAACGGAAGTCCTGGCCGTCGACTCTCCTCTGCTCGCCGAGTACACGGCGGATGGTTACACGGAGGCGCTACGTGAGGTGGTCACCGAGCGTCAGCCGCGCTTCGTGGTCTTCAGCCATACCTATCAGGTACGCGACTTCGCACCCAAGCTCGCAGGGGCGCTCAAGAGCAGCTTTGTGAGCGATTGCTTGGGCTATCGGAAGGACGACAACCGGCTGATCTTCGTACGCCAGGTTTTCCAGGGCAAGTTCAACGCCGACGTGGAAGTCGCAGGTGAAGCTCCCTCTCTGGTGTCATTTCAGGCCGGGTCGTTTCGCGAGGATTCCGTACGACGCGGCGCCGCAGCGGCCAAAGTGAATGCGGTGTCGGTCCCGCTCGCTCCCGAGAAGATCCGCACTAAACCTGGCGAGCGTTTCCGCGAAGCCAAACAGGCGGTCGACCTCACGCAAGCGGAAATCATCGTCGCGGTGGGGCGCGGCATCAAGGCGCCGGAAAACCTGGAGTTGGTGAAGAAGCTGGCGGAGGCCCTGGGCGCGGAAATCGGCGCGTCGCGTCCGATTTGCGACGGCGGCTGGCTGCCCATGGACCGCCAGATCGGCAGCTCGGGTCAAACCGTGGCGCCCAAGCTTTACGTCGCGCTGGGCATCTCCGGCGCCATCCAGCACCAGGTGGGCATGAAAGGCTCGCGCGCCGTGGTCGCCATCAACAAGGACAAAGAGGCGCCTATCTTCGAGGTGTCAACTTACGGCGTGGTCGGCGATCTCTTCGAGATCGTCCCGCCCCTGATCGAAGAAATCAAGAAGGTCAAGACCGGGTGATGCGGCGCGCGAGTGCGTCACCCCCACACCTTCTACCGCTTCGGCGTCCACACAAAGCTTGCCCAGCCACTTTCGAGGACCTTGCATTCCTGGCAGTCGACGCGCTTTACCGTTTCCGCCTGGCCGGTGATGCGATCGTCGGCGATGGAATCGATCTCAATCCGCGTGCGCAGCTCACACCAACGGATGACGCGCTGGTCACCGGCCACACCGACGCTGCAGGGCAGCCGGCTATCGGAGACGCCCACCCACTTCGACCCCATGCGGTGGCACTCGGTGCGCAGGTAGACACCTTGCCTGAGCATGTCGGCCGGGAGGTTGACCCACTCGGCGTGGAGAAGATCGTCCGCGACGCGCACGTTGTATTCGTTGCCGGTGGTCTCGGACTTCCAAACCTGGGCCGCCAGCTCGACTTTCTTGCTGCTCCGACAGGCCGCCGCGGTAGTCAGGAGCGCGAAGACGGTTAACACGATGGCGAAGTGGCGCTTCATCCCCGACTTGTAATGGTCATCCGCGGCGCTTGTCAATGAGGTATTGCCCCGATTCTTTCCTATTTTGCTTTTGCGCGACTTTACCGCATAATGGAGGATGTGCCTTTGAGGGGCACGGGAGACCGATCGACTCGTGGGCAGTAACCATAGCTCGTTGGCAAGAGACTTGGTGTTCAGCGCCATTCTTCTCCTCTTCTTCGGCAGTCAACTCTACTGGATTCTGCGGGCGCGTGCGTGGGGAAAAAAGTTGATCGCGAGCCGCACCGTCCGCCTCCGCGTGGGGGTGGTCGCGCTCGCCGCGTATCTCGGGCTTTTCGCCTACAATTTCCGGTGGTTTGGACGGAGCCCCAGCCCCACGCATCTGACATTCAAGGATGCCGCGCTCGGTGCGCCCTTCCAGTGGTGGCTCTTCAGCTCGCTCGTGGCGTTCGCCATCGTGATCATTATTTGGACCGTAGGCCTCCTTGGGCGGATGGTCGTGTGGGGCTGGCAACGCGTCGCCCGGCCCACCCCGGCCCCGAACGGCGCACTCGCCGCCCCCGCCCGCCGCAGATTCCTGGAGCGTGCCGCGATGCTCGCGACCGCAGCGCCTTTTGCTGCCAGCGCTTACGGGTTGCTCTACGGCCGGACGGAGATCGAGACGACGACGCAGCCGATTCGCCTGGCACGGCTTCCGAAAGCATTCCACGGTTTCCGCATCGCGCAGCTTTCCGATATCCACATCGGGCCTTTCATGACGGAGAGCGAGATTCGCCGGTACGTGGAGATGGCCAACGCCATGAAGCCTGACCTAACTGTCGTCACCGGCGACTTCGTCACCTGGGACCCCTCGACGCAGCGTGCCGCGGTGAACGTGCTGGCGGGACTCAAGGCGCCCTTCGGCATCTACGGCTGCCTGGGCAATCACGAGGCGTGGTCGCACACCGAGGACTCCATCACGCGCCTGTTCTCCGAGGTCGGCGTGCGGATTCTGCGGCACGCGCGAGCGCCCATCGTGGTGCAAGGGGAGTCGATCAATCTCATCGGCGTTGATTTTCAGACTCGGATACACATGGCGCGGAAAGGCGAACACGTGGTCCGGCAGTATCTCGAGGGCGTCGATAAACTGATGGCGCCGGATACCGCCAACATCCTTCTGAGCCACAATCCCAACACCTTCGACCGCGCCGCCGAACTGGGCATCGACCTCAGCTTGGCGGGACACACCCATGGGGGCCAGGTGACGCTGGAATTCGTGAGCCCCGCGCTTTCACCCAGCCGCTTGATCACTGCCTACGTGCGCGGCTGGTTCGAGAAGCAGGGCGCGCAGCTCTACGTCAATCGCGGTATCGGCACGATCGGCATACCCATTCGCATCGACGCTCCGCCCGAGATCACGCTGTTTGAGCTGACGCGCAATTCCTAGCGCCTTCGGCTACTTGCCCTTCAAGTCCTCCGGCACATCCGTGAGCTTCCCCAGCATCTCGTAAGTCTTGATGACGGCGTGGTTGACCATCCGCTCGCCGGCGCCCACTTCGACCCACGTGGTCGCGCTCGCTGTGCCGTAGCCGCCCTCCGGCGCCGCGTGGATCGTCGGGAAGTAGCCGTTGTACCCGTTCGCGTAGCCGAGAAAGAACGCCGCTGGGACGGGACACCGGGCGCGCCAGTTGATCTGGAAGTCGACAAACGGCTCGCCGGGCATGGTCATGACGGCGATCCGCCGGTTGATGAGGAGCGTCGCAACTGGCATCTCGATGACCGGTTTGATCTGCGGCGCGAAAGTTTGGACGATGGTCGGACCATAAGCGGCGAGTAGTCCCTGGCGCAGCTTGTCGGGGTCCCAGCGCAGATGAAAGCTGAGCGTATCCTCAGCGAACTGCAAACCAGGCTCGGGGGTGGACTGCGTGTGGATGGACTTGGCGACCCGTGCCGCTTCGTCGCCCAGGCGCTGCCCGGTCCAGTTGCGCCAATGCACGGCGTCCTGCTTGCGGGGAATGGTCGCGTAGTACGGATTGATGTCGCCAGGCGCGCCCTGGAGGAAGATGCACAAGGGCCGCGTACCGGTGGCCTGCTCCACCGCCGTCTCAACCGTTTGCGTCATCACGCCGGGATAATCGGCGGAGAACTGGAGATTGTCAGCCCCAAAGACCACCGGGTGGCAGGCGTAATTCACGAGCACGGCGAGCGGCTTGCCGTTTGCCGTGTCGACGCGCAGCACCGAGACCGTGGGATCGATGGGTGACGTCGGAACCTGGGTGGGATTGCTCCAGAACATCGTGACCGAGCCGTCAGGATTCACGCGGCGCCGGTTGTAGCCGATGTAAGCAACTCCATGACCGGTGCCGAGCTGCGCGTCCACGGCGTGCTGATGCGCCTCGTCAATGGCCTTCTCGATTTTCTCGAGGTCGGCCGTCTCCCAGGCCGGCGTCTGCCCTGCGGGATACTCGTCCATGATGACGGGCCCCGAGTGGGTGTGGGAGGCGACGACCAGCACGTACGACATGCCGCTCGACTTCCTCGCCGCTTCGCGAATCCGCGCGAGCGACGCGGGGCCAAAGGTGCGTCCGAGGTCGAGCGCGACCAGCGCCAACCGCGTCTCGCCGGTCTCGAGCACCAGGACGCGCGCGTAGAGCGGGTCGAGCGTCGACTGAGCCCCCGTCAGGCGATCGAAGTACCCCCACATCCGGACGCCGGTGGGCGGCGTGATATCGACTTTGGCGACGCCCGCCTTGAGCGTGGCGCTTTGCGCGGCTTGCGGCACGAGCAGAAGAATCAACAACCCGAGCCACGCAGGCCAAGTGCGGGCTTGCCGTGAAATCGAAGGCGAAGAGATGGTATTCATGGGTTAGACCTCAGCGGTTACTCCGCGGGGCACCTATGATATAAACGGCGGGCCGGATACTGCAAGGAGTTGCTCATGGTTTGCTGCGACGAACTCCGGGATTGGATTGACCAGGGCGCGTTGTACTACGGAGCGAAGCAACGCATCGACGACGGCCGGATCGCGAACGACATCGACACTGAGTACTTCATCCGCTCCGCCTCCAGCCGCGGCTACTCCTACATCGGCATCAATTACTGCCCGTTCTGCGGCCGCGCGCTCTCGACGGGCCTTTGGGCGGCGGAGAAGAAGAAGTAAGCACGCTGGTGGGCGGGTGCCGAGGCCAACTAAAAACGACGGCGGTCATAGACCGCCGCTACAGAATCTACCGAGGCTACTCGAAGCGAATTTCTTTCACCCTTCCCAGCGGCTGGGAGAAGTCGAAAACGTCCCCGCTCGCGGGATCGTACTGGTCGGTGATGCCGAGGACGCGGACTTCGGCGGGCTTGTCGGTGGGCATCAGAAACTGGCCGGTTATCGTGTGGCCGTCGCGCAAGGTGACGGCGAGCTTCGCTCCCTGAACCAGAATGTGGTCGATTTTGGAGAAATCCAGCTCGTCGGCGCCGCCACCGTCGATGAGGATGGGCACGTTGGTGCGGGGCGGTATGGATTCGAGCAGTGAGCCGCGCCCGCCCGGAGGATAGAAGTCGAGGTAGAGGTCGGCGACGCGCGCACTCTTGCCCGCCTGGTCGACCACGGTGGCGGTATAGCCGAACCGCTTCCAGTTCGAAACAATCTGCTGGCGCGCCGCCGCGTTGCTCGCGTCCACAGTGTAAGGCAGGCTGCCCTTGCTCAGCACCACCTTGACCACCCGCCGGTCTTTCAGATCGAAGTGCTTGTAAGCGAGCGTCACGGAGTCCTCACTCACCACGATGGCGTCGCGCTGGATGACTACGGGTTTCCCCTGCGGGTTGGCCTGATAAATGGTGTCAGCAGAGAGCGAAGCCGTGGCGCTGAGGATCGCGGCCAGGAGGAGGAGCGCTTGTTTCATGATCTTGAGCGGCGGGCGGACGGGAATGCCTTCAGGGCACAGCCCAAAAGTGTGTGGGAAAAGGAGCCCATTCGGTCCTGAGCGGCTTTACCGCCCCCTCGCTGTGCGGAGAGCTCTGCGTTTCCGGCAGGGCGCCACAGCCTTGATCTCTTTTGTTAGTTCTTGTCCTTACTTCTTTTTCTTCTTGTACTCCGTCTTGATTTCGCCTGACATCTGTTGCAGCATCTGCTGCGCCGCTTGCGCGTATTTACCGTTGGGATCGAGTTTTAGATAGGACTGGAGCGCGTCGACCGTACCCGGCGCTGGGACAATCTTTCCGTCCGGCGTCAGCGTCGCTTTACCGACCAGCGCCTGGGCCTCGAGGAAATACGCATCGGAATACTTCGGGTCGAGATCGATCGACTTCTTGAGGGCCGCCGCCGCCTCGTCCATCTTCCCCTTGTTGTACATCACCACGCCCATATTGAAGTAGGCGCGCGAAGCGTTGGGGGGATCGAGTTGCGCCGCCTTGTCGAATTCCTGCTGCGCCTCCGGGATCTTGCCCATATCGGCATAGACGCTGCCCAGGTTGTTGTGCAGGCCCGCGTCGCTGGGGTTGGCGGCGATCGCCTTTTGATAGATCTCGACGGCCTTGTCGTTCATGCGGGCCTTGTGATAGCTGTCGGCCTCGCGCGTCAGCACCGCCACCAGGTTCTTGTCCTTGGCCAGGGGGACGGCCTGTTCGAAGGCGGCGGCCGCCTGCGCATACTGGCCCTGAGAATAGAGCGTATTCCCCTGGTCAAAAAGCTGTTTTAGGCCGGTAAATTCCTTCTGCTCCTTGGCGGTCTCCGCCGCAATCTTCTGAGTCTCAGGATTCGCCTGCTGTTCCTTCTTGGCGTTGGCCGCTTCCTTGGCCATATCCAGACTGGCATCGGTCGGGTCGCCCATCCCGATGTGCTTGTTGTTGAAGTAGAAAAGCGTCCGGCCGTTAGGATCGAGGAAGGTGATCTTGTAGTTGCCAAGCGGCAGTCCCACGTAGACGTACTCGCCCTTCTTGTTGGTGTTGACGTGGTAGTTGCCCTTGATGTCCAGACGGTCAATCTGCACCGTACACTTCACGCACGGGCTGCCATCCTGCAGAGTCACCTTGCCGGTAAGCCCGCCCGTTTGGGCGAAGGCTGGCAACGCGAGCACCAGCGTGGCGAGAACCACGGAGAGTCCAATCCAACTCCGGCCCGTCCGTCTCCTGCTCCCTCTCGGGCTCCCGATCGACGGCCTCGGGCATCTTCTACTCGACGCATAGAAATTCCGTGTCGCCTGCCAAGCCATAAGTCCTCCTCGATTTGGAACGCGTCCCGCCATTGTACCAGTTTACCCTGCGGACTCAACTCTACAATTCCACCTTGGCGGCCGAGGCGGCGCGGATGTTACTTTTCCTTTGGATGCCCTGGGGCGCGTCAAAAGGCCAAGCGTCCGCCGCTTCGACGGCCACACTTTCATTCTAACTCGCTAACTCGGCTTTCCGCCCGAATTTATAGCTTATCGGCTTCATCCCGAACCAACGCTCTTGGGCTCCGCCCGCCCTATCCGCAATAATATAGGAGATATAAATCCGTAACCCGCTGTATCTTGGACACATTCCGGGTTTGAAATTTACCGGGCCACAGAGGCGTAGCACCACGCCATGGGAGAAATGAGACAGATGAGACACGCGAGACTAATAATTTGTGTCCGCTGAAGACATCCGGAGCTTAGGGCTTCGACTCCTTTGAATTGCCGCTGAGCGCCGCGAGAGCCCGGTCATCAAGCAGGATCGTCCGGGTCGGGAACGGCATCTCGATGCCGTCCTTCCCGAAGCGTTCGAGGATGCGCTTGCGCAGCTCATGCTGCACGAAATACTGGTCCACAAACTGCCGAACCTGTACGATGAGTGAAAAATCGAGCGTCGACGCGCCAAATCCAGGAATAAGACGCACCAACGGCTGGGGGCTTGCGAGAAGGCCTTCGACGCCATCTTTGGCTGCCGCGTTGGCGATTTCGAGCAGGACTTTTTCCACCCGGTTTGGATCCGTGCCATAGGCCACGCCCACGTTGACCACCAGTGACATGCGCGGCTCGGGCGTCGAGTAGTTGATGATCACGGCTTTGGCCATAGTCGAGTTGGGCACCACGACCATATTGTTCTGGAGCGTGCGGATGGTCGTCGACCGCCAGCCGACGCGCACCACGTAGCCTTCCTGTCCCGAGTCCATCTTGATGTAGTCGCCCGGGCTGATGGGCCGATCGGCGAGCAGATACAGCCCCGCGAACAGGTTGCTGAGCGTCTCCTGCAAGGCCAGGGCGACGGCCACGCTGCCCACGCCCAGCGTGGTCCAGACGGCGGTCAGATGGACACCGAAATTCTCTAAGACGATGATGATGGCGAGCAGCGCGAAGAGCAGCTTCACAACGAAAGCGGCGGGGTCGGTCACGCGGCGCAGCGCTGGCTCGCGCTGGCTCATGTGGCTGAGGTAGAGGATGATCAGCTTGGCGATGGCGTAGAAGACCAGCGCGATGGCGAGCGTCTCGGTGAGCTTGGCTCCGAACCGCTCGTACTTGGCTGGCGGCGCGAGCGCCTCGAGGATGGTGTAAAACGCCAGCACCACGAACAGCGCGCGCGTCATCATCACCACGAACCGGGTTACGTTTCCCAGTTCGGGCCTGCGCGCTGCGATGCGGTGCACGAACAGAATCACCACCTTGGCAGGAAAGTAGAAGACGACGAGGATCGTCAGACACGAGATGAGCTTCGCTCCCAGCCGCTCGTAGAAATGCGGCAAAGTCAGCACTTCGAGCGCGGTGTAGAGCGCCGCGAGCAGCAGCAGCGGAACGGGCAGCGGCTGGAGCAGCAGACAGACGAACTCACCGGCGGTATTTTGGAATCGCTTGGCCAGCCTCCCGAGAACTCGCGCCACCGCCATTCCCACAACCAGGGCGACGGCGACCAAAAGGGAGAAGCCAAGGAGATAGAGAGCTCTCTGGGAGAGGTGGAGGGTTCGCAACACTTCGGGCATCTTCACGTCCTTCCGGCTCACACGCAGGACGCCAAAGCATACCCTGCCGCGGCTGGCGCGCGCAATCGAGAGCCGCGTGCAGTAGTGTCCTATCAATTTGAAAAGTGGCGCTTGAGGAGCTTTGCAGGGGGTCGGAGCTTTAGCTCCGACAGATCGGGCCGCACGCTTTGAGGGCTCGACGAGCGTATAATTAGAGAACGGTCGAACAGCATGTACACGTCGCGCCATGGGCGGGTTTGGGTCTCGGCGCTGGCCGTTCTGGTTCTGGTGCTCCCGGCTTTCCAGCCTGAAGTCGCATTCGCGCCTCTGCCTCAAACACCAACAACTCCTTCTACACAAACCACCGCGTCCCAGACGCCTGTGGAAGCGGGAAAAATCAAGGTTGAAGCGCCGTCCGTCGTGGTCGACGTCATCGTGACCGACAAGAAAGGCCGCCCGGCAAGCGGACTTACCGCCGGCGACTTTGCGGTATCTGACAACGACGTCCCGCAGAAGATCGTCACTTTCGTGCCGCCGCTAGCTCCGAACGAAACTCCAGGGTCGAAGCCGGCGACTGCTCCAGAAAAGACAAACGCTGCGCCGTCCACCACCACGGCGAGCGCCCGGCAGCTATCAACGGAGCGGGAAGCGCGCGACCTCGCCAGCGTCCACTTCATTACCCTGGTCATGGACACGGGAGACCTCCAGCCCGGCAATATCCCGCGGGCCACCCACGCCGCCGCCGAGTACATCCAGAAAGTCATCGCTCCGGACGATTTTGTGGCAGTCTACTGGATCGACCAGAGCCTGCACCTCGCGCTTCCCTTCACTCAAGACAAGCCCAAGGCCGTAGAAGCCATCCAGAAGCTGGGGTCGCGCGTGCCCGAGGGGCGGATGACCGCGTTGATGCGCATCGAGACGGAGCAGGAAATTAATGACCTCGAAGGGAAGAAGTTCGGATTTATGTCAGGGGCGGGACCCGGCGCGGGTGAAGGCGGCACAGGAGACATTGCTGGCGCCGGAGAAAGGGAATTAGCCTCGCTGCGCGCCTTCCTGTGGACGCAGAGCACCTTGCAGGCCAAGGCGGTCTTCGTTGCCATGCGGGCCATCGCTCAAGCCTATCGCGATCTGCCGGGACGCGAGAACGTGGTCGTTTTCTCCGAAGGCTTCATGCACTCGCCAGAAGCAGCGCCTGCGATGCAGGCCGTGATCGAAGCCGCCAATCGGGCCAATGTGGCTTTCTACATCATCGACACCGCCGGACTCACCGCAGGCTTCAGCGCGACGAGCCACGGCGTGGACGCCTCGGTGGAAGCGAAGATTTCCGAGATGGGTGCGGAGGGCGCTCCGGTCATCATGCCGGAAGGACTCGACCAGTTTCAGTTTATTCAGCAGGTCGGCACCGACATCCTGCATGACGATCTGGGACAGGTGGCGTCGGCCACTGGCGGATTCTACGTCAAGAACCAGAACGACTTGCTACGCGGACTCAAGCTTGCCGACCGCGACTTGCGCGAGTTCTACACCCTGGTGTATCAGCCTACTGACACGAACTACGACGGCTCGTTCCATCGCATCAGGGTGGCGCTGCTCAAACCCGGCTATCACGTCCGCTACCGGATGGGGTACTGGGCCGTGCCGCCGGGAGAAGAGATGATGGTGACTCCAGCGGCGGCGCAACTCCTGGGCGCGCTGGCGAGTGGATCGCTCAGGCCCGCCTTCAAGCCGGAGGTGAACGCCGTGGTGCTGCTGGCCTCTGACGGCAAGCTGGCCGCGCCTGTGCACGTCGCGCTGCCCGCCAAGTCGGCGGGTTTCGTCAAGGACAAGGACAAGAATACCTACCGCGCCGGAATCACCCTGATGCTCGCCGCCTACGACCACCTTGGGCACCTGGTCTCGGTACATCAGCGATTCGTTGACCTCAACCTCGACCCGAAGCAGTGGAAGCAGTTCGAGCACAAAACACTCGACATCAACGCACGGCTGGCCATTCCCACGCTCGAACCGCTCGAGATTGAAGCCATTCTGCAGTTTGCCGATGGCACGGTGGCGCTGGCGCGTCGCGCGATTCCCATTGCCGAGCCGTCAGCATCCGGTATACGCCTCACCAGCCTCCTGCTTTCGGACGACATCCAGCCCGCCAGCGGCGCGTCCGACCCTTCCGACCCGCTGCGTGGCCCCAACTTCGAGCTTCACCTTCCCGTCGAGCCGCGCTTCTCTCCTTCCGATAAGCTCAGCGTCTACTTCGGCATCCTCGAGGGATCGCTGGAACCCGCGGGCGTGCCGCCTCACGTGCGGCTATCCTACACCATCAAGTCAGGTGGGAGCGTGGTCGAAGGCCTGCCAGCGGAAGAGGTCGGCGGCGGGGGGAGCCGCGCCCAGAACCGCATGCTGGTGCTCAAGCAGTTCGACTTGAAGAACTTACGCCCCGGCGCTTACACCGTCGAGGTGAGGGCTGAGGACCTGGACCACCGTGTCACCGCCAGCCAAGACGCAGATTTCATTGTCGGTTAACCGACTCCATTCCAGCGGCCTGCCCATGCACCGCCTAGCCCGATTCGGGCATCTAACTCATTGACTGTCGATTGACAGCCGAACGCCCGAAGTTTCTCCCTGGAAAGTAGAAGTCTGAAGTTTGGACGGCGGAACGCAATCTTGAACGCTGTTATAATAAACAGTGGGCCTTCGCTGCCAGCCGCTCGGAGTGTTGAACCTGTAAGTGACCGAAACAGGTGTTGAGAAGGGGTTAGGGAATGCCCAAAACGAAGAAGACGGCGGAATTCAACGAGTTGCCGATCCTGCCGGTGCGGGACACTGTGCTGTTTCCCAACGCCATCCTGCCCCTCACGGTGGGAAGGGAAAACTCGCTCAAGCTGATCAGCGACTTGGGCGAGAAAGAGGAGAAGTTCATCGGCGTGGTGGCTCAGCGCGATCCGCGCGTCGATAACCCACAGCCGGTCGACCTCTACCAGATCGGCGCGGCAGCTTACATCCACAAGATCATCAAGCTGCCCAGCCAGAGCCTGTTCATCTTTGTCGAAGGACTGCAGCGCATCGCCATTGAGGAGATCATCCAGCAGGAACCTTACCTGAAGGCCCGCGTCAAGCCTCTCACGGACATCGTACCCACGGAGAAGCAAGCCGATTTCGAGGCGCTGGTACGGAGCGTCACCTCGCTCTTCCAGCAGGTGGTGCAGCTTTCACCGACGCTCTCCGACGACCTCCAGACGGTGGTGATGAATATCGACGATCCGGGCCGCCTGACGGACTTCATCGCCGCCAATCTTCCGTCGCTCTCCTCCACCGAGAAGCAGGAACTGCTTGAGAGCCTCGACCTCAAGAACCGGCTGGAGCGTTTGAACCGGCAACTGGCGCGCGAAGTCGAACTGCAGCAGTTGCGCTCCAAGATCCAGTCTGACGTGCAGGACCAGGTCACGCAGAACCAGCGCGAGTACTACCTGCGCGAGCAGATGAAGGCCATCCAGAAGGAATTGGGTGAGGCCGACGAGCAACAGGAAACGGAGGAGCTGCGCAAAAAGATCGAAGCCGCCGGGATGCCGGAAGAGGCGAGGAAAGAGGCACTCCGCGAGCTGGCCCGGCTTGCCAAGATGTCGCCGGCCGCAGCGGATTATCACGTCACGCGCACCTACCTCGACTGGCTGGTGGTGCTGCCCTGGAACAAGGTCAGCGAGCTCAAAGTCGACCTGCCCAAGGCCAAGACCATCCTCGACGAGGACCATTATGACCTGGAGAAGATCAAGGAGCGGATTCTCGACTACCTGGCCGTCCTGAAACTCAAGCCACAGATCAAGGGGCCCATCATCTGCTTCGTCGGACCACCGGGCGTGGGCAAGACGTCGCTCGCCAAGTCCATTGCGCGCGCGCTCGACCGTAAGTTTGTCCGCATGTCGCTCGGTGGAATCCACGACGAGGCGGAAATCCGCGGCCACCGCCGCACCTACATCGGGGCGCTGCCCGGCCAGATCATCCAGGGCATCCGGCGCGCCGAGACCCGCGACCCGGTCTTCGTGCTCGACGAAGTCGACAAGATTGGCCGCGACTTCCGCGGTGATCCTTCTTCCGCCCTGCTCGAAGTTCTCGACCCCGAACAGAACTCGCATTTCCGCGACAACTACCTCGACGTGCAGTTCGACCTGTCGAAGGTGCTGTTCATCTGCACCGCCAACGTCCTCGATACCATTCCGCCTCCCCTGCTCGATCGCATGGAACTGATGGAATTGCAGGGGTACTCGGAAGAGGAGAAGATCGAGATTGCCTACCGGCACCTCATCCCCAAGCAGACCGAGGAGCACGGCGTCCGCACGCCCGAGCAGATCGAGTTCACGCGCGAGGGCCTGGCGAATCTCATCCGGCACTATACGCGCGAAGCGGGCGTCCGCAGCCTCGAACGCGAAATCGCCACCGTCTGCCGCAAGCAGGCGCGGAGGATCGCTGAGGGCTTCACCGGCAAGCTGGTGGTCATCCCGGAGAACCTGGAAGAATTCCTGGGCGTGCCGAAGTTCCGCCTGGAGACGGAGTTGGTCGAACGGACGCGGCAGCCCGGTGTCGCCGTGGGACTCGCCTGGACGCCCACGGGCGGCGACATCCTGTTCGTCGAAGCCAAGACGATGAAGGGTGGCAAGAATTTCACCATGACCGGACACGTCGGCCAGGTGATGGCGGAGTCCATGCAAGCCGCGCTCGCCTGGGTGCGCAGCCACGCTGACGAGTACAGCATCGACCCGGACTTCTACCAGAACAACGACATCCACATCCACGTGCCGGCGGGCGCTATCCCCAAAGACGGCCCGTCCGCCGGAGTGACCATGGCGACGGTGCTGGTTTCGGCGCTCACGCGACGGCCGGTTCGCGAGCGCGTCGCCATGACCGGCGAGATCACGCTCAGCGGCCAGATCCTGCCGGTGGGCGGTATCAAGGAAAAGGTGCTGGCGGCCAAGCGCGCCGGCGTCCGTGAGGTCTATCTGCCGGCCGAGAACGAGCCGAACGTCCGCGAGGACCTCACTCGCGAGATGCTGGAAGGGATCGAGCTTCACTTCGTCAAGTCGATTCAGGAGCTTGTCGACCAGGCGCTCGAGAAGGAACCCGTCTCGAGCGAAGCGGGCCGCGAAGCGCGCGAGCCGCTCGCCCAGCCGGTGGCTGGACCGCCCAACTAAAGGAGCGTGGCGAGATCAGAACGCGCTCAATGAGGAAGCGTGGTCGTGAACAGGTCTGGGCAAGGGAGATCGTAAGTGGAAACTGGGAATGAACTAACGGAAACAACGAAAAGAGATGTGGAGGAGCGGCGTCGCCAGTACGGTGAGCCGATGGAGGCGTTACTGCACGGCACCAAATTCGAACTGCAGTACCCGCTTGATACTCCTGCTCCTCAACTCAAAGACGGCGACTTTTTCTTCTGCTACAAAGTGCGCGAGAAAAAGCCCGTAGTGGACCGAGTGTTAATCATTCTTGTCTCCCTGCTCCTCCTCCAGCAGGATGCCGAGCAGCGCTGGAGATTTGAGCCAAAGGCGGCAGAACAAATCAAGGCTGCCATTGCGAACTTCTGGAATGTCGAGAACACCGAACGTGTAGGACGGTTAGAGCTACCTTCAAACCTCTGACGAAGGCTCAGGTAGTGGCAATGGTTCGCAATTCGGTGCCGGGGGAGGGCATGCAGAGTTGGTCTTTCGGCTCTCCCTTCCAGGGCAGGCTTCGAGCGCCGCTACAGCGAATGATCGACATCCTATTTTGCAATTCTCAGTAAATCGGTTTCCTCGCCTATAATGGACAGGCATGAGGAGACCAAGGTGGTGCCGGCTTCCCAGCCACGTACGACTCGCGATCACCATTTCACTCTTCACCGGGCTCTTTCTAGGCGTGAGCTTTCAACCCCTTCGGGCCCAGGAGGACAACTCGGTCGCGACTCCCGTCACCCGCGCCGATGTCCCGCTCAACCTCGCGGAGACTCCTGACGGCTTCCTGATCAGCACCAACTCGGGCTACGGCCCGCAGTACCTGCTCGCCTACGACGAAGCGCGCCATGCGATCTCCGATCAGGTGACGCTTCCCAGCCTCTGGTACGGGCTCGCCTACGAACCCAAGCAGCAACTGGTGCTCGCTTCGGACGGTAACCACTCGGTGTACGCGTTGCCCTTCAAGCAGGGGCGCTTCGGCGAGCCGCGCGCGATGGCGATCGACGGCTGCCAGATGACGGCGGGCCTCGCGATTCTTAACGAGTCGACGGCGGTCGTGGCGTGCAACCAGAATCATTTGCTGATCGAGTTCGAACCCGACACCGGACGCGCGCTCAAGCGCTCCGAGGTGGGCGAGTTTCCCTACGAGTTGAAGCTCGTGCCCGGCAAGCGCCTGGCGGTGTCGGATTGGGGGCAGTCGGCGGTTGACATCCTCGACGCCGCGACCCTGCGAAGAATCAAGCGCATCACCGTGGGCAGCCACCCGAGTGACATGCTGGTGACGCCCGAGGGCGGCCTCCTGTTCGTCGCCTGCGCCGACTCGGATCTCGTCTCCGTCATCAATCTCAAGACGGTGAATGAAATCCAGCGTCTCGACATCCGCATTCCCGACTCGCCGCTGGGCGGCGCGCAGCCTGACGCGCTGGCCTTCGACGCCGCCTCAGGCAAACTTTTCGTGGCGCTCGCGGCAGTGAACGCGCTGGCCGTCTTCGACCTCGGCAAAGGCGGCGAGGCTGAAACCAAGTTCGACGGACTGGTTCCCGTCGGGCCTTATCCCACGTCGCTGCTCTATTCAACCCACGCCCAGACGCTCTACATCGCCGACGGCCGCAACGCCGTCCAGGGGCCGAACAGCCTGGCCGCGACGACTTACAAGCTTCCGCCGGAAGCGCGTAACTATCACAGCGGGTCCGGATCGCCGCTGGCCTACATCGGCTACCTGATCGGCGGGAGTATCGAGGGCATCAGGGCGGCGGACTTCGCGGGGCTGCAATCGCGCATGACCAGCCTGGCGCGGCAAGTCTACGGCCTGCGGCGGGAACTGCCTTCGGCTCGCGCGCTCGAGGCCATCGACACGTTCTCGGCGAAAGGGAATCCGGACGCTCCCATCCATCACATCATCTACATCATCAAGGAGAATCGCACCTACGACCAAGTGCTGGGTGATCTCAAGGAAGGCAACGGCGAAGCCGACCTGACGCTATTCGGCGAGGCGGTCACGCCCAACCAGCATCAACTGGCGCGCCAGTTCGTGCTGTATGACAATTTCTACGTGGACGGCGACGTGAGCGCCGACGGCCACATGTGGTCGACCACGGCGTCCGCCACCGACTACGTCCGCAAGCTCTGGCCCTCCAGCTACGGCGATCACGTCAAGGTCGACTTCTGGGGTCAGGGGTACGACGGCGACGCCGAGCACGATCACCCCATCGGTGTGCCCGCCTCGGGTTTCATCTGGGACCTCGCGCGGGCGGCGGGCGTGAGCTATCGCGACTACGGTGAATGGTGCGTTGACAGCAAGAAAGAGCCGGGGACTACGCGCGCGTTCGTCAGCGGACTCCAGGACCATTACGACCCGCATTACATTGACGGCATCGGCGCGACCACCGACCGGCATCGGATCGAAGAGTGGGAGCGCGAGTTCCGCGAGTTCGAGACGAAGGGCAACCTGCCGCAGCTCACGGTCATGCACCTGCCGAACGACCACACCATGGGGACGCGTCACGGCAAGCCCACGCCGCGCGCCATGGTCGCCGACAACGACGCGGCGCTGGGCCGGCTGGTCGACGTGGTCTCACATAGCCGCTTCTGGCGCGATACGGCCATCTTCGTGCTTGAGGACGACGCCCAGGACGGCCCCGATCACGTTGACGCTCACCGCTCGCCGCTGCTCGTCATCTCGCCCTACGTGCGTCATGGACTGGTGGAGCACGCGCGCTTTTCTACCGTCTCGGTGCTCAAAACCATCGAGCAGTTGCTCGGACTCGGTAGCCTCACCTACTTTGACGACCGTGCGCTCAGCCTGCTGGACGATTTTGACAAGCAGCCGGTTCTCGATCCCTACACAGCGCGAAGTCCCGAGGTGTCACCGGACGAGATGAACGCCGCGAACGCGCCGGGCGCGCGCGAGTCGGCGCGCTGGGACTTTTCCCATCCCGATGTCGCTCCCGAGCAGGCGCTCAACCGCGTAATCTGGCAGTCCGTCAAGGGCGCGAACTCCGAGCCGCCCGCTCCGGTCTTCAGCGTACAGTCTGCTGCCGCGAACGCGGGGCGCTGATAGCCCTCAACCCGGTTCCCTCGCGCTGCGCTCCCGCTCGGATGGCGTCCTGACTTGCGGCGTAGAGGCGGGCTTTTCGGGCCCGGCATTTACCGGCCTGAAGCGGCACTTGTAATGAGTAGTTTGCCCGCCTAAAGGCGGCCTCTACTCCGTCGACTCGGGTTTTCACCCAGGCCCTTTAGCCGGCATTTGCCGGCCTGAATGCCGTCGCTACATCTGCAAAGCAACGAGCGGCAGCGAAGGGCCTCGAGGCCCTTCGCTGCTCAGCAAGACTTGCGGATGGCGCGTTTGTCGGTGGTACTAATCCGAGGCGTATTGGAATTGGGGGAATTGCTCGGGCGGCAGATGCACGGTGGGCTTTTGGTTGGTTCGCGCGAGTTCCGTAAGCTTGCGAACAGCCGCGGCGGTAATTTCAACGCGCCGCGGCGACTCCAGAATGAAGTACGAGGTCAAACGATGATCGCCCGCCACAACGGCCAGAACGTCAGCCTGATTACGAACTTCCACAATCTTGCCGAGAGGAATCGTTCTTGAGTTGAAATGCCCCATGAAACAAATTTTGCGGTCGGTGACGTGCAGCAGGCCGATGCCCTGGCTCACCAGTCCGTCGGGCCGGAGTCCAGGCGTCGAACTCAAGGTGGCCTCCGGAGCTTCGTTTTCGGCCAAGGCGGGATCAGGGTCCGCCATCTCGCACCCTCTCACGAACGCCAGGCAATGCTCGTCGTGCTCGAGCAGGATTTCCGCCTGGTCGTCGAAACTCCTGAACTCCCCCCGGTCGATTTGCTTGAGGATGGGCATCGTCGCACACTCGACGTGAGAGACACGCATCAGCGCTGCAAGCAGTCCTGTAGCTTTACCGCACACATCACACTTCAGCATATTGATGGCCCTGCCTTCTGGGGTTGAGTCGGGTGGCGCGCTCCCCAGGCGCGTTACCCGTCCGGTGCCAGCTTGGGACGCCATTCACCCGACGCATCGCGTCACGGTTGCGGGCCTCCCCAGCGTCGTAGTCGGCTAGTCCGAACACTGTGGGATAAGCAATACTATCGCCAAATCCCCGCGTGTTACACAACTGATATAGTCCATTGGTACTGAACGAATTATCTAGTACTCAGAAGGCGGGACTCCTGATGGCAGCTAACCCCTTGTGGTTCCAATCGTTCACACTGAGGCCGCTTTGAATAACCGCTTAATGAGCCAGTGACGGCCATCTGGTAAAGGGATTTTCGCCGGCTAAGAGCGCCCTCGCAGACATGGACGTTCGACGTCGCACGCAGTTCCTCGCCAAGTAAAACGATAACAGGATGGGGTGCGGGTACCAAACTTCGTCGGAACGTGCAGCACATCACTCCGAAACCCGTTGACTTTGCCCCCAGCGTGCCTGAAGATAGCTCGGCTCGCGGGGATACCCGGAGGCCAGCCAGCCGGCCCTGCGCCCGCCAACACGCCCGAGGGGAGACGACGAAATGTATTGCCGCAACTGCGCTCATCAGCTTCCCGATCAAGCCGAGTTCTGCACGTCCTGCGGCCAGCGACCCATGACCGGTGTGCGCTACTGCTGGTCGTGCGGAGCGGAAGCCGCGCCCAACGCCGAGATCTGCGTCAAGTGTGGAGTCCGGCTCGCCAGCGGACCTGTGGGCGCCCCAGGCGCTAGCCAGGAGAAGGACTGGCTGGTGGCGCTGCTGCTTTCCATTCTAGTGGGGACTCTGGGCGTCGACCGCTTCTACCTGGGTTACGTCGGCCTCGGGATCGTCAAGCTGCTCACCGCGGGCGGCTGCGGCATCTGGTGGATCGTCGACATCATCCTCATCGCTACCAACAAAATGACCGACGCGCAGGGGCGGCCGCTGCGACAGCGATAGGCGAGCCATGTTCGCACGCGGCATACCACGGCTTCCACTTCTGCTCGCGGCCGTCGCAGCGTTCTGCCTGATTCCTCCCGCAGTGTTGGCGCGCGGCCCGCACCTGTGCCTTTGGAGCTGGCTCTTTCACCTGCCTGCCTGCCCCGCCTGCGGCAGTACGCGCGCGCTGGCGGCGTTTTTCCACGGACAATTCGGGCGTGCCTTCACCTTCAATCGCAATGTCATCGCGACCGCACCCGTTCTCCTCGCGCTCATTGCGCTTGACGGCCTGCGCTTCGTGCGCCAGGTGTTCGCTGCGCGGCGTGCCGCTTGAATTCTTCCATCGAACCGAATACATTCTGAAGGTCGAGTGACGAGCCTACGCGACCTTATCTCGCCCGAGCGCGCAGAACTCCCGACGGCTCCTTTCGCCCGCTGGGCCTCCATCCTATTCAGCCTCTCGGTCCTGACCTTTCTGCTTTCGCTCGCCGCCTCGCAGGCTTTTCTGGCCGCGGCCTCGGTGGCCTACGTCGTCCACTTGTTCCACGATCACCCTCCGATCAAGTTTCCGCCCGTGAAGCTTCCCCTGGCGCTCTTCTGCCTGACCACCGTGCTTTCGCTCGCTTGGGCGGCGAATCCGACGGTGGGTTGGTTTGCAGTGCGCAAACTCGTCCTGTTCCTGATACTCCTGCTGGCGGTGAACCTGGTGGTGAGCGCCGGGCACCTGGTGATGCTCTATCGCGCGCTTTTCCTCGAGTCGGCGCTGACAGGATTGGTGGCGGCGGGCCAGTTCATTCGCCAGTATCGCGCCGTGCGCGCCTTGCATCCGGGCCGGGTGTATTTTTACATGACGGCCACGCGCATCCACGGCTTCATGGGACACTGGATGCATTTTGGCGGACAGCAGATGTTGATGTACAGCGCACTCGTCGCCTTCCTGTTGTTGGGCGTCCGGCGGGCGAAAGATTCCCGTGCGATCTGGTTCGCGATTGCCGGCATCGTGGCGCTGTCCATCATCCTGAACTTCACGCGCGGCGTCTGGCTGGGATGCTTCGTCGCGACGGTGTACCTGGTAGGACGCTCCAAGTCGCGATGGTTGTGGGCCTTGCCGGTGCTCGTGATCGCCGGGTATCTGGCGGCGCCTGGGCTCGTGCGGCGGCGGGTGGCCATCCTGCGACATCCCGCTTCCGACCCCGCACTCTCCATCCGCTTTGAAATGTGGCACGCCGGACTGCGCATGATCGAGCGGCATCCGTGGGTGGGCGTCGGGCCGGACAACATCACGGAGGTCTATCCGCTGTATCTGCCGCCGGGACGCGCGCCCGAGGTGGGCTATCACGAGCACTTGCATGACAACTTTATACAGTTCGGCGCCGAGCGCGGACTGCCCTGTCTCGGGGCGTGGATCTGGCTGATGGCGACGCTGGTGGTGCAGGCCTGGAAGATTCGACGGCGGCTCGCGACGGATCCGGCGGGCTCGCGTCTGGTCTGGCTGGTGGACGGCGCGATTGCCGGCTGGCTCGCTTTGATGGTCGAAGGCTGCTTCGAATTCAACTTCGGCACCTCGCCAGTACTGATGCTGTTCCTCTTTGTCGCCGCGACGCCGTACGTGGTCGAGCTCGGAACAATGACGAGTGACGAGTGACCAGTTCTCGACACCAAGTCGTGCGCGGCTCGATGGTGGTGGGATTCTTCTCGCTGCTGGGATCCCTGACCGGCATCCTGGTCGACACGAGCATCGCCGCGAAGCTGGGCCTCTCGAAAAGCTCCGATACCTTCTACGTCGCCTTCACGGTGCCCTACATCATCACCAGCCTCATCAGCGCCACCGGCCAGTTCTCGCTGGTACCGTTTTTCTCCACCCTGGACGCCCAGCACTCCGAGCGCGAGCTGTGGCGGGGCTTCAGTTATGCCGTCAACATCGTCTTCCTCGGATCGAGCGCGATTGCGGTACTGGGTGCGGCGCTGGCATTTTGGGTGACCAAAGCCATCGCGCCGGGCTTCACGAACCCGCAGATTACGCTCGCCTCGGAACTTGCGCAGTGGCTTTTTCTCATCATCATCCCGGCAGGTCTGGCCGAGACGTTCCGCTCGTTCCTCTTTAGCCAGCGGCGATTTGCCGTACCCTCGAGCGCCGGATTGATTCGCAATGCCGCCGTCATCGTGTGCATCCTGCTGACTTTCGACCGCTACGGTATCTACAGCATCGTCATCGGCTATCTCGTGGGACACCTCCTGCAGCTTCTGGTGCTCGGCGGCCAGACGCTCGCGTCCTTCCGCTTCCGCTATTCGCTCACCCTGGTGGGCACGGGTGAAGCGGTCCGCAAGCTGCACGGCGCGGGGGCCGCGCAACTGGGCGGTGCGGCAGGCTGGCAGGCGCTGCTGATTGTCGAACGCATCATCGCCTCGTTTCTGCCGGCGGGCAGCCTGACGGCCCTCAATTACGGACTAAAGATCATCGCGACCATGGCCGAGTTGCTGGCCGGGAGCGTCGGGACGGCGTCGCTGCCGGTGCTGTCGCGGGCCTTCGCGCAACACGCGGTCGACGAGGAACGCCGGGTGTTCCAGCACACGCTCGAAATCGGCATGGTCCTGGTCTCACCGGTGATGATCTTCTGCCTGATTCTCCCCAGTCCCATCATCCGGCTTTTTTTCCAGCACGGGAACTTTACCGCGGAAGCCACGGCGCAAATGTCGACCGTCTTTTTCTACTACTGCCTCAGCCTGCTGCTGTACGCGTGCGTGCGCATTCTCACTTTCTATCTGTTCGCGCGCCAGGAGGCGGAGGCTTATCTTCGCCTCTCGGCCTTGCAATACGGATTGAACGTCGCGTTTGACCTGCTCTACGTTGGAGTGCTCCACCTCGGAGGCATCGGTATTCCGCTGGGACTCGTCACCAGCCTGGCGCTGACCGTGGGGATGGCGCTCGAGCGCAATCTGGCGGGATTCCGGCAGGCCTTCGATCGTTCTCTCGCTGCTTTCATCGGCAAGGCGGCGGCGGGTGGCGCGCTCACCGCGCTCGTGGTCTGGGCGATGCGCGCGTGGGTGCGGACACCCGCAACCACGGCGCAGAATTTCGCCTACCTCGTTGTCCTCTGCGGCGTGGGCTCACTGGTGTTCTTTGCCGTGCTAGCGGGACTGGGCGCGGTGCGCCTTCGCGAACTCGCTGCCTTGTGGGAGCGCCCGGAGGACGTGTGAAGCGCCTCACCGACGTCGCCTACTGGGACGAAGGCTGGTGGAAGCAGAAGCGTCCGGAGCGCCTGCGGCTGTATCGCGACGTGGATTACGAGACGGTGCGCTTGCTCGAAAGCGCGGTCTGCGCCGCATCGAAGGTCGACGTCGCCCGGGAACGGCCGCGCGTCCTCGAGCTAGGCGCCGGCGCCTCGCGCGTTCTGCCCTATCTCGCGCGCCGGTTCGGCTATGAAGTTTATGGGAGCGACTTCTCCTGGAGCGGCTGCCGTCTGCTCGCATCGAACCTGGGGCTCGTGGGCGTCAAGGGAAACGTGGTGTGCGAGGACCTGTTCCAGTCCGCCCTCGCCGGCGAGGAGTTTGACGTGGTCTACTCCTCCGGCCTCATCGAACACTTCGATGACACGCGCGCCGTCATCGACGAACACCTCCGGCTGGTGCGTCCCGGTGGATGTCTGGCGCTCATCGTGCCGAACTTCCAGGGCATCCAGGGACGAATCTGGAAGCGCCTGGCGCCCGCGCTCTGGGCGCGCCATCGAGTCTTCGGACCCGAGGAACTCCGGGCGTCGCTCGAAGCGCTCGGACTCGAGCAGATCCGCGCCGGGCATCTGGGATCGTTTTTCATTCACATCGGGCGGGGTGCGGAGTGGTCCGCGGTGAACGCCTGGCCCTTGGGACTCGGACTCGTCGCACACGGCGCCGTGCGAATCGCCAACGGCTGCGTCTCGCTGGCCTTCCGCCTGTCACCCTGGCGGCCGCACTCGCTCGCCTTGTCACCCGCGTTCTTTGCGATAGGCATGAAACCTCTGGCGGTCGAGACCGAGCCTGCGGTCGTCGAATCCCGGCCCGCGGCGTGAAACGTCATGGCGTCCTACCGCGTCCTCGTGGTCTCGAACCTCTGGCCCACCGCCGACGACCCCGGCTACGGCAGCTTCGTCGAGGCGCAGATGGAGTCGCTGCGGCCGCTCGGCGTCGACTTTGACGTGTTGTTCATCAACGGACGCGCCTCGCGCTGGAACTACTTTCGCGCCGTCCCCGAGATGCGGCGCCGGTTGCGCGCGGCTCGTTACGACCTGATTCACGCCCACTTCGGACTCTCCGGCTGGGTGGCGCGCTGCCAGCTTCGCGTGCCCGTGGTGCTCTCCTTCATGGGTGACGACGTGCTCGGGCGGTTTGAGCGAAGCGGACGCATCACGCTTTACGGCAGGCTGCTCCAGATATCGAGCTTCCTTCTCGCGCGACTCGTCCGCGCCGTGATTGTGAAAAGCGCTGAAATGCGTTCCACGCTCGCTCTTAGTTCGGCGCGCGTGATTCCCAACGGCGTCGACCTCGAGTTGTTCCGGCCGATGGAACAGAGCACAGCGCGGCGCGCGCTGAGTCTCGATCCCGCGAAGAAGTTCGTCCTCTATCCCTACGACCCGGCGGAGCAGCGCAAGCGCTTTGACGTGATCGAAGCGGCGGTCGAGCGGGCGCGCGACGAGGTCCCCGCACTCGAAATCCTGCACGCGCGCGGTGTACCGCACGAGCGCATGCCGCTTTACATCAACGCCGCCGACGTCTTCGTGCTTGCCTCCCTCGCCGAAGGATCGCCCAACGCGCTCAAGGAGGTCATGGCTTCCAATCTTCCCGTCATCACTGTCGACGTGGGCGATGCCGTCCAATTAGTGGGGTCGGTCGAAGGCTGCTACCTCGTTTCGCGTGACGTCGAGGCGATCGCGCGGAAGATTGTGGAGGTCTGCCAGGCCGGCACGCGGTCGCGCGGCCGTGAGGCGATCGGGCACCTAACAATCGAGAACGTCGCCCGCCAGATTGTTGCGGTGTACGCGCAGGCGCTCGGCCGCGGACCAGAATAGGAGGTCGGAGCTTCAGCTCCGACATATAATCGGGCCGCATGAAATCAGGGCTTTAGACTCTGTGTGAAAACCCCGTATCGAGCGGAGATCGTAGAGGCGCCCTTCAGGGGGGCATTTGTAACGAGTAGTTTGCCCGCCTGAAGGCGGCCTCTACGCCGTCGACTCGGGTTTTCACCCAGACTCTTTAGCCCCTGAGGCTTCAGGGCCCGAAGGCCATGTTGCAGGTGTCGGCGATTGTCGGACCTGAAGGTCCGGCCCCCTTTCTGGCGCGGGCCATTGAATCCTCGTCGCGCTGATGCGATACTGGCATCCCTATGGCAACCAACTTTGGCCCTATCCAAGCTCCGGAAGCTTCCGAGTACGCGCCTTACTACGGCCAATACATCTCAATGGTCAGCGGTAACGACGTCCTCCGGGCGCTCGAAGAACAAAGACCGGCCACCGCGGCGTTGTTCGAGCGTCTCAGCGACCAGCAAGCGGACTATCGTTACGCGCCTGAGAAGTGGAGCGTCAAAGAAGTGCTCGGACACATCATCGACACCGAGCGCATCATGAGCTATCGCGCTCTACGCATCGCGCGGCACGACAAGAAGCCGCTGGCCGGGTTCGAGCAAGATGACTACGTGCGCGCCGCACAGTTCGGCCAGCGCAAGTTGGCGGGACTAGTGGAGGAATTCACTGCGGTTCGCCACGCCACCCTGCTGCTCTTCCAGAACCTCGGGCCCGAGGCTTGGATGCGGCTCGGCATCGCCAATGAAAAGGAAGTCTCGGTCCGCGCCCTCGCCTACATCATCGCCGGGCACGAGCTCCATCACCGCAAGATTCTTCAGGAAAAATACCTGATGCGCGCCGCCCGCGCCTGACCGTCGTCAGCGCTCGAAGTGGACAATATCGAGCACCATGAACGTCCGGCGATTCAGCAGGACAATATGTCCGCCGATAACCACGTGTTCGCAATTGGGCGGCGGAGGCGGCAGCACGCGCACGAGTTCGGGAGGGCACGGCCGGATGCGGTCGCGCAGGCCGGGCGGCAGCGTACCGCGCAGGCGCAGTTGCCTCTCGAGTCCGGGCGGCAACTCGTCGCGCTTGGCGAGGCCAGGCGGCAGGCCTTCGCGATGCTCGTGATACCAGCCGCGCGCCTCGTCGCGGTCGTGCTTGGAATAATGACGTCCTTCGTCCTCCCGATCGTGGCCGCGCCCGTGGCCCTCACCGTGTTCGCCGTGATCACCATGCCCCTGGCCAAATACCCCGACGCCTGCGAGCGCGACCATCGCCGCCAGGCTGCCGCACACCCATCGTCTTGACTTCATGCCGTCCCTCCCGGATCAACCATTCGATCGACGCCTTAAAGCTAGCACGGAGACTGTTCTGGCCACAACAGCGGGGCGGCAAGGTCGCTCAAGAGGAATCGGGGTTTGTACCACGTTCGTCATCTATAATGCTTGGTGGCCGCCATCGCGGAGCCCTGAGATGCTCAATCTGCTTGCGCCTGACGACGCCCGAAGGCTTCGCGAGTTCTTCCTCGAGCAGAACTACACCGACCCGGCGCTGCGCGCCGCCTTGGCGGGCGACTACATTCCCTACGAGCGGCTGATGCCGCGGCTGCTGGCGCGCACGGCGGACCCCAACTTATTTAACATCCTGGTGCGATGGTTTATCGTCGGTGAGAGCGTCGACGCGGGAGCGGCGCGCGCCGCGGTTCCGGAGCCGATCCTCCGGCTGCTGCTCGGTTCTCAACTGCTCTTCCCGGCGGGCGAGACTTTCGCGCCTCAGGTCATGCTGGTGCCCTTTCGAGGCCTGCTGCTGGCCACGGACTGCGCCCGCAAGGTCGAGGCGCACCAGCAGCCCGACCCCCTGCTGTCGATCAATCCCACCACGCAGTGGCTCTATCTCTTCACCGTACGCCGGCCGTTCCGCTCGACCCTCGACCTCGGCACGGGATGCGGCATCCAAGGTCTGGCGGCGGCCGCGCACAGCGAGCACGTGGTAGCAACCGACCTCAATCCGCGCGCGGCGGAGTTCGTCACCTTCAATGCGCGGCTGAACGGCGTCAACAACCTCGAGTACCTGGCCGGCGACCTGTTTCAGCCGGTCGCGAGCCGCCGGTTCGACCTCATCGTCTCCAACCCGCCTTTCTTCATCACGCCCTCCTCACGACTCCAGTTTGCCGAGAATCCCTTCGAGCTCGATGAATTTGCGCGCCGGCTGCTGACGGATGGCGCGCGTCATCTCGAGGAAGGCGGCTTCCTGCAGATCATTTGCGAGTGGGTCGAGATACGAGGCCAATCCTGGCAGGAGCGGCTGCGAGCATGGTTCGCGGATACCGGCTGCGACGCGTGGGCGCTCAAAATCTACAGCAACGATCCGGTGCGCTACACTGAACTGCGCCAGCTCGAAATGGTCCCGGCCTCGGAGCGCGGCGAGCCCACGTTCCAGAAATGGGTGGACTACTACTCGAGTCGAAAGGTTGAGGCGATCCACGATGGATTGATCGCCTTGCATCGCCGCTCCGGATCGAACTGGGTGCGGACGGATGAAGTGCTGACCCTCCCGAATGAGCCGTTCGGGGATGCGGTGCTGGACCTGTTCGTGAGCCAGGACCTGCTGAGGGACGCAACCGGCGACGCGGCGCTTCTCAAGGCGCGATTCAAAATGTCTCCGCACGCCCGCCTCAGCCGCCACAGTCAATATGCCGACGGCCAGTGGCAGAGCACCCCGCTCGAGCTGTGGCTGAAGAACGGCCTGGCGTCAGCGGCGCCTCTCGCGCTCGAGGCCGCGGTGGAGAACTTCATCCGGCAGTTCGATGGACACCGCACGCTCGACGAGCTGATCGCGCAGTTGGCCGCTCAGGTCAACGCCCGCCCCGAACAGGTCCGGCAAGAGTGCCTCCGGGTGACGCGCAAACTCCTCGAGCGCGGATTCCTCCTCATCGCATAACGGGTGTAGGGCAGGGCTCCGTACCCCGAGCCGAGGCCGACGTGGCCCGTGCGGCGGTTCCGGGTGCGGTGCGAGACTTGCGCTACACCTGTCCGCAGCATCCGGCCGGACCGTTAACACTCGTTGGCTGTCAGAAGTCCTCAAGCAGACAAGTGAATGATGCTATTGGGCGTTCGGGATCAGAATGACGTCGCTGGTGGAGGTTCCTCGGGACAGCGCGAGCTGGCTGCCATCGGGGGACCAGCCAAAAGAGAATATCCGGTCGGATTGGAAGTTGGTCAACGGCTTGGAGGCGCTGCCATCGAGCGGGTGACTCCAGAGGTTCGAGACGCCGTTCCGAGTCTCGACGTAGACGAGGGACTTCTGATCGCGGGACCACTGAAAAGGCGGGTATCCGAGGGTGGCGGTCGGCGGGATGTCGAGCAGCTTAACCGGGGATCCGCCATCGGCGGGGAGGATGCCGATTTTCTGTGGTGTATTCTCTGTTGCCTGGTAGACGCAGGCGATCAGCTTGCCATCGGGCGAGACAACAGGAGCGAAGGAATTCTTGTCCACGACCTCGACCGCCGTGCCGCCCTCGCCGGGAATCCTCCATAACGTAGATCTTTTTGCCGCGCCGACCACGGGAATGGAGGAGTAATAGACCCAACGGCCGTCCGGGGACCAGAATGGTGTGTCTTCCCCTCCAGCGTCCGTGAGTTGTTTGGGATTGCTGCCGTCAACGTTCATCTTCCAGATGTGCGGAAATCCGGTGCGATCAGAAAGAAAAATGATGGAACGCCCGTCGGAGGAAACCGACGGGTCCTGCTGAATCCGCACGTTGGCCGTTAACTGCCTGGCGGTGTGACCGTTGCTGTCGACAATCCAGATATCTTCGTCGCCGCTGGCGTTGCCTTGGTAGACAATCCGCCCATCCGGGGTCCAGGAGAGCGAGTTCACCGCCGTCTCCGCCCCGGAGGTGATCTGCTTGCCTGCGTCTGAATTCGCTGCCGGCGCCACCCAGATGTTCGACACGGTGATGGACTGCACGGTGGCCAGGCTTTTGCCGTCAGCCGTAAGGCTTGCGCTCTGGTAGTTATTCAGATCATTCGAAATCGTCTGCGCTGCGCCCTCAGGATAAGACAGCTCCCAAAGCTGGTAAGAGAACCTCTCGAGTGTGCCGAGCATGACCAGGCCGCCGCCGTCGGGCATCCAGGCGAGCCGCCCCACCCGGAACCAGCGGCGCGATGTGAGCGGCTTCTCCGTGCCATTCTCGGCGTCCACTCCGACCACCGTCATGGAGTTGGTGGCCGAATCGGCCAGACCGCACGCAATGGTCTTGCCGTCAGGCGACCATGCCGGCGCGCTGTCATCCCCGCCCAGAACCTGGGGATACTTGCTAGCGGCGAGGACCCGTTCCCCCGAGCCGTCGGCGCGTGCCACGAGCATTTGCGTCTCCTCACGGTCGGAGATGCGGCGAAGGAACGCAAAGCGTTTGCCGTCCGGCGAGAACGAAATGGGAGCATCAACGCGATCGAGAACTCGAACCGCGTCACCGCCGAGCGCTGGCACCCGGTAAAGCATTGGCCAGGGTGCGGTTGGGTCGCTCTTCAGGTAGTAGATGTAATTGCCGTCTATCGAGAAGGTCAGCCCGGAATAATAAGCGTCCGAGGGCGGAGCGACTTCGACCTCGCTCGACCCTGCTACCTGGATTTGACGCACCAACAGGCGGCGCTTGCCTGCATCTTCGGCGACATGCACCACGTACCTGCCGTCGGGAGAGATGGCGGCGTCGGTAGCTTTGCCGCTGATAGTGAGCCGGGTCGGCTTCCCCGCGTGGAATGCCACGCCGCGCTTGCCTAGGAAAAGCTTGTACGCCCCGAAGCCGATCGCGATCAAGGCGAGAGCTGCGATGGCTCCTAGAGCAACGAGCCGCGCCGGAGTCCGCCGTTGCTCCTCGATCCGAGCCGTGGGACCCGAGCCGGCAGCGGCCTCGACCGCCGCGACCGAGACGCCCGACCGGCCTGACTCCGTCTCGCGCTTCAAACGCTTCAAGTCAGCCCGTATATCCGAGGCATGCTGATAGCGGGTCTCGCGGTCCTTTTCGAGCGCCTTCGAGATGATCCGTTCGAGCTCGGGCGGCAGGTGCGGATTCAGCCGCAGGATGGGCGCCGGTGCCTGGGTAAGGATGGCCGTGAAGATGACGGCTGAGGTGTTGCCGTCGAAAGCGTGCCGGCCCGTCCCCATCTCGTACAGGACGGCGCCGAAGCTGAACAGATCCGTGCGCGCGTCGAGCTCCCCGCCCCGCGCCTGTTCGGGTGACATATAGGCGACCGTGCCCATGGCCACGCCGGGACTGGTGAGAAGCGCTTCAACCGTCGCGGTCGGAGCGCCCGACGCTCCAACGTCTCCTGCCGATGCGCGGCCTGGCGCCAGCTTCGCCAAACCGAAATCGAGAATCTTCGCTTGCCCGCGCTGGGTCACGAAGATGTTGGCAGGTTTGATGTCGCGGTGAACGATCCCTCTCGAGTGCGCGGTGTCCAAGGCGTCCGAAATCTGGAAGGCGAGTTCAAGCAGCGTATCCGTCTCAAGCGGCTTGCCTTCGATCAGGTGTCGAAGCGTCTGCCCTTCCAGCAATTGCATGGCAATGAACGGCTGGCCATCGTGCTCGCTCACCTCGTAGATGGTGCAGATGTTGGGATGG
>DASZAI010000078.1:0-142514 GCA_035945295.1 Terriglobia bacterium | reverse complement strand
CTTGATCCAGCAAAGCCACCGCTTGCCGGCGACGGCGCTCCAAAGCCTCGAAGTCTCGGCGTACTCCTTTTGGGTTGCCCATGCTGACATAGATGCCAGCAGTGCCCCTCTGGTTGCACTATATTATACGAATCTCAATAGTCTGCGGGAGCGAATTCCTGAAAAGGGGGGTCGGACCTTCAGGTCCGACAATCGCCGACACCTCGAGAACCGGGCCTTCAGGCCCTGAAGCTTTCTGGGGGCTGAGAGCCTTCGCTCTATGGCAGCCACATCGTGTCGGAGCTAAAGCGCCGACCCCTATAGCGTTTGCTCAGCAGACAGTTTAGGACACTATCTGACCGCCGACTCGTCGCACGTGCGCGCGGCCTTAATTTCATATGCAAGAGAGATGGACATCGCCGTTCTTGTTAGGCAGGGCTCGCCAGGAGCTCGCGCGCCAGAACGTCGGGCGGCGGCGCCGGGAGTCTTGCATCAGGAGCGCGATACGGTGAGCCGGGAGGTCAAATTGAAGTCTCTGTTGCTGAGCGCGGTTGTGGCGGCCGGCGTCTATGTCGCGGTGGTGGTGAAACCTGGACAGCTTCCGGGAAGCCACGTCAAAGCAAGCGCCCACACTCAACTCACGGTGTACAACCAGAATTTCGCCGCTGTGAAGGAAATTCGCAGCTTGGAGTTGGAGCAGGGTGAGAACGAGGTGCGCGTCACCGATATCACCGCTCACGTCGAGCCCGAGTCAGTGGTGATTCGCGACCTGACGAACCCTGATTCGCTGCGGATTCTGGAGCAGAATTACGAGAGCGATCCGCTGAGTGAAGGGCTGCTGCTGCGCAAGTCGGAGGGCAAGCTGCTGGACTTCGAGATCGTCACACCCAGCGGCGAGAAAAAGATCGTAAAGGGCAGGATTCTGCGGAGCGGATACGTCCCCCACACGTCCGCGTTTCAACTCTTCGGCCCACAGTATGCCTACCAGCAGACGGCCTATGCCAATCCCGAGGGCGGCGGCGAAGCGATCGTGGAGGTGAACGGCAAGATCCAGTTTGGCCTGCCCGGCAAGCCGATCTTCGACTCGCTCGACCCGAAAGCGTTCTTGAAACCGACGCTCGCGTGGAAGCTCTGGTCGGGCGAAGCCGGCAAGCACGAGGTCGAGTTCTCCTATCTCACCGGCGGGATGCGGTGGGAGGCGAATTACAACGCCGTCGCGCCGGAGAAGGGAGACACCTTCGACATCGTCGGCTGGGTGACGCTCGAAAATATGAGCGGCAAGGATTTCGAGAATGCCAGTATCAAACTCATGGCGGGAGACGTGGGGCGCGTCCAACCTGAAGGACAACCGATGTCCTACTCGAAAATGGCCGATAATCGTGAGTTGGGTGGCGCAGCACCGGCAGTGACCGAGCGCGCCTTTGAGGAATACCACCTGTACACCCTGGAGCGGCCCACCAACGTGCTGGACCGCGAAGTGAAGCAGGTGGAGTTTCTGCGCGCGACCAACGTGCCGGCCCGCCGGGTCTACGTCTACGACGGGTTCGAAGTAGACCCGCGCTATCGCGGCTGGGACTACTACAACGTCCGAAACCAGCCTGACTATGGAACCCTGTCAAACCCCAAGGTGTGGGTGATGCTGGAATTCGAGAACTCGAGGAAATCGCACCTCGGCATGCCGCTTCCCAAAGGCAGGGTCAAGGTCTATCGGCGCGACGTGGACGCGCGCAATGAGTTCATCGGCGAGGATCAGATCGACCATACGCCCGAGGACGAAACGGTGCGCCTCTATACGGGCAACGCGTTCGATCTGGTGGGCGAACGCCGCCAGACCAGCTTCAAGCTGGATACGAACAACCACTGGGCCGATGAATCCTTCGAGATCAAGGTGCGCAATCACAAGAAGGAGAAAGTCCAGGTGCGCGTCGTCGAGCACCTATACCGGTGGATCCAGTGGGACATTACCTCAGGCTCGATGGACCACACGAAGACCGATGCCCGCACCATCGAGTTCCGGCCCACCGTCGGCGCCGGCGGCCAAGCGACGATCAACTACACGGTCCATTACACGTGGTAGGCAAAAGCCCGGCTTTCTGTTACCATAATCTTTCGGCTTTGGGCGATTCCAAGTTTCGGTGAGGCTTTCTTATGGCTTTGACGTGCGACATTTGCGGTAAAGGTCCGCAATTCGGCAACCGGATCAGTCACGCTCACAACGTCACCAAGCGGCGCTGGGATCCCAACCTGCGCCGCGTCCGTGCCCTGGTCAACGGCGCGCACCGGACGCTCCGCGTCTGCGCGAGCTGTATTCGTTCCGGCAAAGTTGTCAAGATCGCCTAGGCCGCGACGAACCTCGCGGCTTGCTCACTGACGGCTCGTCACCCCGCTCCGAAATCCGCCAACGAACACGCTGACATTCCGACCCGCGAGGTGTGCCATGTCTTTCGTTCAACAAGTCGAAGAGTCCGAAGCCGGCGACCAGCTCACGCCCATTTACCAGAAGATCCGCGAGGGCTTTGGTTTTGTACCCAACTATTTCAAAGCGCTGGGCCCGCGGCCCGAGCTGATTCTTACGCATCTCGAACTTGGCGAGCGCATCACCCAAGACGGCGCCTTGCCGCGTGCCGTCAAAGAGCGGCTGGGACTGGTAGTGAGCGGGATCAATTCTTCGTCCTACTGTGTCGCCGTGCACATGGAAGTCCTCCGCAAGCTGGGCGTGGAAAAGTCGCTGGGACGGACGCTCGCCGTGAATTACCCGAAGGCGCCGGCGGACGAGCGCGAGCAGGCGCTTTATCGCTTTGCCGACAAGCTGACGACCAAGCCCGGCGACGTTGGTCAGGCGGACATCGACGCCCTCAAGCAGGTGGGGTGGGACGACCCGGCCGTTGTCGAGACAGTGCTCGCGGTCGCCTACTTCAACTTCATCAACCGGGTCTCGCTCGGCCTGGGCCTGATGGCCGACTTCTGACTGGGGGCTACGGCTCCTGGCATGCGACCCAGGCCCGCAGTACTTCTCCCACCGACCATGCCTGGGCGATGCAGCCGCGCGGCGCAAAGGGCGCGTCGCCGTCAAAGATCTCGCCGATGGCGCCCAGTCCGTACGTCTTCAACTGGTGTTCCATAGGAGCGAGGAACGAGGCCGCCTGGCGCGCGTCGTGGTAAACGCGAAGGTGCGCCATGACGAACTCGCCCAGCAGCCACGCCCACACCGTCCCTTGATGATAAGCCGCGTCGCGCTCCGCCGGGCCGCCTCTGTAGCGGCCGTGGTAGGCGGGATCGCCGGGCGCGAGGCTGCGCAGACCGTAGCTCGTGACGAGCTGCGCTGCGCAGGCGTCGACCACGGCACGCTGCCGGTCAGGATCGAGTGGACTATTGGCGAGCGACACGGCCAGAACTTGGTTGGGCCGGAGCGACGGGTCATCGCTTGGGGGGCCTTGCGGGCCGTCGGGACCATCCAGCACGTCGAAGCAGCAGCCGGCGCCCGGATTCCAGAAACGCTGGAACGACGTGCGCACCTGCGACGCGAGGCGGTCGTAATCCGTGGACGGCTCACCGAGCGTGCGCGCCAGCTCCCCCATGGTCATGAGCGCGTTGTACCAGAGCGCGTTCACCTCCACCGGCTTTCCGATGCGCGGCGTCACCACGCGGTCGCCCACCTTGGCGTCCATCCAGGTCAGTTGGACGCCGGGCTCGCCCGCGTAGAGCAGGCCGTCTTCGCGGTCCACGTGGATGTGGTACCGCGTTCCCTCGAGGTACGCCTTCACGATGTTCGTGACGACAGGAAAGAGGGCGCGCAGCAGTTTCCGGTGGCGGGTGGAGGCGTAATACTGGCGGACCGCCTCGATGTACCAGAGCGCGGCGTCCACACTGTTGTACTCGGGAGTCTCGCCCGAGTCGGTGAAGCGGTTGGGAAGCATGCCTTGATTCACGAGGCCGGCAAAGCACTCGAGGATAGTGCGCGCCGTGGCGGGCTGGCCGGCCGCGAGCGTGAGCCCGCCGAGGGCGATCATAGTGTCGCGCCCCCAATCGCCGAACCAAGGATAGCCGGCAATCACGGTGCGCGCCTCGGGATTCTCGCGGCGGGGCCGGCGGACGATAAACTGGTCAGCGGCGAGCACGAGGTGCCGGATCCAGACGGGCGTTCTGTCTGCGGCCGCCGCGCCGCGTGAGGCGCGAGGAATCGCCTGCGCCCACTGATCGAGTAGGACCACTTCGCGCGCCCAGCATGCCTGAAGCTCATGCGCAGTGTCCGCGCCGGGCTCTGTGCTGAGGACGACGGTGAGCGAGTCACCCGGTTTGATTTCTCCCCGGAAGGTCGCGGCGTGGAAATGGTCTTCGGTATCGTCGAGTCCCCGCTCCCGCTCGAGCGTCAGGCGGAAGTTGCGATACGACTCCGCCGCCGGCTCGACGGTGGCTTCGACACTTGAGAGATAGAACGGCGTCGCGCCCGGCGCCGCGGTGATTCGTAAGGCGTGGTCCCGGGGCTCCGCCGGCTGGACGTCCAGGCGCCAGGCGTCGTCGCTTGGGCCTACACGAGTGAGAGAGTGGTAGTCGCGATAGTTGACGAGCGCGCGCAGCGTCAGCGTGACCGGCTCCCGCGCGCGCACTAGGTCGTAGCGCGCGTAAGTGGTGTTCGAGCCGTGGCGCATCCAGATGCGCTTTTCGAGCAGCGCGTCGGCCAACGCAAACGTCCAGACCGGCGTCGTCCCTTCCAGGTGAAAGCGCTCGAGATGGAGGTAGCCTCGCGGGTCGATCGCGCCATCCGCCCAGCGGTTAGTGGAGAGCGCGAAGGTGCGCCCGTCGTATTCCGCCGTATCTTCGAGTTTCGCGACCAGGAGCGTGCGGCCGCCGGGCGGCGAGAGGGCGGCAATCAGCAACCCGTGATACCGGCGCGTCAGCAGGCCGGCGACCGTTCCCGAGGCGAATCCCCCCAGTCCGTTGGTCACCAGCCACTCGCGCGATTCGGCGGCGGCGAGGTCGCAGCAAATCTCGCGGCCGAAATCCACGAACGACTGCGGCAGTGTGGGCAACGCCTGCATAAGTGTGTGTCGGAAGGCTAGCGGCCGCTCGTCACTCTCCGCTCTGCTCGATCAACTTCGCCACCAGTCCGGTCCATCCGGTCTGATGGCTGGCGCCGATGCCGGCGCCGATGTCACCGTGGAAATACTCGTAGAACAGGATCAGGTCGCGCCAGTGCGGATCGTCCTGAAACTTGGCGCAGTTGCCGTAGACGGGCCGGCGGCCGTCCGGGCCGCGCAAGAAGAGGCGCGTGAGCCGGCGCGAAATCTCGGCGGCAACGTCCCACAGGTTCATCATCTCCCCCGAACCCGTGGGGAGCTCCGCCTTGACCTCGTCACCGTAATACCAGTGGAACCGCTGCAGTCCCTCGATGAGCAGGAAGTTCAGAGGGAACCACACCGGGCCGCGCCAATTCGAGTTGCCGCCAAACAGGCCGGTGGTGGACTCCGCCGGCTCGTAGTCGACGCGATGCTCGCTGCCGTCGAGCGAGAGCACGTAAGGATGATCGCGGTGAAACTTGGAGAGGGCACGAATGCCGCCGGACGAGAGGAATTCGTTCTCGTCGAGCATGTAGCGGAGGACGCGAGGCAGGCGTTCGCGCCCGACCAAGCACAGCAGTCGCCGCACGCCGCCGTCCGGCCGCTGCTTCATTACGATGTGCCGGGCGACGTCAGGATCGTGGTCGAGGAACCACTGCATGCGGCGCTTGAATCCCGGGAGCCTGTCGAGGTCTTCGGGCTCGAGAGTTTCCACCGCGAAGAGCGGAATCAGGCCGACCATGGAGCGCACCTTGAGCGGATAATGGCTGCCGTCGGGCAGGTGCAGCACGTCGTAATAGAAGCCGTCCTCCTCGCTCCACAGCTCGATGCCCTCGCCGCCCAAGTCGTTCATGGCGTGCGCGATGTGGACAAAGTGCTCGAAGAACTTGCTGGCCACGTCTTCGTACGCCGGGTCTTCAGAGGCAAGCTCCATGGCGATGGCCAGCATGTTCAGGCAGTACATCCCCATCCAGCTCGTGCCGTCCGATTGCTCGATAAAGCCGCCGGTGGGCAGCTTGGACGAGCGGTCGAAAACGCCGATATTGTCGAGTCCCAGGAAGCCGCCCTCGAAGACGTTCATGCCTTCCGGGTCCTTGCGGTTGACCCACCAGGTGAAGTTGAGCAGCAGTTTGTGAAACACCTTTTCGAGGAAGCTCCGGTCCGCGTGCCCGCGGAGGCGCTGCTCGATTTTGTAGACGCGCCAGGCCGCCCAGGCGTGGACGGGCGGGTTCACGTCGCTGAACGCCCACTCGTATGCGGGCAACTGCCCGTTGGGATGCATGTACCATTCGCGGAGCAGCAGGATGAGCTGCTCCTTGGCGAAGTCGGAGTCGATGAGCGCGAAGTTGACGCAGTGGAACGCCAGGTCCCAGGCGGCATACCAGGGATACTCCCACTTGTCGGGCATGGAGAGGATGTCGGCGTTGAACAGGTGGGTCCACTGGCGATTGCGTCCGCTGCGGCGTTCGGGGGGAGCCTGCGGCTGCGTAGGATCACCTTCGAGCCAGGTGCGCACGTCGTAGTGATAGAACTGCTTCGACCACAGCATCCCCGCAAACGCTTGGCGCTGGATGCGGCGCGCGTCGGGGGAGCCGCACTGCCCGAGCCGCTGCACGTAGAATTCGTCGGCCTCGCGCAGACATCGCGCCAGAATCCAGTCGAACTCCTCACCCAGCGTCGCGGCCGTCGGAGCCTGGTTCGAGAAGCGCAGCCGGAGCGACACGCTCCTGCCCGGCCCGATTTTGAGCGGGTAATTGGCGCTCGCCTTGGTACCTTCCTGAGCGGGATTCACCGCCTGGCGCGCGCCATGAACGATGTAGTCGTTGATGCTGTCTTTGACGTAGGGACGCGGATTGCGGGATCCGAAGATGCGCTCGAAGTTGGTCTCATTCTCGGTGAAGAGCAGTTCGGGCGTCTCCGCGCACGCCAGCCAGCGCGGCCCGTAGTAGTGGTGGTCGGTCGTGATCACCGCGGCGCCGGGAACGTCGGCGGCGCGGGTGAGCTGGCGCGGCGGCTCCATCCTTCCCGTCAAGTCCGGGCGTCCCCACGACCACATGTTGCGCAGCCACAGCGTGGGCAGCACATGGAGGTCCGCCGCCTCCGGCCCGCGGTTCCAGGCAGTGATGCGGATGAGGATATCCTCGGGCGTAGCCTTGGCGTACTCGACGAAAACGTCGAAGTAGCGGTCCTCGTCGAAGACGCCCGTATCCATCAGCTCGAACTCGGGTGCGGCGCGGCCGCGAACCCGATTCTCCTCGACCAGGCGCGCGTAGGGAAATTCCGCCTGCGGATACTTGTAGAGGAACTTCATGTAGGAGTGCGTGGGCGTCGAGTCGAGGTAGAAGTAATACTCCTTCACGTCCTCGCCGTGGTTGCCTTCGTTGCCGGTGAGGCCAAAGAGGCGTTCCTTGAGTATGGGGTCGCGGCCGTTCCACAGCGCCAGCGCGAAGCAGATCATGCAGTGACGGTCGCAAATGCCGGCCAACCCGTCCTCGCCCCAGCGGTAGGCTCGCGAGCGCGCGTGGTCGTGCGGCAGATACTCCCAGGCGGTGCCGTACGGGCTGTAGTCCTCGCGCACCGTGCCCCACTGCCGCTCGCTCAAGTACGGTCCCCAGCGCTTCCAGTGCGCCTGGCGCGTACGCGCTTCCTCGAGCCGGATTTCCTCGTTTGTCATGGGCGTGTGGCGAGTTGTCGCAGTCAGCTTTCAGCTCTTGGTATCAGCAACCAGTAAAGCCAAAACAACTAACTAGGGAGCAGCAAACATTTTAGATGCTCTGGAGGCTGGCGTCGATTGCTAAACTTGATTCGCGGCGGGCGCGTTCCGCTTAACGCTCCGGCGTCGCGGCGTGAGATAATGAAGGGGCCGCGTCAGCGCTGTCTCTCGGCGCGGCGGGCCACCGGTGACGACACTGACGCCGCCGTCGGCCAAGGAGTCATCATGCATCGCAGAGATTTTCTGAGAAAAGGATCAGCAGCCGCGAGTCTGGCGGCAGCGACGCGCAAAATCCTCGAGCCGCTCGCGACGGAAGCGAAGGAAGCCGCTTCAGATACTTCAGGGAAGAAGGCAGCCGCGCCGATTCCCAGGCGTAAGATGGGCAAGACCGGCGTGGAGCTCTCGATCATTGCGCTGGGTGGCGTAGTGCTCATGGACACCGAGCAGCCCTTCGCCAATAATCTGGTGGCCGAAGCCTTTGATCGCGGCATCAACTATTTCGACGTTGCGCCGGAATATGGGAATGCGCAGGAACGCCTGGGTCCCGCGCTTGAGCCCTACCGCCAGCGCGTCTTCCTGGCCTGCAAGACCCTCGAGCGCTCGAAGACCGGCGCGGCCGCCGAGCTCGACCAGTCGCTCAAGCTGCTGCGCACCGACCACGTGGACCTCTATCAGCTTCACGCCCTCACCAAGATGAGCGACCTTGACCAGGCGCTCGGGCCGGGTGGCGCGATGGAAGCCTTTGTTGCGGCACGCCAGGCAGGCAAGGTGAGGTTCCTCGGCTTCTCGGCGCATTCGGTCGAGACGGCGCTCGCGGCGCTCGATCGCTTCGACTTTGACACGATTCTCTTTCCCACCAACTTCGTCCTCTACTCGCAGGCCAACTTCGGCCCGCAGGTCCACGCGCGCGCCCGCGAGAAGCACATGGGGATCCTGGCGCTCAAGTCGATGGCCAAAACGCGCTGGCCCGCCTCGGCCAAAGAGCATCCGCACCCCAAATGCTGGTATGAACCCTGCGCCATGCCTGAGGAAGCATCACTCGCCCTGCGCTGGACGCTATCGCAACCCATCACCGCCGCGATCCCGCCCGGCGACGAGCAATTGTTCCGCTTGGCGATGGACGTTGCTCAGCACTTTGAGCCACTACGCGAGGAAGAAGAGAAGACGTTGATGGCGCGCGCCGTCGGGGTCGAGCCACTGTTCAAGTTGGGGAATGCGTAGTGGCAACTCGTGATTCCGGAATCCACTACGGCGCTGGAATTTCGTATTTGCAGGAACGAACCGAAGAAGTGGTTTAGAATCAACAAAACGTCATACAGCAGATGCCTCCATGCTTTCATGTTATTGATAATAAACGGCTTATCCGATGACCAAAGATACGGCCTGCTGAAAACAATACACTTAACGACGAGGAAACCGCCAAGATGAGCACTACGACCGCTACGAACGCTCCCACCCGCCTGCGCAGCCGTGACTGGTTTGGACGCGACGACCTGTTGGGACTGTCGCATCGCGCTTACCTGCGCGCCGAGGGATTCACGAGCCAGGTCTTCGATGGACGGCCGGTGGTCGGCATCTGCAATTCCTGGAGCGAGCTCACCACCTGCAACGCGCACCTGCGGCTGGTGGCCGAAGCGGTGAAGCGCGGCGTGTGGTCCGCAGGCGGATTTCCGCTCGAGTTCCCCGTCATCTCGCTCGGCGAAGTATTGATGAAGCCGACCACGATGCTCTATCGCAACCTGATGGCGATGGACGTGGAGGAATGCATCCGCGCTTACCCGCTCGATTCGGTAGTGCTGCTCTCGGGCTGCGACAAGACGACGCCCGCCGAGCTGATGGGCGCGGCGAGCGCCGACGTCCCCGCCATCATGGTTCCGGGCGGACCCATGTTGCGCGGCATGTGGCGCGGCCAGCCGATCGGCTCGGGTACGGATACGCGTCGCGCCTGGCATGAGAAGCGCGCCGGCCAGTTGACCGACGAGCAGTGGTGCGAGATTGAAGGATGCATTTCGCGCAGCGCCGGACACTGCATGGTGATGGGCACGGCGTCGACGATGACCAGCATCGCCGAGGCGCTCGGTATGACTCTCCCGGGCTCGGCCAATATTCCCGCCGCGGACTCACGCCGGCTCGCCATCGCTGAGCAGAGCGGACGGCGCGCCGTCGAGATGGCGCGCGAAGATTTGCGTCCATCGAGGGTATTGACGCGTGAGGCCTTCGAGAACGCCATCCGCATTGACATGGCCATCGGTGGCTCGACCAACGCCATCATCCATCTGGTTGCCATCGCGGGGCGGCTGGGCATCGATCTGCCGCTCGAACGTTTCGACGAGCTTTCGCGTACGACGCCCTTCATCACGAACATCCGTCCCTCGGGCGCTTATCTGATGGAAGACATGTACTACGCGGGTGGACTGCCGGTGGTGATGAAGGAACTCGGATCGCTGCTCGAGCTCCGCGCGTTGACGGTGAGCGGGAAGACGGTGGAGGAAAACATCGCGTCGGCTCAATGCTTCAACCGCGAAGTCATCAAGCCGCTCGATCAGCCGCTCAAGCCGGAGGGCGGCACCGTGATCCTCAAGGGAAACCTCGCGCCACACGGTGCGGTCATCAAGCAGTCGGCGGCGTCAGCGCATCTCGTGAAGCACCAGGGCCGCGCCGTGGTGTTCGAAAGCTATCAGGATTTGACAGAGCGCGTGGACGATCCCGAGCTCGACGTCGATGAGAGCAGTGTGCTGGTGCTCAAGAGCGCAGGTCCCAAAGGCGCGCCCGGGATGCCCGAGTGGGGCGACATGCCGATCCCGGCAAAGCTGCTCAAGGCGGGCGTCCGCGACATGGTACGTCTCAGCGATGCGCGCATGAGCGGCACGGCCTACGGCACCGTGGTCCTGCACGTCTCGCCCGAGTCCGCGGTCGGCGGTCCACTGGCCGTCGTGAAGAACGGCGACACCATCGAACTCGACGTCCCGGCAAGAACGCTTGAGCTGCACGTCCCCGATCGCGAACTGAAGAGCCGGCTCGCCGCCTGGCGTCCGCCGGTGCCTCACTACGAGCGCGGCTACGGCAGGATGTACCTCGAGCATATCCTCCAGGCGCACGAAGGTTGCGACTTCGATTACCTGAGAGCGGTGGCGCGCAGCGATTAAACCCGCGCTAACCACTCGGCGCCGGCTAGGTGAAATCCTGTGTGAGACGGGGCAGCCTCCTACGGTTCCAGCCTCGGTCAGTGACACGCCCGGGCTCGACTGCCAGCTTAGCCGTCAATCCGGTACATCGTAACCGTGAAGTGCTTACCGTTTTTGGAAAACTGGAACCAGATGCGTCGATCCTTGTCGACATAACCCGGACCCCAGGCCGCGTACGAGCCTGAAAAATAAAGCCTTTCGACGCGAAACTGAAAGGTGCCGGATTCTCTTCCCCAGCGATAAGTCTGGTCTCGACGAAGCTCCAGCCTGGGCATCAGGCGGTTCTGGCCACTCAAGCCGTCAACGTCGAAAGAGAGGTTGGCGTAGGTTCCGACGAGGGCGGAAGGGGCCGAGCCTCGACAAAATCCGCTTGTGTCTAGTAGTAATAATATGGTAAGAAGAGAGAGCTTAGATATAGTCTTCATAAATATCTTCTCGATATCGTTCTAGATTTGAGCATAAGAAGTTAATCGACCAAAAGTGGCGGATACTTGAAAGGAGCCAATGCTTGCTCACCCTTCAGGGAGTAAAAGCTTATCCAAGCATTATAAAGGAGTTACTGACTCGTTTTGCTCTGTTACGACCAGGAATTACGTGCTAAGGTTTACCGCCATGGCTGCTACTAAACCACGGAAATGTCCCTTCTGCGGCTCTACACGTTCGACGCGTTCGCCCAGCGGTGAGCATCTGTTATGCTTGGCGTGCCAGCGCATCATCATCATTCCTCGGAAGGAAACGCGCAAAGAGGAGGGTGGTGACGCCAACGGGAAAGCACTCGTCGGAGAATCTTCCGAGTCTGACTAAAGCGCTGTCGTCTTGAAAACCATGCATGAGGTGGGATGCCGGCCGTTGTTACGGAGGGAGGCGGAGGCGACGCAGCAGATCTTCGGACCGGGCTGTAGAGCGTAGGCTATCAAATCTTGGCTCGTGCTTGATCCACACCGCATAAGCGTCGCGCTCATCGACTGCCTTTTCCAGCCACTCGAGCGTGCGATTTCTTTCACCCAACCCAGCATGCACCAGCGCCATCACATAGGGCGCGATGTAGGCGCGCTGGGAGAGCTCCTTGAGTTCGCTCAGAATTTCCCTGGCCTCGCGCTTGCGTCCCGCCAGCGCCAAAGTGTGGGCGAGGCCGGCGAGTGAAACCGGGTTTCCTCCCGAGCCGTCGCGAGCCTTCTCCAGAGCGGAAATAGCTTCCGCGTACTGATGGGTCTGCTCGTAACCCAACCCCAGCGTTGAGAACGCGGCAGCAAAGGAAGGTTCCATCTCGGGGCCCTCTGCCGTCATCCGGTTAAAGTGGTAACGCCCCTTCAGGTACTCGCGATAAGCCTCGAGATTCTCCGGGTTGCGCTTCCTTCGAGCTTCAGCTTCAGGCCACGCTTGCGCAGTTCTCCCGACTGCAGGTCCCCTTCGAAGGGCCCGAAGCGAACGGCACGGATGGCCCCGCTCGACTCAATGGTGTGACTCATGGCGCGACACTATTTCCTGGTAGTGATGAGTTTTGCCGCCTTGGGGATGCACCATACCGCCCCGAAACTTGACCTTTCGCTTTAACTCCTGTGAGACCAAAGGATTGCGGTCTGACAAAGACTTGACCCGGTCTTGAGGCCTCGCTTCGCAATTGGTCTGAATCCCATCGCTCACTCGTTCCCGCCATTAACCCTGCCAAGTTTCCCTGCTCATCTCGGTCTGACGCGTCGCCGTTGGCCGCGCGGCTCCGCCCGAGCAGCGCGTCCATCATTCCCGTTGAACTCGCCGCTCGAACCGAGAATAATATTCGAAACTCGAAAGCGATGGAGACGGAATGCGACTACGACTCAGTACGCTCATGCTTGCGTTGTCGTGCTTGACAGCGCCACCTGCCTGGCTGCTCGCAGCAGGGCCTTCGATCACCGGCGGTCCCGCTGACACCGGATATGACGTGGGTTCCGCGGCGGCGCTCGCGGCCACGCTGAGTGGGATCACCGGCGATGCGGCGCGTTACGCCGTCTTTGCCGGCATTCAGTACGTCGGCACGACGGCGGTCGCGAACGTCGAAATGGATCGCGGGGCGCCGAGCGCCACGGGCGAGGCGCGCTTTCGCGCCGAGTGGCCGATTCCTGCCGACGCGCCCACCGGTCTCTATAGCCTTACGCTCAGCGTTGAGGATCGCTCCACGCGAGAGACCGTCGCCACCCAGAGGGTCCGCGGCTTTGTGGTCTACCGGAAGCTGGTGCGTATCGCGCGCGTCGATCTCGATAAGACCTTCTACGCGCCGGGCGAGACGATCGAGTCCCAGATCGTGCTCGAGAACCTCACCGATCATCCTATGAAGGACCTGCGCATCGAGTTCTCGAACGCCAACTATCCGTGGATCTCGACCTTTTCGGGAGAGAAGAGCTTGTCGGGTGCGGAGCCTGTGAATCCGGCGTTGAATCTGAAAGTCCTACGCGCGGGCTTGAATCTGGCGGCGCACGCCGAGATGACATTACCCATGGCGTCCTCGGGCACGGCCGCGTTTTTGCAGGGGACTCAGGTCGCCGTCATGGGTACGGGCGGCCCGGCGCGCAATTTCAAAGTCCCGCCGCCCGAGGTGGATCAGTACACGGTTGCCGTCTGGAACGCGGAGCGCACCGTCCTCTACGACATGGTGTTCTCGCCCGAAGCCATCGTGCGTGACCCCGACCGCACGCTGCCCAAGCCGTATAGCTACAGCTTCACCCACCGCTATAACTCCGACATCGACTTCACCAAGTACCGGGAGTTCTACAAGCCGGGTGAGACCGCCACGGCCGACTCCGTTCGCGACCGCAACCACCTTCCGGCGTCGCTCCTCGTCTTCTGCCCTCACGAGGACGACGAGCATCCCTGGGCGGGACTCATCCACGCCATGCTGGAAGCGAAGCTGCCGGTGCGCGTGGTGTTCTTCACCGGCGGCGACGTGGGCGCTTGCGAGCGCTACTACTCGAAGGCCTGCGGTCCGAACGAGGCGCGCGAGTTCGGTATGGTGCGCATGGAAGAGTCTACGGAAGCCCTCGAGCACATCGGACTCACCCGCGACCGGATCACCTTCCTCGGGCTGCCCGACGGCGGCTCGGGCGCGATCTGGTTCGAGCACCAGAAAGTCTCGAATCCGTTCCTCTCCATTTACCTTGCCACCGACCACTCGCCCTACGAGAACGCCTACCGGCCCAACCTGCCTTACGCGCGCGACGCCGTGCTCGACGTGGTCGAGCAGATCATCCGGGACTTCCATCCCGCGATGATTGCGACGCCGCATCCCGACGAGCGGCACGTCGACCATCGCACCGCCAACTGGTTCGCGGTCAAGGCCTGCCAGGAGCTGCTGCACGCCAAGCAGCTCGACCCTTCGACCATTATCCTCGCCGACCAGGCCTATGGCGCGGGCGGATACAAGCCGGCGCCTTATCACTACGAAAAGTACGTCGTCTACCTGAGCGGCGAGGCGGCAGTCCTCAAGCAGGAGATGGGCTGGATTTATCAATCACAGGACGGCAACATCGACGAGGGGATGCGCAAGACGTTTGACGAGCTGCCGCGCGCGGAGGTCCACTACCGCATCACCGATTGGCAGGAACACGAGGGCTGGAACGAGTGAGTCTAGACTGACCGGAGGACGCACTTCGTAGGAGCCATTAACGCCACGTGTCATTCCAAGCCCGCTCGCTCTTTCGCTGCGAACGGTCCTGGGCGCCGTAAAGGGAGCTCAGGGTAAACCGCGCGAGAAATTTCGCTCTGGTCTTGGGCGAATACTAGGTGTGCAGCGCCTCGATGAATTTCTCGACGGTTATCCCCGCCTTCGCAATCAGGCTGCGCAGTGTTCCGCGAGCGACCTCTGGATGATCGGGAACAGAGAGTGTGGCGATGTGCCCTGGCTTAATCAGGATAATGTGGCTTCCCCGCTGGCGGGCAACTCTCCAACCAAGCTTCTCGAAGGCACGTACGACCTCTCGCGGTCGCAGAACCGGCACCGGTGGCATTAGACCGGAACTTCCACTTCGCGAGTAGCAATGGTCAGCGGCATGCCGTGTTCCGCGCGTACTTCCAGGCATTCCGCGATGGCTTGCCGGATGTTGTTTTCGGCCTCTTGCTCAGTTTTGCCCTGACTTACACAGCCGGGAATCGATGGGCATTCCGCGATGTACATGCCGTCTTCATCTCGAAACATAGTTATCAAGAACTTCACTGCGTTCACTCCATGGCCCAATATCGCATATCAGCCGGACAGATTCAACGTCAAGCGGATTCCGGTAAAGTGGATTCCTGGTGAAAGCCCGCAAGCCGCGTTGGTAGCGCCCTGGTTCTACCGGCGGCGTCTTATGTTAGCGAGGATGGCCACAACGAGAATGCCGCGCATCAGAATGAACACCCACTTCGCGCCGACGGTAAACATGCAACATCTGCCTCTGAGGTAGCGGGCCGGGTATACACACCGAGGACGCGCAAGAATGGAGGACCACCCTCACGACACGCGTCCTGCCTGAAGCGCCATTTCGCGCGCCGCGCGCAGCTTCCCGACCGGATTGCTGGTGGGTAGGAACTCCATCGCGGCGTAGCGGTCGTACTTGAGACGCCCCAGCGTCTTGAAGATGTTTTCGTAGTTGATCTCGCCCGTCCCGGGCTCGTGCCGCCCGGGGACGTCGGCGATATGCACCAGGCCCACCTCGTTGATGTTCTTCTCCAGCTTCTCGATCAGGTTGCCTTCTGCAATCTGCTCGTGGAAGAAGTCGTAGAGGAACTTCACCTGCGGATGATTCACCGCCTTGATGATGTCGAAGCCTTCCGCCACGGACGTGAGGTAGTACTTCGAGTTCTCTTCCGGGTCGATGTTTTCGAGCAGCAACCTGACCTTTTGCCCGGCGATCTCCTTGCCGTCCACCAGCTCAGCGGCGCGCTTCAGTCCATCGATGCAGCTCTGATGTTGTTGCGCTCGCTGCATGCCGGGCACCACGTTGCCCGACATGATGATGACCGCCGGACACTCGATCTTCTCCATGATGGGCAGCTCGTGCCTCAGGTCGGCGAGCAGAGCGTCGCGCGCCCCAGGATCCCCGACGCCGTGCGCGAGGCCCGCCGTCGTATCAAAGGTGATGCCCAGTTCGCGGCGCTTGGTGTTGGCCTTGCTAAAGTCCGACTCCGACCAATGCCTGTACTCGCCCACCAGCTCGACGTTTTTGTAGCCTGCTTCCGACACCTTCTCCAGCCGCTGCTCGAACGGCAATCTCTGGAAGACAGTCCACAGCATGACGGAGAGTGTGAACGGCACGCCGGGCGCTTCACGGCCGCCTGCCGCGGCCGCGGAGCCCCCAAGGCCGCTCGCCGCACCAGCTCTATTCGTCCCGAGCGCTGCTGCTCCCAGAGCTGCTCCCGCAACGTTGCGTGTAAAATCGCGCCGGTTCATGGTGTTTTCCTCCCGTGAGATAAGCGCCAGTGTTGCATCAAGCTCATGCGGGCGCAAGGGCTTTCGGCCAGAGCTTTCGGCCGGGCTTTCCTTCAAGGGCGCGGGATAATGGTATGATGGCCTCGTTCCCATGGCTCAAACACCGACTCGCGCGCTGCACCGCCCTATCGTGCAGATCTCGCTCGACCTGACGAGCATCGATGCTGCACTCGAGCACGCGCGCCAGGCCGTGCGCGCCGGAGTCGACTGGCTCGAAGCGGGGACGCCGCTGATTCTCGCCGAAGGACTCAAGGCCGTCCAGGCGCTGCGCCGCGAGTTCCCCGAGCATCCCATCGTCGCCGACCTCAAGACGATGGACGGCGGGTATCTGGAAGCCGAAATGATGGCCAAGGCGGGCGCAACGCATGTGGTGGTGATGGCGCGCGCCCATCCTGCGACTATCAAGGCGGTGGTGAAGGCGGGACGCGATTACGATATCGCGGTGATGGGCGACGACCTCGCTTGCGACGACAAGCCGGCCGCGGCGCGCGCTCTCGAAGGCCTGGCCGTGGATTTCATCGTCCATCATGTTGGCTACGACGAGCGCCGCGATCCCGCGGTGGTTGCCTCGAACGGCGGCCGCGCGCCCACTCCGCTCGACGAGCTCGAAGCAGTCGTCCGCGCCGTCAAGATACCCGTGCAGGCGGTGGGCGGGCTCACCGTCGACCAGGTGTTGCAACTGCCGAAGTTGGGCGTGCATCATCTGGTGCTCGGCGCGCCCTTGACCGTCGATGCCGACGCCTTCAAGTCACCGACGCACGACCTCGAGGGTCTGCTGCGTGAAATCATCGCCAAGTTGGAAGCGGTAAGGAGTTGAGATGGCTGAAAGCTCGATGACCGCAGTCGTACATTACGCGCTCCAGCCGGGTGCGGTCGAGCTGCGCGAGGTGCCGCGTCCGCGCGGTCTCGCCGATGACGAAGTGCTGCTGGCGAGCCGCGCCATCGGCGTATGCGGCAGCGAAGTCCACCAGTACCACAACACCCACAGTTGGCCGGTGAACGTGCCGGTGATCCTCGGCCACGAATTCTGCGGCGTGGTAGCGGCGGCCGGGAAGTCGGTCAAGGGTTTTCGCGAAGGCGACCGCGTCACGTCGGAGACGGCGGCGCGCATCTGCGGCCACTGCATTTACTGCCGGACGGGCGAGTACAACCTGTGTCCCGAGCGCCTGGGATTCGGGTACGGCGTCGACGGCGCGATGGCGGAATTCGTCAAGGTGCCGGCGCGCTGTCTGCATCATCTGCCGGATTCGGTTTCCTTCGAGAGCGCCGCGCTTACCGAACCCTGCTCGGTGGCGTACAACGCGACCTGCGTCAAGACGCACATTCGTCCCGGCGATTCCGTGCTCATCTTCGGCCCCGGCCCCATCGGACTGCTGTGTCTGGCGCTAGCCAGGCTATCGGGCGCGGGCTGGTCGGCCGTCGCAGGACTCAAGCAGGACGAGCGACGGTTGGCAGTGGCACGCCAAATCGGCGCTGAGCGGACGATCGTTCTCGGCAAGGATAACCAGCAGCCGCTCACGGAGGCGATTCGCGCCTTGGGCGACGGCCTGGGCGTCGACGTGGTGATGGACGCCACAGGCCATTCGGCGACGCTGAAGTCGGCGATGGCCGCGGTGCGACCGGGCGGCCAGATCACCAAGGTCGGCTGGGGACCGCAGCCGCTCGACTTCTCGCTCGATCCGCTGGTCGGGAAAGCGGCGCGCTTGCAAGGCAGCTTCAGCCACAATTATCCAATTTGGGAAAAAGTGATTGCGCTGATGGCCTCGGGCCGGCTCGATCCGCGGCCGCTGGTCGGTCGCATGGAGCCGCTGGCCGGCTGGCGGTCATGCTTCGACGGTATGGCCTCAGGCGAGATTGTCAAAGGCGTGCTGAAGCCTGCCGGCTAGCTTTGTCTGAATTGAGTCGCGCCCTCACTCTAAAACTCTATGGCCGAAGACCTCACCAACGAACGCCTTCTTGCTGGACAAGTCGCCGTCGTCACCGGGTCGACCCGCGGCATTGGCGCCGGCATCGCGAAGAAGTTTGCGGAGCACGGCGCGCGCGTCGTGGTCCACGGACGAGACCCGAAGGAAGGCGAGACCGTGGTCGCGGCGATTCGCGAGGGTGGCAGCGAGGCGGTACTGGTAACCGGCGACCTGGCGGATGCCGGCCACTGTCGCGACCTCATCCGGCAGGCGATCGAGCGCTTCGGACGGCTCGATATCCTGGTGAACAACGCGGCCTCGACCGAGCGCGGCAACATCGAGACCACGTCCCTCGAGCTCTGGGACAGAATCCTCGCCGTCAACCTGCGCGCGCCTTTCGTCCTCTGCCAGGAAGCGGTGAAGCACATGAAAGGGCGGTGCAGAGGGTGCATTGTCAACATCGGCTCAGTGAATGCCCATGGGGGAATGCGCAAGCTGCTGCCGTATTCGGCGTCGAAGGGCGGGCTCATGACCTTCACCCGCAACCTGGCGAACGACCTGGCGCGCGATCGCATCCGCGTCAATCAGATCAATCCGGGCTGGGTGCTGACCGAGGGTGAGCATCACGTACAGTCGGTGGCCGAAGGCCGCGGCGAGCAATGGCTCGAGGACGCCGTGGAGACGCGGCCCTTTGGCCGGTTGATTACGCCCGAGGAGATCGCGCGCGCGGCGCTTTTCTTTGCGAGCAACGAACTGATCACCGGCGCCGTGCTTGATTACGACCAGATCCCCGTCGGCATGCCTGTCGAGTAGACCTCGGCCCGTGTCGTGCTGAGCGAAGCGAAGCATCTCGCACTGAACGACGGCAAAAGCAGATCCTTCACTTCGTTCAAGATGACACTTGGCGCGAGATCAGTGTCACCCTGAGAGAGGAGCCGAGACTCTGAAACTTGCGGCGTTCCCCAAATGCTACATGGACCAGCTTGTGGTCGACCGCAGCATGAGCCTGTTCGATTGGATTGCTATGGCTGCCGACTTGCCGGTCGACGGGCTCGAACTCTACGACGGCTTTCTCCAGTCGACCGAACCGGAGTACCTCGAGCTGGTGCGGAAGGCGCTCGACGAGCGGCATTTCGCCATGCCGATGATGTGCACTTCTCCTGACTTCACTAAGCCCGACGCGGACGAACGCCGGCAGGAAGTGGAGCGCGCCAAGCGGATGATCGACGTGACGAAGGCGCTCGGCGGGCGCTTCTGCCGCGTGCTTTCCGGCCAGCGACGCCCCGAGATCTCACGCGAGCAAGGGATACACTGGGTGGTCGAGTCGATCCGCGCTCTCCTGGACCATGCGGCGGCGAAGCACGTCGTCCTCGCCATCGAAAACCACTACAAGGACAACTACTGGAAGTATCCCGAGTTTGCCCAGAAGCGTGAGGTCTATCTCGAGATTCTCAACCGCCTCGAGTCGCCGTGGTTTGGCGCGCAGTACGATCCCTCGAACGCCATCCTGGCGGGCGAAGATCCGATCGAGTTGCTCGAAGCGGTGAAGCGTCGCGTCGTGACTATGCACGCGAGCGACCGGTTTCTGAAGCCGGGGCATACCCTCGAGGAATTGCGCCGCGTGGAGGACTCGGTTGGCTATGCCGCGATCCTTTCGCATGGCGTGGTCGGCAAAGGATTGAACGATTACCCGCGCATCTTCCGGATCCTGCGTGGGGTTGGCTATGATGGCTGGATCTCGATCGAGGATGGAATGAACGGCTTGGAGGAGATCCGGCAGTCCGCCGAATTCCTGAGGTCGTTCATGTAGTAGCGTTTTGCCGGATAGGAGCGAGCGGCAATCCACTGCTAGGCCGCGATGGGAACGGCGGCGCTTACGTAGGCTTCGACCAAATGGGTAAACTGTCGAACCTTGGGAGGAAGTTCGTCGACGGCGCCCAACGCGCACTGGCGGATGTCCTCGACGCCAGCGAGCATATCGGTAATCGAGTCGAGCGTCCACTCAAGCGGGTACTCGACCCCAACCAGCGACGAGAGATTGAAGCGAACGGTTCCTTTGAGCTCGCGCTCGATCTTGTCAGCAGTGGCCAGCAATTCACGCTGTTTTTCGAGAAACAGCTCGGCACTCATCTCGCCCCGTTTTTGGGCGTAGAAACTGGCCTCGCATCCAAGCCATTCGAGTTGTTGCGCGAGTTGGAGTAGCCGTTCGTCCTTCATCTTCTGGCTCCACCTCGTTAGATGTTGCCGAAGTCCGCTTGGATGTTCATTAGTAAGAATCGGCACGAATAAGAATCGGCACGGCACCATAAAACGGTGTGGTGAGCGAGAGCTTACGGAGGTTAACTTATGGAGTACCGCGTACTGCCCCACACCGGCCTCAAAGTATCCCGCTTGTCCTTTGGCACCATGACTTTCGGGTCGCAGACTGACCTGCAAACTGCCGACCGGATGGTCGGTCGATGCCTTGAGGCGGGAATCAACTTCTTCGATACCGCGAACATGTACAACCTGGGCAAGGCGGAGGAAATCCTCGGCCAGATTCTTCAGGGGCGACGTCAATCCATTGTGCTGGCGAGTAAGGTCCGCAACAAGATGGGTGACGCGCCTGACGACGTGGGTCTGTCACGGCCCGCGATCTTCAAGGCCATCGACGCCAGCCTGCGCCGCCTCAGGACCGACTATCTCGACCTCTATTACCTGCATCAGCCCGACTACGCGACGCCCATCGAGGAGTCGCTCGAGGCCATGGACGAACTGGTGCGGGCAGGCAAGGTGCGTTATCCCGCCGTGTCGAACTACGCCGCCTGGCAAGTGGAGGAGATTCTTTGGATCTCGGAGAAGAAGGGTTTCGAGCCGCCGTATATTTCGCAGCCGATGTACAACCTGCTGGCGCGCGGCATCGAGGAGGAATACCTGCCGTTCGCGAAGCGCTTCGCCGTCGCAGTGGTTCCCTACAATCCCCTGGCGGGAGGACTGCTCACCGGCAAGCACACGCGCGAAAGCCAGCCCTCCGCCGGCTCGCGTTTCGATCATAATCCGCTCTACCTCAACCGCTACTGGCACGAAGACTACTTTGCGGCGGTCGATGAGCTCAAGGTCATCGCGCGGGAGGCCGGCAAGACTTTGGTCGAGTTGTCGTTCCAATGGCTGCTCAGCCAGCCCGTGGTGGATTCCGTGATCCTCGGCGCGTCGCGTCCCGAGCAGCTCGCTCAGAACCTGGAAGCGTGTGAGGCGGACCCGCTCGACTCCACGACGCTCACGCGCTGCGACGCGGTCTGGAAGCGGCTGCGCGGCATCACGCCCAAGTACAACCGCTAGAACTGTAGCCGCGCTCTGTGAGCGCCGAAGACCGGCGGCCAGAGGCTGCCGCTACAGGGCGTGGACAACCTCGCTAGCGCGCGTTGTGGTAGACTGGCGTTGGAGCGAATCTCACCCATAGGTGCACCTTGAACCTCGACGACAAATTCAAGCAACTCATCGACGAACTCGGCCATGCGATCAACGACTCGCTGTCCGAATCCGAGCAGATTTCAGAAGTGATGGGACGGATCCGCACCGCCGGCTATGACCTCTTTCTGGTCCTCGAAGTCACCATCGGTTTCAACAAGCGCGGCGAACCCGACGTAGTGCATCGCCAGAAACTCGATGCCGAAGGGTATCGCGAAGGGGAGTTTCGTCTCTCCAACCAGGACGCCGAGTTCTTGCGCGCCCTCAAAATCCACGTCGACGAGGAATTGCACTAAAGCCCGGCGCATCGAGGCAAGGCGCCGGACCTGACGCCCTGACGGTTGACTCCCCCGGCCGCATCGCATACGATTTCCGCATGCAAGCGCCAGACGTACGGCGTCCGGCGGTGGCGGGCCGGTTCTATCCTTCCAACCCCGAAGTCCTCGCTCGCGACATCGAGGAATACGTGCACGCGGAGAACGAGGCGACGGGCAGAGCGGCCGAAGGGAAGCTCGCGAAGGCCATCGGCTGCATCGTACCCCACGCCGGCTACATGTACTCCGGACACGTTGCCGGAGCGGTCTACCGCCGGCTGCCGCCGCGCTCCTCCTACATCATCCTTGCCCCGAATCACTTTGGGCGGGGAGCGCCGCTCGCCATCATGTCCGCGGGCGCATGGCTGACGCCGCTGGGCACGGCGCCCATCAACCATGCGCTGGCGCGCTCGCTCACTCACGCCTGCCACCTGCTCGTCGAGGATGCGCAGGCTCACGCCGGCGAACACTCGCTCGAGGTGCAGTTGCCTTTTCTCCAGCACCTCGTGAAGGAATTCAGCTTCGTGCCCGTCTCGATTGGCGTGGGTGGCTATGCGGCGCTCGAATCACTGGGCCACGGCGTGGCTCAGGTGGTGAGGCAGGCGGACAAGCCCGTCTTCATCATCGCTTCGAGCGACATGAACCACTACGAGCCTGACGACGTCACACGCATCAAGGACCGCAAGGCCATCGACCAGATCCTGACGCTCGACCCACACGGATTGTACGAGGTGATCCGCCGCGAGGACATCTCGATGTGCGGATACGGCCCGGCCGTCGCCATGCTGACGGCTGCCCGGGAACTGGGCGCCACGCGCGCCGACTTGGTGAAATACGCGACCTCGGCCGACACCAGCGGCGACCGTAGCACTGTGGTGGGTTATGCGGGAATTGTGGTTAGTTGATGGCCAGCTCACGGCCTAGAGAGCAGCGGTACCCAGGATCGTGACAGTATCGAAGCGATAGGCTACGCCAGACTGGCTGCGTGTCCTGCAATCCCATTGCGCGGCGTCGTCTCTTTAGTGGTGGCTGCCGCTTCCACTGCTGCTGCCTCCGCCACTATGTCCGCCGCCACCGCCACCACCACCTGAGGATCCACCGCCGCTGCTCGCGTGCCCTCCGCCCGAGGATGATGCCCCACCACCACCGCCGTGACTCGATCCGCCACCACGGCTACCGGTGGACACCCCCGAGCTTTCCCGAGGCGCCGCGCGCGATTCCCCGAAGTGTCCCGAAGACGCCCCGCCCCACGTGCGTTCCGTGCGAGTGTTTCCCGATCGCACCGGTCCGGAGTTTTCCCTTGCGGGTCCGGTGCGTGCGCCGAAAAAACCAGCCGATGCCTTTTCCGCGCCATCCAAGCCGACGGACGACGGCGCTTTGCCGCTGAAAGCCTGCTGGCCACCGACTCTGAACGACTCGGGTACTGCCACTCCGCCTGTCGAGTGCACCGAGCCGTGTGAATGCCTCAATGCCTCAGTCGCGGGAGTCCCCGGCAGCGACGCAAGCCGCGTTGGCGTCAATTCCGGACCGGAGACAACGCGTCCGCGCGCCCCTGCGAGATCCACCGCCATCAAGCTTTGCGGCGTGACCGGCTTGCCCTCGCGCAGTACATCGAGGCTCACCGCAGTCATGCAGGTTCGTCCTGCTGTGCAGTTCTGCGTGCCGCCCGAGGGAGTGGAATGCGGCACATGCCGCGGCAGCCTGGTTGGCCGGGGCGCCCATCCTACCCATCCTGGCCCTTGATACCAGGTGACCAGGGCGGGGGACCATACGCCGAAGCTGAGCGGCGTCCAGAACCATCCGAGCGCCGCATCGAAGAACCATCCGCCGTAGTGGAAGGGCAGCCAGCCCCACGGTTCGAAGGAAATCCAGGTGTAGCCGAATCCGGGATACCAGCACCAGCGCCCCATCGAGTAGGGCGACCAACCGGCTCCGACGGGCGGAAACCACACGTTGCCGTAATCCGGCAGATACCCCCAATCACCATAATACGAGAGGTCGCTCCAGCCGTAGAGGTTCCCGCTTGTGGCCGTGTAAGGCCCTGGAGTGGGTGCCTGAGCCACGGCCTGCCCTTCATCGCGCTGCTCCACCCACTGATCCCAATCGTCCTTGGTGATGCCCTGGGCGATCTGATACGACTCGCCGGGCGCGACTTCGAGCACGCCGTTCTTGGCCACCGTCGTGTCGCCACCGGGCCCAGCCGCTTCGACCGATCCCTTGAATACTTCGACGCGCATCCGGCCTTCTTGATCGAGGTCGAGGCGAAACTCAGCCTTCCCCTGCGGCTTCACTGTCGTATCACCGGCCTTCACTTCGTAGTCGTCGTTGTCGGCTGGCACGAAATGGAAGGTCGCATAGCCTTGGTCGAGGACAAGGTGGTTGACCTTGCCGCCGTCCGGGGTCAGCGCAAGCTGAGAGAACTCGAGCAAGGACTGCTGACCCAGGCGAGCTGTCGAGTCAGCGTTCTCAAACTCGACTTCCGCAAAGCTGTCCCCGGCGGTCGACAGCTTGAATCCTTCCTGGATGGGCGTGTTCGCCGGGGCGGTCGCCCAGTCGGTCATATCCGGCCGCTGGACAGTCACCGTCCCTTCCACGAAACTCAGACGCACGACACGTGCATGGGAATAGCCCTCGGACTCGGACTCCTGCGCGAGAACCCGGACGGCGCCGAAGTCGACAACCATTAGCACAAGCAAGCCAGCGGAAAGAACCAATCGGTGGGAAGAGCGATTCGCGGATTTCATGGCGCGACCCCCTGGTGCGTGATCGGCAACCGCGCACACCAACTGCATCTTACAATGGTAAAGACGTTCCTGCCAGGCAAAAGGTTGCGTCCCTGGGCGGCGTACGGATTCATCTGCTGAGCCCCTTGGAACTCCCATTACTGATATCGGCCTCATCCCACGGCGTTGGCCGGAGTGTAATCTCCGGCGCGCTCAGGTAAACTGAGTTGGTACACAAAGGACGGCAGGCAAGATTCCCCGCTGGCTTGTCTGCCCCGCTGGTTGACCAGGAGGACGTCATGCAATTCTTCCGCGCGTCGATGCTCGAGCTCCTCATCCAGACTTCGACCAATCTGCCGCCGGACGTCCGCCAGGCGATGTCCTGGGCGCTCACCAAGGAAAGTCCAGCCACGCAAGCTGGACAGGCGCTGGCCATCATCAACGAGAACATTGACATGGCCTATGAGGACGTGGGTCCGGTCTGCCAGGACACGGGCTTTATCACCTTCGAGATCAAGACGCCGGTGGGCGTGAATCAAATCGTGATGCGGAAGCGGATCGAAGAAGCGGTCGTGGAAGCAACCAAGCGCGGCAAGCTCCGCCCCAACTCGGTCGACTCCGTCACCGGCAAGAACACCGGCAACAATCTCGGGCCTGGCACGCCCGTCACGCATTTCCAGCAGTGGGAGCAGTCCGACATCGAGGTGCGCGTGATCCTGAAGGGCGGCGGCTGCGAGAACAAGAATATCCAGTACGCGGTGCCTTGTACGCTCGACCATCTGGGCCGCGCCGACCGCGACCTCGAGGGCGTGCGCAAGTGCATCCTGCACGCTGTGTGGCAGGCGCAGGGACAGGGCTGCTCGCCGGGCGCCATCGGCGTCTGCATCGGCAGCGACCGCGCGCACGGCTACGCCGTTGCCAAGGAGCAACTGTTCCGCGCGCTCGACGACGTGAATCCCGACCCCGCGCTCGCCAAGCTCGAAGCCGGCATCATGGAAGAGGCGAACAAGATCGGCGTGGGCACCATGGGCTTCGGCGGCAAGGCGTCGCTCATCGGCTGCAAGATTGCCGCGGCCAATCGCCTGCCCGCCAGCTTCTTCGTCTCCGTCGCTTACGACTGCTGGGCCTTCCGGCGGCTGGGGGTGATGATCGACCCCGAGACCGGCGCCATCAAGCGCTGGCTCTATCGCGACCCTGACCGCCCGGTCGAGCGGCTGATTCGCGAAGGTACGGGCTTCAAGCTGACCGGCCACGAGATCCGCCTCGAGCCGCCTTTGAGCGAAGAGCAAGTGCGCGCGCTCAAAGTGGGCGACGTAGTGCTCATCAACGGCCCGCTGGTGACCGGGCGCGACGCGCTGCATCACTACCTGCTCCATCACGATGCGCCTTGCGACCTGCGGGGCGCGATCCTCTACCATTGCGGCCCGGTGATGCTCAAGGAAGGCACACCGCCTAATGTGCGCTGGCGCACCAACGCCGCCGGTCCCACCACCAGCATCCGCGAAGAGCCCTACGAGGCCGACATCATCAAGCGCTACGGCCTGCGCGCCGTGATGGGCAAAGGCGGCATGGGCAAGAAGACGCTGGCCGCGCTCCAGGAATTCGGCGCCGTGTATCTCCACGCCATCGGCGGCGCCGCGCAGTACTACGCCCGCTGCCTGCCCAAAGTCCTCGGCGTCGACCTGCTCGAGGAACTCGGCGTCCCGGAAGCCATGTGGCGCTTCGAGGCGCGCGACTTCGTAGCCATCGTCACCATGGACTCGCACGGCAACTCGTTGCACGAGCACGTGGCGGCGGCAACGGGCGAGGAGCTCGCCAAGGTGGGCGCCGGAAAGAAGTAGGCTAGCTCGTAGGGCGGGCGTCCCGCCCTCTGCGGCTCGACAGGCCGGCTTCGATCTCCTCGGAGCGGCTTCGGACTGTGGATGGGAGAGCGCTAGTGCGACGACAGCATTCCCTGCGCACCTGTCTCACGTCGCCTCGTTTATTTTCAATAAGATAAGTCAGTATTGGACGTTCGTTCCACTCTGTTCCTGCGGACTTTATCCTTTATTTACAATGTATTACGCGTACGCGACCCGGCGGGAACAGTTCGTTCCGAAGTTCGTTCCTCGAGGCTTCCTTTGTTTTCTGCATCTTAAAAGCTTCAAACCCCCAAAATAAACTATCTTTTTTCTGTCGTTGCGAACGGTTACTTCTTCGCTTTTTGTTCTCCCTCGTGCCGCTCGGACTTGGATGCCGCGCCCGAATCTCGCTGCTCCTTTCAGGCAGCGCGACAGGCGAAACACCCTTTCCCTTGCTGTCCCGATTACGCATTGTCAGCCAGCGATGTAGCCCTCGTTCGGGGGCGAGGCCACCGTCCTTATGAAGCGCTTAACCTCTCGCAGGGGTACGACAGCCGTGCCGTGGGAAGTATCAGCGCTTCGTGCCCGATAATCCATCGGCTCCATATTCCAACCCCCGCACTTAGCAACCAACCATCTTCACGCTGCGAAGAAATGTACTAAAATCATTTCGTGGGATTTTCGCAGTCGATCTCCGGAGGGTTCAATGCGATTGCCTGGCTTAAGTAGAGTTGTGTTGGCTTGCGCGGCCGCCCTGGCCACGTTCTGTCTGCTTGGGTCGATGGCGTCGGCCCAAAGCGAGGCCAATTCTGCACAAGAAGCCAAAAAGCCTTCGTGTCCGGGCGACGACAGCGGGTTGAAATTACCTGCCGGTTTTTGCGCGACCGTATTTGCTGACGGCATTGGTCACGCTCGCCACCTGGTGGTGGGGCCGAGCGGAGTGGTTTACGTGAACACCTGGTCAGGCGAGTACTACGGTCATGATGTGCCGCATGCGGGCGGATTCCTGGTGGCCCTGCAGGACAAAACGGGTGCCGGAAAAGCCGGCGTCATCGAGCGCTTCGGTGAGACCGTCCAGACGGGCGGAGCCGGTGGCACCGGCATCGGCATGTACAAGGACTCGATTTACGCGGAGATTAACGATCGCATCGTGCGCTATGCACTCCCTGCCGGCTCCATCGTGCCACGACGCTCTCCTGAAACGATCGTCTTCGGACTGCCTCTGGGTGGCGACCACCCCATGCATCCCTTCATTATCGACGCCGAAGGATGGATGTACGTGGATGTTGCTACTGCGACCAATTCCTGCCAGCCGCGGAATCGGCAACCCAAAGTGCCTGGAGCGAATCCATGCACCGAACTCGAGACCCGGGGCGGAATCTGGCGTTATGACGCGAATAAGACGAACCAGACGTTTTCGCCAGCGGCACGCTACGCCACGGGGATCCGCAATGCTGAAGGCTTGGCTATCGACTCCAGCGGCCGGGTATTCGCGACCCAGCACGGACGAGACCAATTGCATGCGAATTGGCCCGATCTCTACCAGCCCACCGAGGAAGCCACTTTGCCTGCCGAAGAATTGCTGCTTTTGAAGCCGGGTGGCGACTATGGCTGGCCGGAATGCTATTACGACGCGGTGCGGCAAAAGCTCGTCCTGGCGCCCGAGTACGGCGGCGACGGCGGCAAGAAGGTGGGCGTTTGCGCGGACAAGATCGCTCCGGTGGCCGCGCTTCCCGCCCACTGGGCGCCGAACGGCATGGTGCGCTACGACAAGAAGCAATTTCCAGCTCGCTATCGCGACGGAGTCTTCATCGCCTTCCATGGTTCATGGGATCGGGCGCCCTACCCGCAAGGCGGCTATAACGTCGTTTTTCAGCCGCTCCTCGGCGACCGCGCAGCGGGAAATTGCGAGGTTTTCGCGGACGGCTTCGCGGGAGCGGTAAAGACTCCGGACGGCGGCGCGCATCGTCCTTCCGGCCTGGCGGTCGGACCGGACGGAGCGCTCTACGTTTCGGACGATATCCGTGGCCGGATCTATCGCATTGTGTACAAGGGCGAGGGCTTCAATAGCGGCGCTGCGGCGGTCACTCCCTGCCCGAGTCCGTCGGCCCCCGCCGGCGAGGTGGCGGAGGCTCCCGCCAAGCCGCCGGAGGGAACGAATGCCAATGCCGGTGCGGCTGCAACCGGGAACCTTGCGGTTCCCAAAGAAGTGACCCGAGCGATGGTTGCCTTGGGCGATCGCATTTTCCACGGTCAAGCAGGCGGAGCGGCTTGTGCGGCCTGTCATGGCGCGAACGCGACCGGCTCGCCCTTGGGTCCCAACCTTACCGCCAAGAAGTGGCTGTGGAGCGATGGCAGCTATGCCGGAATCTTGAAGATGATCAAAGAAGGAGTGCCGCACCCGAAAGAATATCGCAGCCCGATGCCGCCCATGGGTGGAGCGCAACTCACTCCCGACCAGCTATCGGCGGTCGCCGCCTATGTCTGGTCGCTGAGCCATTAACCTGGACATCTTCGCGGTTGGAGCTGCTTCAGGCGGGCGTTCCGACGAAGTCCCTTCAGAACCTAGTTCCAGTCAACCTTTCCGTGTCGCCGACTGTCTTTCCTCTCTGAAAGGCGGTATGTCAATCGGCAGGCCCACACGCATAAAGAATCGCGCGAAGGACTGAGAAAGGTGTTCTCTATAAGGTGGGAGCAACCGCAGTCTCTGGCTCGTGGCGGCCCGCCTTCTCATGAAACTAAGAGTCTCTAACAAAACCTGTTCTTGAGCACAGCCTTACTAGAAAATGACCTACAAGCCGAACTGCATAATGCGCGCGGGCCAGGCGGCATTGACTTGGCCGTTGCGAAGGTTGATTGGCGTCCCATCTGGGAGCATCGCGGGCCCGCAAGGGCTGCCGGGCGGCGTCTGGCTATCACAGCCTGCGTTGACGGCAGGGCCTCCAAAAGAGCCCCACTGCGGATGGTTGAAGGTATTGAAGGTTTCCCAGCGGAACTGAAGCCGCGAACGTTCCGCTCCAAACCACGGCAGTTCGAAATCCTTGAGCAGTGCCATATCCCAGTTGTTACGTCCCGGGCCGGTGAGCACGTTGCGGCCCATGGTGCCAAACATTCCCAGCTGGCCATCGGCGCGAAGTTGGGCGAGGGTAACTTGACCGATGGTGTTCGGGTCAAACCACGTCGGGGTCGGTCCGAACTCAGGGTCGTTAACCACGCCTTTCTTGATCTGGAACTTACCCAGCGAGTTGCACTGCACACCCTCCCCGATTCCACTGAGTAGGCTGCAGCCGAAGTTAATCGGCGCGCCCGTGAAGAAGCTGGTGATGCCGCTGACCTTCCAGCCGCCCAGCAAGCTCCGGGCAGCGCCACTCCGGCTCTTCGTGAAGAACGGCAGCTCATAGATGTAGTTCATCACCAGCACCTGAGTGCGGTTCATGTCAGAAGTCGCGCGCCAGCGGCTCAGATTGCTGTCGTCTACCCCCGTGCGGGAATAAGTGCTGGAGGCGTCGTCAATGGCGTGCGACCAGGTGTAGGAGGCCTGGAGCGTCAGCCCCTTCCCAACCGTGTGTCGAAAGTTCGCCTGCAGTGCATAGACCATCAGTAGCTGCGCCGGAGGAAAGTCTGGCTCCAGTTTGAGCACCTTCCTTGAAGTCTCCACTGATTCTACTTGCTGCCCACTCAAGAGCTGGGACAGGGACACTCCCAGAAGAAGAAACGGCGACTGTGGATTGGCGTTCACACCGCGCTCGAGAACCTGCGTAGCCCGACGGTAATCGCGCTGCCGGACGTAGAAAAGGCCGAGATCCAACGCGTAGTTCTCCTCGCGAGGGGCGCCGGAAGAAGCAGCCGCAAGATCACGTTCTGCCTCGGACGTCTTCCCGGCGGCAGCCTCGATTTTGCCGCGTAGGTATGAACGCGCTATTTCCTCTTGCGGCGAACCGTGCGGGCTAGCCTCCAGGGCCGCCGTCTTTGGCACACCGGGCGAACACCTCCGACGCTTCGGCGTAGAGCTCGCTCCGCGCGAAAGCGACTCCGACACGAAGCAGAAGGTCGGGGTCGAGTCGAGGGCGACTTAGCGGCTTCCGCAGACTGTCTCGCGCCCTATCGACCTCGCCTTCGGTCAGGGCCGTCTGAATCTCCCGTGCCAACGAAACGGTGGAGGGAACATCCTGGTCTTGGATTGCTGGTATGGGCTCAGCCAGGCTCAGGTGGGATGCTGACGCCGCAAGGCCGCTGGCGAGTAGAGGTAAATCAAGCGTGATGAGCGAAAAGATAGCGGCAGCTACCGACCGACACCCGCGGCCCTTCAAGCCCATGAACCCTCTAGCTCGATGGTGTGCTCTATCCTTACTAGACTTACGCAGTCAAAGCGGATCGGCCGCTCGAGTCCTCGTGCGCTGCTCCGATCCCGTAGCTTCCCGGGCGAAGCAGCCCAAACGTTCCGAGATCGCTTCCGCCGCCTGCTTCACCGTGCCGGCTAGAGCGGGAGCGCGCTCGAGCGGAATCTGACTGGTAGTCCCGGCCACGCTCACGGCTGCAACTGTCCTTTGATGAGCGTCAAATATGGGCGCGCCGACGCACCGCAGCCCGATCTCGTCTTCTTCATCATCAAAGGCATAACCTAATTGCCTCACCTCAGCAAGCTCTCGTGTCAGAGCACTCGTCGAGGTGATGGTGCGGTCATTGTGCCTGGGGAAGCCCTTGGCGCGAATCACCTGCTCGAACTCAACTTCAGGAAGAAATGCGATAAGGGCCTTCCCGACTCCGGTGCAATTGACGTCCAGCCTCCGGCCAATCCAGGTCGCCAGCTTCAGCAGTCCCGGCGCTTCCACTTTTTCAATAATCACCGCCTCGTTGCGTTCCAGCACGGCTAAATGAACGGTGAGCCCGGTCCTTTCCATGAGCGATTGCAAGAACGGTTTGGCCTCCTCCCGCAAGTCCAAGTTCTCGAGAGCGCTCCGGCTAAGGCTCAGAAGCTGCAAGCCAAAGCAGTATCTGCCTGTTTGAGTGTTCTTCTGCAGGAACCCCCTCCGTTCGAGGGTGGTCAAGATCAGGTGGGTGGAGCTCTTCGGAATCCCCAGCCTTCGGCTCATTTCGGAAACTGAGAATCCGCGCCTCGACTGAGCGAGGAATTCCAGGACGGTAATTGCCCGCTCGATGGAGGGTACGGCGTAGGCCTTCGATGCACCCATCGTGGCCTTCCTACTGGAAATGTGTTCAACCTATTGGACGGTCGGCACCAACCGTACCAGATACCGCTTGACAGATCAACTGACTGCCCGAATACTCGCGGCAACAGCTTGATCCATAGCGTCGGCTCGTTGGGCTGAGGCCCGAACAACGGACGGCTGAGCCGGGTCTCTCCTGAAGACACAAAGGAGGCTCGCATGACTTCCCGATGAGTACTTCTTGGATCTCTCGGTTTAATGCTGCTCTATTGGGGCGCGCCTCTTACGGCACAGCTGAATCGCGGCGCCGTCGAGGGCATCGTGACCGACACCCATGGTGGGGTGGTGCCGGGAGTCACGGTCGTGGTGACGGATGTGGATACGAACGTGACGCAAACGGCCAAAACCAATGGGGCCGGCTATTACCAGGCGGTGGATTTGGTCCCGGGAGACTATCGCGTTCACTTCGAGGCCGCCGGGTTCACGGCCGTGGACGTAACGGACATCAAGGTTCTAGCGGGTGCACCGACGCGGGTGGATCGTCAATTGACCGTCGGAGTTACGCGCCAGCGGATTGAAGTCAGGGCCGGAGCTCAAGTGCTCGAGACCGCGGCGTCTAACTTCAGTACGACTCTGCAATCCGACCTCATCCGGGATCTCCCCCTGGCGGGCCACGATTTGCAGCAACTCGTCTTCCTGATGCCGGGAGTCAATGTGCTGGCCGGTCCACCCGGCAGTAATTTCGGATTCAACAGTGAATTCGGAACTTTTCCTGACCCCACCCACATCTTCGGATCGGATGTGTCTGTGAACGGAGGCCAGGGGGGCACCAGCGTGGTCCAAAACGGGATGTGGGATCCGAGCAGCACCGTGGGACCTGACGTGAACGGGCTTTTCCAGCGGACGGCTTTCGGGACGCCGGTCCCTCGGAATCCCTTCGGCGCGAACGGCTGCCTGAACACTTCGGTCGAGGCTGGAGCGGCCATGGCGACGCCGGTTGTAACTTGCAACTTTGCCACTCAGCTCCCGGCCAACCGCCTGGACCCCACCGCCATGTTCTTCATCCAGTCGTTTCCTATGCCCAATCATATCGATACGACCGGGAGTTGTCCGCTGGCGACGGGCGGAGGCGTGAGTATCTGCAATAATTTTCTGGGGCCGGTAGGCACCAGCCAGGACGTGAACAATTTCTCCATCAAAATCGATCACGCGTGGAGCGGCAAGAGCAAATACTTTGGCGAATGGCTGTTCAGCCCTGGCAAGTACAACAACTTCCGCGTGCCCTGGACCGGGCCTACGCGGCGGCGGCCGCGCCAAGGCGCAGCAGATCGCCGACTGGATCAACCCGGCTGCGTTTGAGCCGTCTTTGGCAACGACCAAAGCTTTTGGGCCAACTACAGCCCCACCGACCCACGCGCCTGGCTGTTCGCAAAGTCGGGTCCGGTGTTGCCCAATTTCCGGGCGCCGGATATTGGAATCTGGATACATCGCTGGGGAAGGACTTCCACTCAGCGAGCAGAGGTACTTCGAGTTCCGGTGGGATGTGTTCAACACCTTGAACCATCAGAATCTGGGTCGGCCCAGCAACAGTTTTTGCCTGCCGGTGGCAGCAAGCGGAACACCCGACCTGGTGCATCAGCCCGGCTGCCAGTTTGGGCGCATCAGCAACATCCAGACCGACCCGCGGGCGATGGAGTTCGGGCTGAAATTCTTCTGGTAACTCGCGCCGACCGGTCGTCCTACAGGCTCGCCTTGATGAAACTGGCGTCGCTGCTCGCGTGTCTTTTTCTCGCCACGTTGGCGTCGCCGGCCGAGACGCCGGTCCCGCACTGGACCACGAAGCCCTACCGGGCGCTTCTTGTCGTCGAACATTGGAACGATCCCTCGAGCGTGCTGGTGGATCATGAGAAAGACACGTTTCAGCCCGTCGCTGCGCTCCTCAAAGCCTGGTCGGTTCCCTTTGATATCCTGCGTTTGGATCAGCAACACCTTGACGGAACCTACCTTTTTCGCCGCTCCGGAGACGTTCGTTATGGCGTTGTGATCTGGCTTGCCGACGCCGACTCCTACGCCAATCAAAACGTCGGCTCTCTTGAAGAAGCGGTGCGCGCTGGGACCAGTTTGGTGGTAGCGAAGTCCCGCTTTGCTGATCCAGCACTCGAAAGGCTCCTCGGACTCAAATACAAAGAGGCTTACACCGCGACGGACCCCCTGCGTGTGGTCGCGTCCCACTTCATTACGCGGGAGTTAGCGGCTCTAAGAATGGATCCCCTGAGCGTGGCCTGGGACTTCAGCACCCGCGCTTGGGTGGAACCCCAAGGCGCGACGGTGTTGATCGAGCAGAACCACCACCCAGTACTCACCATCGATCAGCCCGATGCGGAAACTTCCGCCATTTGGATGGGCGTTCCGGATATCCGATCATTGCGTGACTCTGCTTATTGGAGACACCTGTTCTTTCGATCGCTGGTCTGGAGTCTCGAGTACCTTGTCTCGCCCAATGTCGATTACTCCCACAGCATTGAAGTAGAGATGGACGATTGGGGAACGGCGGACAAAGGATTCCTTTCTTATTGGCGTTACCTCGAACCGAGCGAAGAAGCCCTCCGCGAAAACCTGATCGTACCTCTCGAAAAGCGCCAGGCGGTGTTTGCCGCCAACGTCGACACGGGTTACGTGGACCGAAAGACGAAACGTATAGTTTCCCCTTGGACGCAGAAATTCACCGACCTTTACGGCTTACACCAGGATTACGGCTCGACCCAGCGAGGTCTCAAAGCAGCGGTCGCGGCCGGCGTCCTGGAGATCGAAAGCCACGGCTGGACGCACATGCAACCGGACCTCGAGTCACCCCCGGGCCCGTGGTGGACGGCGGACCTGGCGGGAGAAGGCTCGGCGGACGGCTGGTACACAGAGTTTGAAGACCAGCGACGCGGGGTTGAGTCGCCGGCCATCGTCCAACTCTTCCACTTGAAGCGTTCTCTCGAGTATCTCCAAAAGGACTTCGCTCAAACGCCTCTGGAGCTGAGACCGGGCGGAGCCGGCTGGTCGAAATCTCAGTTCAACAACACGGGCCGGCTCGCGGCCCGGGTAGGCTTCGGGCTTTTCCATGCCGAGCCAGCCTATTACGACTATCTCGACCGCGATCTGGTTCTCGACATGACAGGGATTTCACCGCAGACGGAGGCCAGTTACGACCGTCCGTTCCATCCTGAAGCATGGCCGGCACATCCGGACGGCCCGGTAATGTTGCTCTTTCACGACCGCGACATTGCCATGCAGCCGCAATTCGTCAGCCGCCTCCTGGAGTCGTTGCCCGCGAACTACAAAACCATAAGCGCGAACCACTACATCGCTTACCTGCATACCGAGATCGGCGCTTCGGCGGTAGACGGATGGCAGCTCGCCTTTAATTTCGACCGGCACTATTGCGCTTATTTTGGAAGCCATCCTTCTTCCTGGGTGGTACATTTCTCCGATGTCTTCCGGCAAAGATTGAAGGGCGTCGAGCGCCTCGCCGTCGCTGTGGACAGCAAGGCACCGGTCCGTATCAAGGCTGCGGAGTTGGTTCCGGAGACCAAGACGATCGAACTCCCGGCAGGGTTCGGCAGCCACGTGTGGAAGTTGCAGGTGACGCGAGAATAAAAGTTTCGCGCACCCGCGGATTAGAACGACGGGGCAAGTCGGCCCGCGGGCCGACAACCGGCAAGGATTGGTGACGGATATGGCCAAGGTTGATTCCCCACCCATCGTGGAAGCCACGCCCGCGCGCTCCGTCGAGCCACTCACGGGCGGCACGCCCGCAGCGCGGATTTCTGAGCGGCTGTTTTCGCTCGACGCCTTCCGCGGCTTCATCATGTTTTGGATTATCGGCGGCGGCGGGCTGATGGCCGGATTGCAGGCTCTGGGTCACAACCGCGTCATCGACACGATCGTCTATGAACTCGAACACACTCCCTGGCAGGGCTTGCGCTTTTACGATTGCATTTGGCCAGCCTTCATGCTGATGGTGGGGGTTTCGGTGCCCTTGTCGTTCCGGAAGCGATCCGAAACCCAAACCTATCACGAGCAGATGATCCACGCCTTGAAGCGCGTTGTCGTGCTGTTCCTGCTGGGTTCGGTGCGTGAATCGGTTTCCATCGGCTCGCCCTATCTGGTCGAACTGAGCAGCGCTCTACAGCCGATCGCCATTGCTTATTTCGTGGCGTTCCTGGTGGTGCGCAAATCCTGGCGGTTTCAGGCAGTGCTCGCCGCAGCGATCCTCGCCGGCTACGCGCTGCTTCTGGCATTCGTTCCCGCTCCCGGCATTCCCGCGGGGAGTTACGCGCTCAATCACAACCTGGTGCACTGGGTAGATATCGCCGTGCTCGGACAAACTCACTGGGATCGCTGGTCGTACGCGTCTGAGGGCTGGGGAACGGTTTTGAGCACCATACCCACGATTTCCACGACGCTGGTTGGATTGCTGATCGGGGAGCTGCTGATGAGCTCCCGCACCCCGGCAAGCAAACTTAAGATACTTGGCGGCGTCGGGCTCCTTTGCCTGGCGCTCGGCTACGCGACGAGCCTTTTTGTACCGGTGATCATGAAACTGTGGACCGCGTCCTACGGCCTCCTGTCAGCCGGATGGGCTTGCCTGATGTTTCTCCTCTTCTACTGGGTAATCGACGTCCGGCGCTATCGAAAATGGGCCTTCCCGCTCGCCGTGATTGGCGTGAACGCCATATTCATCTATATGTTCACGAGCCTGATTCACGTCGGCGGGATCGTCGACGTCTTCACCAAGGACATCGCCGGACTGATACCGAGATCGGGACTGCTCTTCCGGCAACTCGCCGTTCTTGGCGTCGAGTGGGTTATCCTGTTCTGGATGTACAGGCGAAAGATTATTGTCAAGGCCTGAGATCGCTTGTTGCATTCCGAGATGTAGGCTGGGGTTCGAGCCTCAAAGGGCTTGGGTCAGTTCTGCAGGGAGCCAAACGTGGAAACGGATGTAGCCGCCGGGTACTCCAAATCTGCCGACATCTTCCGGCACAATCGGCAATTCATTCCGGGCGGCGTCGTATCGGTGAACCGGGCCAGTCAGCCGGAGATTGTTTTTGTCAAAGGTCGCGGGGCTTACATTTGGGATGCAGACGGAAATCAGTACATCGACTATCACGCTGCTTTCGCTCCTCATCTTCTCGGACACAACGATCCCTATGTCACCGAGGCGGTCACCCGCGCGCTGCGCGAAGGCGCCAGCCTCTATGGCTCGGGAACGACCGTGCTCGAAGGTCAACTGGCAGAACTGATCTGCCGTCACGTGCCGGCTGTAGAGTCGGTGCAGTTCCTCAACGCTGGCAGCGAAGCAACGTACCAGGCGATTCGACTCGCACGCGCCGTGACCGGACGCGATCACATCGTGGTCATGCAGGGCGGCTACAACGGCTGGCACAACGACGTCTCGTGCAATGTGATGACACCACTGGATGTGCTTGGCCCTCGCGTGTCACCAGGCGAATACCCCTACATCCCGATCAGCGCCGGCATCCCGCCTGAGCACCGGAAACTCGTTCACCCGGTCAACTTCAACGACTTGGATTCGGTACGCTGGGTCTGCGAGAAGTACCGCATCGCGGCGCTGATCACGGAACCGGTTCTGCAAAACATCGGTATCGTCAAGCCGCAACCCGGATACCTCGAGGGGCTGCGCCGACTGGCCGACCAGCATGACTTTGTCCTCATCTTCGATGAGGTGAAGACGGGCTTTCGCCACGGAATCGGTGGTTACGCAAAGATTGCTGCAGTAAAGCCCGACTTGGCCGTCTTCGGCAAGGCGTTGGCGAACGGCTACCCCATTGCCGCGCTGGGGGGCAAGAAAAGCTTGATGGATTATTTCGTGCATCCCGAGCCGTCGAAGCGGGTGCTGCTCGCCGGCACCTACAACGCGCATCCCGTGCCCACTGCGGCCGCGATTGCGACCATCGAGCGGCTGCTCATGAACGATGGCGAGGTTTACCGGCACATCGAAGCTCTGGGTACAAAGATGGAGCAGGGCTTGGAAGGAATCATCCGGCAGATGAGTCTGCGGGCCGTGGTCGCTCGGCAAGGGTCCGCCTTCTGCATCTATTTCATGGACCACTGCCCGAGAGACTGGCACGATTTGGCGAGCCACCACGAGTTCAGCTTGGACGAACGGCTGCGAAGGGAGCTGATAGAAGGCGGCATCTACTTTTTCCCGACGGCGACCAAGCAGTGTTCCATTTCGTTCGCGCACACCGAGGAGAACGTCGAGCTTACGCTTGACCGGGCCAGACATGCGTTCGAGCGAATTATGACGTGAAGGACGGCGTCGATGCGTTCCTGGTTCTTTCTGTTCAGTCGCAACTTGATGTGGGCGCTGCAATTCACCTGCATCAAATTGGTCCGGGACCAGGTCGGCCCCTGTTCAATGACCTGGGTTATTGGATCACCTTTGCGGGCCCGTTCCGGTACATGGATTCTTACGGGCATTCCCGCTCACGAGACGGTGATGAGGGATTTGCTGCCCGATCTTGCCTGCGACAAGCAAGTTCCAGCTCTGATGACCAAGGGTCAGAATCGGGGGCTCGGGGCGTGTCGAATGCGAGGGGTTTCTGCTACTACCAACCTGCGCAAGCCAGAAGATGGGAAGAGCTTTTTCTGAAATTCAGCTAGGACGTTCGGGCACTCACCCGGAAGTACGCGGAAAAGACCGAGTTCGTGCGATTAGGTTAGCAGCTGACAGAGTGGGCCTCGTCACAAATCACCTCGACCGTCACCTACACTGGCCGTGCCTGCACTCGCTCTGTGGGAACGGAGATGGGTCGCTTAGAACCTGCCGACAATCGGCACAGATGTCCGAGGGCCGTTGGCGGCCCAGACGGCCCTTTTCCTGTTTGCGGCAAACTGGGGATGGGGATCAGCGACCACTGTGCTGAGGTTCCTTCTGGGAGCGGTGACCGAAGGCCTGGAGGTCGAGCACGGCACGTTCGAAAGCCGGTTCTTTTGCTCGCGTAGGTAGCACTTCACAGGCTTGCCTCGGTTAGTGCGAAAAGCCGTCGGTGGAAACGCTGCTTGCCACACCTGCGTACGTTGAACGGAGGGGCTCTCTCGGGATCGGAGCAGCCCCTGGGAAGCGCTCGAGAGCCCGTCATCGATGCTCGAAAATACTCGAAAAGGTCCGACTCAGGGGAAGAATCTTGGGCATCTTTACGCTTCTCGACGATGTCACGGAGCGCTACATCCTTACCCTGCGTACGTGGACATGATACTCAAGATGCGGATCCGCTGACTTTTACACTTCGATGGCGAGCAAGCCCGCTGAGGTAAAGCCTGTCACCGACACCCCTCGTTTGGTGCCTGCTAACCTCGGGGTCTCGACCCGTCCGCTAACCAATGCGAGGGAAGCTTGGTTCTGCAGTACGCGATGGTCGGTGCTAACGGCTGGAAGCATCGGACTCGACGCCCGCGTGTCTGAATGACACTATCTGCGCGTCTCACGGACGTTTGGCGTCCTGGGAGACTGCAGCGATTCCTTGAGGGCCGTGGGAATCGTGGATTTCTTCCCGCGGAAAGCGGCGCAGGCGGGTCTGACGCGCATCAAGGGCCTGGTCAAGCCGCCCGGCCTGGCTGCTGTGAACGTGCTGATCGGTACTGTCTGAAATTCACATAGTACCTGCTGAGTCGAGGGTACGGCGTTCATGGACATGTTCGATCCGAGCGGCTACTATCTATTTCGCGCCTCCTGTTCCGCCGGCCAACGTGAAGGTCCTTGGGCGAAGGCGTCTACGACGGGCACAAATCGCGTTTCTCAATCTCGTTCCTGATGGCAGATATAATGCGCACAATTCGCGCTGAAAAGTTCTACTTCTAACGCTGAGGAGTACCTATGACCGGCCCCAAGCGGAAGCCTTTTGGCGACAAGACACTCGGACTTGACCAACAAATCGATCGACGCGACTTCCTCAACTCTACCCTTCTCGCATCGGGCGGCCTTCTGCTCACCCAGTTGACCCCGATCGAGCTGATGGCCCAAGGCGGCGACTGGACGGGCTACGGCGGTGTAGGCGATTACCGCAATTCCAACGGCAACACCGAGGCGGTGATGAACGAGGCGCACAGGATTCGCGACCACATCTTTGACGCGCCTCCCTCGAACGCCAGCGATACCGGTGAGACGTTCGACTGCGTCGTGGTGGGCGGTGGGCTCAGCGGGCTGGCGGCCGCGCTCTTTTTCAACCGCCAAGCCGGTCCGCGTCTCAAGTGCCTGGTGCTCGAGAACCACCCGGTCTTCGGCGGAGAGGCCAAGCGCAACGAGTTCATGGTGGACGGCCAGCGCCTGTTTGCACAACAGGGCTCGACCCACTTTCAGATTCCTTACCCGCACAGCTACCTGGAGCGCTTCTACCAATCCATCGGAATGGATTACCGGCAGTTCAAGTACCAGACCTGGGGCAGCTCCGAGCGCGAGATTCCGCTGAGCCGTAGTCCTTACCAGATGGTGTCGATTGAGCCATCGACTTATGGTTTTTATTTCGGCGCCAAGTTCGGCCAGCGGCCCGGCATGTGGTTGGTTGATCCCTGGGGCCGGAAGCTCGAAGGCGCACCCCTGTTGCCGCAGACGCGCGCCGAACTGCTCAAGTGGCACCAAGGCGTCAATCCGAGTGCTTGGCCACCGAAGCTGCCTTTCGACTACCCGGGTGACGAGGTATCACGCCGCTATGATAGCAAGACCCTCGAACAGGTGATGATGGAAGAAGACGGCCTCAGTCAGGAGACCATCCGCACTTTCTTCACCGAGGAGACGGCGGGCGGCTTCGGTCTGGGACCGGACGCGCTGTCCGGCTACTGCAAGTTTGTCTGGGACGCGTTCTACGCCCTCGACGATACGCCCACGACCGGCTGGCAGATGTTCCCGGGCGGGAACGCGGGAATGGCGCGCCTGATGGTGAAGACCCTTATCCCGGATTCGATCTCGGGCCCGCGTACGCTTGAAAATGTCTGCCGTAATTCCATCAATTTTGCTGCGCTCGACCGCCTAGGCAGCCCGACACGCATCCGGCTGCAGTCGACCGTCGTACGCGTGGAACACGACGGTGATCCCGGGAAGTCCAACTTCGTCTGGATCACCTACACTCGCGGTGGAAGCACCTACCGGCTGAAGGCCCGCTCCGTGGTGATGGCGGGTGGGAGCTGGACGACCAAGCACATCGTGCGGGATCTGCCTTCGTCCCACCGCGACGCCTACGCGCAGTTCCACCGCACACCTTACATGGTGGTGAACGTCGCATTGCGGAACTGGCGATTCCTTTACAAGTTGGGCATCTCCGGGGGACGATGGTTCGAGGGGATCGGCAACTGGACCGAAGTCCGCAAGGTGGTGACGTTCGGGACCGACCAGAAGACCATCGGCCCCGACTCGCCCACCGTCCTTACCCTCTATGTGGCGTTCCTCTACCCAGGCTTGCCTCCGGATGAGCAGGGCTCGAAGGGGCGCGCCGAGTTGTTGGGCACCTCCTACAGCGAGTACGAGCGCCGCATCCGCGAGCAGTTCAACGACATGTTCGCGCGCTCCGGCTTCGATCCTCAGCGGGACATCGCCGGCATTATCCTCAATCGCTGGGGACACGCTTTCTGCAGCCCGCAGCCCGGTTTTTTCTTCGGCAAAGATGGCAAGCCCGCACCCCGAGAGGTGCTTCGCAGCGCGCCCTTCGGACGCATCGCCTTCTCGAACACGGACCTTGCCGGCTCGCCCGACCATCGAACAGCTATCACCGAGTCTGACCGGGCGGTAACCCAACTCCTGGATCGGGTGCTGACCTAGGAAGTCACGTTCCTCATAGAGGACGCGAACCATGGCTGGCGTGCGAACCCTACACCGGCCATCTCAGCCCGGGGGATTCGACGGTTCGCTGGCAGGCAAGGGAAAGTAGATTCGCAGCCGCCTCCCTCCTGTCGAGGGCTCGTCCTTCCACGAAACCAACCGCCGTCGCTCAAGCAGTCGAAGAGCACTGTGAAACTGTCGGTGATGGAGATGAGAGATCTGGTGGTGATATCGGACGCTTCTGCCTGGGTGGCGAGCGATACCGACCAGGAGCTTTCGCGCATCAAGGGGCAGGTCTGCGGGGGTCTCGACGTGGACCGGTCTGACGATCGGCTCGCCCTTGCGGACCTTCTCCTTGGCCTCCCAGATGACCTGTGCCTGCCAAAAATTCCGTCTGGGTTGAAATCATTGATGTTGGTTCGCTCCCGCTGTTAAGCTTTCGTTCATAATGTTTACCCTATTCTTTTCGTTCCTGGTCACTCTCCGCTCCTGCTTCCAGACCCGGGCGGCCTTGCAATTGGAGATTCTTGCCCTCCGCCACCAGATCAACGTGCTCCGAAGGTCGCGGCATCGGCGCGTTCGACTCACGGAGGTGGACCGACTCTTGTGGGGATGGATGCTGCGCCGGTGGTCCGGCTGGCGTTCGGCCCCCATCATCGTCAAGCCGGAAACCGTCATGCCCTGGCATCGCCGGGGATTCCCGCTGGTATTGGACCTGGAAAAGTAAACGGGGTTTAAGGGCTCCCCTTGCGGGTGACACGGCGACTCTCGCATCGGTTCTCAACACACTCGGCGCCAGCGTCGCTGATATCTGCCGCAGCCCGTGTGACACTCGGCATGCCCGAAAGAAGCCGGGCAGTGCTTTGGGCTCCCGTGACGGATCGAATTGTTAGCAACGACAGCTGGACTTGAACGGCTTGAACAAGCCACTTTTGGGTTATAAGCCGACGAGGAGACGGCTTGCATGACGCGGTGGGGAGAATGAGCGATGACGAAGACAATCAAGCTTGAAATCGAGGTCACCCTAGATGATAGCGTTGAGCAGCGGGCCATCCAGGTTGCTCGTGAACACTACCGTGAGGTGGACCAAGCGACGATACCTGTGGACGATAAAGGTGATCGTTGGCGGGAGGTTCCCGCTGAAGAGTTCATACCGGACGCCGAGACAGCAATCATGGAACTAATCGGGGCCAACGATCTGCTCGAGAAGGCGGGCGTTGAGGTGACGGCTGTATCCGGCCTCGAGCCCCAACGAGAGGAATTGCGTCGGCAAGAGACTCTCGAGGCAGGGCTACAGGATGCCGCACGCCTGAGAGGCCAGGCACATGACGGCAGCGGACCCGGTTTGGACGAATTCGAAACCGGCGTGTATCTGTGCCGATGGCCGAACGGCGATTTTTCGTTAGTGACGGCGAACACGCGGCGCGAAGCACTTGTGGAGCTTGACGAGTGGGCCGGAGTCCATCCGTGCCAATTGTTCCCGATGGACTCTTGCATGGTGGATTTTAGCCTGAACGATCGGGGAGAGATCGAATTGAAACAGTTTGGAGAGGAGACGGAGCACTCGATCTGGGAAATTAGTTACCCAGAACTTCATGCGCTGCTGTCGAGCGTACTGCCCCAGGACGGCGGAGAGCATACTGCAGAAGCCAGGGAATCGATTCGCCAGGCCGTCCAGCGCGAACGTACCAGATTATGGAACAATCAGCAGGACTCGCCTCCAGCGGAAACAGAAATCGGAAAGGTCTTACGAAAACGACTCAGAACTGTGGGACCCGTTGCCGACTAACGGAAGGCGTACCGATGAAAGTTCAGCAGCAGATCCTGGGGCATACGAAAGCTAGCACGACGCTGCTTTATGCCAAGCCGGGGATGGCAGAGCGGACGGCAAGCTTTGGGAAAAATCCAGGGCCAATTGTTGCCAAATGTTGCCAAGTTGCAACTGGAGTTGCAACTGAGCACTGGTAAGTAAGTGAGAAGATGGGGTGAGCGACGGGATTCGAACCCGCGACGTCCAGATCCACAGTCTGGCGCTCTACCAAGCTGAGCTACGCTCACCACACGAGGACTTGCCACATCGGAATGCGCGACGTTCATTCCTTTGTAACATCTGCGCGGGAGGGGTGTCAACGCGAGGGTGTCTCAGAGATCGTTGGAGGTGAGCGACGGCCCGTTTCATTTTACGCGACCTCCTGTTGAACCAGCGCCTCTTTCCGACCCAACGCAGCCTTCAGCATCCAAAGATCCCGGTAGCCCATAATCCTGCGAAAGTTTTGTTCCGTCATGAGCAGGGCAGCCGCCGCCCAACGCAGGACCATCTTGCCATCGCGCCACCGGCAGACCTTTCGCGTCCGCAGGCGCACGCCGCTATGCGGGCTCTCGATCACGTTGGTCGAAACCAAGCAGCGCGAGAGGCTCGTTGACAGGCCCAAACGGTTCACCGTGAACATTTCTGCCAGGCCCTCGCGCAAGCTGGCGGCGGCGCTGGGATATTCCCGCTCCAGCCAGTCGGCCTGCTTCTTCAACCGTGCCCTCCCCTCCTTTCGCCGGCAGCCGAAAGGCGGAGCACATCACCGCCTTGGTCTGGTCTTTCAGGTGCTCCGGCAAGTAGCCCATCACGTTCTCCAGCTAGTTGCCATGGGTAATTCCGGCCAGGCACTGTCCGGACATGGCATCCCTGACTCGCCAACTCTGAACCCGTTATCGCGGGCGGCACGCGAATGCGCGGCGAACGCCAGGTCGTGAGCGTATCGGTCTGAATCCCTGGCGGGCCTCACTCCATGTCAATTGTTTTCAATAGAATACTTGCTATACACGGTTAAGTTTAATGGTTTGTTAGGCTTAGATAGCTGAGGGGGTTCGTTTTTGAGGGTTGTTCTCTAGAAGTTGCTGATTCCATGGGATTCGAGTGGCTTCGTTCCAGAAAAAAATTCTCCGTCGCTCCTAAACCCTGCGTCCGCGCCCTCAAATCCGGAAAGTAATATAACTAGCTATATCACAAGTGTAGTACACATGGAGAGCCTTTGCCAAGCGAAGAGATGCCATCACCCGATGATCCGATGACTCACTCATAGCGCAGCGCCACCATGGGATCGACCTTGGTCGCCCTGCGCGCGGGGAGGTAGCAGGCTACGAACGCCACACCGATAACTACAAGCCACACCACAGCGAATGTCAGCGGATCGGTAGGCTTGATGCGGTAGAGCAGGCCCGACAAGAAACGCGTCAGGCCCAACGCACCCACGAGGCCGATGCTCGCCCCTGCTAAAACCAGACCCATTCCTCGCCCGACCACCAGCCACAGCAGGTCGCTCCTCTGCGCGCCCAGGGCCACACGGATGCCCATTTCATGCCAGCCTTGGCTCACCGTGTGCGAAACTACGCCGTAGATCCCCACTGCCGCAAGCACCAGCGCCAAGGCTCCGAAAAGCCCCAACAGCAGCGCGCTGAAGCGATTGCGGGCTACCGACGACGAGAGGTAATCCTCCACGGTTTCGACGTTGTAAACCGGAACGTTTTTGTCCATGGAAGCGATGACGCTGCGCACGGCCGGGACCACAGTGAGCGGGTCGCCTTGTACTCTCAAAATCACCACGTTGAAAGTCGGAGTCTGTGCGAACGGCATGTAGACTTCTGGCTGGAAGTCCGCCGCTAGCCCCTCCAGCTTGGTGTTTCCGACAACGCCCACAACCTCGCGCCAGGGAAACGTCGAGGTGGCCGAGAAGCTGGGCTTTATGCGCTTCCCAACGGTGCTTTCATTCGGAAAGTAGTGGCGGGCGAAGGCCTCATTGACAATGGCCACCGGAAGATTGGCGGGGTTGTCCCGGTCCGTGAAAGTTCTTCCCCGCAAGAGAGGAATGCGCATCGTCTGAAAATAGTCAGGTGTCACGGAATCGATCGCAGTTGAAGGAGTATAACCAGGAGCAAAGGAGCGCCCCTCGAAGTCAATTCCCGTCGAGGGCATGCCGCCTGAAAACGGCAACGTCCAATCGAGCGCCGCTGACCGCACGCCGTGCAGGGTGCGCAGGCGCGAAAGCAACTGGTTCATGAAGCTCACAGCTTCGGATTCTGTGTGAGGCGGTGTGGGCAGATCGAGACTGAAGGTGAGCAGGTTGGCCGGGTCAAATCCCGGATCGACGTGAGTCAATCGCTCATAGCTTGAGAGCAGCAGGCCGGCGCCGACCAACAACACTAGGGCCAGAGCAGTCTCGGTGACCACCAGGATGCCCCGAAGTCGTCGCTGAGACACTCCCTCCGAGGCTGTTCGGCCCGCTTCCTTGAGGGCTTCCGCCAGGCTCGTTCTCGATGCCCCCAACGCGGGCAAGCTGCCAAACACGAGGCCGGTGAGCAAAGCCAGAGCCACGGCGAAAGCCAGAACGCGCCAATCCATGCCTACTTGGTCGATCCGAGGGAGGTCTTCCGGTGCAAAACGCATGAGTGCTTGGGTTCCCCAAGCCGCCAAAGCGATTCCAGCCACACCGCCGAAGAACGCGAGCATCAAGGTTTCGGTCAACAATTGCCTGAATACACGCGCCCGATGTGCTCCCAAGGCGGACCGTACGGCGACCTCCCTTCGCCGCGCGAGGTTCCGAGCCAGCAAGAGGCTGGCAACGTTGACACAAGCAATCAGGAGCACGCCCGCTACCGCTCCGAGCAAAACAAGTAAAGGCTCGCGAACGCTGCCCACGACCCTTTCCGCCTCTGGCATCATTCTCACCGTTGTTTCTTGGGAGTTCGATTCCGGGTACTGGCGCGCCAGGCGCCGAGCGAGCAGATCCATATCCGCCTGCGCGTTTGCTAGGCTTACTCCCGGCTTGAGGCGCGCCACGACGCTTAGTACGTGGAAGCCGCGGCCGGTCATAATGTTCGACCCGGACTCGCGGTCAACCGCGACGCTCATCCAGAGATCTTGGCGTAGGTTAGGCGGAAACTGGAATCCGGCCGGCATTACGCCAATCACCCTGAAGCTCTTGTTCTCCAGCTCGACACTGTGCCCCACGATCGCAGGATCGGAATTGAATCTTTGGCGCCACAAGGAATGGCTGAATACCACGACGTCCGCGCCGCGCTGATCATCCTGCGGCTCGAAGCCGCGCCCGACCAGCGGCTTTGCCTTTAGGACTTCGAACAGACCTGAGGAGACGACGAGTGCGTGGACGCGAAGAGGCTCACCTCCGCCAGTCAAAGTGCCTTCGCCTCCGTGGTAGCTGGCCATCTCGCTGAAGATGTGGTTCTCAGCTTGCCAGTCGAAAAAGTCCAGATATGACGCAGGATTTCCGATGCCGGGACCGCCTTCCTGCACGGACACCAAGCGGTCCGGCTGGGCGTAGGGAAGCGGTCGCAACAACACCCCGTTCACGACGCTGAAAATTGCCGTCGTCGCACCGATGCCCAGCGCCAGCGTGATGACCGCCACCGCGGTGAAGCCGGGGCTACGCCGCAGTTGGCGCAATCCGTAACGCACGTCCTGAAAAAAGCTCTCGGCCAGCGGCAGGCCCCAAAGTTCGTGGTGGGTCTCGCGAAGCTGGGTGACGCCGCCCAGCCGCAGCCGGGCGGCGCGGCGAGCTTCTTCCGCGGTCATCCCGCGGCTGATATTCTCCTCCGTGAGCAAGGCCAAGTGGGCTTCGAGCTCCTGCTCGAAGTCCTCTGTCGATGCGCCGGCGCGTGAGCAGTCCCCGAATTCGGGAAGCCAGGATTCTCACCCAGTCAAGCACATCGCCTTACCTCCTGTCCGCGAGCTGCAACACGCGGCCCATCACTCCGGCGATGCGCTCCCAGTTCTCCGCCTCGGCGACGAACTGCTTTCGGCCGCGCCTGGTGATGGAGTAGAACTTCGCCCGGCGGTTATTCTCCGAGGCGCCCCAGGCCGCGGAAATCCATCCCTTTTGCAGCAGGCGGACCAGCGACGCGTAGATGGTTCCCTGATTGATCTGGAGCGTTTCCTGGCTGACTTGCTCGATGCGGCGGGCGATGCCGTAACCGTGGAGCGGCCCCATGGCGTCGAGGGTCTTAAGTACCATCAAATCCAGGGTGCCCTGCAGAATCTCCGTTCGGTCTTTCGCCATTCGGCCTCCTGTGGTTTGCAAACAGGAGTGTGCCAGGAGTTCTGTGGGATGTCAACAGGAAAGAGGTGCCGCCGCGGTCCGTCGACCGGCACAGTACTTCGACGTGGAAGGCACGGATCGGGAGAAACGCAATCGATTTAATTGGCGAGGGTATCTCGGTCCGTTTGAGAGACGGGGATCTCCTGAAGCTCGGTAGGACGCTGGCAGCAGACGCAGCGGCCGGGCTCGAGCGCCGCGATATTGCAGACGTTGCAATAGTAGCGCACGCGATAAAGCTTGCCGTCGCGGAGGGTGAACAGGTGCGCGACCTCAAAGCGCCCGTCGGCTTTCTGGGTGCCTTCGAGGCGCACTTCACGATTCGCCAGGCGCTGGTCCTCGAGCGTATGGAGCAGATAGGTGCTCGTTACCGCCAGCGGAATCTCCTTGTCGTGCGCGCGCAGCACTGGTCCGTTTCCCGGCACGGAGAGCAGTTTGCCTTCGAGCGCCGTCAGCGTCCCATGTTCCTGGCGCGGTTCTTGGCGTGCAGCCGAACGAGCCGGCAGCGCGAGGCCAGCCGTCGGCACGACGAGCAGCCAAGCAAGGACGGCAACACCGCCCCCCTTTCTCTGAGGTATGATCCTCATCGCCTACCCATGTTATATGATGCCGCCCTGGAAGGCGGGGTCCAAGGATTCGTGTCCGGCCCGCGAGCTTAACTCTTGCCGAGCTTGTCGGCCATCATCAGCAAGACTTTGCGATTTCCGTTCGACATAGCCTCAAACAGCTTCAGCAGTCGCTTCGCGGGCTTCGTCAGACCGGCTTGCTCAGGGATTCTGGGGGACTTAGGGCTGCCATGGCTCTGAAACAGGAGCTGGTACGGCTCGACCCCAAGCGCTTTGGCGAATTTTCCCAGCGTAGTGAGAGAGGGAGCGGTATAGCCGCCCTCGACGCGAGAAATGTAAGAGCGCAAAAGTCCGGAACGTCTTTCAATATCGCCCTGAGACAAGCCCTTGGACTCACGCATCGTTCGTAATCGTTTCCCAATGTCCATAGATACGATTTAACACAAAAGAGCCTGTTTCGTCAATAGTTAGTATCGAGCTCAGGGATTACTGTCCTAAAGGTTAACTAGTCTAAACAGGGCAGCAGAGGGTGGCGAGAAACTTCGTCCTTTGCTCAGATGATGTTGACATCCTTCCCGTCCCGGTCTTTCAACACCAACACATACGATTCTGGCGGACGTCCGTCTTGCACGATACGCGGTGACAAGCCATCGAAGAGTGGCACAATCCGCTCGACTGAGGAAGCGACGAATTCTCCCGATACGTGATAACCTGCCTTCGGGGCGCTCGGAGCACCTCGGTGGCCACGGTGACTCTCCCATTGGCCCTTGATCTGCCAGACACCCTTCTCGTCGGGTTCCACGAAGTAGGTATAGGTCGTGGGTTCACCCTCTTTGCTATACCAAGTGGCCACCAATTTCCCCAGTCGGTGCTGGTGCCAATGGGTCCAAAGAAACCCCCTGATTTCTGCCTCTACTTTCTTGCGCTGACCGTCGCGCAGGCTGACTGGGAGGGTATACGGGGCCGGCTGATCGTAGAGCCTCAGGTCCCGGGACATAGTCTGTTTCTGCTGAATGGAATTAGCCGCCCGGCCGGAGCCCAGTAACACGACGACTAGAACAATCATCTCGCCCAAGCGGACGCGGGAAGTGCTCAGCGCCTCTACCCGGCGGATTCGATCACTCCTGCATCTCGCTAAAAACACAGGTCTCAAGAGCCGCTCCTGTATCCGTGTCGGACAGAAGTGGATTGCCGTAAGTATATCCATACTGCGCCCCGAGTTTGAATTGCAGACGTTCGTCCAAGATGTTGGGGCGGGTCACGCTGGCCGCACCTTCTCTCTGCTCATCTCCCAAGCAACCCAGTCGAGAAGCGCCAGGGTCAGAATCGAGCCTGGCAATTCGTGGAGCGTTGGCAGGAGAACCGCCAGGGAGGAACGGGTGGCGAGTTCGCGATCTGCCGAGTCGGTGATGGAGAATACGCCTGTGCCTGCCTTGTGACACGCGCGCGCCACTTCGTCCGCTTGGGCTTTCAACTTGCACCGCGAACTTGAGAGCACGACGACCTTGGGTGCCGGTTCCGGCACTCTGTGCGGGCGCGGGCGGAACTCATCGAACTCATCTGGCGTGAAGCAAGCCACCGGAATTCCGAGCAGCCTTTCAACCAGCCGCGACCACTGTAGAGCAGCAGGATAATAGAATCCCGCGCCAACCACGCTCAGGCTCTTCGCGCCCGCAAGCTCTGCAGCCAGCGCGCGCATCGCGTCGCGAAAGTGCGCCAGGGTCCGCTCGATCTCGGCGGGTAGTTTCAGCAGATCTTCTTCGACAGACGCGACCTCGGGGTCGGGCGCCTTCACGATGCGAGCCGCGAGCAGGCTGATCGCGCCCAGCGCCGCCTGCTGACAGAGCGCGGTCCGGACGCGCGGCTCCTCTTCTTCGCCCGCCGGTACGACGAACACCCGGTCCGCAAGCTGGGCGAGCTTCGTGGCCGGGCTGGCGGTCAGAGCAAGGACGGTCGAGCCGCGGCGACGCGCGGCGTGAGCGCACTCGAGCGTGTCCGCCGACTCGCCGGATTGTGACACCGCGAAGAGAATCGACCGCGAGTCGAGCACCGACGCCGAATAAGCCCGGAAGTCGAGCGCGCGACGCACCACGACGGGCAGTCCCAGCACGCTCTCAAAGGCCAATGCCCCGGTCAGCGCCGCCAGGTGCGACGCGCCGCGACCCACCAGAAAGAGAGGCCGCGCGCTCCAACGCGTCTCGCGGACCACCGCCTCGAATCCGGGCCGGCCCTTCTCGAGGGTCTCCCGCAGCGATTCAGGAACTTTCAGGATTTCCTGCCGGATGTTCATGAAACTTGATGGATCGTTTGCGAGGTTGCGGCTGGTGTGTGTCCGGGTTGCGCTTTCTGACGGCGCGCCGCCGACCGCTCGAATCCGCGGTGCGAGATGTAAGCGCCCCAGAGCAGGATCAGCGCGCCGGCAAACGCCCAGAAAAACAACGTGACGGAAAGTGTAAAAGGACCGTACACTTCACGAAATCCAAAGAGTGGCAGGCTCGCGAGATAGGCGAATTTCCCGAGTTCGCTGAGCACCCCCGCCACCACTGCCCCCGGCAGCACCCAGCGCGCCGGCACTTTCCCGTTCGGCAGAAAATAGTAGATGATGAAATAAATGACGATGATCGTGGGTACCGAGATGGCCTCGAGCAAGACGCGGGACACGACGGACGCCAGCAAGTGTGGGGGGATACGCTGCAGCACGCTCACGTACCGCTCCGCCTCCGTCGTCAGGAGAACCGACAGCAACGCGAGCACGCCCGAGACCACGGCAAGCACGAACGAAGTTCCCTGATTGCGCAGGAAACTGCGGCTCTGGCTGAATCCCCAGACCTTGTTCAGCGCGATCTCGAGCGGCAGAAAAATCCCCGAACTGGTAAAGAATAAGGTGATGACAGAGATCACTTGCAACCGGTGTCGCGCTCCCACCATCGCCATCAGGTTGCGGATCACGAACTCCGCGCCCGTAGGCAAATTGGCGCGCAACTGCGCCAGGATCACCTGGTAGGCGGCTTCCCACTGGAGCCAGCGCCGGCACACGGTCAGCAGGATCATGGTGAAGGGGAAAAACGAGAGCAGCGCGTTGGCAGCGATCGAGGAAGCGTAAACGTGGATTTCCGGGGTGAACAGGTACCGCAGGCTGGGGCGCAGCCGCCGTCCTTTTTCGCTCACTCCGGAGGGAAGCAGCTTCTGCGACCATTCGCTCAATCCCAGGCTTTGCATAGGTCAACGATTCATGGTACTTGAACTCGCGGCGACATGCAGACATAATTTCTATCCGAAAAGGAGATCGATCCCATGACTCGCTGGTTCCGCCTCATCGTTCTTCCCATCGCCGCCGCGATGCCGGTTTTGCTCTGTGCCGCCAGGAACTCCGCCGCGCCACAGGCTCAGGGCGCCTCCTCGACGCCGAGCGTCGATGAGATCCTCGCGAAATACGTGCAAGCCATCGGCGGCAGGGCGGCGCTCGAGAAGGTCACAACGCGAGTGATGAAAGGAACGCTCGAGCTTCCGCCCAGCGGCGATACGGGATCCATTGTGCCCGGAACCATCGAGATCGACATGAAGGCGCCCAACAAGCGCGCGGTCATCTCGAACGTTCCCGGCAACGGCGTGGACCAGCGCGGCTATAACGGCAGCGTGGGCTGGTACGTCGATCCGGACGAGGGGCCCAAGGACCTCACCGGGTCTGACCTCGACTCCATGAAATTGGACGCGGAGTTCCACCGCGAGCTCAACATGCCGAAGCTCTATCGAACGATGACCGTTGAGGGCAAAGCTACGGTCGGCGGCAGGGACGCTTACGTGGTCGATGCTACGCTCGGGAGCGGCGACGTCGAAAAGTTGTACTTCGACGCGCAGAGCGGCCTGCTGGTCCGCGACGACTCGCCCGTCGAGATTCCCGACGAAGGCAAGACCACCCAGGTCTCGCTGCTCCAGGACTATCGCGACGTGGATGGCGTCAAGCTGCCCTTTACCATCAGCCGCAACCGTCCGGATGGCGATTCGACGATCAAGTTCACCGAAATCAAGAACAACGTCCCGCTCGACGATGCGAAGTTCAACAAACCGGCGGCGCAGAAATGACCCCAGGCCGCGACGACCGAGCTTGTCATCCTGAGCGAAGCGAAGGATCTCGCCCTGGCTTTTTTCAGAGCGAGATTCTTCGTCGCCTTCGGCTCCTCAGAATGACACGGTGCGCGAATGGGCACAGGATGACACTGGGCTTGCAAGCCGCGCAACCGGTGTTATAATCGCTCTCTCGTTGAAGCCCATCTAGTTCTTGGTACTTGCCGGGGGAACGTAAGCGTTTTACGGCTCTCTGATTCACGTATCTCGTTCAAGCAATAAAAGGAGCGGACCATGAGACGGAAAAAGGACAAGCCGCGCAGGCCTCCTTCCGCGGGACCCGTGTCGCGTCGCGATTTTCTGCGGGGCGCGGGAGTAGCGGTTTCAGGAAGCCTGCTCGCCGGTCCGGCGGCGGCGTTGGCGGCGGCACCGCCACCCGAAAATGGCGGCGTAGTCGGGCCGGGCGAGACGCCGATCACGCTGCGCATCAACGGGAAGACTCATCAGCTCGACCTCGAACCGCGCTCGACCCTGCTCGACACCTGCCGCAACCACCTCGACATCACCGGCGCGAAACGCGTCTGCGATCGCGCGACCTGCGGCGCCTGCACGATGCTCATCGACGGCAAGCCGGTGTACTCGTGCACGGTGCTCGCCATCGAGGCGCAAGGGCACGAGGTCACGACAATCGAGGGTCTGGCGCCTGAGGGTCATCTGCACCCGGTAATGGCGGCCTTCGTTGACAACGACGCTCAGCAGTGCGGCTTCTGCACCCCGGGCTTCGTGGTCGCCTGCAAGGCCTTCCTCGACAAGCACCCTCATCCCACGCTCCAGGAAGTGGAAAAGGGACTGGGCGGCAACCTGTGCCGCTGTGGCACCTACGCGGGAGTCCGGCAGGCCGTGCTCGAGGCCTCCAAAGCGACGAAGGGAGGAGCTCATGGAAAAGTGTAAGTATGATTGGCCGCCGGCCAACGAGCGACACCTGATTGGGAAACGCATCAAACGCATCGACGGCCCGATGAAGTCGAGCGGGCGCGCCAAGTACAGCTTTGACATCAACCGGCCGGGCATGCTGTTCGGCAAGATTCTGCGCTGTCCCTACGCCCACGCCAAGATCACCTCCATCGACACCTCCGAGGCCGAGAAGTTGCCCGGCGTGAAGGCGGTGGAAGTGATCCAGAAGGCGGGGACGGAAATCCAGTGGGCGGGTGACGAGATTGTCGCGGTCGCGGCGGAGAAGGAAGAGACGGCCGAGGACGCCATCCGCAAGATCAAGGTCGAGTACGAGCAGCTTCCGTTCCTGGTCAACGAAGAGGATCTCGCGAAGGCCGGGGATCACGTGAAGCCTGCTGTCCAGCAGAAAATCGGCGATCCGGACAAGGCGTTCGCCGATTCCGACACGGTGATTTCCGAAGGCTACTACGGAATCCCAGTCATCACCCATTGCTGCCTGGAGAGCCACGGACACGTGATCGAGTGGACCGACCCGCAGAACTTGAAAATCTGGGCGTCCACGCAAGGCGTCTCGACGCTCGGATCCCAGTTTGCGGAACCGTTGAGTATCCCGCAGAACAATGTGAACGTGATCTGCGATTACGTAGGCGGCGGATTCGGCAGCAAATTCCAGGCCGACCGCTGGGGACTGGCCGCGGCACGCCTCTCGAAGGACGCGGGCGGGAAAGCCGTCAAGTTGCTGCTCGAGCGCGACCACGAACTCATGGTGGCGGGCGCGCGTCCCTCCGCGTTCGCCAAAGTGAAGGTTGCGGCCAAGAAAGACGGCACGCTGACGGCCTGGCAGTCGGAGTCGTGGGGAACGGGAGGCATCGGCGGAGCCGGCACGCCGCCCATCCCTTATGTGCTGAGAATTCCCAACCAGGCGAGAAAGCACACCTACGTCGCTTGCAACATCGGCGGTTCACGCGCCTGGCGCGCGCCCAATCACCCTCAGGCGTGCCTGGTCACCATGGCAGCGCTCGACGACCTTGCCGCTAAGCTCAACATGGACCCGATCGAGTTCTTCTCGAAGAACGCCAGCCTGGCGCCGAATGCGGAGTTCGCGAAGACGTATCGCGAGGAACTGCAGAAGGCTGCCGAACTTTCAGACTGGAAGAAGCACTGGCATCCGCGCGGCGACAAGACCTCCGGCCACATCAAGCGCGGATTGGGGGCTTCGATCCACACCTGGGGCGGCGATCCGCACCGTAGCACCAACCTCGTGACGATCCAGCCTGACGGCTCGGTCGAGGTCAAGATGGGGAGCCAGGACCTCGGCACCGGCACGCGCACGGTGATCGCGATTGTGGCGGCGGACACCCTGGGCCTTCCCCTCGAGGCCGTCAAGGTGACCATCGGCGACAGCCACTATCCGTTCGATGGACCTTCGGGCGGAAGCACCACGGTCGGCGGCGTCAGCGCTTCGACGCGCCGCGGCACGGTGGACGCGCGCGACATGCTGTTTGCCAAGGTGGCGCCCGCGCTCGGCGCCCAACCCGACCAACTCGAGGCGGTCGAAGGCCACATCCGAGTCAAAGGCAATCCTTCCAAGAGCCTCACCTGGAAACAGGCGTGCGCCAAGCTGGGCGTCAACGCCATCCAGGCGCACGGCGAGCAGGATCGCAACTCACCGTGCAAGCTCGCCACGGGCGGCGTCGCGGGCGCGCAGGTGGCCGACGTCTCGGTCGACACCGAAACCGGCATCGTACGCATCAACCGCCTGGTCGCCGTGCAGGACTGCGGTCTGGTCATCGCGCTGAAGACGGCAGAGAGCCAGGTGTACGGCGCCTTGGTCATGGGCGTCTGCTACGCGCTCTATGAAGAGAAGATCATGGACGATCAGACCGGGCACATGCTGAACCCCAACATGGAATTCTACAAGCTGGCCGGCATCGGCGATGTCGGCGAACTGGTGGTGCATATGATGACCGGGCCGGGCTACGACGAGCGCGGGGTTATTGGACTAGGCGAGCCGCCTGTCGTTTCGCCGGGCGCGGCCATCTCCAACGCCGTCGCCAACGCCATCGGTGTACGCGTGCCGACGCTGCCGCTGACTCCTGACAAGGTTCTCGCCGCGCTCGCGAAAGGAGGGATGGCCTGATGCAAGCCTTCGAATACGCGAATCCCAAGACGACGGAAGAGGCCGTAAAACTCCTCGGCAGCGACTGGGGACCAACCGAGGTGATGGCGGGCGGCTCGGACCTCATCAGCCTGATGAAGGACTACGTCGCCTCGCCCACGCGCGTCGTGAGCCTGAAGGGAATCAAGGCGCTCGGCGGCATCGAGTTCAAGGCGGGCAGCGGACTGCGCATCGGCGCCATGACCACGCTCGAGGAACTGAGCGATCATGCGGCGGTGAAGCATAACTACCCCGCGCTGGTCGAGGCGGCCGAAGGCGTCAGCAGCCAGCAGATTCGCAACATGGGTACCGTTGGTGGCGACCTGCTCCAGCGGCCGCGCTGCTGGTACTATCGCGCCGGCTACGGGCTGCTCGCCCAGTTCAACGGCAAGTCGCTCGTGCCCGACGGCGACAACCGGTACCACGCCATCCTGGGGAACTCGGGACCGGCGTACTTCGTGAGCCCGTCGAGTCTCGCACCCATCCTGGTGGCGCTCGGGGCGAAGGTGAAGCTGGCGGGTCCCGACGGCGCGCGCGAACTCGACATCGACAAGCTCTTCGTGACGCCTTCGAGCGACCAGGAGCGCGAGCACGCTCTCAAGCCCAACGAAATCCTTACGGAGATCACCGTCCCGCATCACACCGGCGCCAAGATGGCGGTCTACGAAGTCCGGCAGAAGGAGGCGCTCGACTGGCCGCTGGCGGCCGCCGCGGTGGTGCTCCACCTGAACGGCAAAACCGTGAATGGCGCGCGCATCGTGCTTGGACACGTCGCGCCGGTTCCCTGGCCGTCGCCCGAAGCTGAGGAAGCGCTGGCGGGGAAGACGGTGAACGAAGACGTTGCCGATGCCGCGGGCAAAGCGGCCGTCAGCAAAGCCACGCCACTCAGTCGGAACGCTTACAAAGTCCAGCTCGCCCGCGTCGCGGTGAAGCGCGCTGTTCTCGCGGCCTCGAAGAGCGCCTGACGCCCCGACTTAGGGCGCTCGCGAAAGGAGATTCCAACGTGTCTCAACCACTTGATTCGTTGCTCAATGTGATCGCGCCAGCCGCGCAGCACTGCCGCTCGCTGCGCTGCAAGGAAATGTTCATCGATACGGGACGCGAGTTCAAAATGGAGGACTCGGGCAGCGGCATCTACTGGTGCGGCCACACGCAAACGTGCCTGGGACCGGACGGCGACGTCGCGGACACGGAGCACTGCAAGTCCGGACGCGGCTGCTATGAGGCGCTGTAAAGATTAGAAGCTCACGGACGCCGAAGCGCTGCGAGTAGCCGCTCGGCATTTCTTGGGGACCGCAGCAAATGGGCGGCCTCCATCAGGCTTGTCAGCTCATCCGCCGGCACCAGGGCCACGGCTTTGGCGCCACGACGACGCACAATCACAACTTCCCGATCGTTGACGACTTGATCGAGAACCGAAGCCAACCGTTCCCGCAAGCTCGTGTAGGTAGTTTCTACAGGCATCACATCTGCCTCCCGCACTGAGCGTATGACGTTCCTGTACATACTGTCAGACTGTCAAACGGCTCAGTCCTCTCGGGCCACTTAAACTCGCCACGACAGGGACGGAGTTGGGCCGCTTTCTTCGGGTTGAAATTCGGGTTGAAAGGAGCTTGACAGGGATTATAGCACGAGTTAATATACAACTGTTACCTCATCCTGAGCCAGCTCACCTATGTCCTTTCGCCAGTCGTCGGATCGAAACCCGGCACTTCTCTCCGCCCGTCGCGTCAACACCCGAGAGTCCTTTGCCACATGCCAGGTCCTTTTTGGACTAGGCGGTTCTGCGACATCGCCGCCAGTCCGGGTCCAGCGGGCGACGAATCAGCGCGCGTCCCGGCGATCAGCAACAGTTCGCGGACCCACCAGGGCGACCGCTTGGGGCGTGGTAGACAGGCGCGGCGTATCGAAAAAGCAAAACCGGAATGTCCTGTGGAATCAATGCGTACCTCTCTCAGCTATCCGTCCTATTGCGGATTGGGCGAGAGCTCGCCAGACGGTCCGGATCAGCGCGGGATTTGGCCAAACTCGGCGGAAAGCCGGAGACAAGCTTCCGACAGGAATGGACTAGTCCAAACGGAAGTTGAATCAAGCTGGGGTTGAATCAAGCTGGCAAGCCAGAGTAGACTGGCTCCGGCGAGGTCTAATACAAATGGCGCATTACATCTATCTCGGCCATCTCACCGAGAAGGGCATGACCAACATCTCGGGGGTTCACGAGCGGTGGGACTCCTTTGTGAAGCTGCTGGAAAGCAAAGGCGGCAAGCTGGTCGCCTTCTACACCATCTTCGGACCCTACGACTACGTGGTGATCGTTGACCTGCCGAATGACCTGGCAGCGCTCGAAGTTGCGGTGGTCGTGGGCAACAAAGGAAACGTGAAGATCGAGACGTGCCGCGCCTTCGATTATGCCGAGTATGCCAAGGCCATCGAGGGCGTCAACTCGCCTTAGCTTTGCGCGATTGGGAACGCGCGCGGAATCCCGCCCTGGGATGCTTCGAACCGAGCCAAGGGTCAGGAGCATCCAACCGTTTGTTGAAGAAACACGTCATGGATGTCATTCGGAGCGGAGCGAGGAATCTTACTCTGAGATTAGGGACGTGCCCTCGGATTGACACCCTGGGCGAGTTTTTCAGCAAGCTGCTAATCTAAACCATCAGGCAAACTTTGCCAGCCGGGTTGAATCAACCGGACGAGCGAGTGTAGAATGGAAGTGGTCGGGGATTAGCAACAAGCTTCAGGAGGTACCAGAAAATGCGTAAAGTCTTGGCTGCGGGTGCAGCGGTGTTGTTTCTGGCTGCCATCGCGTCGGTGTCGGCGCGGGCGGCGATCAAGGGCGATTATGTCGAAGTGAGAAGCGCGGACGTCTACACCGGGCCGTGCTTTGCAAATTCTGAAGTGGACCTTGAGGGCAAGCAGGCGATTCTGGCTTGGAAGGTTCGCAACGGCAGTTGGAATGGAGTGGACCTGAGCGGGCTGGGCGTCGTCGCCGTGGTCAAGGCGAGCGCCACCTTGGGCGACCGGTTCCACAATCCTTATCCGGCTGACGCCGTGCTGATTCTCGATTCGCGCGCTTCGAGCCAGCAGCGCGTGGCGCTCCAGGCGTTCGCCAAGTCCGCGGGCGGTAGATTGGTCGGCAACGTCGTGCGAGTGGAAACGGCTCCCATCAACCTGGAAGTGATCCATCACGGAACGGTGAAGATGGTGGCCGGAAACCTGGCGCGCGTTGAAACGCGCAGTCTCTGCGACGGCGACGACATCTGCGGCAACGAGGAAATCTACTATCCGCCCCTCACCAAGGTGGCGGACGCGATGCCCGCCTACACGCTCGAGGAATCGTTCCAGGGCAAGGGCCTCGGCATGGTGTGGAACCGCGAGGGCGCGCGCAGCGCGTTCGTTGGAACCTTTAGCCTGTAATCTGTTCCAACGCCTCGAGAGGTCAGAACAGCATCAACCGGCGTTGCGCCGAGTCGAGCCGCGTTCTGCCGATCTCAAATCAAACATGAAAGGGGGAAACCCGCGCTAAAGCGAGTTCCCCTTCTTCTGTTTTCCAGCATCTCAACTATTTGAACCTCATTTTTCGCAAGGACGGAGTCCTATGAAACGGACCTTGACGGTAAGTTTCCTGCTCGCTTGCCTGGTTTCTTTTGCGGCGCTCGCCTGGGGACAAGGCGCCTACAAGACGGAGTCGATTGGCGCGTTGAACTCGCCGGATGTGCCGAAGACGCTCACGGACGCGCTCGAGCCGCAAGGCACGCGCCTCGTAAATGACAAGGGTGCGCCGGTCAGCGAAGTCTGGCTGGTCAAGTCCGTCGCGCCCGGTGCGGGGGGCGGCAGTTCCGACGCGGTCTATCCTACGCTCAGCGTGGGAGAATTGGTGGGCGTGCTGCACTTTCCCGGTCAGGGATCGGACTTTCGCGGGCAACCTATCAAGCCGGGATACTACACGCTGCGCTACGCCAAGATGCCTCAAGACGGCAATCACATGGGCGTGAATCCGTATCCGGATTTTCTGCTTATGAGTCCCGTGGCGGCCGACACGCAAATCGGTCAGACCGTCAAGGTCGAGGACTTGATCAAACTGAGCAAGCAGGCGTCGGGGACGGCCCATCCGGCAATCCTGAGTTTGGTCCCGGTCAGCCAGGGCGCCGCGTTTCCCTCTGTCGTCCAGGACGACCAGGGTCATTGGGCGCTCCAGGTGAAGGCCGGAGGCAGCTTGCCCATCGCGCTCATCCTCGTGGGACAAGTGACGGCCTCGTAGCACGGCGCAAGTCCTTCCAAATTTCGAGAAACCTCGTATTCGCAGGCATCGTCACTGATACTGACGGGGTCCCGTCGCACGATCACACTCATTACGTGTCCGCTGAGGAGGAGTCCATGAAGATTCGTGGCCTGCGATTTTCTCTCGCAATATTGCTCGCACTGCTCGTTGGCTTGGCTGCTCAGCTCGCCCTGGCAGCCGGTGGCTATCATCTGCTCACGAAGAAGGTGCTGGGAGGCGAAGGCTTCTGGGATTACCTCACGTGCGATAGCACTGCCCGGCGCCTCTACATCTCACGCGGCACCCACGTCATGGTAGTCGACGCCGACAACTACGACGTGGTCGGTGACATTCCCAATACCGATGGCGTCCATGGAATTGCCCTCGCACCCGAGTTCGGCCACGGCTTCATCAGCGACGGGCGCGCCAACCAGGTGACCATTTTCGACCTCAAGACGCTCAAGACGCTGGGAACGGCGCCAACCGGTGAAGGTCCCGATGGCATCATCTACGATCCCGGCTCGAAGCGCGTCTTCACCTTTAATGGTCACGGTGGAAACTCGACCGCCATCGACGCCGCTACCGGGAAAGTGGCGGGCACCATTCCGCTCGACGGCCGTCCGGAGTTCGCTGCTGCCGACGGCCAAGGACACGTGTACAACAATCTCGAGGACAAGAGCATCGTGCTCCAGATCGATTCGCGCACCCTCAAGGTGCTGAACCGCTGGCCGCTCGCACCCTGCGAATCGCCGTCGGGCATGGCGATTGACCCGGAGCACCGCCGGCTCTTCATCGGCTGCCACAACAAGATGATGGCCATCGTGGACTCGGACGCCGGCAAGATTGTGGCGACGCCGCCCATCGGCCAAGGCGTCGACGCGAACCGCTTTGATCCCGGCACGCAACTGGCGTTCAGCTCGAACGGGGATGGCACGCTGACGGTGATCCATCAGGACTCGCCCGACAAGTACAGCGTGGTTGAGAGTGTTCAGACGCAGCGCGGCGCGCGCACCATGGCGCTCGACCGCAAGACCCATCGGGTGTTCCTGGTCACAGCGGAGTTTGGTCCTCCACCTCCGGCCGCACCCGGCGAGCGTCGCCGGCCCTCGATGGTCCCGGGTAGCTTCACGCTGCTGGTTCTTGGGAATGAATGAGATTTGTGTTAGCCGTCCGCTTGGTGGCAAGATGACGGGCTCGCATTCCTGGAGGTGAACATGCGCCATGCCCGATTCATCATCATCTTGCTCGCTCTCGCGCTGATGCCGTCCGTCGCAGCTCGCGTCCTTCGCTCTCAGGAGCCCGACGAAGAAGCCGCCGAAACTGAGAGCTCGACCAGCGCGGAGCGTGCCCGGCCACAGCCGTCAGGGAAAGAAAAGCCTGCGGCGGAGCAGAAGGGCAAAGAGAAGGAGGCGCCCGAAGAGAAGCCCGTCGTCACCCATCACGAGATCCACGTCGAGGGCAAAGTCCTCAAGTACACGGCGACCGCAGGCACACTGCCGATCAAGAACGACGACGGCGAGACGGAAGCGAACATCTTCTTCATCGCCTATACGCTCGACAATCCCAACGCGGGCAAGAGCGACTCAAGTGACTGGACGCGACGCCGGCCGCTGATGTTCTCCTTCAACGGCGGACCTGGCGCGGCGTCCGTGTGGCTGCACCTCGGCTGCATCGGTCCGAAGCGTGTCAAGATGCAAGCCGAGGGCGAAATGCCTGCGCCGCCCTTTCAACTCGTCGACAACGATTATACCTGGCTCGACCAGACGGACCTGGTCTTCATCGATCCCGTCGGGACCGGCTACAGCCGCGCCGCCAAGAAGGAATTGGGCAAGAAGTTCTGGGGCGTCAAAGGCGACATCGAGTCGGTCGGCGAGTTCGTGCGCCTTTATCTCACGCGCTACGAGCGTTGGGCTTCCCCGCTGTTTCTCGTGGGTGAGAGTTACGGCACGACGCGCGCCGCCGGACTCTCTGGCTACCTGCTGGAAAAGGGAATCGCCTTCAACGGAATCCTCCTGGTCTCGACCGTGCTCAACTTCGAGACGCTCGAGTTTACCCGCGGCAACGACCTTCCTTATATCCTCTACCTCCCCAGCTACACCACGACGGCGTGGTTTCATCACAAGCTGCCGCCCGACCTCGAGCAGCAGGATCTCCAGAAATCCATTCGCGAGGTCGAACGGTGGGCGAGCACTGACTACGCCGTCGCGCTCGCCAAGGGCGACCAGTTGACGCCCGACGAGCGCCAAGCCGTGATCGATCATCTGGCGCGCTACACCGGTCTTTCCAAAACCTACATCGACCTCGCCGACCTGCGCATCAAGCAGTGGGATTTCTGTAAGGAGCTGCTGCGCGACCAGAGACGCACCGTGGGACGCATCGACAGCCGGTTCAAGGGAATCGATGCCTCGGGAGTCTCCGAAGCGCCCGACTACGATCCGAGCATCGCAGCCATCCGTCCGCCGTACACCGCGATGTTCAACAACTACGTGCGCGCGGAATTAGGATACAAGTCAGACAAAGAGTATTACGTGCTAGGTGGCGGTTTCCGCCAATGGGATTGGGGCTCGGCAGGCCAGGGTTTCCCCGACGTGACGCCAGCCCTGCACGACGCTCTGGTGCAGAATCCCTACATGAAGCTGTTCGTCGCCTCCGGTCATTTCGACCTGGCGACGCCGTTCTTTGCCACTCAGTATACGCTCGATCATCTGGGCCTCGATCCCAGCCTGCGCGGCAACATCTCGACGGGCGAATACGACGCTGGCCATATGATGTACATCCGCGCCGAGTCGCTTGCTAGGCTCAAGCACGACGTCTCAGGCTTCGTCGCAAATGCGTTGAAATAATTGAGACGGGTAGCGGTGTTCCCGCGTTGACAGACAGCCGAGGTGTTACTCACCGCGCCAGACAGGTTTGCGCTTTTCGAGGAATGCGGTCAGACCCTCGCGAAAGTCGGCCGTCGAGCGGATGCGGGCGTTTTCCTGGAGAGCCAGCTCAAGCTCGCGATCGAGCTCCTTCTCCCCTAACTCGCGCAGGAGCCGCTTGGTGTAAATCAGGCTGGTGGGGCTCGAGGCCAGAAGCTCCTCAGCAAGCGCGTGCGCCCGCTCGAGCAGCTTGTCGAGCGGCACGACTTCGTTCACCAAGCCGAGCCGGTGCGCCTCACTCGCGTCGATGATGCGCCCGCTCAAGAGCAAGTCGCGTGCCCGCTTCTCGCCTATCTGTCGGACAAGGAAGACTGAGACCAGGGCCGGCACGAACCCAATGCGGACTTCGCTGTAGCCGAACTTGGCCTCGGGCGCCGCCAGAGTGAAATCGCACAGGGTGGCGATTCCACAGCCGCCCGCGATGGCGGCACCATTCACCGCGGCGATGAGCGGCTTGGGGAAGTCGTAAATCCGGCGAAACAAGCGCGCCACGCGTCGCGAGTCGGCAAGATTGGCGTCCGAGGGACGCGGCAGTCCACCCTTCAAAACCCCACCCTTGAGCACGCGGTGTTCCGGCGTCCGCCGGGCCAGCGCCTGAAGCGCCTCGAGGTCCATGCCGGCGCAGAATGCCTTCCCCGCCCCGGTCAGGATGGCCACGCGTGCCGGACTCTGCTCCAGGTCGTCGAGCGTCGCGAGCAGTTCCTCGATCATCCCGGGCGAGATGGCATTGCGCTTCCCTGGACGATTCAGGGTCAGCGTCGCGAGTTCATAGGCGTATTCGAGGATCACCGCTTTAAATTCCATGCTGTCTGACCTGACGTCTTACTCCGCGTGCTGCCTGCGGATCTCCTGGGTGGCTTCGACTGCCGAGAGCAGTGCCCACGGTTCGATCCCGGTCTCGACACCGCGCGCAGCAAGTGTACTGACCACGGTCTCAGTCGCGATGTTCCCCACCAGTTCGTCCTCAGCAAACGGGCAGCCGCCAAGTCCAGTGAGCGCGCAATCGAAGCGCCGGCATCCAGCTTCGTAAGCCGCCAGAACCTTCTCAGCAGCTCCCTCGGGCCGGCTGTGGAGATGCACACCCAGCTCGACACCATTTCCGGCGTCTTTGAGAGCACGAAGCATGTCGCGAAAAAGGCCGCCGACCTCTTCGGGCTTGGCGGTGCCGACCGTGTCCGCTAGCGAGACGCTTTCCACCCCAATGCTTTTCAGCCAGAGGAGCGCCTCTTCGGTCACTTCTGGACTCCAGGGCTCGCCGTAGTGGTTGCCGAAGGCCATCGAGATGTAGACCACGAGGTCATGCACCGTGCCGCGCGACGTTTGGACAGCCGCCAGCAGCTTCTCAACGAGCGCCCGAGATTCTGCTTGCGCCATGTTGGCGTTCTGCCGGCGGAAATTCGCCGACACCGAGTAGGGATAGCCGACCGTGATGACGCCTGGCGTCCTGAGCGCGCGATCGAGGCCCTGTTCGTTGACCACAATGCCGACGATCTCGACGCCTTGGCCTCTCCCCGCCAACTGCTCCATGACAAGCTCGCTGTCGGCCATCTGCGGGACGTACTTCGGAGCGACGAAACTCACTGCGTCGAGATGACGGAAGCCCAGCTCGATGAGCTTCTTGAGATACGCGACCTTGACGTCGGTCGGGATGATCTTCGGCAGCCCTTGCCAGGCGTCACGCGGACATTCGATGATTTTGACAGTTTCCATGTCTTATGGCTTTGCGGCTTTGCGCCTTGGCGTGCGGATGTTTCTTTACTCGGGTGGTCTATTCACGGCTCCCACCTACGTCTGAAAGACACCTGTCTTGAACTCCTTCACGTCCGGGTTCAGCGACGCCGCCTCCAGCGCCCAGATCAGCGCCTCGCGCGTCTGTGCGGGATCGATGATAGCGTCCACCCAAAGCCGTGCGGCGGCGTAACGCGGGTCCGTCTGGTGCTCGTAGGTCGAGCGGACCGACTCGTAGAGCGCCTCCTTTTCCTTTTCGTTCAGCTTCTTCCCTTCGCGCTCCACCTGCTTGATCTTGATTTCGACCAGCGTCCCGGCCGCCGAGTCGCCGCTCATCACCGCGTAGCGCGCCGTCGGCCAGGCAAAGATGAAGCGCGGATCGTACGCCTTGCCGCACATCGCGTAATGACCGGCGCCGAAACTCCCGCCGCAAATCACCGTAATCTTCGGCACGACGCTGTTCGAGACGGCGTTCACCATCTTGGCGCCGGCGCGGATGATTCCGCTCCACTCGGCCTCCTTGCCGACCATAAAGCCGTTGACATCGTGCAGAAAAATGAGGGGCACCAGGTTCTGATTGCAATCCAGGATGAAGCGCGCTGCTTTCTCCGCCGACTCCGTGTAGATGACGCCGCCAAAGTGGATACGTTTCTCGCCCGTGCCGTGGGCCGTTATCTGAACGTGCTTCTTCTGATTGGCGACGATGCCGACCGCCCAGCCGCCGAGGCGCGCGTAGCCGCACAGCACGGTCTGGCCGTACTCGGCGCGGTACTCTTCGAACACGCTCGCGTCGACAATGCGTGCGATGATCTCGCGCATGTCGTACTGCCTCGCCGGGTCGCCGGAGAAGATGCCGTAGATGTCCTCGGCCGGGTATGCCGGGGGCTCCGCAGCCTGATGATCGAAAGGCGCACCGGCGCGATGGCCCATCTTATCGACCAGCGCGCGGATACGCTCGAGACACGTGTCGTCATCAGGCTCGCGGAAATCGGCGGTGCCGCTGACGCGCGCGTGAACCTTGGCGCCACCCAGGTCCTCGGCGGACGTCTTCTGGCCGATGGCAGCTTGCACCAGCGCCGGCCCTGCCAGAAAAAGTCCGCTGCCTTCGGTCATCAGCACGTGGTCGCACATCACCGGCAGATACGCGCCGCCCGCCACGCACATCCCCATGATGGCCGTAATCTGTGGAATGCCCATGGCGCTCATCACGGCGTTGTTGCGGAACACGCGGCCGAAATCGTCAGTGTCAGGGAAAACATCCTCTTGTAAGGGCAGAAAGACGCCCGACGAATCGACGAGATAGATTGTGGGGATGCGATTATCGATCGAGATATTCTGCGCGCGGATCACTTTCTTCGCGGTCATGGGGAAAAACGCGCCGGCCTTGACCGTCGCGTCGTTCGCGATGATCATCACCAGGCGCCCCTCGACGCGGCCCAGTCCTGTAATCGTACCGGCGGCGGGCGCGCCGCCCCACTCGTCGTACATCTCGTGCGCGGCGTAGAGGCCCAGCTCGAAGAACGCGCTGCCGGAATCGATGAGCTTCGAGACGCGCTCGCGCGCCGTCAGCCGTCCCTTCTTGTGCTGCCGCTCGATCGCCGGCGCGCCGCCGCCTTGGCGGATCCGCTCCTCTTCGTTTTTGATCTCCGTTAGCAGGTCCACCATCTGCCGGGTATTTTTCTCGAAGTCCGGCGACCCGCGATCAACACGCGTCTCAATAATCGGCTTCACCCGTAACACTCCCCTCGTTCGCGAGCTATTATGGCAGAGTCGCATGAGCCTTGACAGCGGGAATGGAGATAGAATGGGCGTCGAAACATTCGGAGAGCAGCCTGCCAGAACAGGCGCCGGAGGATTCTGATGAGTCACGACACATTTGATCGGGACAAGCGGATTGACGGCGGGAAAGTCTGCTCGCGCCGCGACTTCCTTGCAGCCGCCTCCGCGGCGGCCTGCGCCACGGCGATTTCCGCAACCGCGCCAGGGAGGCCGCTCGCTGCCACGCCGCGGCCCTACGCCGGAACGCTCTGCCTGTTCTCGAAGCCGCTGCCCGAGATGGACTGGCGCCGCCTCGCCCAGGCGGTCAAGAAACTCGGATTCGGCGGCATCGACCTGACGGTACGGCCTGAGGGGCACGTGCTTCCCGAGCGCGCCCAAGAAGACCTGCCCAAGGCGGTTGGCATCATTCGTGACGCGGGCCTCGAGGTTCCCATGATCACCACTGCCCTGACGTCCGCCTCCGACCCCACATCGCGGCCGATTCTCGCGACTGCCGCCAAGCTTTCCATTCCCTTCTTCAAGGCCGGTTACTACCAATACAAACTGGTCGACGTGCGGCGTGAGTTGGCGGCCGCAGGCGAACAGTTTCGTGGGCTCGTGGCGTTGGCAGCCGAACTCGGGATTCAAGCAGGCTACCACAACCACGAGGAGTACATCGGCGCGCCGGTGTGGGACATGGCGTCGGTGATCGAGCCGCTTGATCCCCGCTGGGCCGGCTTCTACTTCGACGCACGTCACGCCACCGCAGAGGGCGGTGTCGGCTGCTGGAAGATCGCCCTGAACCTCGTCATGCCACGACTGAAGATGCTCGCTGTCAAAGATTTTCGCTGGGAGAAGACAAAGAAAGGCTGGCAGGACCTGAATTGCCCGCTCGGCGAAGGCATGGTCAATTGGAAGTACGTGTTCAATCACCTTGCGGCCGCCAACTTCCACGGGCCCGTCTCGCTGCACCTCGAATATGAGTTTCCCGGCGCAACGCCTGCGGCGCGCGAGCAGAGTGTGCTCCGAGCTGCAGCACACGACCTCGATTTCCTCAAAGCGCGTGTCCGCGAAGCGTACGAGGGCGTGGCGTGAGCATCAGGCGAGTCGAGCGGCGTGAATTCCTCGGCACCCTGGCGCTTTCGCCGGTATTAGGCGGCTTAGCGAGACGCGCGGGTAGAACTGGCTCTGTGGCATCGAAACCGACCGACGTCCGCATCGCCGACGTCTCTTACAGCACGGAAGACTTTCGCTATCGCGCGCCGTACAAGTTCGGCGGGCAGGAAGTCGACCGCGTTACCATCCTCAATGTCCACTGCACAGTCGAGACGCCACGCGGGCACACGGCACACGGTTTCGGCTCGATGACCCTCGGCAATGTGTGGTCGTTTCCTTCCCTGCCCTACGACGTGACGCTCGGCGCCATGAAAGCGCTGGCGGAGCTTATCCGCAAGGTCACTGCCGATTACCGTGAGTTCGGCCATCCGATTGATCTCAACGTGGCGCTCGAGCCCGCGTACCTCGAGGTGGCGGCTGAAGTCTCGCGCCAGTTGCGGCTCACTGAGCCCATTCCGAAGCTCTGTACGCTGGTGACCGCGAGCCCTTTTGATGCGGCGCTGCACGACGCCTTCGGCAAGGCCCAGCATGTGAATTGCTACCAGACGTGTGGCGCGGATTTCATGGCGCATGACCTCGCGCACTACCTGACGCCGGCGTTCCAAGGCGAGTACCTCGACCGCTACGTCTTACGCGAACCCCAGGCTCGTCTCGGCCTATACCATTCGGTCGGCGCATCAGACCCCATCGTCGAGGGCGACATCAAAAGGCGGATCGGGGACGGCCTGCCGGAAACGCTGCCCGAGTGGATTCGCTGGAACGGCTTGACGCACTTCAAGATCAAGCTCAACGGCAACGACCTTGACTGGGACGTCGAGCGTGTGGTCGGCGTCGATCGTGTTGCGACCGGCGTCGAGCGGGAGCGCGGCGTCCCAGACTTCACCTACTCGCTCGACTTCAACGAGAAGTGCCCGAACGTAGGGTACCTGCTCGACTTCCTCGACCGCGTAAAGCGTCAGACGCCAGCGGGATTCGCGCGCATCCAGTATGTCGAGCAGCCCACGGCGCGCGACCTCGCCGCGAATCGCTCAAACGTTATGCACGAAGCGTCGAAGCTCGTCCCGGTGGTGATCGACGAGTCGCTGACTGACCTTCAGAGTCTCGAACTCGCGCGCCAGATGGGCTACACCGGCGTGGCGCTCAAGGCCTGCAAGGGAATCACGCAGTCGCTTCTGATGGCCGCGGCGGCGCAGAAGTACAAGATGTTCCTCTGCGTGCAAGATCTCACTTGCCCAGGCGCCTCGCTGGTCGAGAACGTAGGTCTTGCCGCACACGTCCCCGGCGTCACGGCGATCGAAGCAAACGCGCGCGAGTATGTGCCGTCCGCGAGCAAGGGATGGGAGAGCCGGTTCCCCGGGATCTTCGTCGTCAAGGACGGCACTCTCAAGACGGCGGACCTGAACGGGGTGGGACTGGGAGTTGTGTCGTAAGGCGCGCCGGAACCGGAGGATCGCCGCTCATCCACTCGCTGGCGCGAGATCGCGCGCGGCCGGCCAGCCCTCAATGGAACTGGCGGCCTTCACAGCGCGCAGCACCGTGGCGGAAACCAAATCAGCCGCGAGCGCGCCAATCACCGAAATGCCAAGATCGGACTTCACACGGTTGGTTGAAATGGCGAAGGTGGAATCGCCGTCACCGTTGGTGTGATAAGGATTGATGGCGCGCGCCGCACCCGTAGAAGCCATCATGGCGATCTTGGTTAGCGCCGTTTTCGTGAACTCCGCGTTGGTTGCAACCACCACGAGTGTCGTGCTCTGCAACGCGGGGTCGCGCAACCATGTCGATTCACGCCGGCCGCTTCGCGCGAAGGATTTCAGCGTCTCAACGATGTTGGCGAACCCCTTGCCGTCAGGCCGGCGAGCGCCTGCAACGATTCCGCCGGTATGCGGATTGACGATGTCGCCCGAGGAGTTCGCGACGACGAGCGCGCCAATGACCACCTCGTCCAGGCGAAGGCTCGCCGTGCCGAGTCCTGACTTCATCCCGTGGTAACCGTGTCCGCCGAGCATCTTGCCCACTGTCGCGCCAGCGCCAACTCCGACGTTGCCCTCGGCAAGCGCGCCAGTCGACGCCGACTGACACGCTTTGTACGCCGCGTCTGCGTCAGGCCGGATGCGTCCGTCTCCCAGCGAGAGGTCGTCGATGACCGCGCCGACCACAATCGGTACGCGAACGTTAAGCACACCCCAGTCGAAGCCAACCTTGTGCTCCTCGAGGTAGCGCACCGCTCCGGGCACGGCGGCCAGTCCCATCGGACCACCGCCCGTCAACAGCATCCCATGAATCGTCTCGATGGGACTCGCCGGCTGCAGCAGCACTCCGAGGTAAGAGCCAGGTGCGGAGCCGTCGTAGTCGGCCCCCGCCGTCGCCTCCCCATCGAAAAGCAGCGCTGTACAGCCCGTCGGGCGTCGCGGGTCGGTGAAATGGCCCGCCCGGATTCCCGGTACGTCGGTGATCGACGCCGAGCTCGCCAACCCGGCGTGGGCTGCGATTGCCGCACGACCTGCTTGGAGGCCGCTCAGCAGTCCGGCCATCCGTGTGCCGGCTAGTCCTAAGGCCTCACGGTTGAAAGCTCGACGACTAAGTTGTGTCATGGCTCCTCCATTACGATGTTTGTACGCTCGCCGCTCCGGACAGTCTGACCATTCTGGCGCTCATTGCAAGCCGTTCTCGTGCCCGTCAGAAGATCCTCTAAAGATCAGTGCCGTTCAGCCCGCATTGCAAGTGTTGACAATAGGGACGCCCACGAGTTAGAAAACATAGTGGAACCATCAAGAGCCACCAGCATCCATATATCGTAGGCGGAGGAATTTGAGTTGACGCTCTGGCCTCTGGGTCTCTACTTCATTCTCGTCGTCGGCCTCGTAGGGGTCATGCTGGGCCTGTCTTACGTTCTAGGCCAGCGTCACCGCGAGGCGGCAACCGGTGAGCCCTACGAAGGCGGTATCATTTCTGCGGGCTCAGCTCACGTGCGGCTCTCGCTAAAGTTCTATCTGATCGCGGTGTTTTTTGTTATCTTTGATCTTGAGGCGGTTTTCATATTCTCCTGGGCCATCGCCGGCAGGGAACTTGGATGGCGGGGCTACTGGGAAGTCCTCATTTTCATCGGTGTTCTCGTGGCCACGCTCGCTTACCTATGGCGGCTGGGCGCGCTTGACTGGAATGTGAAGCGCCGCCGGCCTTAGCTCGGGTCAGGCTGAAATCATGCAATGGACGATGGACAAGGTGGACACGGTGTCGTTGCGCGTGCTCGACAAGTGGGGTAATACGACTCTTGATGAGGAAGCGGCGAAGCGCAGCCTCCTCTTTGGACGCTTGCAGGACCTGCTGGCTTGGGGCCGCAAGAATTCCATCTGGCCGTTTGGGTTCGGGCTTTCATGTTGCTTCGTGGAGATGGCCACCAGCCTGACCAGCAAGTTTGACATCGCCCGCTTCGGTGCAGAGGTGATGCGCAATACGCCGCGTGAAGCAGACCTGATGGTCATCGCCGGGACGCCGTTCATCAAAATGGCGCCCATCATCCGGCGGCTGCACGAGCAGATGATGGAGCCACGCTGGGTCATCTCCATGGGCTCGTGTGCCAATTCGGGCGGGATGTATGACATTTACAGCGTCGTCCAGGGAGTGGATAAGATTCTTCCCGTCGACGTCTACGTCCCGGGATGCCCGCCGCGTCCGGACGCTTTCGAAGAGGGACTGGTTCTGCTCTCCAAGGCCGTCGGGACCGAGCGCCGCCCCCTGAGCTGGGTCGTCGGCCCGCAAGGCGTCGAGAAGTTGCCGCCCCCTTCACTGCGCGACCTGAAGCGGCCTTTCCGCCAACAGGCAACGACCCTGCGGCCGCCCGACGAAATCTGAAGGCCATCGTTGAATGGGAGTGAATACTACAGCGCCAACTGAGAAGACGACTACCCCTGCGACTGCTGAGCCAGGTCTCGTCGCTCAACTACAGGAAAAGTTCGGGGCGGACGCGATCACGCCTCAGTCCACACGCGACAACATCCCCACGTTCTGGACGCCTGCCGACAAGATTCAAGACGTGGTCCGGCACGTCAAGACCGGCATCGATCGGCCCTATCGAAGCCTCTATGACGTGACGGCCATCGATGAGCGCGAGCGAACCCACCGCGAGGGACAACCGTCGAGCGACTTCACGGTCGTTTATCACCTGTTGTCCTACGACCGCAACGGCTACGTCCGGATCAAGGTTCCGCTTAACGAGCCCGACCTCTCGGTACCGACGATTACCGGGATCTGTCCTGCCGCCAACTGGTACGAGCGCGAAGTTTGGGACATGTTTGGCATCAAGGTCGAGGGACATCCTCACCTTGAGCGGATTCTGATGCCCAAGACCTGGGTGGGCCACCCGCTGCGCAAGGATCACCCGGCTCGAGGCACGGAGATTGGGCCGTTTACTCTTCCCGACGAAAAGCAGAATCGCGAGCAAGAGGCGCTGCGGTTCCGGCCGGAAGACTGGGGGATGAAGCGCAGCTCGGAAACCAGCGACTTCATCTTCTTGAACGTCGGTCCGCAGCATCCGGGCACTCACGGCGTTCTGCGGATCGTGCTGCAACTCGACGGCGAAGAAATCGTTGACCTCGTTCCGGAGATCGGTTTCCACCATCGCGGCGCTGAGAAAATGGGCGAGCGCCAGACCTGGCACACTTACATCCCCTACACCGATCGCGTCGACTACCTGGGTGGGGTGATGAATAATCTCGCCTACCTCACGGCGGTCGAGAAGCTCGCCGGTATCCACGTACCGCCGCGTGCCACGGTAATCCGCGTCATGCTGGCGGAACTGTTTCGCATTATCAGTCACCTTGTGTGGTACGGCACCTTTGCGCAGGACGTCGGACAACTGTCGCCGGTCTTCTACACCTTCAGCGACCGCGAGCGTGCCCTTGAAATCATCGAGGCGATATGCGGAGCGCGCATGCATCCTGGCTGGTTTCGCATCGGCGGAGTGGCGCAGGACTTGCCCAAGGGCTGGGACCAGATGTTTCGGGACTTTATCGGCTACTTCCCGCCGCACCTCAAAGAATACGACAAGATCGTCATGCGGAACCGCATCTTCAAGGCGCGGACCAAGGGTGTGGGCGCTTATACGCTCGACGAGGCGATCGAGTGGGGCGTCACCGGCCCGAACCTGCGGGCTTGCGGATTCGAGTGGGATTTCCGCAGGAAGCAGCCTTATGGCGGATACGACCAGTTTGAGTTCGATATTCCGACCGCGCAACACGGTGACTGCTACGACCGCGCTGTGGTGCGGGTGGAGGAGATGCGCCAGAGCCTTCGCATCATCGAGCAGTGCGTCAACAACATGCCCGAGGGACCATACAAGGCCATGGACAATCGGGACGCGGCGCCGCCTCTCAAAGAGCGCACCATGCACGACATCGAGACGCTCATCAACCACTTTCTCGGCGTGAGCTGGGGACCAGTCGTCCCTCCCGGCGAGGCGCTGGCCGCCATCGAGGCGACTAAAGGCAACAATGGCTACTACCTGATCAGCGACGGCGGAATCGGGTCCTACCGGACGCGCATTCGCACGCCTTCGTTCTGCCACATACAAACGTTGCCGCTACTTTGCCGCGGTCTGTTAGTCCCGGATTTGCTGGCCATACTCGGCAGTATCGACTTCGTACTCGCTGACATCGACCGATGAGGAGTGATCCGTTGTGCTGAGGCCCGAGGTACGGCAGGAAATCGAAGCAGAGCTCGAGCACTACCCGACCAAACAGGCGGTGTGCATCGATGCCATGCTCATCGTCCAGAAGCATCGCGGCTGGGTCTCGGACGAAAGCCTGAAGGACCTGGCTGAGTTTCTGGGAATGTCGGTCGAGGATCTCGACGGCGTCGCGACGTTTTACAATCTGATCTTCCGCAGGCCCGTCGGCCGGCACGTGATCATGGTCTGTGACAGCGTGAGCTGCTGGATTATGGGATACGAGCGGCTGAGGAAACACTTGACCAGCCGGCTGGGTATCCAAATGGGCGAGACCACGGCGGACGGCCGCTTCACCCTGCTGCCCATCGTATGTCTCGGGACGTGCGATCACGCACCCGCCATGATGGTGGATGGCGATCTGCACCGCGACCTGGATCCCGAGAAGGTGAATGTGATTCTGGAAAAGTACCAGTAGCCAAGGTCATGGAAAAACCGCTGACGCAAAGAATTCGATCTGACGGCGAAGTGGTAGACATCGGCGCCTACGAGAGCACGGGAGGTTACCAGGCTCTTCGCAAAGCGCTCAAGCTGGTGCCAAAAGAAATCATCGAAATCGTGAAGCAGTCGAACCTTCGCGGGCGTGGCGGGGCTGGATTCCCAACCGGCGCTAAATGGAGCTTTGTTCCCCTGGGTCCCGAGGCGCCTCGTCCCAAGTACATCGTCTGTAACGCCGACGAGATGGAGCCGGGGACCTTCAAGGACCGGGTGCTGCTTGAAGGCGATCCGCATGAGGTCATCGAAGGATTGATGATCGGCGCCTGCGCCATCGAAGCCGACGTGGCCTATATCTTCCTGCGCGGCGAATACAAGCTGGCAGGCCAGCGGCTTGCGCGGGCCGTCGAGGAAGCTTACCAGCGCGGCTATCTGGGGAAGAATATTCTGGGCTCCGGGCGCAACCTCGAGATGGTGCTGCACATGAGCGGCGGCCGCTACATGTGCGGCGAAGAGACTGGATTGCTCAACGCGCTCGAGGGTAAGCGCGCCAACCCGCGCGCCAAGCCTCCTTTTCCGCAAGTCTCGGGTCTTTGGGGCAAGCCGACGATCGTGCAGAATGTCGAGACGCTGGCGAACCTTTCGCACATCATCAACAACGGCCCGGAGTGGTTCAAGAAACTCAGCCTCACCCCAGACGGCGGCACGAAGCTCTACGGCGCGAGCGGCAAGGTGAAACGCCCGGGAGTGTGGGAATTGCCTTTGGGAACTCCGGCGCGCGAGATTCTTGAACAACACGCGGGCGGCATGCGCGACGGCGTGAAGTTTCGCGGCATGCTGCCGGGTGGGGCGTCCACGGATTTTCTGGTGGAAGAACATCTAGACGTGAAGATGGATTTCAACGAGGTGCAGAAGGCGGGCAGCCGTCTCGGCACCGGCACCATGATCATTCTCGACGACCAGACGTGTCCGGTGGGCATGATCTGCAATCTGGAACAGTTCTTCGCACAGGAGTCGTGCGGCTGGTGTACGCCCTGCTGGAGCGGCCTGGCGTGGGCCGCCAAGATGCTTGAAGCCATTGAGGAAGGCCGGGGCGAGCTCGGTCAGCTCGACAAGCTCGCCTACATCACAAGGTTCGTGGCTCCCGGAAATACTTACTGTGCGCTTGCGCCCGGCGCTGCCGAGCCGTTGCAGAGCGGCCTGAAGTACTTTCGCGAGGACTTCGAGCGGCATATCCGCGAGAAGCGCTGCCCCTGGAGTCATTGATGGCGACGATTCACGTCGACAACCAGGCGTACGAAGTCAATCCCGACCAGAGCCTGCTCGCGGCCTGCCTGGGACTGGGGCTCAATCTTCCCTACTTCTGCTGGCATCCAGCGCTCGGCTCGGTCGGAGCCTGCCGCCAATGTGCGGTGAAGCAGTACCGGGACGAGAAGGACACGCGCGGCCGTCTCGTCATGGCTTGCATGACTCCGGTCGCCCAAGGGGTGCGCATTTCCATCGAAGACAAGGATGCCGTGCAATTCCGCGCCGGAGTGATCGAAGGGCTGATGCAGAATCATCCTCACGACTGTCCGGTATGCGACGAAGGCGGTGAATGCCACTTGCAGGACATGACCGTGATGACCGGCCACATCTATCGCCGGTACGAGTTCGAGAAGCGCACCTTCCGCAACCAGTACCTCGGACCCTTCGTCAACCACGAAATGAACCGCTGCATCCAGTGCTACCGCTGCGTCCGCTATTATCGCGACTACGCGGGCGACAATGATTTGAACGCCTTCCTTATGCGTAATCACGTTTTCTTTGGACGGAGCAAGGATGGCGTGCTCGAGAGCGAGTTCGCCGGCAACCTCGTTGAAGTCTGCCCGACCGGCGTTTTTACGGATAAGACGCTCAAGCAGCATTACACGCGCAAGTGGGACCTCGAGATGGCGCCGTCGATCTGCGTCCACTGCGGGTTGGGTTGCAACACCACGGCAGGCGAGCGCTACGGCACGCTGCGACGCATCGTCAATCGCTACAACGGCGACGTGAACAATTATTTCCTCTGCGACCGCGGCCGCTTCGGCTATGAGTTCGTCAACCACAAGGGGCGTATCCGACAGCCACTGCTGCGGCGTGATGGGCACGTGGAGACTGTTGCCGCCGAACAGGCTGTCGATCACCTGAAATCGCTGGTCGGCGGCGGCAAGACGATCGGGATTGGCTCGCCGCGTGCTTCGCTTGAATCGAATTTCGCGCTTCGAACGCTCGTTGGCCCGGAGCGATTTTTCGCCGGGATGGCCGACCAGGACATAAGGCTGAACAGGTTGATCCTAGACGTGCTGAGGAATGGCCCGGTGCGCACTCCGTCACTCGCCGAAATCGAAAGATGTGACACCGTCTTGGTGCTCGGCGAAGACGTGATGAACGTCGCGCCGCGCATGGCCCTCAGCCTGCGCCAGAGCACGCGACAGGCGCCTAACGACGCGGCGCGCAAGAGAGGCGTGGCGCTCTGGCAGGACGATGCGGTGCGCGAAATCGCTCAGGACGAGACGGGCCCGCTTTACGTCGCCACCCCTGACGCCACCCGGCTCGACAGGATCGCTACCGAAACCTTTCGCGGCGCGCCGAATGAGATTGCCAGTTTGGGCTTCGCCGTCGCTCACGCGGTTGACGCGACAGTGCCTGAAGCGGCAAACCTGCCGGCCGAGATGTCGGCATTGGCACAGCGAATCTCGCAAGCTCTGAAGCAAGCCAAGCGGCCACTCGTGGTTTCTGGAGCGAGTTGCCGGAGCGAGGCGATCATTCAGGCCGCGGCCAACGTAGCCTGGGTGCTGGCGACGACGAATCCGGAGACGGCGCTCGCCTTCACCGCGGCCGAGTGCAACACCGTGGGCCTCGCTCTGATGGGTGGGGCGCCGCTCGAGGGGGCCGCACAGGCGGTTCAAGAGGGCAGCGTCGACACGGTGATCATCCTCGAGAACGACCTCTATCGTCGCGTAGACGCGAAACTCGCCGATCAAGTCCTTAGGCAAGCGAAACACGTCGTCGTACTCGATTGCCTTCCCAGTCCGACCACCGCGCTCGCGGAGATGACCCTTCCCGCCGGCTCCTTTGCTGAGTCGAACGGAACGTTGGTCAATAACGAAGGTCGAGCGCAGCGATTCTTCCAGGTGTTCGTACCACAAGAGCCGGTCCTCGAGAGCTGGCGCTGGCTGGCTTCGGCGATCACCGTGGCGGGCCGCGATGAGGCCGAGACGTGGAAGAGTCTCGACGACGTGATGGAATCCATGGCGAGGTCACTACCGGTGTTCAAGCGCGTCCCTGAGGCGGCGCCCGAATCGCGATTCCGTATGGCCGACGCCAAAGTGCCGCGCGAGCCGCATCGCTACAGCGGCCGTACAGCGATGTTGGCCAATATCAGCGTCCATGAACCCAAGCCGGCCGAGGATCCTGATTCGCCGCTGGCCTTCTCGATGGAGGGCAACCCCAATCAGCCTCCGGGCGCGCTCGTTCCGTTCTTCTGGGCGCCGGGTTGGAACTCGATACAGTCCACCAACAAGTTTCAGACTGAAATTGCCGGACCATTGAGGGGCGGGAATCCCGGCGTAAGGCTGATCGAGCCGGCAGCGGGAACTGCTGCGCCCGTGTACTTCGGCGCTGCGACTGAAGAGTTCGCTCCGCGCCCGGACGCCTGGCTTGCGGTTCCTCTCTACCACATCTTCGGCTCGGAGGAATTGAGCGCCGCCGCGCCGGCGGTTCGCGAGCTTGTGACCAAGCCTTACATCGCGTTGAACGCGGAAGACGCGAGCGGACTGGGAATCGAGGAAGGGCAGCGAGTTCAAGTCACGTTAGGCGAGTCGCACTACGAGCTGCCGTTGAAAGTTGTGGCCGGACTGCGGAAAGGCCTCGCTGGCTTGCCGGCGGGTCTGCCGGACTTCCGGGAGCCCTCGCTTCCGGCGTGGGTGGGTCTCTCTCGATCGTCATGAATACTTTGGAGAATGTCATCATCCCAATTGTCATCGTCCTGGGCGTGCTGATCGTGGCGCTCACGATCGCGTCCGGCTTGATCTGGCTGGAACGCCGGCTGCTCGCCGTCTGGCAGGATCGGTACGGGCCGAATCGTGTCGGGCCATTCGGGCTTCTCCAGGTCCTCGCTGACACCGTCAAGCTACTGTGGAAAGAGGATTGGGTTCCGCCGTTCGCGGACAAAGGCGTTTTCATCATCGCCCCGGCGATTGTCATGGTAACTGTCCTGATGTCTTACGCCGTGCTGCCGGTGACGGAGAGGATCGTGGTGGCTGACCTCAACATTGGCCTGCTCTTCGTCTTGGCGATGTCATCGATGGGAGTGTACAGCGTGGTGCTGGGCGGCTGGGCGTCGGACAACAAGTACGCGTTGCTCGGAGGCCTGCGCGCCGCCGCCCAGATGATCAGCTACGAGGTTTTCATGGGCCTGTCGCTGATGGGAGTCGTGCTGCTGGCGGGCTCGTTCAGTCTCAGAGACATCGTGGAGGCGCAGCGCCACCTGTGGTTTGTAATTCCGCAGTTCGTAGGCTTCGGGCTCTTCATGATCGCCGGAATTGCCGAGACGCGACGCCTGCCTTTCGATTTACCAGAGGCGGAAAGCGAGCTCGTGGCGGGCTTCCACTCGGAGTACTCCGGCATGAAGTTTGGCATGTTTTTCGTGGGCGAATATCTGGGCGTGACGCTGATCTCCGCACTCATTTCGGTGCTTTTCTTTGGAGGCTGGCTCGGGCCGGTATTGCCTCCCATCGTGTGGTTCTTGCTGAAGACGTTCTTCTTTATCTGTTTTTTTATTCTGTTGCGCGCCGGGCTGCCGCGGCCTCGTTTCGATCAGCTGATGTCCTGGGGATGGAAACTGATGCTGCCGCTGGCGCTCATCAATTTGCTGGTCACCGGCGCCGTCGTTCTCGCACTCGGCAAATAGGAAGGTGCATGGTGAGTCGTTGTTGCTTTGCCGTCCGATTGGGAGTTCGATACGATGCTTAGTTTGATCCGATCGCTCTGGGGAGTCTTACTGCATACCTTCCGGCCTCGGGTGACAGTGCAGTATCCCGACCAGAAGCCGTACCTGGCGCCGCGCTGGCGAGGACGCATCATTCTGTCCCGCGATCCGGACGGCGAGGAGCGCTGCGTTGCCTGTTACTTGTGCGCGGTCGCCTGTCCCGTCGACTGCATCGCCTTGCAGGCCACCGAAGACAAAAACGGAAGGCGCTATCCTGAGTTTTTCCGGATCAATTTCTCGCGCTGCATTCTATGCGGTTACTGTGAGGAAGCGTGCCCCACGTATGCTATCCAGCTCACGCCGGATTTTGAGATGGCGGAGTACAGCCGAACAAATCTGATCTACGAAAAAGAGGACCTGCTCATCAGCGGGACCGGCAAGTATCCGAGCTATAGCTTCTGGCGGGTTGCGGGAGTTCAGATCGGCGGCAAAGGTAAGGGCGAGGCGGAGCGCGAGGCACCACCCACTGACGTGCATCGCCTGCTGCCCTGAAGAATAACGCGTATGAACTCGTTGTTTTATCTTTCTGGAGCGATGGCCATCGCGGCCACCCTCATGATGCTCACACGGCTCAACGCCGTGCACGCCTTGCTCTACCTGATCGTCTCGCTGCTCGCGATTGCCGTGACCTTCTACATTGTCGGAGCGCCCTTCGTGGCCGCCCTGGAAGTCATCATCTACGCCGGAGCCATCATGGTGCTCTTCGTCTTCGTAGTGATGTTGCTCAATCTCGGACGGCGTGCGGTCGATCTCGAACGCTCCTGGCTCACGCCCGGCATGTGGGTGGGACCGGTCATTCTTGCTGCCATCCTGGCGGGTGAATTCATCTACATTCTCGCGGGCCGCGCGCCTGACTCCACAATGTCCGGCGCGATCGGCCCGAAGCAGGTCGGACTCGCGATGTATGGGCCGTACCTGATCGGAGTTGAGCTCGCATCCATGCTTCTGCTCGGTGGCCTGGTAGGCGCTTATCACCTCGGCTATGAATACCGAGGCAAGGCGGAGACACAAACTCATGACGTCGATACCGTTCACGCAGGGTCTGATTCTGGCGGGGATCTTGTTCGCGCTGGGTACGATCGGACTGCTGGTGCGTCGTAACTTGCTGTTCATTCTGATGTCACTCGAGGTCATGCTGAATGCCGCCGGCCTCGCGTTCGTCGTCGCGGGCTCGCGTTGGGCGCAAGCCGATGGACAGGTGGTGTTCATCTTTATCCTGGCGATGGCCGCCGCGGAGGTTTCCGTCGGACTGGCGCTGGTGCTGCAACTCTATCACCACTATCGGACGTTGGATGTCGACGTCGTCAGCCGGATGAGAGGATGAGCATGCTCGATCTCGTGTGGCTAGTGCCGGCGCTGCCCTTCGCGGGCTTCCTGGTGCTTGCCCTCTTCGGTCCTCGCCTGCCGCGTCGCGCGATAGCCCTCATAGGGCCCGGCGCCATTCTGGTGTCGGCGCTCGTCTCCCTCATCGTCGCCGGCAGCTTCCTCGGATCGTCTCCCGCCGCCAACGCCTACACGCAGAATCTCTGGACCTGGATCGATGTGGGCGGCTTCCAGCCCCACATTGCGCTCTACCTTGATTCGCTGTCGCTCGTCATGATGGTGGTCGTCACGTGCGTCAGCTTCCTCATCCACTGGTACTCGACGGAGTTCATGGCCGAGGACAAAGGCTACAGCCGGTTCTTCGCCTATATGAACCTGTTCGTCGCCTCGATGATCGTGCTGCTGCTGGGCGACAACCTCCTGCTGCTCTACCTCGGATGGGAAGGCGTAGGGCTTTGCAGCTACCTGTTGATCGGCTTCTGGTATACCGACCCTGCCAACGGGCGGGCGGCGCGGAAGGCGTTCTATGTGACTCGTGTCGGCGACACGGCGATGTCACTCGGACTTTTCTTGCTTTTCACTCACCTTGGTACGCTGGACATTCAGGGACTCATGCAACGCGCCCAGGCGCAATGGCCGACGGGCTCCACGATGGCCACGGCGGCCGCCCTGCTGCTTCTCGGCGGCGCGGTCGGCAAGTCCGCGCAACTTCCGCTGCAAGTGTGGCTACCGGACGCCATGGCCGGCCCGACGCCCACCAGCGCCCTGATCCACGCCGCGACGATGGTCACGGCGGGCGTGTACCTGATCGCGCGCACTCACGTCCTCTATACGCTCTCGCCAGCCGGTCAACTTGCAGTTGCGGTAGTCGGCATCGCGACGCTGCTCGTCGCGGGATTCAGCGCCATGACCCAGCACGACATCAAGCGCGTGCTCGCTTATTCGACCGTCAGCCAGATCGGCTACATGTTCCTGGCGCTTGGCGTTGGAGCCTGGGGTGCGGCGATTTTCCACTTCATGACCCATGCGTTCTTCAAGGCGCTGCTCTTTCTCGGAGCGGGAATGGTGATTGAGTCGCTCCACCACGAACACGACATCTTCAAAATGGGTGGGTTGCGCAAGGAGCTCCCCGTAACCTTCTGGACCTTTCTGATCGCCGGGTGTTCGCTCGCGGGACTGCCGCTCATCACCGCGGGTTTCTACAGCAAGGGCCTGATCATCTGGAGCGCGCGCGTCGCCGAGCACGGCAGCGCGACGCTCTGGTGGCTGGCGGTATTTGGAGTGCTGCTTACGTCGATTTACACCTTCCGGCTGATCTTCCTGGTGTTCTTTGGTAAGGCGAAAACGCACGTCGCAAAGAAGCCGGGTTGGGCGATGCAGACTCCCTGCGTAATTCTGGCGATCCTGTCGATTATCGGTGGCTTCGTCAACACGCCGGATGGCTTGGGCAGCGTACATCTGTTCAGCAACTTCATGGGAAAAGCCCTGCCAGCCACGGTCCAGGCGCACGCAGCAGCCATGGGCGAACTTACCTCAGAGTCGGTCGTGACACTCGCTTTCATCATCGGCCTCGCAATCGCCTATTACCTGTTCCTCGCCCGGCGTGAGGCGGCAGAAGCACTTACCCGCCCGGCGATCTCGCACGTCCTGCGTCGCTTCTGGTTCTCGGACTGGGGAATGGACTGGCTCTACGACAAGCTGTTCGTGCGGCCGATCCTCTGGTTCGCGCGAGTCAACAAGAGCGACGTCATCGATGCCTTCTACAACGGCCTCGCCTATTTCACCCGGCTTTTCTGGCGCGCCCTGCAAGCGACGGAGACAGGACGGGTGCGCTGGTACGCGGCAGGTATTGTGGCCGGATCGGTCATCTTCCTCGCGCTGGTGTTGTTCTTATGATTCTCGTTTGGCTCATCGTCATTCTACTCGCCGCCGGATTGCTCGCCTGGTTCGTGGCGCGCTGGAGCGCGCTCGGGGCGCGATGGATCTCGCTTATCGCTGCTACCGTCTGCCTGGCCCTCAGTTTGGATCTCTGGCATCGCTACGCCGGCGCGATGCACCTGCTGTCGAACGGCGCGTGGTTTCTGGAAGTTGACCGGGCCTGGATTCCTCAGCTCGGCATCCATTTCCATCTGGCGATGGATGGGTTGAGCTTGCTGATGCTCGTACTTACCTTTCTGCTGGGCATCATGTCGGTGCTCACTTCGTGGCGGGAGATCGACCAGGCGGTGGGCTTCTTCCACCTTAACCTGATGTGGATTCTAGCGGGCATCGCCGGAGTGTTCCTCGCCGTCGATCTGTTCCTGTTCTACTTCGCCTGGGAATTGATGCTCGTCCCTATGTATTTCCTGATCGCTGTATGGGGCCACGAGCGGCGCATCTATGCCGCAGTGAAGTTCTTTCTCTTCACCCAAGCTTGCGGCCTGCTGATGCTGATCAGCATCCTGGCGCTCTACTTTGCCCACCACGCCGCGACCGGCGTTTATTCCTTCGAGTATTCGGACTTGCTCGGGACGGCGCTCGCACCGCGCACCGCGTTCCTCATCATGCTCGGATTTTTCATCGGCTTCGCCGTGAAGCTGCCCATGTTTCCGCTGCATCCCTGGCTGCCTGACGCGCACACCGAAGCCCCGACGGCGGGCAGCGTGATCCTGGCCGGACTCCTTCTGAAGACCGGCGCGTACGGGTTACTGCGTTTCGTGGTGCCGCTTTTCCCCGGCGCTTCGCATGAATTCGCGCCGGTCGCCATGACGCTGGCGGCGATCGGCATCGTCTACGGCGCTGTCATGGCGTTCGCGCAGACGGATTTGAAACGGCTCGTGGCGTACACTAGCGTGAGCCACCTGGGTTTCGTGCTCCTCGGCATCTACGCCTGGAACGACCTGGCGTTGCAAGGCGCCCTCATCAGCATGATCTGCCACGGCATCAGCACCGGATCACTCTTCATGTTGGTCGGACAACTCCAGGAGCGGACGCACACGCGCGAGATGGATCGCTTGGGCGGCCTATGGGCGACCATCCCCCGTATGAGCGGCGTCGCCATGTTCTTTGCCATGGGGTCCATGGGCTTACCCGGCCTCGGTGACTTCGTGGGCGAGTTTCTGGTGCTGCTCGGGACTTATCGCGCCGGTTACATCGGCCTGACAGTGGCCGCGACCATCGGCGTGCTTTTTTCGACTCTGTACGCGCTGCGCTTCATCCAGGGAGCGTACCATGGTCCCAACGCGAACAACTGGTCCATCCCTGATCTTCGAGCGCGTGAGGTGCTGATCTATGTTCCCATGATGGCCATTCTGCTCTGGCTCGGCGTGTATCCTCAGCCCGTTTTCAGAGCTTTCCAGCCCGCTATGCGGAACCTCCAGCATTATGCAAGCCAGTCGGTTGAGGCTTCCGGACGATGACCTTGAATTCCGCAGACCTGACGGCTCTCCTGCCGCTGATCGTCATCAGCGCGACGGCGATTGTCGTCATGCTGGCGACTGCGATCCGCCGCAATCATGCCGTGAGCGCCCTCGTGACCCTCATCGGCCTGGCCGCGGCTTTTGTCTCCTTATGGCGAGCGGCGGCGCTCGTGCCGCGCCAGGCCTCGCCTCTGCTTGTGGTCGATGGCTACGCACTGTTTTACACCGGGTTGATCCTGGCCGCGGCCTTCGTCGTAGTCGTTCTCTCGTACGGATACTTCGAGCGGCAGAAAGAACATCGCGAGGAACTCTACATCCTGTTGCTGGTCGCTGTGCTGGGGGCGGCGGTGCTCGTGGCCAGCGGTCACTTCGTCTCTTTCCTCCTTGGCCTCGAACTGCTCAGTATCGCCCTCTATGCATTGAATGCCTACCTGCGCGAGCGCACGCTGGCGCTTGAGGCGGGCATCAAGTATCTGATCCTGGCCGCCGCTTCCGCGGCGTTTCTCCTGTTCGGCATGGCGCTGATTTACGCCGAGCTCGGAACCATGGAGTTCAGCCGCATCGCCACGCTGATCTCCTCGGGCGCCGAAGTCAGCCGGCCGATACTGCTCGCCGGCGTCGCGTTGCTCTTCACCGGCTTCGGCTTCAAGCTGGCCCTGGTGCCCTTTCACCTCTGGACGCCTGACATCTACGAGGGTGCGCCCGCTCCCGTTACGGCGTTTGTGGCGACCGTCTCGAAGGGAGCAATGTTCGCCCTTCTGCTGCGCTACTTCTACACGACGGCCATGGCGCGGCTGTACGAACCGATTTTCGCGATCCTCGTCATTCTGGCCGTCGCGTCGATGATCGCAGGCAACGTGCTGGCGCTGATGCAGAACAGCGTGAAGCGCATCCTCGCTTACTCGTCCATCGCCCACATGGGCTACGTGCTCGTAGCGTTCCTGGCGAGTGGAAGCATGGGAGCTCAGGCCGTCACCTTCTATCTCGTGGCCTACTTCATCACCACTCTGGGCGCCTTTGGCGTCGTCACCGTGCTTTCGCCGAGCGAGCGCGATGCCGACCAGCTCGACGATTATCGAGGCCTCTTCTGGAAGAGACCAGTGCTGGGATCGATCTTCACGCTCATGCTGCTTTCGCTCGCGGGGATTCCCGCCACGGCCGGATTCTTCGCCAAGTTCTATATCGTGGCGGCAGGCGCTTCAGCCGCGATCTGGGGGCTGATCATCCTGCTGGTGCTCACCAGCGTCGTAGGCCTGTATTACTACCTGCGGGTGGTGGTCGCGGTCTACAGCGCCCCTATCGAGAAGTCCACGGTCCAACTAAACCCGTCCCTTCCACTCGCGAGCAGCGCAATTCTTGGCGTGCTCGGCATCTTGCTCGTGTGGCTGGGGGTTGCTCCGAGCTATCTCCTCGGCGTGGTGAGTACGGCGGTCGGAAGTCTCACCCCTTAGTGCTTGCTGAGCCCGACGATCACCGTTTGCTCGGAACTTGACTGCCGTAGGCGACGCGGGTTCTTCGAGGATCGCCTCTCTTCTGCGCAGGTAATCCGCAGTATGCAGCCCTACTGCCCCGTTTTTCCAATCCCTCTCGCGAGAATGATAAACTGTCAGGTACGGCGTCAGGCGCGCGCACCAGCATGACCCGCGTGACAGACCGAGATTGCGCCCGTATCGATGCCGCTTGGCCACGACCCAACCAACCGAGGAGGCTCGATGATCATCGGCGTTCCGAAGGAGAGTTTTCCCGGCGAGCGACGGGTCGCCCTCGTGCCCGCTGTCGTACCCAACCTCACCCGTGCCAGTTTCGAGGTAATGATCGAGACTGGGGCTGGCGTTGGCGCAGGCTACCCTGACGCTGAGTACGCTGGAAAGGGCGCCAAAATCGTGCCGGAGCGTGCCCAGGTTTTCGCCAGCGCTGACGTTGTGGTCCAGATTCTTGCTCCCGGCTCCAACGACAAAACCGGCAAGGCCGACCTCCCGCTTCTCCGTCGCGGTCAGGTTCTGATCGGCTTCATGCGGCCGCTCGGCTCGCTCGAAATCGTTCAAGGAATCGCTGCGAGCGGAGCGATGGCGTTCAGCGTCGAGATGATTCCCCGGATCACGCGCGCCCAAAGCATGGATGTGCTGTCCTCGATGGCCACCATCTGCGGGTACAAGTCGGTGCTGTTGGCCGCTGATACGCTGCCACGGATTTTCCCGATGCTGACCACCGCGGCAGGTACGATCACTCCAGCGCGCGTCTTCATCATCGGAGCAGGCGTCGCCGGACTCACGGCGATTGCCACGGCGCGGCGTCTGGGCGCTGTGGCCTCGGCCTACGATCTTCGACCCTCGACCAAGGAACAGGTGCAGAGCCTGGGCGGCCGATTCATCGAGCTGCCGATTGAGGCCCAGGAGGCCGAGGACGCGCGGGGCTACGGGAAGGCGCAGGACGAAACATTCTACCAGCGCCAGCGCGAGTTGCTGGGACGCGTGGTGGCCGACAGCGACGTGGTCATCTCGGCCGCCGTGGTGCCCGGCAAGAAACCTCCCGTCCTCATCACGCGGGAGATGGCGGCGAAGATGGCGCCGGGCTCGGTCATCGTCGACCTGGCGGCGGAACAGGGCGGGAACTGTGAACTCACCCGCCCTACGGAGATCGTCGTCGAACACGGCGTTACCGCCATCGGCACCATCAACCTGGCGAGCACCGTTCCCTATCACGCAAGCCAGATGTATGCGCGAAACATCACTGCTTTCATTCTGCATCTGTTCAAAGAAGGCAAACTCGAGCTCCGCGCCGACGACAGTATCGCGCAGGAAACCTTGCTCACGCGCGACGGCGAGATCGCCAACCCGGTAGTGCGCAAATTCTTCTCGCTGCCCGCGCGGCAAGAGCAACAAGGAGGATGATGTGACGTCAGACCTCATTACCAGCCTTTACGTGTTTCTTCTGGCAGGCTTCCTCGGATTCGAGGTGATCCGGCGAGTCTCGCCGCTTCTCCACACTCCGCTCATGTCGCTGACCAACGCCTTGGACGCCATCGCGGTGGTCGGCGCCATCGTCATTCTGGGGGAGCGCAAGAGCACGCTGTCAACCATCCTGGGCGCCCTGGCCGTGGGAGCTTCGATCAGCAACGTGGTCGGCGGGTTCTTGATCACCGATCGCATGCTGAGGATGTTCAAGACCGCCAAGACCAAAAAATCATGACTCCCCTTGTCACGGAACATCTCATCCAGATCACGTATCTGGTGGCGACGGTGCTCTTCATCCTGGCGCTCAAGTGGATGAGCGCGCCCGCCACCGCGCGGCGCGGCGTGCTCGCCGGCGAGCTGGGAATGGCTCTGGCCATCGGCGGCACTCTGCTCTACCGCGGCATCGTCGACTACCACTGGATCGCCATCGCCCTGGTTGTGGGATCGATCATCGGCGTCCCGTTAGGACTCGTCCACATGACCGCCGTTCCGCAGCGGACGGCGCTGAGCCACGCCTTCGGTGCATTTTCAGTGGCGCTGGTGGGCACGGCGGAGTTCTATCTCCGCTCGCCGCATATCTCCCACTTCATGATGTCGGTGCTCTCGATGGAAGTCATCCTCGGCTCCCTCACGGTGACCGGAAGTCTGATGGCCGCCGGCAAGCTGCAAGAGGTTCTGCCGCAGCGGCCCATCACCTTCAAAGGGCAGAACGTGGTCAATCTGTCGATACTGGCTCTCGCGGTGTTGGTTGCGGTCTATCTGGTCATTCATCCCGAACAGAAGCGGCTCTTTCCCGTGCTCATCGCCATGCCGCTCATCTTCGGCGTGCTGATGATTGTCCCCATCGGCGGCGCGGACATGCCAACGGTGATTTCGCTCCTCAACGCCTACGCGGGACTTTCGGCAGCAGCGATGGGGTTCGCTCTCGACAGCAAGCTCTTGATCATCGCGGGCGCGCTCGACGGCTCCTCGGGATTCATCCTTTCGGTGATCATGTCGAAGGCCATGAACCGGTCCTTTACGAACGTCCTTTTCGGAGCCTTCGGGCAGATTCAGGCGTCCGCCGCGGTGGCGCGAGAAGCCCCAAACGTGCGAACCGCGACCGCCGAAGAAGCGGCGGGAATTCTGGCCGCGGCAAATTCCGTCATCATCGTTCCTGGCTACGGAATGGCGGTGGCCCAAGCGCAGCACAAGGTGCGCGAACTCTACGAGGCACTCAACAAGCGCGGCGTGACGGTGAAGTTCGGCATTCATCCGGTCGCGGGCCGCATGCCGGGACACATGAACGTCCTGCTCGCCGAGGCGGATATCCCCTATGACAAGTTGCTCGACATGGACGCCATCAATTCCGAGTTCCCCGAGACTGATGTGGCTTTGGTGATTGGCGCCAACGACGTGACCAATCCGGCGGCGCGCAACGATCCAAGCAGCCCGATCTACGGTATGCCCATCCTCGACGTCGACAAGGCCCGAACCGTCATGGTCATCAAGCGCAGCATGAGTCCGGGGTTCGCCGGCATCGACAACCAGCTCTACTACCTCCCCAAGACCCTCATGCTCTTCGGAGACGCCCGGGCTTTCGTGGGAGACATTGTACGCGAGCTGGGCGGCGGACACTCCTAGCCTAGGACGCAAATTGACGATTGTCGTCCGCAGCTTAGACTACCCTATTACACTGAGTCCGAGCCCGGTGGAGGGGTCGACGGAGGGAGAAAATCGACCGCAGGACAACCCGGGGATGGTCAGTCCGGTTGCGAGTCGGATCGGGTGTCGTGCCCTACTCGTACACGCTCTTGGCTTCATCTGGCTGGGGCAGCGGGTCGGTAGGCCGCGCCCACCAGACATAAAAGGTGGGCAAAAGAAAAATGCTCATCAGTAGAGCAGCGATCAGTCCGCCCACAATAACGATGGCAAAGGGACGCTGCGAGTCCGATCCGATATCGTGAGAGAGTGCAGCCGGCAAAAGGCCCAGAGTGGCCACCAGCATGGTCATCATGATGGGCCTGAGCCGCCGGACGGCTCCTTCGACGGCAGCGTCTTCAATCGTCCTGCCGCGCGCCCGCAGTTGATTGATGTACTCGACCATGATGACGCCGATCTGAACTGAAACACCGAACAAGGCCATGAACCCTACCCCCGACGAAACGCTGAGATGCGTCCGCGTCACCAAGAGCGCCAGAAGACCTCCAACCGGCGCCACGATCATATTCACCAGATTCAGGCAGGCCCACTTGGCCGAGCCAAACCCCATGTAGATGATCACAAATATGAAGAAGACCGTCAGAGGCACAATCAAGAGAAGCCGCGCCTCAGCTCGCTTCTGGCTTTCGTACTCACCCTCCCAAACCAGGTGATATCCGCGCGAAAGTTCTACCTGGGAGCTGACCTTCTTAATCGCTTCTTCCACGGCGCCGCCCAGGTCGCGGCCTCGCACGCCGTACTTAATCGCGATGTACCGCTGATTGCCCTCGCGATAAATTTCGGAAGCGCCATCCCGCTCTTCGATTTTGCAGAGCTGCGCGAGCGAAACTCGCTCGCCGGTGGGTGAAAGCAGGCGAATGTTCTCAATCGCTTCCCTTGTGCTGCGGTACTGAGGAAGATATCGCATGACGAGGTCGTAACGCTGCTCGCCCTGGAGGACCTGGGTGAGGGCAGCGCCGCCCACGGCGGTTTGAATCGCATCCTGCACATCCGCCACGTTGATCTGGTAGCGGGCTGCCTGCTCCCGATTCACTGTGAAATTCAGGTTGGGCTGGCCAAGAACGCGAAAGACTCCAAGGTCCTGGATTCCCTTAATCCCGCCCATGATGGTGACGATCTGATCGGCCTTTTCCTCGAGGGTCTTCAAATCATCCCCATAGACCTTGGTGGCAAGCTCCCCTTTCACACCGCTGACAGCTTCCTCCATGTTGTCTTCAATCGGCTGAGAAAAACCCCATACGACACCGGGGATTTTTTCCAGTTCGCGATCCATGGCGGCGATCAACTCATCTTTGTTCTGGTGAAATGCCGGGCGCCATTGTTCTTTGGGTTTCAGTCCGACGTAGTATTCCGTGTTAAAGAAACCCGTCGTGTCCGTTCCATCGTCCGGCCGGCCCACTTGGCTGGTGGTCTCCGTAACCTCGGGGAAAGAGGCCAGCAATACTCGGGCCTGATTCGCCACCCGGATACCCTCACTCGGTCCGGTGCTGGGGGCCAGAGTGCCGCGCACCCACAGCGCACCCTCATCCAGGTGGGGCAGGAATTCCGATCCAATCACGTCGCTCGTCACCAGATAGATGCTGCCCGACAGGGCGAGCGCTGCGACGCCGACCATCGCCCAGCGATGATGGACGGACCAAGTCACCGCGCGCCGATAGTGTTCAGTCAGCCAGGCCAGCACCGGATTCTGCCAGTCGCGGATTTCTGTGCGAAATAGGATACTGGCGAGAACCGGCGCAATGGTGATCGAGAATAAGACCGCGCCCAGCAGGGCAAACGCGACCGTCCAGGCCATCGGCCGGAAGAGCCGGCCTTCCACCCGCTGAAGTGTGAAGATAGGCAGATAGGCGGTGATGATAATCATGATGGCGTAGAAGACGGGCCGTTGCACTTCGTGCGCGGCGGCCCGGATTCTATCGGGCACTGATTTCGCTACGTGTTCTTGATGGCCGATGTGACGGATAATGTTTTCGACCATCACGACCGCCCCGTCCACCACCATGCCGAAATCCAGGGCGCCGAGCGAGAGAAGATTAGCGGGAATGTGACGAAGGCCCAGGCAGATGGACGCGAACAACAGCGCAAAGGGAATCGTCAGGGCCACAACCAACGCGCCCCGGACATTGCCCAGAAAGAGCAACAGAATAATCGTCACCAGAATGAAGCCTTCCGCGAGATTGTGCAGCACCGTATGGGTGGTGAAGCGCACCAACTCGCTGCGGTCGATAAACGGAACGATCTTGACGCCGGGCGGCAAAATGCGGTCGTTCAGTTCTTTCACTTTTTCGTGCAGTCCTTTAAGCGCCACTTCTGCGTCAGCGCCTTTTCGCATGGGCACCCACGCTGAGACGACATCATCGTTGTCGATGATCCGTCCGTCCTCGCGATGAATGGCGTGGCCGAACTGACCGAGGCGGATCTTCCCGCCTTGCGTCACCATCGCGATATCCTTCACCCGGAGCGGCGTACCGCTCTTGGTGACGATCACCGTGTTCTCGATATCGTGTACATCTCGGACGAGTCCCACTTCCCGAACGTTGATCTGCTGCAGGCCGGCTTCGACGAAGCTACCGCCGGCATTCGCATTGTTATTCGCGAGCTGTTGCTCCACCTGCGCGAGGCTGAGGCCGTAGGCCACAAGCTTGTCCGGATCGACGCGAACCTGGTATTCACGCGTGGGCCCTCCGAAGCTGGCAACGTCGACGATATCCGGGACGGCCTTCAGGTTCTTTTCCACCACCCAATCTTCGATCGACTTCAATTCCATCACGTCGTACTGAGGATTGCTGTTGTGCAGCGTGAAGAAGTAGATTTGGCCAACTGGACTCCAGTCGGTGCCCATGGTGGGCACGACGCCCGGCGGCAAAGTCACTTGCGAAAGGCGCTCCAGCACTCTCTCGCGGTCCCGGAAGTTCTCCTCTTCGTCGTCAAAGATCAGCTTTAGATCGGAAAGCCCGAAGAGTGAAAACGAACGCAAATGTGTTACGTGCGGGATGCCGTTCATCACGATTTCGAGCGGGATCGTGACCTGCTGCTCGATTTGTTCCGCTGAAATCCCGGGCCACTGAGTGATGATCTCCACGTAGTTATCCGCCACGTCGGGGTAAGCCTCGACGGGAAGGTTGTGGAACGAAACCATGCCCCACGCGAACAGCAGCAGGGCCACCGCCACTACGAGGAGACGCTTCTTCAGGGCAAAATCGACAACGGCGCGGATCATTTCTCCTCCCGACTCGGCCCATTATCACTGCTCCGCCGTTGCTTGAAGCACCAGAGCGTTGGCTACTACCTGCTGACCCAGCTGGATCCCAGACATAATCTCCTGCATCTTGTCAGGCAGCATCTTCCCAGCAGCGACTTCGACGCGCCGGAATCGGCCGCCTTCCATCGGCGCGTAGACCCAGTCTCGGTCATGCAAGTGCAGCACCGCGGTGGCCGGAACGGTGGCGCGGATTTCTTTCTTGGGTCCGTAGAAGGTGGCGGTGACAAACATGCCGAGCCGCAACATGCCGGGATTCGGAACCTCCAGCCGGACCTTTGCGGTGTGAAGGTTGGGGTCGAGGATAGGGCTGATATTGCCGATCCTCCCTTTCAACACCAGATCCGGATAAGCGTTGAGATGAATGTCGGCGTGCTCGCCCAGACGGACAAAGGAAAGGTCGTTCTCGTAAACGTCACAAAGAATCCAAACGTGGGAGAGGTCCGAGATCGTAAACGCATTCGGCGAAGCCAAGCCTTGTGTTCCTGCCGCGGCTGTTACCTGCTGCTCGGTGATCACACCGGAAACAGGAGCATAAATATTGACCATCGCGGAAGGGCGGTTGACGTCTGCGCCGAGCACGCTAAGGCGTTCCAATGCCGTCTGGACCGTGACCTTAGCTTTGTCTTCGGCATCCAGCGCTACTTCCAGGTCCTTTTGGGCAATCGCGCCTTTCGCATAGAGGAGCTTGGAGCGGGCGAATTGGGCGCGCGCCAAAGTCTCGTCCGCGATGGCCTGCCGGTAATCCGAAAAAGCCTGCGCAACGTCCGCGCTTTGCACGCGCATCAAGAGCTGACCTTTTGTCACCGTGTCGCCGAGGCGGGCGCGAATTTCGACCACCCGGCCCGATGCGACCGAAATCACCGGGATGTTTCGCGACACGTCAGGGCTGACGGTGCCGGTAGTGTTCAGCTCCGGCGGGGCCTGGTACTCGCCCGCCGCTGCCAATGAGAACTGCTCGGCGTGATCCACTTTAAAGACGCCCGTGTCCGATTCATGGATCACCTGAGCCGGCAGCGGACTCTCCGCTCCTGCGTCCACCTTTCTTCCCTTGCAGCTTGAGACCATGCACGAAGTGAGGCTGACAACCAGAATCGGCGCCAGCATGAAATGAGAATGGTGTTTCATGGTTCACCTTCAACCGATACTTGGCAGAAAGCCTCGAGCTGCGTGGCCGCTTCAAAATGGTTCATGACCTCGCCGAGGTTCCAGCAATCATTCAGGTCAGACGATGCCCGTTGCACGACATCAATGAGCGGCAACGAAGTTCAGAAACTGCACCGGTGAGTGCCGCCTGACCTCTTGATGACCTGTGGAATTGCCACGCGCTCAGGCGTAGCAAGAACTAGGACAGAAGGGAGGGAGGAGCGCGGCCGCGGTGGGAATCGGCCGCAAAGAAACTCGGCGCCGCCAGAAAGGCGCTGGTGATGTTTCCCAAAACCATCAGAACCGGGAGGGAAAACACCGAAACGGCTTCAGCGATGAGGGGGTGCCTCAACTTGGGGACATGAATGGGAGCGTGGGATGCAGCCTGCAGGGTGCGCTTCGACGGGTTCGAGTCCTCCATGACCGCCTGCTGCGCGTGCAGGTCGTCGGTCACGGAAATGACCGGAAACAAGAGAGCCAGTGCGCAGCCCAGAGCCGCGAGCTTCAAGGCGTGCGGCCTCGTCGACGGACGCGCCGCTTCTCGGCCCCAGACTAGAAAGGCGGCTACCGCTAGCAGCAACCAGAGGAAGTTAAGACCTATTTCCATCGTCCAGCTCCACCAACGCCTCGCCATCCCTTGGAAACCCGAGGCGGGTTGCACCAACGCGCTATTCTAGCGCGCGGCGGTCAGTTTCACAACACTTCGTGAGGTCACGCACGGACTGCGCATAGCTCAATGGAAATCCAACTCCGTATGTTAGAATTGCAATATGGCAAGCCGGAAGAAAGCCGGTGTCCTGCTCGTGGCGCTCGCGATGTCGACCGTGCCCGGCATCTTCGGGTGTATGCTCCGCGCTGCTGGCGACTCAGGTTATCCCTCGTGCTGCTCGAGCCCAAGCTGTCCCATGCACGGGGCCCAACCGGCCATGCCCGCGCGCTGCCCCATGGGCTCTCAATCGCCGCACTCTCACGGCGCCAAGGATTGCACGTGCGCCGTCTCCCAGGACCCTTCTCCCGCCGCGGTCGCACAACCCGACTTCCGCTTTGACTTGCCCTGCTCATTCTCGCCGACCTTGCCATGGAGATCCGCGCGCCGTCCCGCGCCAGTACGCGTCGCGCTTCTCTCCGGCTATTCCACTCCACCCGACCAGCCTCCGGAGCCTCTCTCCTAACCGTCCACCGACTTCGATCTGAGCGTCCTTGCCGCGAGGCAGGTGTGCGCGAAGGAGAGCCTTCATGAGACACAGGCTGCGAGGCCTTTGTGTGGTGCTGCCGCTTCTTGTAGCGACGGCAGCGCGTCCGACTATTTTCGGAAACATTCGCGGGATCGTGCACGATCCTCAGCATCGTCCCATCGAAGGGGCCAGGGTGACGGTGCGCGCCCGGACCTCCGATTGGTCTCAGACGGCGCAGTCGAACGCCAACGGTGAGTTCGAGTTCAGCGCTGTCCCGCTGGGCGAGTACAACGTTGAAGTCGTGGCGCCCGGCTTCACGGCGCTTACGCAATCCATCACCGTCATTTCGGGCAGTGCGCCCATCCTGCACTTCCCGCTCGAGCTCGCCGCGTCGCGGCAGCAGGTTGAAGTCTCGGCTGCTCCCGAGCTGGTCGACACGCAATCCTCCGCCACGAAGAGCATCGTCAACCGGGAGGAAATCGCGCGGACGCCGGGCGCCGACCGCACCAACAGCCTGGCCATGATCACCGACTACGTCCCCGGCGCGTACGTCGTGCACGACCAGCTCCACGTCCGGGGCGGACACCAAGTGACCTGGGAGGTGGACGGGGTCGAGGTGCCCAACACCAACATCGCAAGCAACGTCGGCCCGCAATTCGATCCCAAAGACGTGGACTACGTCGAGATGAGCACGGGCGGATACTCGCCGGAGTATGGAAATCGGACTTATGGTGTATTTAACGTCGTGCCGCGCACCGGCTTCGAGTACAACAACGAAGCCGAGCTGGTGACGAGTTATGGCAGCTTCAACCAGACCAACGATCAACTCAACTTCGGCAGCCATACCGAGCGCTTCGCCTATTACGGCAGCCTGAATGGCAACCGTTCCGACCTTGGGCTTTCGACTCCGACCAGCGCTGTGATTCACGACCTGGAAAGCGGTTTGGGCGGGTTCGGCGATCTGATTTACAACGTCACCCCAGACGATCAGTTGCGGCTGGCGGCTTCGGCGCGCGGCGACCACTTCCAGATTCCCAACACGCCCGAGGATCAGGCCGCAGGCGTCCGCGACCTGGACAAGGAGCGCGACGCCTTCGTCAACTTTTCCTGGGTGCACACGTTCAGCCCTGGCACGCTACTCACTGTTTCTCCCTTTTACCACTACAATCGGACCAACTTCGTCGGCGGTCCTGGCGACACCCCGTTCGTCCTGAACGATGATCGCGCCTCGAATTACATGGGAGGACAGGGCACCTTCACCGTGGTGAAGGGAAAACACAACGCCCAGTTGGGGCTCGAAGCTTTTGCACAGCGTGACACCACATCGTTCAATTTGCGGGCCGCTGACGGCAGCCAGCCCCCGGTAGAGCAGCAACTGACGCCCTGGGGCGGCGTCGAAGCCGTCTTCGCGCAGGACCAGTACCGCGCGACTTCCTGGCTGTCGTTGCTGGGCGGCATCCGCTTGACGCATTATGACGGTCTACTCAGCGAGAATGCGGCTGATCCCCGAGTCGGTGCCAGCATTCGCCTGCCTCGAATCAACTGGGTGCTGCACGGCTACTACGGACGCTACTACCAGCCTCCGCCGCTGGATACCGTGGCAGGACCGTTGCTCCAATTCGCCTTGCAGCAGGGAGTCGGTTTTCTGCCCTTGCACGGTGAGCGCGATGAAGAGTATGAGGCAGGCGTGACGGCTCCGTTCCGCGGTTGGGTGCTTGACGCCGATACCTTTCGGACTCATGCGCGCAACTTCTTCGATCACGATGAAATTGGCAATTCCAATATCTTCCTGCCTCTGACGATTCAGGGCGCCCGCATTTTTGGTTGGGAAGCTAAGGCACACTCACCCAGGTTCTTCGGGCGCGCTCAACTGGACGTGGCTTTCTCACACCAGCACGCCGAAGGATTCGGGGCGGTCACCGGCGGCCTGACCGATTTCTCGGGGCCACAGAGCAATTTCTTCCTCGACCACGACCAGCACAATACCTTGAGTTCAGTGCTGTCGCTCGCCCTTCCCCGTTGGGCCTGGGCCACGACGGCCATCCAGTATGGGTCAGGCTTTGTCAACGGTAATGGTCCTGAACATCTGCCTGCCCACACCACGTTCGATCTCTCGCTGGGCAAAGCCTTCGGCGAGAGCTGGTCGGTCGCGGTCAGCGCGCTCAACGCCGGTAACCGCCGCTATCTCGTCGACAACAGCAACACCTTCGGCGGAACCCACTACGTCGACCCTCGCCAAATCAGCGTCGAAGTGCGGTATCGCTTTCATTACTAACCCGCCGGGGGCTCCGCAACAATTCACGGCGTACTCTCACGAAACAAGAGCGGAACGAAATTCGTGAGGTTGCGCCTCCACACCATCCAGGTGTGCATACCCGGCGTCTCGATATCGGTGTGGTGGATTCCCTTGGAGGTGAGCCAGTCGCGGAATGCGCGGTTGGGCGTGATGAGGTGGTCTTCGGTGCCGCAGGCGATCCAGAGTAAGTGCAACTCAGCGTTGGCTTTAGAGTCAAGCGACGGGAACTCGGCCTTGTAGTCCTCACCCAGTCCGCCGGCACTGAATGACCCGACCCAGGCGAAGCGGTCGAGCGTGTTCAGGCCCACATAGAGCGACTCAGCGCCGCCCATCGAGAGTCCCGCGATGGCTCGCGACTGGCGGTCGCTCGCGACGCGATACTCCCGCTCGACTTGCGGGATCACCTCGGTAAGCAGCGCGCTGCGGAAGTTCTGCATGTTGCGCTGGATGAGTTCGGGATGCCGGAAAGCTGCGACGCCGTGCGCGAGGATCTCCGGCGCGCCGTAGCCCAGCGGCATAACGACGAGCATGGGCTTCGCCTTGCCCTGGGCGATCAGGTTATCGAGGATCACGTTGGCGCGACCCACCGCCGTCCAGCCGCTCGCGTCGTCACTGTAGCCATGTAACAGATACAGCACGGGATACGTCTTCGTCTCGCGAGGATCGTAGCCGGGCGGCGTATAGACGTAGTAGTCGCGACTATCACCCACCACCGCCGAATGATAGAAGTGATGATGCACCACGCCATGCGCCACGTCATTGACTTCCCAGGAAAGCGCCGCCGGGCCCGGCACGTGTACCTCGCTCGACACGCCCAGCAGGTTGGGCTTCAGCAAGGAATTCGCGGGGTCCATCAGGCGGACGCCGTCGGCCACGAACGAGTATCCGTAGAAATCGGGCTCGAGCGGTTCGGTCGAGACGCTCCAGACGCCCTGGTCGTCCTTCTGCATCGGCATGGGATGCTCGAGGCCTTCGCGCGCCAACGCCACTTGCTTGGCGTTCGGGTCGCGGAAGCGGAACGTAACTGAATGATCAGGATGCACTTCCGGCGAGACGATCGGCGTCGGAGGCGGCGGGGGTTGGGTACGCTGCTGCGCAAACGCGGTCGCCGCGAGCGCGGCGAGTACGAGCATGGCGAGGAGCGGTCGAATACGGCTCATGGGTCAGGCCATCCTTTCATTGGAGGTCACTGGCGGTCGTTTACCGGGAATGGTCGTGCTCTTGGAACGAGACAGTATATAACACTGACTCGGTACCGGCCCTCTGGCCGCTGGGGTCTTTGGACGGATCGTCGGCTCGACGCCGTGCAAGGCGCAGTTCCAAATCGGGAAGGGCTGGCGATTTCCGTCCGGCTGGGGGGGGTGTCTCATGCGTCTCATTTGTCTCATTTCCGCCGCACAGGCTTTGTAACTCTATGAAAACACGAGGTCGAGCTCGTTGTGCCTGCAAACCCCGAGTTGACAAAATTTGTCACTCCCAAGGACTCACCTAAGCGGCAGGGAATAAACAAGTTACCGAAAACTCACTGCCCGGTTGACACTTTTTGTCACCCCTTTTCGAGTTCCCCGAGCGCGTCCGGAAACGTACGTCACGGGAAGCTCAACCGGTGAGTGCCGGCCCGCCCGGCAGCCGAGTCCGATCGCGCTCGCTTCCCTTTCGGCGACCGCCCACGCCAGTAAACTAGCCCTTAAACTAGCCTCGCACTCTAGGCTTGACCGCTGCGGCGATTGCCGTCGAGGACGACGGCCGCGGCACCCTCCCCGCTTGGCGGGGGAGGGGCTGGGGGTGAGGGGGAGTCCTTTCTCGCGAAAGACTCAAGTTTTGAGATTAAGAATCGAGAGTGCGTGATCCAGCAGATAGGATCCCGAATTTGGGGTGACTTTCGAATTCCAGGTTTCCATTTTCAAGTTCTGAACCAATCAATCCAGCACCGCTTTCAATAGTAACCCCGCCGCAAACAGCCAGAATGGAAGCAGGAACACAGATGAGATCGCGGGCCGGCGTCGCCCCGGAGAGCCAACCAGTCCGCAAACCGTTCCCGCCCCCGACAGCAGCATTCCGATTCCCACCCAACAGGCGGCCAGACGCTCATCTTGCACAACGATTTCCCACAAGGGCAGAAGCAGAACGAGCATGGCGGCGGACGCCGCTCCCATGGCCGAACCATTCAATGCGAGGCGGCTTCGGCGACTGTCTTCGGCCGCCGGCTTGCCCCAAGTCATCCACGACCACACGATGTAGAGGAGCAGGGCAAATGGAACTCCGCAGAGTCCCAGCAGGAAGAGGAAGTCTCTCATCGTCCTCGGCTCACCAGGAGTGTGCGCTTCCCACACCAGGTAAACGAGAAACGCCACTCCCGATATGACCACCACGGACACGCGATATTGCCGAAGAGCCATTGAGAATCTCAACCTGGCGTCTCGCCGCCACCAGTTTCGATGATCGGGGTTCTCGGGTCAAGCGCCCTTCCGCTTGCCGACGGTGGCGCCCAGGCGCGGTCTTCGTTTTGACTTTTTGGGTAAACGGCAACCTCGTTGTCAGCACAGCTCAAAAGGGAACCAGCTTCGTCGGATTTGGAGGAGCCACTCGAAGGAAAGCTTGCTTCGGAGCACGCTGCACCTTTGCGGGGGTCCGAAAGCCCGCGCTAGCGGGCGGAATCTATGTAGCCCAGGGAGCGAGCCCTGGGTCAACGACCTCCATCGGCTGATCCTTTTTCGCCGCGAAGCAGGTTAGCGCGAAGGTAGTCTGCGCTACGAATTCGTCGTCCCCGGTCTCGTAACACGAAATGCCCACGCCTCCGTACTGCGAATTGCGATACAATGGCATGGGTGCTTCGAGGTTTCCATGACGGACCGCCGAGAACAATTTGTAGTCGATAAAGAGGGCAACCGCATCGGCGTCGTACTTAACATCGAGGATTACCAGAAGCTGCTGGCCGATGTGGAGGAGTTGGAATCCATTCGCGCTTTCGACGAAGCAAAAACTTCGGGAGAGAAACCCATCCCTTTTGAGCGAGCTATTGCCGAGATCGAAGCTCGCCAGAAATGAACTACCCCCTTTTCATCCTGCCGCGCGCTCAAAAGGAGGGTAACAATATACTTGACAAAATGGCCGATCTACGGTAAGATTCGGTCATGGACAAGCCACACGAACCTACCACACTTCAAGAGGCGGTCGTCTACTTCTCGAACCCCGCGAACTGCCGGGAGTACCTCGTCGTGCGGCGTTGGCCGAACGGCGTGACCTGCCCGCGTTGCGGGAGCACGGATGTTCTGTTCCTTGAGAAGTACAACCGCTGGCACTGTCGTGCGAAGCATGAGGCTCCGCAGTTCACTCTGAAAACCGGGACGATCTTCGAGGACAGTCCGCTCGGACTGGACAAATGGTTGCTGGCGATGTGGCAAGTCGTGAACCGCGAGAACGGAATCAGCAGCTATGAGATCGCCCGCGCAACTGGTGTGACTCAGAAAACCGCGTGGTTCATGGATCACCGCATCCGTCTCGCCTTGCGGTCAGGTTCCTTCGCCAAGATGAGCGGCGAAGTCGAAGTTGACGAGACGTTCATTGGTGGCAAGGCTCGGAACATGCACATTGCGCAACGTCGTCGCCGCATCACCGGCACGGGCGGAAAAGATAAGACTGCGGTCATCGGCTTTGTAGAGCGTGGCGGTGAGGTTCGCACTGTCGTTATTCCAGACCGCAAGAAGAAAACTCTGCAAGCCGAAGTCAAGAAACATGTCGAGGCTGGCGCGGCTCTGTACAGCGACGAACTGCTTTCATACGACGGCTTGGCAACTGATTACGCGCACAAGGTCATCAACCACGCAGTCGCCTATGTGGACGGTCGCGTTCACACCAACACGCTCGAAAACTTCTGGAGCCTGTTCAAGCGCGGGATTCATGGAACCTACGTGAGCGTTGAGCCTTTCCATCTGGCCCGCTACCTGGACGAGCAAGCCTTCCGCTACAACAACCGGAAAGATTTGGACGACGGCGGACGTTTTGACCTCGCCGTGCGCCAGATCGTCGGCAAGCGGCTTACCTGGGATCAACTCACTGGCAAGACTGCGGAGTGTCCCCCAACAACAGTTAATTGAGAAGGAGCGTCAACGGCAGGGGCGAGGAAAACATGCCACGAAACAGGCACCCGGGGAGTAGAATAGGAAGCCCGGGGAGGTGGATGTGATGCAGGTGATCTCGTTCATGAACATGAAGGGTGGTGTCGGGAAGACCACCCTTACGGTCAATGTTGCTTATGCATTGGCGAGGCTTCACGCGAAGAAGGTGCTGGTCGTTGACGGTGACCCTCAGTTCAACGCGACTCAATATTTGATGAAGGAAGACGATTACCTTGCGCACATGGGTGACGTGAGAAAAGGTACTTTAATGGACATCTTTGTGCCACGTCGGCCCGGGCCAGTGAGAACGGTTTCTGGATCAGCGCGATCAGTCGATAAGAAAAAGATGGCACTAGCCGCGTGCACTTTCACTATCTACAATGGTGGCGAGCACAGAGGAAGACTTGATTTGATCCCGTCAACTTTGAACATGATCGACATAGAAACATCGCGACGTGGAACCGAGAACATGCTGAATCTTTATCTGCGCGAGAGAGCGACCGGTTACGACTATGTTCTCATCGACTGCCCACCAACAATCTCGGTTTTCACACAGGCCGCTATACTTGCCAGTCAAAAATATCTTGTTCCTGTAAAGCCCGATCCCTTGTCAGTTATTGGGCTGCCATTGCTGGAGCAGTGGCTCGGCGAATACCTTTACCAGAATGGTTTGACAGTCGAGCCGATTGGTCTGGTCTTTACGCTCGTTCGCGGTGCAACACCAAAGCGTATGAGAGAAGTGATGGCTGACACGAGAGCAACACGAGGAAATGCTGTGTTTGCTACGCACCTAAGCGAGGCCACTGACGTGGCCGAGTCGGTCGAGGCGCATCGCCCGGTGTTCCTATACAGGCCAAATGGGAAGACGGCAGGAGAAATCAGGGCCATCACTGAAGAATTCGTTAAGCGCACCTCGGGAGATTGACTTGGTTCAGGACAACAGACACAAAGGTCTACTTCGTTTTATCAGGCGAATCATTGACGTGCCGCTCGGCTACTCAAGAGACGATCTTGTCATGCTTCGCAGTCTCGCCTCGAAAGAGTACCCCGACTTGGCCCCATTGATCGATCAGTATGTGAGACTGGCAGAGAGGTCTGCGCTCGACATCTCTACAGGCGTTCCATCGGGAATGCGAGTATCAGCATTGCGGCGTACGAAAGTAGGCGAGATGCACCTTTTCGACCTTCTTCGGGAAAAGAAATTGTTCCCGTCAAACTCTGATTTGGCTGAATTCGCTGGCAAGATTCTCCCCGGGATAAAGGGAAATCGCTTCGACAAGATGTCGCGAGGTGATATCGCGGCAAGAGTGATCGAGCACTTAGAAACCAAGGACCGCCGAACCCGAGAAGAGCTTGAGACTTCCATGCGAGAGGCCATGGAGCCGGCTCATGCTAAGCCGATAGAGAGGCAAAGCTTCCTGTCCAAATGGGAGAAGATCATAAAGGGAACCAAGCTTTGATATGGCGAAGCCGTCGTCCCCTGCTCTTACTGACGATCTCAAGAAGGTAATGGCATTCTTTAAGGACCGCAATGTGATCCCGGCGTCGCCAGCGGTCGGGTTGACCGAGATTGTTCGGAGAATCCACGCCGCAACGTATAGCTTGATCCTCTGGAGATTTAGACTGAAGGGGGTCCCGGTACACGGTAGACCTTTCATTGAAGAGATCGCATCCGATGCATTGCAAATCCTGCCTCAGGTGTTGCTGGGGTATGGAAAGACTGTAAAGTTGTTAACCCGAGGGATCATCGAGAACATCTTGAGGCATGTCTATTTCTCGGACCATCCAGTCGAGTTTCACAAAATGAATCAAGACAGTAAGTGGTTTATGCCCATGGCGGAATTGTTCACCTACACCAAAACCCACCCGAAACTGATGCTGATGGAGAAACGGTTCGACGCCATGAACCGGCTTAGCACTCTCTACAGCGATCTCTCGACTGGCGTGCATGGCCAAGCCGTTAGTGATTTGGAGATGCGTCTCTCCTTGGAGAAGATTGCGTATGCCGAATCCATAGCAAAGAAGAACGCGCTATTCATCGAAAGGTGCGCCTCTGCATCAAACTTTCTACTGGCAGTATTCCACGGGCAGAAGGTGGCAAAGTTCCAGTCAGAAGACCGGCTGATAATATTCCAGACAATGCCACCCCGGGCTAGGAACGCATGGAGAGACTCCCTATGAAGTCAATCATTTACAGACATCAGACTGACCCGGGTAGTCTTCCGCCCGCCTTCCCGGGTAGTTCAGGATGCATACTTAACAGCCTACCATGGGAGTTGACATGAAACCGGAACCGCCTCCCCTCGTACCCGGCAACACCGAGTTTGAACGGTTCGACAACGCCGTCCGCGCGATCTTCGCTGTCTCAAAAGAAGAGGTTGTGAAGAGGGAAGCCGAATGGAGGCGGAAGCGGGCGCGGAAGAAGCGGGCGATAGCCAAGAAGCGCGGTTGACTCGCTAGCCTGTCACGCTCTCAAAGTCTACCGCTGGCAGTCCATTTTGCCAAGTATATTGTTACCCTCTTTAGGGCACGCCAGCGTGGAGACCACGATGATCTACACGCCTCCGCTCGCAGAGGCGCAGCGACGCGCCGTGGAGCAAATAGCGACGGTTCTGTTCCCAAATGTTCCCACTTTGGCTGAAGGTGCTGACCGTGCGGAGGTGCTAATTCAATGACTCCCAAGGAGTTGGGAAATCGGGGCGAGAGGATTTGAACCTCCGACCTCTTGGTCCCGAACCAAGCGCGCTACCAGGCTACGCTACGCCCCGACAGGAAGGCACAATGCGGTGTCAATGGCCAAGCGGTATCTTAGCACAGATTGACATGCGGCTGAGCAGCTTGCTCTGCCCATCGCGACTCTCCCGCCACAACCTTGTCTGACACCATGCCTGCGTGACCTTGACCCGGTTGCGGAATTCAAGTACGTTGGCGCTTAGCGTTTGACACGTCTATGAGCACGCCACGATTCCGCGTCGCCCTTTTCATCACGTGCCTGGCCGACCAGTTCTTCCCACAGGTCGGGGAGTGCGCCGCGGACGTGCTCAGGCGGCTCGGGGTGGAGGTCATCTTCAATCCGGCACAGACCTGCTGCGGCCAGCCCGCCTTCAACACCGGCTATCGCGATGAGGCGCGCGCCGTCGCCGCACGCATGCTCGACCTGTTTGACGGTGCGGACTACGTGGTCGCGCCCTCGGGTTCCTGCACGACCATGGTGCGCGTGTTCTATCCCGAGCTTTTTGCGGAGGACGCCGGGCGCCTCGAGAAGGTCGAGCGTCTGCGCAGCCGCCTTTTCGAGTTTTCAGAGTTTCTGGTGAAGGTTCTGAAGGTGGAGGACGTCGGCGCGAGCTTCCACGGCCGCGTGACCTACCATGACTCCTGCCACCTGCTGCGTGAACTGGGAATCGAAAGCGAGCCGCGCCGTCTTATCCGCGCCGTGCGCGGGATCGAGTTCGTAGAGATGCAGGACTACCGCCTATGCTGCGGCTTCGGTGGCACGTTCTCGGTGAAATTCCCGGAGGTCTCGGTCGCCATGGGTGAAGACAAGATTCGCGCCGCGACGGAGGCGGGCGCCGAATACCTGGTGGCCAACGATTCCGGGTGTCTGATGCACCTCGCGGGCGTGATTCATCGCCAGGGGTTGCCGGTAAGGACTATGCATCTCGCGGAACTGCTGGCGAAACGCGAGTAGGGGAGGGCTCCGCCCTCCCGCGTTTCGCGATCTCGAAACTCATGAGCGATCCGGAAGTCCAGAGCGAACATATCCACGAACTCGCGCATCGCGCCATGAGCGACGCGCATCTCGAAGAGGCCTACCGCTCTTCGACCCTGCGCCTCTACGGTCATCGGCTCGAATCGCTGGCCGAGGTCCCGGGCTTCGAGCGATTGCGGGATCGCGCCCGCGCCATCAAGCGCGACGTGATGGAACACCTCGACCGCTACCTCGACCAGTTCGCGACCACGGTCGAGCAACGCGGCGGTCACGTCCACTGGGCGGAGACGGGCGAGGAAGCCTGCCAGATGATTGTCGAGATCGCGCAACGCTCAGGCGCCCGCGAGGTCGTCAAGGGCAAGACGATGGTGAGCGAAGAAATCGAGCTCAACCACGCGCTCGAAGCGGCGGGGATTCGCGGCGTGGAGACGGACATGGGCGAGTTCATCGTGCAGCTCGCTCACGAGCGGCCCGCCCACATCGTGGCGCCCGCCATTCACAAGACCCGCGGTGACGTGGCTGACCTTTTTGCCGCCCAGGTGGACCCGGAACGCACCGAAGAACCTGAGCGGCTCACGGCCATCGCCCGCCGCGCGCTGCGTGAGATGTTTCGGAAGGCGGGGATGGGCCTGAGCGGCGCCAACTTCGCCGTTGCCGAAACCGGCACCGTCGCCGTCATCGAGAACGAAGGCAACATCCGCTTTTCGACCACCGCGCCTCGCGTCCACGTGGCGCTCGTGGGAATCGAGAAGATCATTCCGCGCTTCAGCGATCTCGCGATCTTTCTGCGCCTGCTGGGTCGCTCCGCCACGGGCCAGAAGCTGACGACGTATACCTCTCTGCTCACCGGACCACGCCGTCCCGGTGAAGACGGTCCCGAGGAAATGCACGTCGTGCTGCTCGACAACGGCCGCATCCGCACGCTTGCCGATCCCAAGATGCGCGAGGCGCTCTACTGCATCCGCTGCGGCGCTTGCCTCAATGCCTGTCCCGTCTATCGCAAGATCGGCGGCCACGCCTATGGATGGGTGTACAGTGGGCCGATTGGCGCGCTCATCACGCCCCAGCTCGCGGGGCTCGAGCACACGCGCGAACTGCCCTTTGCCTCGTCGCTGTGCGGAGCCTGCCGTGAAGTGTGTCCGGTGAAGATCAACATTCCGGATCTGCTGCTGCATCTGCGCAGCCGGGCGCAGGCCGAAACGCCGGCGCCGAAGCCCAAGGGTTCGCCGATCGCCGAACGCACCGCGATACGCCTGTGGGCCTGGGCGATGCAGCGGCCGTGGGCATGTTCGCTGGGCGGCCGCCTGGCGCGCCTGGCGCAGCGCTTCATGGTCGACGGAGGCTGGATCCGGCGCGCATCGATGTTTCCGCTCTCGGGCTGGACGGAAGGCCGCGATCTGCCGGCGCTCGCGTCCAAGCCGTTTCGCGCGCGGTGGAAGAAGCGTTAGTCATTCGTAATTTTTGTAGCGGCGGCCTCTGGCCGCCGTTTTCGGCGCTCAGAGCGCGCCGCTACAGGATGGTCCCAACTGGAGTACAACATGAAACTCGCAACCTACGAATCCGGCAAGCAGCCACGAGTGGGAGTGGTGGAAGGCGACTCTATCGTCGACGTGCGGGTCGTCGTGGACCTCGTCTCGCGGCGCCGCGTCCCGCGTCTGCTCGCCTCGCGCCCGGCGTTCAAAGCGGCGGCGCGCACTCTGCTCGAGTCGGGATTCGCGCCGCGCGACATGATCGAGCTGCTCGAGCGCGGCGACGCGTGGCGGCGCGCGCTGGGCGTCGTCTCAAGCAGTCTCGCTAAAGCTCTTGATCCCGAGAAAGCGCCGCGCGGATTCCTGACGCCGCTTGCGTCGGCGCGGCTGCGCGCGCCCATCGCGCGTCCGGGAAAAATTACCTGCGTCGGACTCAACTACGCCGACCACGCGCACGAGCAGGGCATCGAGCCGCCTGCTTCGCCCATCTTTTTCCTCAAGTCCGACAACACCATCTGCGGGCCGGGCGACAAAGTCCGGATTCCGCCCAACTCGACTCAAGTGGACTACGAGGCCGAGTTCGCGGTGGTTATCGGCAAGCGTGGCTCGCGCATTCCCGAGGAGCGCGCCCTCGAGCACGTCGCCGGTTACATGATCCTGAACGATGTGACGGCGCGCGACTTCCAGTTCTCCGACAAGCAGTGGTTTCGCGGCAAGAGCGGCGATACTTTCGCGCCCAGCGGTCCCTGGATTACGACCCGCGATGAAGTCCCCGATCCCCATAACCTGCGCATCTCGCTCACCTTGAACGGCGAGACCATGCAGGATTCCAGCACCTCGAACCTCATCTTCAAGGTGCCGTATCTCGTGAGCTACCTCTCGCAGTCGATCACCTGGCAGCCCGGCGACGTGATCTCGACCGGCACGCCGCCCGGCGTCGGCGTCTTCCGCGAGCCGCAGGTATTCCTGAAGGCAGGCGATACGATGACCGTGGCCGTCGAGAAGCTCGGCACGCTGACGAACACGGTCGTGGGGCCGTAAGCGGCAACCGCGACCCGTGGGGTGGCGCACACATGGTGCGGGTTGCCATGTGTGCGAGTCGCGAAGAATGGATAGCATCGCTCGCACAAATCACAAAGCGATGTATGTGCCACCCCAGGTCGCTGGCCGCCTTTTCGACGCGGCTACCCTTCCTCCAGTGAACCCGCTATAATTGGAATCAATCGCATCGCGATAATCTGAGAGGAACTATGCAACTGCCTGAGTTCAGGAATGAGCCGCCGAGTGACTTCAAGGGCAATCCCGAGCACGCGCGGCGAATGAAGGCCGCCCTCGCCGAAGTGGAGAAGGAGTTAGGGCGCGAATACCCGCTGGTGATCGGCGGCGAGCGCATCACGACGAAGGAGAAGCTGCGCTCCTATAATCCTTCCGCGAAGGACCAAGTGATCGGCGTCTTCTCCAAAGGCACGCCGGAGCTGGCCGATCGCGCCATCCGCGCCGCCGACGAAGCGTTCAAGACGTGGAGCCGTACGCCTGCCGAGAAGCGCGTCCAATTGCTGCTCGACACCGCCAAAATCCTGCGCGAGCGGAAATACACTTACGCCGCGTGGATGGTCTACGAAGTCGGCAAGTCGTGGCCCGAGGCTGATGCCGATATCGCCGAGGCCATCGACTTCTGCGAGTTCTATGCGCGCGAGATGCTGCGCCTCGCGAAACCTCAGCCGCTGGTTCCGGTGCGAGGCGAGAAGAATCATCTCGAGTACATCCCGCTCGGCGTGGGCATCGTGATCCCACCGTGGAATTTCCCGCTGGCCATTCTCGCCGGCATGACGCTGGCTTCGATCGTGGCGGGCAACACGACGGTGCTCAAGCCTTCGAGTGACTCCCCAACCATCGCCTACAAGTTTTTCGAGGCGCTCGAGGAAGGCGGCTTGCCGCCGGGTGTCGCGAACTTCCTGCCGGGCCCGGGCGCAACCGTCGGCGACGTCCTGGTGATGCATCCGCGCACGCGCTACGTGGCGTTTACCGGATCGAAAGAAGTCGGACTGCGAATCAACGAGCTGGCGGCCAAACACGTCCCCGGTCAGGTCTGGGTGAAGCGGGTGGTGGCGGAGATGGGTGGTAAGGATTCCATCGTGGTCGACAGCGAAACCGACCTCGACGCGGCGGTCGAGGGTGTCGCAGCCTCCGCCTTCGGCTTCCAGGGTCAGAAGTGCTCTGCCTGCTCGCGCGCTATCGTGGTCGAAAAGGTGTACGACGCGTTCCTCGAGAAGCTGAAAGAGCGCGTCGCCAAGATCAAGGTCGGCCCTACGACCCACGACGGTGTCGACATGGGGCCGGTGATCAATGCGGCGGCTAAGAAATCAATCCTGGGGTACATCGAGGCGGGGAAGAAAGAAGGACGCCTCATCGCGGGCGGCGGAGCAGGTTCGGGCGCCGGCCACTTCATCGAGCCGACGGTCATTGCCGACGTGCCGCCCAAAGGAAAAATCGCGCAGGAGGAGATCTTCGGGCCTGTGCTCGCGGTCATCAAGGCAAAGAATTTTGACGACGCCCTCGAGATTGCCAACAACACCGAGTACGGACTGACCGGCGCGGTCTACACCAAGAACCGTCGCAAGCTGGAGCAGGCCGCCGAACAATTCCACGTCGGCAACCTGTATCTCAACCGCAAGTGTACCGGCGCGCTGGTAGGCGCTCACCCCTTCGGGGGATTCAATATGTCGGGCACCGACTCGAAGGCGGGCGGCCACGATTACCTGTTGTTGTTCACCCAAGCGAAGACGGTGAGCGAAAAGGTCGCAACCTAGTGCCAACCGCCGGGAGCTGAGGCTTGCCATCGCATACCTTCCATAATGCGGAACGTATGCGCCACCCGCGCGGCCCCAGGGCGATAAATTACGTGGTAAACTCGTTTCGTGCCGGCGCTTCTGCGCGTTCGCGGTTACCGATTTTTCTTTTACAGTCTTGAAGGACGCGAGCCACCGCATATCCATGTAGCTCACGCCGGCCGTTATGCGAAGTTTTGGCTTGAGCCGGTAGCGCTCGCGGACAATCGCGGCTTTCGGAGTCACGAATTGACCGAAATCCGCCCCATGGTCCTTGAGAATCGGCAATTCTTTCTGGAGAAGTGGCATGAGTACTTTGGTGGAAAAAGCTGAGGCGCTCGCCATGGATGTGGCGTGTACCGAAGACGAACTTCGCGTGGTTCTTTCCGACGGCCGCACGGTTGCCGTTCCCCTGGCATGGTTCCCCCGGCTGGCGGGGGCATCGGCGAAGCAAAGAGCCGATTGGGAACTCATCGGTGGCGGCGTGGGTATCCATTGGGAAGCCGTGGACGAAGATATTTCGGTCGCCAGCTTGCTGCAACCGGGGAACTTTATGAGGCTGCCTGACAAGGCCCTGCCGTCGACCACCCGCGCGCCACGCCGTGCCAAGAAGTCCAAGCTCGTTCACGCCGCACGCCGCCGAGTCCAGGCCTGAAGACCTGCGTCCGTCCGCAGCAGGTAGCGCAGAAGTACGCGTCGTTTGCGTTCCTCTGCGGCTTTTCCCTGGAGATCGCGATGTCTCAAATGCCTGCGCCCGCATCGGCGGGCAGCAACACGCGGTTGATGGCTAGTCCGCTGGCTGTCAGGGGTGTCTCGTTTACGTTTCCGCGGTAATCGTGTACGCTCGACCACGACCAATCTTCCGCATCTGCTGTAGCGCGGGCCGGGCGAATCAACGCGTGCGTTCCCCGAAGAACCGTAGAGGAGGGCACACTACGCCCACCTCTGCGCTACCTGCTTGGCCGCGTTGGATCAGTAGTTGGGTTGTAGTGAGGCGTTCGAGTGCAGTATATATTCGAGTGGGACTCGAAGAAGGCGGAGTCCAACCAGCGAAAGCACGGCGTGACGTTCGACGAGGCATCAACGGTCTTCGGAGATCCGCTCGCCCTCCTCATGCGGGATTCGGATCACTCCCTCAATGAGGAGCGGTATCTTGTACTTGGAATGTCCAATCAGCGGCGGCTCGTAGTGGTGGCGTTCGCCGAGCGGCCACCGCGCACCCGCCTGATTTCGGCGAGGCGAGCGACGGCAGCCGAGAGGAAACGTTATGAAGAAGAAGATTAGTCGTCATAACCGGAGAGGCGACCGTGACACGATGCGGTCGGAGTACGACTTCTCCAGCGCAGTTCGAGGCGTTACGGCGGCGAGATACGCCCAGGGCGCCAACGTCGTGGTGATCGATCCGGAGGTGTTGGACGTCTTTCCCGACAGCGCGACGGTGAACCGGACGCTGCGCGCCCTTGCCCCCGTTCTTCGCCAGCAACATCGACCCGCATCCAAGCGGAGAAGCGCCTGACGACCCACCGCGCGTGCCGTCGTAATTCCCGCGCAGCGCAGTACACCGTCATTTCCGCGCAGACTGTTCCCGCGCAGGCGGGAAGCGGGAAGCGGGAATCCACTCACCGTCATTCCCGCGCAGCGGGTAGCGCAGAGTCTGCGCCCTCCAGACTCTGCGGCTTGTCCCTTTCCGCAGTTCAGATTCGGGCCCGTTCATTGGCCGGCAGCAGCACGCGGTCAATAGCCAGAACCGAATGCGGCGTCGCCGGTGCACTCACCGTCTCCGAGTACTCACGCGCGCTGGACCAGGCCCAGTCCTCCGCTCGACTCACCAAGCCTGCCTTTACTGGGTTCTGATGAATGTATTCCAGCTTTTCGTGATACTCCTTCACCGTGCGGAGCGCGCGATCGAAAAATCGCGGCTGCCACAGAAGGCCTGTCTCCTTTCGGCCGCCATTGATTCGCAGCGTTGAGCCCACCTTGATTGACTCCATCACCCGCGAAAGGGTGAGCGGAAAGGGCGGGTACAAGATGGCATGGATGTGGTCGGTCAGAAAAACCCAGGCCGTCAGTAGAAACCGGTGTTTCTTTCGGCGCTCGCGCAGCACACCGGCCAGGCAGCTAAACTCGGAGTCGTCAAGCATCCGCCGGTGCCGCATTACGCGGCCAGTGATGAAGAGATACCGATCCGATAAGACAAGACGCCGAAGCCGGCATCAGCGGATTATGCGCCCGATGGCACACTGAGAGCCGCAGAGTCTGAAGGGCACAGACTCTGCGCTACCAAGTCACTAAGGCGCAATGAGTACAAAGGGTCGCAGGCCCGGACGGCGAGCGCGGGTGGCGCATCCTCACGCGCTCTGGCGGGAGCATCTGGATCGCAGATTCGAGATTTGAGAGCAGAGCACGACGCACTCAGCGCAGGAATCGTGACGCATGCGCGACCGCGGGAACAGTTTGAATGCTTAGCCCTCTCCCGCGGGAGAGGGTGGTCCCGCTGCCGGCGCTTTCACCAGCCGAAGCGGGCCGGGTGAGGGGTCTTTTAGCGGTTTGCTCAAAAACTCGCCCAGCCTGTCATTTATGCCTGAGCGCCTCACTCGCGCAGTTTGTCGTGTGCAGAGCGAGATCCTTCGCTTCGCTCAGGATGACACCTTCGGACTCGGATGACACCGAAGGACTCGGGTTGACAGCGAAGGACTCAGGATGACAGCGAACGCCACGATCTTCGCGAATTCCTGGATGAGTGTGCCAGCGCGTTCATGTGGGCGCGGAGGATCGCGTTGATGCGGGTCTGGTAGCACCGGCTCGCTCGAAACCACTCCAGCAGGCCCGCGTCGAGGCGCATGGTGACGGTTTTCTTGGGGCGGGGCATGCATACAAGATGCCCGCGTTCCCGGACGCCGAGTCAGCGCACCGAAGATTTCAGCAGCTCGTCGAGGTACTGCTGCCAGAGGGCGGCCCAGGTATGGGTGCCGTGGCCGTGCGTTTGGTCGCTTAGCGGCAGCAGGACGAAGCGGCCGCGCTGCACCTTCTTGATTTGGCGTTCGGCGATGCCCAGCTCCGGCGGATTGATAAAGTCATCCGCGGAATTGACGTACATCACTTGAGCCTTGATCCTGCCAAGCTGCGGCGAGGGATCGTAGTGGCGCGAGGCATTCACCTGATAGAGCAGGTCATTGGCGTCGAGCGCAGGCAGTCGCGTGCGGAAGGTGTCCTCGAGATACTGGTCGGCAGCGTCGCGCGTCGGGAAACTCTTCTGCATCTGGAGCGGGGCGCTGCCGGCGATGAGCAGCAGGCCGAGCGCGGTGCGCAGGGCGGCGCGCGGCTCGGCAGTGTACTCGCCACCCTTCCACTCCGGGTCGTTGCGAATCGCGTCCATCACCATCTTGCGCCACAGGCGATTGCGGCCGGCAATCTGGACGGGCAGGCAGGCGAGCGGCATGAGCGCGTCCATGAAGTCGGGGTAAGTCTCGCCCCACACCCAGGAGTGCATGCAGCCCATCGACGTGCCCATCACGAGCCGCAGATGATTGACGCCGAGTCCTTCAGTCGCGAGCCGGTAGTGCGCCGCGACCATGTCGTCGTAGTCGTATTGCGGGAAGCGCGCGCGCAGTCCGTCGCTGGGCTTGGAGGAATGTCCGTGACCGATGCCGTCGGGCAGGATAATGTAATAGCGGCGGGCGTCGAGAAGCTGGCCGGGCCCGAACAGCACCCCGGCGAATTGCGGCGCGAGGAACTGGCGGCCGGATCCGCCCGTGCCGTGCAGGATCAGGACAGCGTTGGTCACGCGACCCTGCGCGTCTCGCGCCGGCTGGCCCAGCGTCATGTAGTGCAGCCGCAGTTCGGGCAGGGTCTCACCCGACTTGAACTGGAAGTCATGGACGATGAAGTCGCCCTCGTGGGGAGTGAGTTGCTGGGCGCGCAACGGGGTTCCGGCGAGCGCGAGAAGGATCATCGGCCAGAGCAGACTTCCTGCCCGAAAGCGGGCGCCGTGCTGGTAACGCTGCATCGTGTCCTCCGGCGTACCCGCGAACTCTAGCACAGGCGCGTTGCGGATTCTTCACCGCCAAGGCGCCAAGACACAAGAACATTGCGTCACTGACCAAAGCTCCGGCAGGACGAAATCGAGATGGGAGCCAAAGGCCGAGCGCCAGGCCGTTGTACCAGGGCGTCCAGCATCAAAAATGAGACAAATGAGACAGCCCCGGCTGGGCGCGAGTCGGGTCGGCTAAAGGTAGTACGGACTAGGCGGAATCGGCGCGACGGTTGACTCAGTCGGCAGTCCCTGTGACAATACCAATCCGTTTGGCGCGAGCGGCTCGTACCCACAAGGAGATGGCGCAGGCGTGGCCACTGCTCGGAAAGAGCCTGAATCCGGGATCCTAGACCAGGCGCTGCTGCGCCGCGTCGCGGCGGGCGACGAGTCAGCGCTGGCCACGTTGTACGATCGCTACGCGGGGGTGGTCTATTCCGTGACCAACCGGATCCTGCGCGATACGGGCGCCGCCGAGGAGGTCGTGCAGGATATTTTCTATCAACTGTGGCGTTCGGCTTCTCAGTTTGATTTCGCGCGCGGCAGTCTACCCGGCTGGCTGCTGGTGATCGCCCGAAATCGCGCCATCGACCGGCTGCGCGGCCGCAGTCGCAAGCTTCTCGAGGAGACGACCGAACCCGTCGCGACGGCGCTCGGACTCGAGACCAGCGCAGCGCAGGCGGAAGCGATGTCGAAGATTACGGCGGCACTCGGGGCATTGCCCCCGAACCAGCGGGAAGCTCTGGAACTCGCATACTTCGAAGGCCTGACGCACACGGAGATTGCGGACCGGACCGGCGAGCCGCTCGGCACCATCAAGACCCGGCTGCGCACGGCGGTGCAGTCGCTGAAGAAAGCACTCAATCCGTGAACGAGCATCCACAATTCGAAGAGGATTTCGACCTCTACGCGCTCGGCATCCTGGAGGGCGATGACTGGGAGTCAATCGAGCTTCACCTCGTGCACTGCGCGGACTGCGAGCGCAAAGTGAGCGAGGCGCGCGGCCGCATGGCGATGCTGGCGCTGGCCGCTCCGGCGCTGACTCCTCCCCTGGAAATGCGCGAGCGCATTCTACACCGTATCCGGGCTCAGGCTTGGCGGGGGACGATGCATGGCGCCGCTTTGTGGCCGCGACGCCTGGCCGCCGCGCTCGCTGTCGCTTCGATCGTTCTCGCTATCACCAGCGGAGGCTTGTGGAGGCAGAACGGGCAACTTGCGCGCCGCATGCGGGAGCTCGAGACGGCTCAGGAACAGAAGGAAGCGCAAGCGGCCGAGGCCCGCGCCGTGCTCGACGTGCTGACGGCTGCCGACACCGTGAAGGTCGCGCTGGTTCCGGGCGGCGTCGCGAAACCCGTCCCGCAAGGCAGAGCTTTGTACAACGCCGGCAAAGGCCGGCTGCTTTTCTATGCCGCCAACCTGCCCGCCCTGCCCTCCGGCCGGACTTACGAGCTTTGGTTGATCCCAACCGTTGGCGCTCCCATTAACGCCGGCGTTTTCGAGCCCGATCAAAAAGGAAACGGTCAGGTGCTGCTGCCGCCGCTCGAGCCTGGTCTCAAACCGAAGGCCTTCGCGGTGACTGTCGAGCCGGCAGGTGGAGTGCCCATGCCCACGGGCCCGATGGTTATGGTCGGAGCCGCTTCCTAGCTAGTCTCACGCGTCTCATTTGTCTCACTTTGATCCAATAACACATAAAGGCCGCTAAAGGCCGCGACGCATTCCGCGTAAGTCTATGAAAACGCAGGACCGGTAGCTGAGGTTGCCGACAACCGATGTCACGTTTTCGCCGTCGCGCCAAGTCCAATTAGATGAATAAGTTGCACCATGCCGACAACCCGGTTGACACTTTTTGCCACTGTCAGTCGGCTCCGCGAAGTCTGGAGCGCGGAGGGGTAGCGCAAGTCCCGAGTGCGAGGTTTACCCTTGAGCGAAGCGAAGGGGACTTGCGGCATTTCAAGCCGGCAAAACATCTGGAAGAGTCGCAGGATTTGAAGAACGAATCTTGCGCCGCCTGGAAAGTTCGTCCCTCGCCAATCCAAAAGCTTTTTTTCGACGTACTACCGTTGAATGAGATGAAGCCACGCCTGAGCGCCCGCCAAGTGTTCGGGGGTCGGGGTAATCGAACAAGGCGACTCGGGCGCGCAGATGACGTCAAGTGACTACAAAGGAGATGGGAATGAAGAAGCTAGTGAAGATGCTTGCCATCACGGCCGTGATGTTTCTCGCCATCAGTGTCTCGGCGAAGTCGGAGAGCTGGACCGGATGGATCAGCGACAGCGGTTGTGGCGCCAAAGGCGCGAGCGCTGAGCATAAAGCTTGCGCGCTGAAGTGCGTTAAAGGTGGCGCGAAGTACGTCTTCGTAAACTCGGCCACCAAGGACGTTCTACCGATCCACAATCAGGACGCGGTGAAAGAGGACAACGTCGGCATGGAAGTGAAGGTGACCGGCAGCCTGACGGATGACAAATCAATCCACGTCGAGAGCATCGAGCCGGCGGGTGGGAAATAGCCGCGACCAACACGGAATCCGCAGGGGTCGCCCTGCGAGTCGTGCGTCAAAATCAGCACATCTGATCCAACCAAAAAGAGAGGCCACCATGCGGAGGAGTACATCGTTTCTGGCGACAGCAATTGCCTTGGGCGCCCTGTTGATCCTGACCGTCGGAGTCGTGCTGGTTCCCGATGGGCTGCTGGCTTCAAGCCATCGGGAAGCGCCCATCACGGCGCTCGACCAGAAGGCGGACATCACGGACCTTTACGCCTTCCGGAGCTATGACGCCGCTGGTAACGATACCAGCCCGCCCACCATCACCATGATCCTGTGCGTGGACCCTTTTCTCGAGCCCGCCAACGGTCCCAACTGGTTCCCCTTCGACCCGACATTGCTCTACGAGATCAAGGTCGATAACGATGAGGACGGGCTGGCCGAAGTCATCTTCCAGTTCCGCTTCCAGACCCAGATTCAGTTACCCACTGTGTATACGGGTCTGGCGGGGTTTGACGGCGCGAACAACGGGACGGGCGGCGTGATACCTCCCCGGATCGAGGACTTCAACAATCCCGGCCTGAGCCTGCGCCAGACCTACACCGTCAACATGATCACGAACGGCCACGTGACCCCCATCGCCAACTCCGACGGGTCGCCGTTCTACGCCGTCCCTGCCAACGCCGGGCCGCGCACCATAAGATACCGGGACCTCTACCAGGCCGGCACCTACTCGAACGCCGGCGGGTCGGGTATCTCGGTCTTTGCCGGCACGGTGGACGATCCATTCTTCATCGACCTGGGCGGGACCTTTGACACGGCCAATTACCGCGCCGGCACCAGCGGAATCCCCGGTGTGATGTCGGCGAGCGACGATGCCGCCAACGCCAACTTCGCCGCTGACACGGTCTCGGGATTCGCAGTGAACGCCATCGCCATCCAGGTGCCCATCTGGATGCTCACCAGCACGGGCAAGGTGGAGGCGGCGACGTCCCCCAACGCGACGATCGGGATTTGGGGCAGTACATCGCGCGCCCACATCACGATACGGCGCTCGCCGCAGCCCGCTCAGGATTTCCCCAAGACCAATGATCCCATCGCGCTTGACAATAATTACAAGCAAATCCAGCGCCTCGGCAACCCGTTGATCAATGAATTGATTATCGGCACCGGCTCGAAGGACTACTGGAGTATGTCGCAGCCGGTGAACGATTCGCAGTTCGCGAGCTTCGACCTCAACCCGCCTTTCGTCACTATCGTGGACGCGCTAGTTCAGGCGCTGCTTCCCGGCGCCCTGACTTCACCGCCCGCTCCGCGCACCGATCTGCTACCGCTGGTCACCTACGCTCCGCCGATCGCCGCGCCGGGAACTCCTGCGGGCCCCATCGCTGACCTGCTGCGGATCAACACCGGCGTTCCGCCTACGCCTCCCGGCAGCGCCAGCCGTCTGGGCCTGGTGGGGGGTGATGCCGCTGGCTGGCCTAACGGCCGGCGTCTGGCCGACGACGTGGTGGATATTGCGCTGCGCGTGGTGGTGGGAGGCGTGGCGGCCGGCAAGAAGTGCGGCGTGAACCACGACTCCAACTGTGCGGTGTTTCCCAACACCAGCCTGGGCGACGGCGTGAACGTCAACGACGTCAACATCAACCTCGCGACGGATGGCGTCACCAACCTGGTCGAGCCCAACACTCACTTCCACACCTCGTTCCCCTATCTCGACTACTGCCCCTCCGGGCGCAACCGCCGGCACATTGATCCAGGCGAACCGGGCTGCACGGGCAGTGCCGGTCCCCCTTGCGAGCCCTAACCCGGCTCCCGCTCGGCGATGTAGGGGCGGCCCCCGTGGCTGCCCTTCCGGGTGGGCCGGTCGCGATGGTCAATGGGAGGGCGGCCACGGGGGCCGCCCCTACATCCGCGCCGACTGCCTCTTTCGAACTTCTATGAGTCGAACTATCTCTAGCGCCAGGCTCACTTCAAACTCTAGGAGGGGTCTCGTCGCCGTGGCTGCGGCTGTTCTCGTCATCGTGGCGGTGGGCGCAGCGGGACAAACCCCTCAAGCGAGTCAGGTCGAGCAAACCAGTTCAAGTCAGCGCACCCCTGGCGAACTGAAGATTCAGTGGGGCCGCAACAGCATCCACACCGCACCAGAAAAGTTCCAAGGCTACAATCAGCTCGCCCTGGGGTTGATCCGCCGCGCGCGCGAGACCGCGGACACCGGTTGCTACACCGAAGCCGAACAGGCAGTCAAGAAGTCGGTCGAGCTCGCTCCCGATAATTTCGAAGCGCGCAAAGCCGAGATCGAAATCCTCCTCGGCCGCCAGGATTTTGCGCCGGCGCTCGCCAAGGCCCGCGCCTTGAACCTCAAGGCGCCCGATGACGTCCAGTTGTGGGGTTACCTGGCCGAGGCGAATATCGGACTGGGCGACTACCCCGAGGCGGAGAAGGCCGCGCAGTGGATGCTCGACTTGCGTCCCGGTAATGTCCCCGGCCTGATCGAAGGTGCGGCCCTGCGCAAGCTTTACGGCGATATCGACGGGGCGCGCGACTTTCTGAACCAGGCGTATCAACAGACGCCACCCAACGAGTTCGAAGAGGCGGCGTGGCTGCTCACCGAGATGGCGGACCTCGAGCGAGGTTCAGGCCGGCTGGATCGCGCGGAGAAGTTGCTGGCGGAGGCCCAGGGTATCTTTCCGGGATACTACCGCGCGCTGGAGGGCCAGGCGCGCGTGCGCATGGCGCGTCGTGAGTACGTGGAAGCCGTTGAGCTCCTCAGCCGGCGGAACCAGAGCTTTCCGACGCTCGGGAGCGAGTACGCGCTGGCCGCGGCACTGACGCAGGCGGGACGGACGTCGGAGGCCGCTGCGCTCTACGCCCGTTTCGAAAGAGAGGCGCGCGGCCGGATGGAGAACGCCGACAACGCCAACCGCGAGCTGATCCTCTACTACGTCGATCAGGCGCACCAGCCGGCTGAAGCGCTGCGTATCGCGCGGCTCGAGGCGACGCGGCGCCACGACGTCCTCACGCTCGATGCTTTCGCATGGGCGCTTTATGCCAACGCCCAGTACACCGAGGCCCAGAACCAGATGAATCGGGCATTGGCGGTCGGAATCCAGGACGGACAACTGTTTTACCACGCCGGCCAGATCGCATCGAAGCTCGGCTTCAGGGCGCAAGCCGCGCAATACTTCAAGCAGGCTCACGACCTCGGCGCCTTACCGGAGGAGTTGAAGGCGGTGGGGGAGATACCCGCTGGTGTCGAGACCGCCGCCTCGCGAGGCGCGTCCCCCAAATGACAGCCATGCGTTTGAGACACGAGAGCAGGTGGACGATCGCGAGAGTACTCGTGTGGTCGGTGCTGTCGCTCGTGCTGCCCGCCGCCGGGAGTCTCGCGACTGAGCCGTCGCCGACCGACCACCTGATCCAATCCCTGCAACTCCACGTCAGGATGTTCCCACAGGATCCCGCCGGGTATGACGGCCTGGGCGCGGCCTATATCCAGAAGGGGCGGGAGACCGGCGATGCGTCCTATTACGAGTTGGCCAAGCAGGCGCTCTCGAAATCGCTCGAGCTGGATTCCGACGGCCCGGCAGCGGCGTCTGCCACGACCCACATGGCGCTGGTCTTCATGGCCGAGCACCGGTTCGAGGAGGCGCTCGCCTGGGCTGAGAACGCCCTGGCGCTCGGCTCGGGCGACTTGTCACCGTGGGCCATTGTCGTCGACGCGCTGACCGACATGGGCGAGTACGATAAGGCGCTGGCTTACTGCTCCAAGCTCGAGAGCCCGGCCGATCCTCTCGATCCGCGACGCAAGCTCGACTACGAACGTGACTCGCGCCTCTCCTACCTGAAGTTCATCTCTGGCGATACGAAGCAGGCCATCGAGTTGATGCGCGCGGCTATCGGCGTCGCCATCACCTCGCGAATGCCACGCGAGAACATCGCCTGGAGCGAGTATCAACTGGGTGAGGAGTTTTACAAAGTGGGCGACCTGAGGAACGCTGAGGCGTCCTATCAGGCCGCGCTAGCGGCCTACCCCGGCTACTACCGGGCGCTCGCCGGGCTCGCGGCCGTCCGCGAATCGCAACAGCGATTCCTCGAGGCCATCGACCTTTACCGGCGAGCCATCGCCGTGATTCCTTATCCCATCTACGTGGCGGCGCTCGGCGACGACGAGCTCAAAGTAGGCCAGCCTGCGGCCGCGAAGCGCGAGTTCAACCTCGTCGAGTTCATCGGCCGGCTGAGCGAGATCAACCAGGTGCTTTACAACCGCGAACTCGCCCTTTTCTATGCCGATCACGATATCAAGCTCGAGGAATCGTTTGCCCTCGCGCGCAAGGAGCTCGAGGTCCGCCGCGACGTCTACACCTGGGACACGCTCGCCTGGGCGCTTTATAAGAACGGCCGGGCGGTGGAAGCTCGCGGCGCGATGACCCAGGCGTTGCGCTTGGGTACCACCGATCCTCAGCTCTTCTTCCATGCCGGGATGATTCACTCCCGCCTGGGTGAAACGGAGAAAGCGCGCGACTACCTGGATCGCGCTCTCACTCTCAATCCGCATTTTCACGTTGCCGATGCCGAGATCGCTGAGCGCACGCTCGGGGAGCTTCGACAGAGACAGACCGCCGAGGAAAGGCCTTTGGAAACCGGAAAGGTGGAGCGCAGAAGCCGATGAACGCCGCAAGACCTCGATTCCCCACCCGCAATCTACGGCCTGCCGAGACCGCGTATCTTGGGCGCGTTGCTTTGGGTCTTCTGCTTTCCGTGGTCAGCTTTCCCGCGCTATGCGATGCGCATCCAATGGGGAACTTCAGCATCAGCCACTACGCCGGGATCCGAATCGAGGGCGACTTCATCGAGCTGCGCTACCTCGTAGATATGGCCGAGATCCCGACGTTTCAGGAAATCCAGGAGATGCAGAAGGTGGGCATCGTTCTGAAGCCAGGGGATCCGAGTCTCGCGAGCTATCTCGAGCGCGAGGCTCGGATCCTCAAAGCCGGCCTGACACTCGAGGTCGACGGGCAGCCGTTGCCGCTCAACGTGATTTCGAAGGACGTTATCTTCCCGCCGGGCGCGGGCGGGCTTCCTACGATGAAGCTGGGGTTTGTCTATCGCGCGCCACTCGGCGGACTCAGCGCCGACTCGGCCAACCGGTTCGAATATCGCGATCGCAACTTCCCCGAGCGCGCCGGGTGGAAGGAAGTGATTGCGGTCGAGGGGCAGGGCGTCGAATTCGTGAGCAGCTCGGCGCCCAACCGGGATCGCAGCCAGCAGCTCTCGAACTACCCCACCGACCTTCTGAACAGTCCGCCCCAAGTTCTGGACGCGGAGGTCCGCTTCACGCGAACGGCGCACGACCCGCTGTCCCTGACTGGGTCCGGCCTGAGCAACAGATTGAGGCCAGAAGCCCGAAAGCCGAAGGCGGAAGGAGCCGCCAAGCAAGCGGCGTCCCCAGCGCCCAGTCTCCCAACTCAGGACCGGGCATCCGACGCCGACGATCCGAAGCCACCAACGCGAACTCCCAGCCTCGAGTCGTTCCGCGTTCAGGGTAATCAGCAAGCGACACCGCGCAATCGGTTCACCGAGCTGATCGCCACCCGGCGGTTCGGATTCTGGTTCCTCCTCACCGCGGCGTTGATCGCAGCGGGACTCGGAGCTTTCCATGCTCTCGAACCGGGGCACGGCAAGACGATTGTCGCCGCCTATCTCGTCGGGTCAGGCGGGACAGCGGCGCACGCCTGCCTGCTGGGCCTGATTGTGACCGCTTCACACACGGCCGGCGTCTACGTGCTCGGGGCGGTGACGCTCTATGCCTCGCGCTACGTCGTCCCAGACCGGCTCTATCCCTGGCTGGGAGTGCTGAGCGGATTGGTCATAGCCGGGCTGGGCGTGGTGATGTTCCTCAGGCGGTATGCAGGGTCCACGCACGGGCACTCGCACTCTCACGGGCATGATCACTCGCACGGGCTCGAGCTGGGTCACAGCCACGAGCATCAGCACTCTCACGAGAGCGACCATCATCATCACCATCATGACCACCATCATCACGAGCACGTTCATGCTCACCACCACCATCATCACCCTCTCGAGCCCGGGCGGAAGGTTTCCTATCGTCAGCTCCTGGCTCTGGGCGTGACGGGCGGGATGGTGCCGTGTCCTGCGGCCCTAGTGGTACTGTTGAGCGCCGTCGCGCTACATCGCATCGCCTTTGGACTGTTTCTCATCGTCGCCTTCAGCGTGGGACTCGCGGCGGTGCTGATTACCATCGGCCTGTTGATGGTCTACGCCGGCCGTTACATGTCGCGCCTGCAAGGTGAGGGCCTGCTGATCACGCGCTGGCTGCCGCTCGGCTCGGCGGCGGTCATCACGATCCTCGGGGTTGCCATCACAGTGCAGTCGCTGATCGCGGGGGGAGTTCTTCAGGTGCGGGTCTAGGTGCTCTGGGCTACAGCCCCGTGTTGAGCGCGCACCCCTCACCCCCGGCCCCTCCCCCGCAAGGGGGGAGGGGAGAGTAGTCTGGAATCGCAACCCTTTCCCCTCGCGGGAGAGAGCCGGTCCTGAGCGAAGCGAAGGAGTGGCGCGCGAGCGCCGGTGAGGGGCGAGGATTCGCGTCCCGCTCGAGGCCCAAGGAGAACTAACCGAAGCCATGGTAACTTTGCTTGCAATTCTCGCTCTCGGATTCTTTCTGGGGATGCGGCACGCGACCGACCCGGATCACGTGATTGCCGTGAGCACGATTGTCAGCCGGGAGCGGTCGGTGCGGCACGCGTCGCTGATCGGCATACTCTGGGGTCTGGGCCATACCATCACCATCGTCCTGGTCGGCGCGGCGATCATCCTGTTCAGCCTCGTCATCCCGGCGCGGGTTGGTCTGAGCATGGAACTGTCGGTCGGACTGATGCTGGTGCTGCTCGGGGTTATGAACCTGACAGGCCTGACGCGCTGGATTACAGAGGTTCTGACGCCGCCCGCTCGAAATGGAATCCACACCCACCTTCACGTCCACGGCGGCTACATGCATGCTCATCCGCACCCGCACGTTTCTGAGGATCACCATCACGAGGACGAGGAGACGCCGCAAGGTTGGCTTGATGGGACGCTTGGCCGCCTGGGGCTCTACCAATCGTTACGCCCGCTGGTGGTCGGGGTGGTGCACGGTCTGGCGGGCTCCGCGGCCGTGGCGTTGCTCGTGCTGACCACGATTCGTAACCCCATCTGGGCGGTCGGTTACCTGGTGGTATTCGGTGTGGGAACGATCGCGGGCATGATGCTGATCACCGCGGCAATCGCCATGCCGCTCGCGTTAGGCGGCCAGCGCTTCGGGCGCATGAACCAGTACTTCGCGACGGCCTCGGGCTTCTTGAGTCTGGGGTTCGGCCTGTTCCTCGTATATCAGATAGGCTTCGCCGACGGACTCTTCACCGCGCATCCTCACTGGACGCCGCGATAAGCTGACGGCACCAACTATTGAGTGTTACCTGATAGAGTGACGCATGCACCCCTCACCTGACGCTGCGCGCCACTCCTTCGGCTTCGCTCAGGACCGGCTCTCTCCCGCAAGGGGAGAGGGCATCAATCCAACCTCTTTCTCCCCTCGCCCCTTTGCGGGAGAGGGGCCGGGGGTGAGGGGCTTGTCACTCAATGATGCAAAGCTCAGCAGTAGGTGGGATAGCCACCCGTCAGCCTCATGAAGACGCCGTGGAGACGGTGGAAGAACTCCGTCTCCGGCAGGAACATGTAGGGACAGAAGCCCGCGACCAGGTGCATGCCGCGCTGCTGGCAGAAGTCCACCGCGGCCTGGCTGACCGCGCCCGTTCCGACACCACGATGGAGCCAGACGCGGGCTATTCCCGCCTCCGCGCAGTCGCGCGCGACCTGCTCGCTTTTCGCTGCGGGGGTCATCACCAATGCGCCGTCCACCGGCGGCGTCACATCCTGCAGCCGCGGGAAGCACCGCGCACCTTCAACTTCCGCGATGCCGGGATTCACGGGCACCATGTCATAGCCCCGTCGGCGCAGGTCGCGAAACAATCCGCGGCTGAAGTCCTTCGGATCCTTGGAGACTCCCACCATCGCCAGACGCTTCTGAGCCAGGAAATCGTCAATCTCGCTACGCGTTGTAGTAGCCATTGGAGAACCTCCTCGTACTAGCTCTTCCAGTTGGTCTATAGCTCACCCAGTGAGCTTTCGACGTGATGCCGCTCACACGCTGACGTGACTCGGGTCACGCCATCTTGTCAGGCGCAGTCCGTGGTAAGCTGGATCGCATGCGAGGCTTTCTCAGCCTCGGATCCTGAGTTATGTCGAAACAGGTAGACCTCTACAACGCCGCTTATGCCCACTATGAAGCGGACGTTTACCGCCAGGTCCGCATCGAGACCTACGGAGAAGATCTCGGACAAACGAGTTGGGTAACGAGGGACGAGTCCGGCGAAATACCAGAGCTCTTAGCGCTGAGCCCCGCCTCGTTTGTTTTGGAAATTGGCTGTGGCTCAGGACGATATGCTTTGCAAGTCGCCGAGTCGGTTGGCTGCCGTCTGGTGGGCTTGGATATCAACGCCCCAGGCATCCACAATGCGAATCAGCTTGCGGCAGCCCGAAATGCCGGGTCCAACGTTCGCTTTGAGCTGTGCGACGTTTCGAAGAAGCTTGCTTTTGACGGCGCGACGTTCGAAGCGGTGTTTTCAAACGATGTGTTGTGCCACATCCCCGGGCGGCTCTCGGTTCTTCAGGAACTCTGCCGCGTCCTGAAACCGGGCGGCCAGCTCCTGTTCAGCGATGCTCTGGTCATCGGCGGAATGATTTCGCACCAGGAGATCGCCACTCGCAGCTCGATTGGGTACTACCTCTTCAGCCCGCCCGGGGAAAATGAACGCCTCATTGAGCAAGCAGGATTCCGCCTGGTGAAGGTGAATGACACCACCGGCAATGCGGCCGGGATCGCGAAGCGTTGGCATGGCGCGCGCGAAAGAAGGCGAGCCGCACTCATCGCGGTGGAGGGCGAGACGAATTTCGAGGGCTTGCAGCAATTTCTCTCCTGTGTGCACATCCTGACTGCCGAAAGACGCCTGTTGCGCTACCTCTACCTGGCGCAAAAGCCCGGCGCCAAGCCGGACGCAAAACAGATGTTGTGATGAGTGCGACTTGGTCAACGGCGCGACGAAGTCAGGGTGAGATAGCTAGAAGCGAAAGATGGTTATAGAGAAAGCCGAGGACGAACCATCTGCTACGAAGCGCTCACCATGCGGCAGAAGATTTCCAGGCGGCGAAGATCCGATTTGAATCATGAGGGAAGCGAGGGACCTGATCGCCGGCGGCGTCGCAATCGAAAGCGGCGGCGTCCCCAACGCCTGCTGGTCCGCTGGGAGCAAGTGGCAGTGCGATTGCGCGAAGCCGCGAACATCGCTCTGTTCTTGGACTTCGACGGCACGCTCGCGCCGCTGCATCGCGACCCGAAGCGAGTGTCGCTCGACGAACCGACTCGGCAACGGTTGCGGCGGCTCGCCCGCCACCCTCGCGTGACGGTATATTTCATCAGCGGTCGACGCCGCCGCGACTTGATCCGGCGGGTTTCGGTGAGAGGCGCGGCTTACCTGGGTCTTCACGGCCTGGAGACCGGCGCCCCGGTGGCTTCATTGGGCGTACCGCGAAGGTCAATCTCCCGCGCGAGGCGCGAACTTGCGGCTCGTCTGGCAGGTCTACCGAAGGTTTGGATCGAGGACAAGGTGCTTAGTTTCGTTGTCCACTACCGCGGTGCGCCGCGCGACGTCATCGGCCGGGCGCGCTCTCTGCTTCGGGAATATCTCTCATCAAGCGCCTCCCTCCTGCGCATGCTCGAAGGCAAGCGGGTCTGGGAAGTGCTGCCGCGGGAGGTTGAGGGCAAGGGCAAGGCGGTGAAGGATGCGCTGGCGGGATTGCCAGACGGCGTCCTGCCCATCTACGTCGGCGACGATACCACCGACGAGTCCGCCTTCTCACGGCTTAAGGCTGGAGTTACTGTTCGAGTCGGCTTGCGAAAGTCCACCCGAGCGAAGTACCTGCTGCGCGATCCCGCTGAGGTCAAGCAATTCCTTTCCCGGCTGGAGGCTGAGCTATCATGAAGATTAGCCAGATGCCGTTTGGATTATGGCGAGCAGGCGGTTCTCGTTCCCCATCCAGCTCAAGGCCTTTCCCCGATGGATGCGACACGTGTCATCCCTATTTCACCAGCCATTCTCAGTGATTCTATGGCATCGCGAGCGGATTCGGCCTGGGACGTCGGACCGTTCGCACGGAGTCATGGACCAAACACTCCTAGCGGGGCGGTCAGGTGTATACTAACCGCCCGGTCGGGATGCCAAGAGGCAAGTCCTGACTTCAGGTCTCACAATCGAATTTGGCGAGGCAGAGCGTTGCCTACATTTCCGTCGCACTTGCACCCAGGAGAAACCCCTACTCGTGCCCAGTGAATTCTCCTCAGCGCACTATTACATTGAGCATCGGGATGACCTCCCGCGCGCAGTCTTTGGCCGCATTGCTGTGATCACGACTTCCGGCCGCGAAAACCCGCCGCAGCCCCTCTCCGGCTTCGCTTGTGACCGCACGCCCTTTGCCAAGGGGCACATCATGGCCCTCGAACTCGGGGGGCCGGATATCTCCGCCAATATTGTGCCTCAGTACGGGCTCTGGCAGGGTAACGGCGAATGGCGGACCATGGAAACTACCCTAGCCAAGGAACACAACGGTCACCTGTTCGCCGCACGGCTCTTTTATAACTTTGCCTCCCATGACTACGCGGGGCAGTTCCAACGCTGCTCCAATGGCGAGGTCTTTGACTGGAACCACTATTGCATCCCCACGCGTATCGACGTCTGGGTCCTCGATGCTCAGGCTACCCGCCATCCCGCCGTCTCCCACCTCACAACTGCCCTTTCCGCACCGGCCGCCGACGAGAAGGCCTTCGCGGAAGTACTCGATATTATTAGCAGGCTAGAGCCCGAGACGCCTCCCGTCCGGTTCGGCGAAAGCCATTACCAGTACGAGATGCCCGACATTGACAGGAAGTACTGGCTCGGCCAGCACGTTTTCCAGATCATCGATGAATGGTGGACGGACTATAAAGCCGGCGGCAGCTCGGTTCAGCCGGCCCTCTCCTCGGGCCGCAGTCGTCGGAGCGCTAAGTCTTCGACCACTCCTCCTCCTCTCGACGACTTGACCTTCACCTACGCCGGCACTGACGCCGTCAAGCAGGCGCTGCGCCTAGAATCGCTCCAGAATGGAGCCCCCATGTGGGAGGAGTCCTACCTCAACGAAACTGTCACACCCGAATTCTGTGTCAGTTCCCGCTTCAAGTCCGTACCCGCCCGCCGATGGAAGCAACTCCAGCAGAATCAGGTTCCATTTCCGTACACTCCGAAGAATGGAGACAAGCTTTAGTTAGAGTTCGCCGTGCAGATGAATCAGGATCAACTCCGGGTGGCAAACCCAGATCCACTGCCGGGCCGTTCCACGCGTACGTCACAAACAGCGTGACAAAAGAACCGCCCTCACACATCGAGGCAACGTAACAGAGGCAACGCAACAATTGAAGGTATTGGTCGGGGCGCCCGGATTTGAACCGGGGACCTCTTGCGCCCAAGATAAGTCCAACCTACTTTAACCCCTGTGTTTCCAACGCCTCTTCTGCAAAAGTGAGCGTAAAACCGGCACGTTTTGTTCCCATTTGTTCCCAACTTGAGCGAGTCATCCGAGAGTTCGGCGACCAGTTGAAGCACGACTTTTCCGAAGACATGAGTCGCGATCCTGCGGGCTTCAAGAAACAGGTTGTAAGACTAGTTCGCGGCGAGCTCCCACCGAGGCCGGGTCGCCCGAATGATCCCCGTCTTGATACAGCTGAGCGAATGCTTGAGCAAGGAAATTCGGTCAGGGAGATACTGCGGGTTCAGATCCCAAACTTTGATGGCATGGATGCGTATGGCCGATATCTAGCCGAGAAAGGGCTCCGAACGGCGATAACCCGAAGGCACCGAAAGCGAGCGCGCACTGGCGGCGCCCTTCCTTCAAGCTAAGGGGCATCCTTGGCCGGGTCTCGTGGTAGCGGTTGCGGAGCCCAGCGTGTTCAACTGTCTAAGGCACCAAGGGCGGATCGCAATCCAAACAGTGCCCATCAGGCCGAGGAGCCAGAGCACGTAGAGAACGCCAGGAGTGAGAGTGGTCGGACGGTTTACGAGCAGCCGCCGAGCGACATTGTGAACTCCTAGGCCGAGGAGGTCTCTTATCCTCGACGGACTCACACAGTCCAGGTAGCCAGCGTGGGCGATAACGCCGGTGTAGTACGGGATCAAGAGGAAGTGCATTCCGTAGAGGTCGAGAGCAGCAAACCCTGCGGTGAGTATCGGGATAATCCAGGGCCGAGTGCGTCTAGGGAGAATCGCTTGCAAGCCGATGTACACCAGAATCAGTTCCGCGATCACGAGGCAATACAAGTACCATCCTGGGGAAGTCGAGATTCTCAGGCTGATGAAAAGCAGCAGCACGAAGTAAAGCTGCCCAAGCCAAAAAAAACCGTAAAGCGAGACCAGCATCACAAGATGGCCCTCCCCAATCAGGATGTTGCTCTTGTCCGGTCGCCGAAAGCGAAATAACACGAGAAGCAGTCCAAGCCCCGCCAGCAGAAACACGGTTCCAAAGAAAACGTACCAGACTACCGGCGCCCTCAAGAAGCTCCATCCGCCGTACCAGATGTGTGAGACGATGAGGGATAAGAGACCGTCGACCCAATGGACGTGTGGAATCTGGGCGAGCACCTCAAGTTGTGATCGTCGTGGCAAAGATGCATTGACCAAACCCGACCAAGCGCCGTTAGCCTTGCGTACGTGCCAGTACCAAGGGGCCGCGATAGCGAGGGCTGCGAAGACCGCCACGCCCGAAAGAGACAGCAGACGTTTCCATTCCTTAGGCCATCGCCAACCGCACCATAGGACAATCACCAGGAGTGCCGGTAGTGCGGTAAGGAAATATGCCTTGGTCAGCAGGCCCACACCGAGCACAAACCCTGCGACCGGCAGTTTACCGAACTCCGCCGGACCCTCCACAATCCGCGTAGCAACGTAGAGCAAGACGGTATAAATGACGAGTCCAAGGCACTCATTACCGACGCGAGCCATGTCGATACAAAACTCCGGCATTACGGCCGCTAGTGCGACGATCCCGAGCGCCGTTTCACTCGTCCCCGTGATGCGCTTGGTGACGGCGTAGCCCAGCGGGATAACCAGCGATGCGACGGCGATCGCCGCGAAGCGCAGGATGAATACTCGCGACGCCAGGCTGCGTCCATGCAATGCCCGCATCAGAAGCGAAAACAACGCATAAAACAGGGGGGGCTGCTGTCCTTCGTAGTTCGGCATCGCACCGGGCGGCGACTCGTTGGCCCAAGAGCTTGGTATCTCGCGGAATTTCTTCTCCAACGATTCCCGCTCTTCCGGCGAGAGTTTCCAGAGATCGTCGTGCGTGTAGAAAGGTTTACGAATTCCTTGCCGGCCCATCGCTCGCGAAAGTGGCACAAAGTGCAGAGACGCTTCGACCTCTCTGGAGATTGGCGTGTACAAGCCCGGCAGGGAGCGAGTGGCGATGAAATACTGGATCGAAGCGAAGTGGTAAGGCTCGTCGTACCCTTCCCAGATAGGAAGCACCACCGAGTACAAGGCGCCTCGAAACAGGAAACACACCCAAGTCGCGGCGAGCATGAGGCCTACGCGTCTGCGCTCGCGGCGGCTTACGCTGGGGCTTGTCGAGCGAGACACGTCACCTTCAGCAAGCATGGTCCGTGAGATGTGCACTTCCCCAATTTCCTGCCTACAGCTCTGCTTGGTCGCTGTCACTTTGGTCCTTGGCCTGGACCAGAGCCGGGGGTTTTGGGTAGTGCCAGGGGCAGGCACCGTCCGAAACGAGGCGGACGGTGCCCCCCAAGTTATGAGCAGCAGGTTCAGCCCTCTTCCACGGGTACCGAAAAATTCGACGGCCAAAGGCAGAGCTCGTGTCTTTTACGGGGCCGTTGCGGAATCCGGGAAAGTGTAGACGTACATAGTGATCGGAGACGTGAAGCTGACAGAAGGAGCGTAAACAATCTCTTGGGCATAGGTATTCGTGTTCCTGATGATGTCGCTCCACAGTTGCTTGCCGTTTGTGTCCTGCAGCACTGCAACGCATTCGTAATAAGCGGAGTTCTGGCTGCCACATTGGAGGTTTCCTTTGAAAACTCCAGAACCCGACGGGACGGTGCTAAACGTTGCGAAGATGCAATCGTCGGTGGTCATGGGCGTGGTCGTGGTCCCTAGGGAGTACCCGCAACGGGTATCGCCGGAGCATGGTTGCTGGCCCGTAGTGAAATTGGCGCAGCTTCCGCCAGTGGCGAGGGCCGAGAATTGCTCCGTCTCGATCCGGTAGCCACCGGGGACGTAAACGGTCGTCTGACCAAGGGCTTGGGGTAGACTCGGCGTCTGCGTGTCGATAAACGCGTAGATCGTCAGGGTCAGCGGCGTTGTAAAGGAGGTGCTGGGAGCCTGCGTGAAAACCTCGCGGTACCCTGTCGTTTCTCGGAAGTTTGCGCCCCATAGCTGCTTGCCGCTGGCATCCGCTAGGATAGCGACGCATTCGTAGTAATCGCTCGTGCTGTGGCTATCACAGTTAAGCGTGCCCGAGAATTCACTCGGGCTGGTAGCGTTCGTAATCGCGTATTGCACCGTGACACAGTCAACAGTTTCCTTAGTGCCGCTGGCTGTGCCCCAACTATACGGATCGCCGCTCACTTCTGAGGCAGAAAGGCTAGCGCAAGTGTCAGCACCGTTGTGAGTAGTAAGAACAGCCTCCGCTTCGAGGCGGAACCCACCTGCTCCGCTAATAACCACGTCAGACAGCACGTCTTGGGAAGTCTGGCCGAAGGCGGCGGACGTGAGCACGGCGGTCACAAGAACGGCAAGTCCTAGGTTACTTTTTGTCGACATTTTTTTGCCTCCCTCCTCGGTGTAGTTCCCCGTCGAAGCGGCATGTCCCCTTGTTGTTATTGTGCCTTTTATCATAGGCCTTGATTCTTGTCAACAGTGCGACGAAAAGAATCCGGAAAAAGGTCCAGAACGAAAGGGCTCGGTATTTTGCATTACTGAAATCTCCCCCGAGTTACGTGGCTAGACGGCCGTACATGCTCGCGGATAAGCTTCGTCTCATGAAGACCTTGACACGACAACAGCTCGAAAGGCGCAAGGCTCAGGCAGTCCGCTTCACCCGTGACGTGCGGGACGAGCCGGAGCGGGCCGAAGAAATCGAGGATGAATCACTCCAAGATTACGCCGAACGTCGGCGGATCACACTCTCAAATCGTAACCGGAAAGGAGTACAGCGAATGGCTATCCAGACCCGAAGGGAACTTCTCGAGCGGATCGAAGAGCTTGAGACCGAGAACGAGGAGCTTCAAGGCCAGCTTGATGAGATCGCCGACATCGTTGCGCCGGGCGAAGAAGGAAGCCAAGAGGGGGAAGAGTAGGCCCGACAGCTTGCGGAGAAAACTGGCGCAAGCCAGCCGACGCTATCACTGACCGCGCCGCCCGCTATCGGGCCAGTGCAGACGAATGCAAACCGCCCGGCCCCCGCATCTGCGCCTTCTGCGGCTCGACCTCTAACGTCGAAGTGCATCACATCGACGGATTCGAGGAGCACACCGAGCGCAACAACGTAACTTTTGCTTGTCGCCGATGTAACACGACCATCGGTATTGTGATGGCGCGCGCCGGATTGGGCCGACGCACGCAGCAGTTGAATCCCCAGACACAAGGCGCGAAGTCGTTGCGCCAGTGGCTCACAGCGGTTATGTCCATGAAAGGCAAGTCGGATGCAATGGACACCGCCGCCGCCGTAGAGATGATCCGGGCCACCCCACCGGAACGCCGATCACAGTTTGCCCAGGAAATTTGGGAAATCCGACGCCGGCACGGAACCGACCGCCGATCCTGACCGCGCGGGACTGTAGACGTCTGCACAAATCAGCAAACCAATACCAGACGTGAAAAACCGTGCAAAACCGCAAAAAGAGGACACCGAAGCCTTTAAGAACCACGAAAAACCGCCAAACAAAACCGTGAAAAAACCCATGAAAAACCAACCGGACGCCGAATCTTGCTCCGCCGCTGAGGCCGCGAGGCTGTTAGGAGTCTCTATCCCCACCCTCAAACGCATGGCCGCTGACGGGCAGTTGGAAAGCTTCAGGACCCCAGGCGGCCACCTCCGCATTTTGGCCGAGAGCATCGAAGCCGTACGGGAGCATCGACAGCAGCCGCGTCCCTTGCGCGATGCCTCGCCCCTCTTACACAACCGCCGCGAGCGGCTTGAAGAGCTGACCCTGGACGCCCAGGAACTCAGGGCGAGGCGCGAGCTTGCAAAACTACGGCGCGAAGAAGCCGAGGAAGCTGAGCAGCGCGAATCCGAAGCCGAGGAGAGGGAGCGCCAACAGGCCGAGCGCCTCCAGGCTCTTGCGGTAGAGCAAGCACGAATTGAGCGCCAGCTTGCCCAAGACGAGCAGCGGCGCGAGGCCGAGCGAGAGCTAATCGCGTTTCACAGCCGATGGCTGGAGACGGCCACCGAGCTTTTGACGGCCAAGGAGCTTCGCTGGCTTTCGGCAGCGGAGCGTAAGGAAATCCTCGACGCCCTGGAGGCCGAGATCGCCAAGCGGCAGCCCCAGGACGAACCGCGCATGACTCGGATTGTGGGCCATGCGGTAGTGGCCATAGTGGAACGCTTCACCGCCCAGCGGCAAGCCCGCGAGCGCCGCAACCGGATCGTCGAGGACGCGCTCCGCAACCTCTCGTATTGGGCGACCGACGCGGAACGCGCACAGGCGGCGGCTGCGATCCGCGAATCCCTTTCGCGTCTTCCCGGCGATGCTGCGGAATTTGAAGTTCGGGCCGCCGCCGAGGGAGCCGTCAGGCCCCTGCGCCAAGCGGTCGAAAAACGACTCCTGGACGAGCGACTCACGGCTTGGGCGGTCCGTCAATCATCGTGGGGAAGTGACGACCGCGACAAAGGACGGGTCCGCCGGGAGTGCGCGGAGATATTGGCCGAGCTCCCTCAGGACGTTGCGGAAGCCGAGGCCAAGGAATCGCTGGAACCAACGATCCGAGAGGCGCGAAAGGAGATTGATGAGCGCCATGAGCGCCAGCAGCGTGCGCAACAGAAGGCAAGCCTTATTCGGGAAGGTGTAGCTGAAATCTCGCGCTATCTTTGGCGACTGAAGCAAGGCGGCGAAATAACCGCGCAAGAGTACGTGGATTCCGACTTCACGGCAAACTTAAGAGCGACTGTCCAGGAGGGGCTTATTCGCGAGCTCTCCGGCGAAGAGACGGCCGGGGAGGCTATAGAAAGGGTCCACGAGATAATTGACGCGGCACTAGAATAGTGGATATCTGCCTCGGGTTCTTGTTTGGGACATGCGAAGCGTGTTAATCTAACCCACCAGGAGAAGAGAGTCAGATGCCACAAATTGAAGAGTGCTTCGTCGAACGTGCACCCGAACTGGCCCGCGAACTCCGGAACCTTTGGGGGCGCAGCTTTGGACCCGCTGTACGGGAAATGCAGGCGGGCAACAGTGCTTTTTTCACGGCCTTAAACTCGTCAGTACTCCTCGACAAGGCTATTCGTTACCTAAGCGTCAAAGAACTCGCTGATAACCAGCGTCAGTTTAACAGGTTGAGCGAACGAGACGCCGCCGAAGAAACGGCAGCCCTGCAAGCATTCGCCGAAGAGTACATGAGAAACACCAACCAGCAGCCGAAAAAAAGATAGCGGCTGAACTGGAAGACGCAGTCCCTCTCCCCAAATCTCCACGCCACAACTTGACCACTAGAACGGGAGCGTTTCGTCTGCCGGCGTCTCAGCCTTGGCTTTGGGAGCCTTCTTAAACGTCACGTTCTCGCGCGGGAAGTCTAACGTCTTGCCGGCCAGTAGCTCGGCCACGGTCAGCAATTGGAGTCGCGCGTATTTGCGGCCCCAAGGTGCCTCATAGAATCCGGCAGAGGCCGCCTCAGCGCGCATCGGATGCGTCGGTTCCTGCATGGTGATGAGCACGCCAATTGCCGCCTTTTCGCGCTCGATTACGCCGCGCAGGTCGCGCACGTGCTGCGCCAGAAGATGTCCACCTTTCACGGAGATAACCACTTGCTTGGTGGTTTTCGGCTCATCGTGGAAGTAAAGGTGTCCGTCTATGCCTTTGTCAGCGCCCTTCTTCAGTTCGGCGTGGCGCGCACCGATCAAGCCGAGCGCCCAAGATTGGAATTGGTAAGGCTCTTCTCGCGCCAACTTCTCGGCGTCGGGGAGCGATATCGGCTCGCCCTTGATTTCAAACTGAACGGCATCCCCAAAGGCGTCGAGCAGTCGGCGGCGAACAAGGCCGATGGCTAAATGGGTGATGTCTATGCCAATCCAGTTGCGCTTTAAGCGTTCGGCGACGGCGATTGCCGTACCACATCCGCAGAATGGATCGAGAACAAGATTGCCCTCGTCGGTCCCCGTTTTGATGATCCGCTCCAGCAGAGCCTCTGGTTTTTGCGTTGGGTAACCCAACAGCTCCTTGGAGCGATTGTTGATTGGTGGAAGGTCGTCCCACAGATTCTGAGTGGGAACGCCCGGCATCTCGTCCAAATAGCGTTTGTACTGTGGCACAGCGCCGGGACGGGTTTGGATGACTCGTCCCTGCCGAATCAGTTCGTCCATGTGCTCTTTGGAATATCGCCAATACCGCGTAACTCCCATTACCTCGTACTGTGGATTTCCCTTGGCAGCACCACCCGGCCCTTGCAGATTGTCGATTCGGTATCTTCGACCGTCGGAATCCGTTCGGCGATAGTCTCTATCAAGGTACTCTTGGCCATATGGAACGTACTGCGGGTTCCACTTGGGTTCCGGTCCTTTCGAGTAAAAAAGAAGTGTGTCCGTCACCCTTCCGTAGTGCCGGGCGCCCTGTTTCGAGTCACTGTGGGCATGAGTCCTCTTCCAAATGATCTCGTTGCGGAAGTTCTCCGGCCGGAATATAGAGTCCATCAGCAGCTTCAAATAGTGGCTAGCCGTGGAATCACAATGCAGATAAATACCCCCAGTCAGCTTCAGCACACGATGCAGCTCCACCAGCCGGGGTGACATCATGGCGAGATAGGCCATCATGTCGCTTGCGGTGTCCCCACTCCCACCAAGGAAGGTCATGAACGCCTGCATCACCTTGGAAACGCGCTCTGGTCCAGTTTCCACAATTTCGTGGTAGGCACGAGCGGCTTCTTGGTCCCATTGCCAAGTGTCCTCAAAGGCCTTGATCTGTGCGGCGGCGCGGGTGCCGTCCTTTTCGGCAAAAAGCACGTTGTAATCCTGATTACTCTTGAACGGTGGGTCGAGGTAGACGAGATCGACGGTTTCGTCTTTGATGTACCGTCGCAGAATGTCCAGGTTGTCGCCGTAATAAAGCGTATTCATTACGCCTGCTGCGTTTCCACCTTCCGATTGACCGCAGTCTCGATGAGCGGGCTTGGCGGCAAGTCAGGCATGGGCACCCGGCGTAGGCCGAATTTTGCGACCTCCCGCTTTCACTGAAAGCAACAGCTTCCGTCGAGTTCGTTCGCGGAGCTTCTTCAGCGCATCTTCTGAATGCGGTTCGTTGCACGGACAGACAGCGTCGAAGAAGTCGGCCAGTTCTCGTTCGGTCAGTCGCTCGATTCCGCCTTCAGCCACACCGGAATACATCAAAAACACGTGGCGCTCGTCTCCCTTGACCCGAAAATCTCTGCGATAGTCTATCTTACCGTAATGCCACTTGTAGAACACGCGGGCGACGTGCGCCAGCTTGTCAAATGTCTCAAGATCATAGCCCGCTGCCATCGGCCGAAGTAGTTCCTGAGGCAGTTTCCGCCACTTCAGCCAGCACAAATAGTCAAAGACGGCTTGGGGCAGACTCATCCCCTGTTGCTTCAACCTGGCGCTGACCTTCTTAAAGAAGGCTCGACTGCCTGGAAGGTGTTTTTCTTGCACCACGCCGTGCTTGCGACCCCCCTCATCCCACATCCTCTTCCAGAGCCATGCACCCTCGAGGAAATAAGGAGTGAGCTTCCGGCGCCAAGATTCCTGACGCTCGGCAGGGGACACGAAATTCCTGTTTCGTGTCCTGGTCATAACAGGGTGAGTCTAGCAAACTTTTTCTGTGAACAGCATGGAATTGACGGCAGGTGAGACATGTTGATGAGAGCCAAGATCGAGCTACTACGAAGGCAAATTTCACAACGGGAGCTGGCGAGCGCGGTTGGCGTACACGCATCGCGAGTTTCGCGAATCCTACGCGGACACGTCCGGCCGCGTCCTCGCGAGCGCGCCAGAATCGCTCGCCTCTTGGGAGTCCGCATGTGGGAACTCTTCCCAGACATCGGGCGCGGACGCCTGGGTCCCAAACGTGCCAAAGGACGAGCGACGAAGGCTGACAACGGAGGCGCACGGTGATTAAGGAAATCTCGGTCAAGTTGAACCTGACAAACAAGCCCGGAAACATCGTCGGAGCGGTCGGCGATGTGACGCTGGAGTTCGGTCAGGAAGGGTCCGTCAAGATGTCCGGCTATCGCGTGATGGTCCCGGACGGCAAGCCCCCCTGGGTGAGCGCGCCCGCGAGGCACGGAAAAACAACCTGGTTCGACGTTGTGACGCTTCGCGGACCAATCAAGCGCTCAGTGGATACGGCGGTCCTCCAGGAGTACGAGCAAATGAAGAAGTCCTTGGGCAAACAATAGCCCTCGGGCGCTAGCATCCAGGCCGGTCCAGGCGAGGTACCCAAAGCGCGGGCAACGAGCTCCCCTTCTCTCGACCCGCGACGCGACGGGCACGCCTGGACCGCCCTGGGTGCCTGAATGCTCGGAGCGGAAATAGAGAAGGGGCATGACTTTCGTGTGCGGTTTCCCATCCTTGTAACACGGAGTGTCTCTATTTCGAGATCGCCGCTGGTTGACCACAGGCGCGCTCAAGAACGATGGGCACTCAGATGTCGCCAGCGACAGGAATTGCCCCGAGCCTTCGGCGAGTTCTTGGCTGAGTTGGCTGATTGGGACTGGTTCATGAACCCCATTTCATTTCGGGACGATTGGCGGAATGCTCATCGCCTGCCCGATAAGCCCAGCCTGAAAACGGGTCCGCCATGTTCGGATGAAGCCCTCGCCTATCTGGGCGAATATTTCGCTGACGTCCAGAGAATGGCCGGGAAGCCCATCGGTTGGGTTTTAGGCGAGGAGTTTGGGCCAGTGGGAGGCCGCTACCACTGCCATGCGCTCGTGAAAGGCGTTGCCCACTTGTGGCGGTACTTCTGGTGGGCCGAAGCATTCAGGCGATTCGGCAGGACATTGATTGAGCCTTTTGACTGTGAGCGTGCGGCGGCGTTCTATGCGGCGAAATACGAGGCTAAACAACTCGGTGGCCTTCACTTTGGTGGCACGCTGGCGGGGGTTGATCTTTCTCGATGCGAAGAGCCGGGGAGAACGAGCGACGGGCAGGAAGTAGTCCGCTCTGTAGATTTACCAAAACAGTTCTTCCGACTTGGCATGAAACGATGGCATCGCTAGGCGAGTTCGGGAGTCGTGATACAATCCGCCCCGCAGAAGGGGCGTGGCGAAACACGGGAGAAAGGGGACTTCCCGTGGCTCGGCCACGATACCAGAAGGGCTGTGTTTTCGAACGAGGGAAGGTCTGGGTGCTGCGCTACCGCGAGGACTATCTCAAACATGACGGAACGCTCGGACGCCGGCAGCCTTCGGTGGTTCTTGGGGCCTTTCCGAGAAAGAAAGAGGCGCTGCGTGCGGCGGACGTTTTTCTGCGTCCGTTGAACAGTGGGGCGGTCCGCCCGCAAGCCGCCGTAACGCTCAACGACTTCTGGCATGTGTACTTCGTGCCGGAAATGCTTCCAACCCTGAAGTATTCGACCCGTAAAATGTACGTCTCCCTAGCCAACAAACACCTGCTTCCTTACTTCGGCGAGCAGAGGATCTCCGACATTCAACGCATTCAAGTCCAACACTTCGTGATCGAGAAACAACCGCAAGGCTACTCCGTCCAAACGCTCGGGCACCTGCGGGATTTGATGAGCAAGATTCTCGAAACCGCGAAGTCCTGGGGCTGGCTTCAGGACAACGTGGCGCGAGGCGTCAAGCTCCCGCCGATGGAGCGCGTGCGTAAGGCGCGAGTCCTTTCGGTCTCTGAGATTGCCAAGCTGCTGGATGGACTAACCGAGCCCGTCCGCACGATGTTTATCCTTGCGCTCGCCTTGGGCCTCCGCATCGGCGAACTGTTGCCGTTGCGCCTTGAGGACCTGGATTTCGACGCGGGACTGCTTTACGTGCGACGGGACTACTACCGGGGCCATCTCCAAACGCCCAAGACGGCGAGGAGTGAGCGACGCTTCAAGCTGCCGCTGCTCCTGGTCAACACGCTGAGGCGGTACCTCGAAAACCGGAAGAGTCACGCAGACTTGCTCTTTCCAAACAGCGCGGGAACAATTTTCGACGATCGCAACCTGATTCGCCGCGAGGTGGAGCCGGTCTGCGATCGCCTCGGCATTCGGCGTTTCGGCTGGCACGCCCTGCGCCACACGTTCTCCACCATCGCCGAGAATAGCCGAGTGCCACTCTCAGTGGTTCAATCGCTCCTGGGGCACGCCAGCGCTTCCACGACCCTGCTCTACACGCACGCCCAGGACGATGCGAAGCAGGCAGCCCTTGAGACGGTCTCAAGGGTTTTGTTCCCGAATGTTCCCAATTTGGGGGACTGCAAGCCGACGAAGGAAACGCTAATTCAGTGAAAAGAAAAAGTACATCTTGGTCGGGGCGCCCGGATTTGAACCGGGGACCTCTTGCGCCCAAGGCAAGCGCGCTACCAGGCTGCGCCACGCCCCGACGGGCTCGTCATGATCGCGCGGTGCGACTGCAATCGGGCCGCAACACCGCGTGCGTCTTATTGTGCCAAGCTTCGCGTTCGCTGTCTAGCTCGACGGTGTTGATAGACAGCAGCGGGAGTCGCGCTGGCGAGAGTGGAAGGTCGTCAACACCCGGCACTGCCACCCCTGTGGAGGCTTAACTGGTGGCAAGATGTTTCAAAATGAGAGTGCTCGGTGGGGACACTATCAGGTGTTGATGCCTCGAAACCTTGAGGGGGCGCGGTTGCAAGCGCCCCTCTCGTATACTGCCTTGGGCGGGCCGTCACCAAGCCCGGGCGGCTACTTCGGGAGTATATTGCCGAGCTCCCACTGGATCTTGACCGCGGCTTCCTGCAAAGACATCGAGAGCGAACTCATCCAGTCAGTATGCCACCCGTAAGCTTCTTCCCAGGCCTGGGGCTGAACCCATACGCCGCGAAGTTTTTGCCAGTAACGCGTGCGTGCAGCGGCCACGTCTGCCTTCCCGCCCACGCTGGCCACGGCGTCCGGCGGGACATTGAATGAAGCGGGCGGCTCGCCGGGCAGGTCCATGCCAAAACGATAGACCTGCTGGACGTTTTCGATGGCAGCGCTCCAGTAGGCGCGCGCGACTTCCGCCTCGGCAGACCGGCGCTTGGCGTTCCAGCTCGGGTTGATTTCAACAAACTCGGCAGGCGGGTCGGTCCTCAGTCGCATCACCGGACGAGTGGACATATAGACGATCGTCAAAACCGGAGCGACCAGAACCACCAGCATCCCCAACGTGGCGAAAAGCGTCCGCCGCGAGCGCTTGGGTCCGGAAGGCTCGAGCTCCGACTCCAGATTCTCCTCGTGGTCGCCAGCGGCCTCGCCGATCTCGGTGCGCATCGTCTGGGTCGTTTTCTTGAACTCGTCGATTTTCTTGCGGCACTCTTCGGCGGCGCTCTGGCTCAGCGTCTCGAGGGCCGAATGAGTAATCCCCGCGAGCCTCCGCGCTTCTTCGACCACGCCCACGCCCGACGCGGTCAATCCTTCCTTCAGCCTCTTCTCCGTCTCCTCGGCGTTTTTCCGCAATTGCTGAGCCGACTGCTCGCGAATGTCCGCGGTAATCTTGCGCAGCACACTCTCCAATTCCTTGCCGGACCGCTCTTCGAGGGCGTGCACGCTGCCCTTGAGCCGGCTCTGGAATCCTTCGAGCAGACTGCTTGAAGCGCGCTCGAGTGCGGTCGTACTAGCTGTGGCCAGCTCGCTGAACTCTTTTTGATGCTTCTTGGCGTTGGCCTCGGAAGTCACTTCCATCTTCTGTTCGGCGGTTTGCAGCTTGGCCAGCGTTTGCTCCGCCGCAAGTTGCATGGAATTGACGGCCTCGTTGGCCGCTCCCGAAACCGTTTCGTGCTGTTCGCGGAAGATTCGATCGAGCTGGCTGCGGCACTCCTTCGCCGTCGCCCAAGTCACCGACTCGAGCGACATCTGAGTGGCGCTGGCCAGCTCTTTTCTGGCTGAGTCCAAGATCGCCGAGTTGGATGCGGCCAGTTCCTCGTTCAATCTTTCGAGGGTCGCGCGCGTCTGTTGCTCGATCCGGCTGGCGGAATGCGCTTCGAGTTCCTCCGCCATCCGGCGGAGCTGCTCGGCGAATCCCTGCGTACTCTCCTGCTGGAAATGCTGCAACGTGTTTTCGAAGCGTCCCTGGAGATTCTCAACCAGGGCGCTCGAACGCTGCTCGAGCCCGCTGATGCCCGAGGCCGCGAGTTTCGCAAGCTGTTGGCGGTGATCCTCAGCCCGGGCCTCAAGCCCCGAGGCAATCTGCTGCTGGGCGGTTTCGAGCTTCGAGATTGTCTGGTCACTCGCAAGCTGGATGGAGCCGACGGAGGCGTCAGCCTGGCTCGTCAGGGCGCGTGTCTGCTCCTGGAAGGTTCGAGCGAGGCCGGCATGCTGCGTCTCGAATTCGCCGAGGAGCGCGTCCGCCTTGGTCTGAATTGCCTCGGCGCTCGATTGGGACATCGCAGCAAGGCGCCGCTCGTGGCCCAGGGCGGTGTTTCCGAGCTCGCCTTCGACCTGCTGCCGGCGGGCCTCGAGCTCGGTCAGAGATTTCTGAGCGGCAGCTTCAACGGATCCCGAGGCGGCCGCGGCCGTTTCGGCAAAAGCCTGCGTTCGTTGTTCGAGGGCCTGGGCCAACTGAGCGCCCTGCTTTTGAAGCTTTTCGTCGAGAGCGTCTGACTGGCGCGCCAGTCCTTCCATACGCGAGGCAGCCAGTTCAGAGAGCTGCTTCTGGTAGTTCTCGGCGCCGTGTTCAAAGCCGACAGCCAGCCTCTGCTCGGTGGATTCCAGCCTGGTGACGGCTTCGTCGGCAGCTTGGTGAATGGAACCGAGCGCCTCATGCGCCCGTCCGGTAATCGTCTCTGCCTCCCGGCCCAGAGATTCGAGCGAACCCGCGACCAGTTCGCGAGCCTGCTTGCCGGCTTCCTCAGCAATGCCCTTGCCGGAAGCGGTCAGCTCCTGGCTGAGCCGTTCGACGGTGGCTTTCGTCTGTTGCTCCAGGTACTCCGCCGAACGTCCTTGCAGTTCCGCGGCGATTTTCTGCAGCCGATCGGCAACCTCTTTCGTGCCGCGCTCCTGGAAGTTCTCGAGCGTCGTCTGAAGCTGCCCTTGGAAACCGGCGAGCAGGGCATCGGACTTCTGCTCCAGTTGTCCGACGCCGGAGCTCGTGAGCTCGGCGAGCTGCTTCTGGTATCCAGCCGCTCGGCCGTCCAGTCCTGCTTCCGCCTGCTCTTGAGCGGCATGGAATTCGACGAGCGTTTCGTTCTTGGCGCGCCCGATAGCATCGACGGCAGCGTTTCCGCTGCTCGTGACGGCCTGCGTGTTTTGCTCGAAGGTCTTGATGAGCCGCTGGCGGCATTCCTCGGCGGCTGCCTGAGCCTCCTCGGTCACGGACTGCAACGACGCCAAGGTTACGCTGGAGAGTTGCTCTCGCGCCTCGCTCACTAACTGAGTTCCCGAGGCTTCGAGCTCGGCGCCTAACTTCTCGATCATCGACGCGGCGTGCTCTTCCAGATGCCGGCCAGCCTGGGCTTCCGACTCCGTAGCAACCCGTTCGAGCCGGTCGCTAATTTCCTTGGCTTTGTCCTCCTCGAGCCCCTTTAATGAATCTTTCAGCCGGGCTCGAAAATCCTCGAGCAGGGATTGGGAGTTCTGGCGGAGCTCTTCCACTCCCGAGGCCGTCGTCTCCGTCAGCCTTCTCTGATAGTCCTCGGCGCGTTCAGCGAAGCCGGCTTCGAGGATTTCGAGCTTGGCCGCCGTCTCGGTGGACGCGGAACGCACAGATTCGACCGCCTCTTGGGCATTCTGTGAAACGCTCTGAGCCTGCGCTTCCAAGTCTTTGACCAGCCGGTCTGCCATCTGAGCCGCTGATTCGGCCAGGGACTTCTCGAGCTTGGAACTCACCAGAGGCACGACGGCGTCGGCGACCAGGGCGAGCTGCTGTTGGACCTCTTCCTCGCTCAACTCGCGCATCGCGACGCTTTCCGGTTGTGGTGCGAGTTTTCCGGGAGGAGAGCTCGCGGGACTCTGGCTATCCAGAGGCCCGTCTGGTGCGGGAACTGGAGTGGGAAGGCTTTCCGGAGTCTCCGGCGCGCCCTCCGCCTCGACGTCTTGTCGTGTGCGGTCGCGCGCGCAAAGGTATTGGAGCCTCTGGTCGGCGGTCGGAGCGGATGGACCTCGCAACCAATCGTCGGGCGGGGATTCCAGGCCCCAGATGCGGTCGGGCTGGAACGATTCGAGGAGCTCGATGCCGAGTTCAATCGGCCCCTTGGCGCGTCGCCCTCCGCGCCAAGTTACCTTGGCCAGGCAGGTGCGGCCCACGACGGGATTCGCAACCGCGATGTCGGTGTGCATGGCCAGCCGGTGCGAGCTCAGGATCCTCGCGCCGTTCTTACTGACTTCGACGGTGCGCGTGTTCTCCTTGAAGGTGCGGCCGAGGTCATCCTTGCCGCTGATGATGATCGGGATGGATAACGGAATGCGCGCCGAGCGACGGATCGGCACAGCTTCCACCGCAGATTCCGGCCGGTCGAGAACCGGAGCAACCCAAGCGAGCACCTTTTGGATCGGTGATCCAGCCATAGTGACCCCCAGCGGATAGCGTTCCTAGCGAGACTGACCCCTTGCCGGGACGTTAGCCTAAACTCCGCGTAGCTTGGCGGCTACGAAGCGTTACCCACGTTTTCTCCCCTTCCCGGACGGAATACTTTCCAAAAATGTCACCACTATGTCTTAAATCAGTGATTACGTACAGATGTGAGTACATAACTTAGTAATTATACTACAGCTTCGCGTCCGAGGGGAGGGTTAAGCTGCGCTCTGTGTGTAATACGTAGATAATATATTTTTTTGTTTATTTAGTAGTAATACAACGGCGACGATGGGCGTTAGCAACGTGGACTGGGGCTCGACGCCATGCGGAGTCTCCAATGTATGGCCGACACCTGATTTATGTGTTGCAGCCAATCAACTTACAGGGCCAACCTTGGAGGAATTCGACGGTCCAGATGCCTTGGAGCAGAACCTCGCCTTCGCGACATGACACTCCCCCAGTTGGCTTTTGGGCAGAGCGGGGAAGTATGGGGCCTGGTAGGAGCAGGGAATTGGAGGAGCGAATTTTAGACTTGACACCCAAAAAGCTCCGGGTATCTTTTCCTCCATTTCGATCATGCCTCGATCGGCTCGATCAACAGGCTATAAATTCTTAAGAATAAAGTTTACATCATATAAACGATATACAGATTTATGACTGAGTCCACAAGTCTACATAAAGCTCATTGATACTTGACGCAGACGTAGCTATCCGCGATTCTTGTGTCTCCCAAAGGAGCATGGGAAGCGTTAAACAAAATGGACCCAGACCCCTCGAGCGGGGGAGGAGAGGGTGGCATGCAGCAATTGCGAGCAACAGATCGAATCAAGCTCCGATTACACAGTGACGAAGGCCAAGTGAGCATACTCATTGTGCTTGCGGTGGGCACGTTCCTCTTCCTTTTCGTCGGGTTTGGGGTCGACATGACCAATCTGTTTTTCCACCGCCAGACGGCGCAAAACGCGGCCGACGCCGCCTGCGTGGCAGCGGGCATGGATATGCTCGTCAACCAGACCAATGGGGGCAACAGCTTTGGAGGGTTCACCCGCGGCACGGCTTTCGACTGCAGTGGCAATTCGGGCTCCGCCCCGTGTAAGTACGCCGCTCTCAACGGCTACTCAAGTCCCAGTGCGACGCCACTGCCGGCGAATACCGAAACGAACGGCGTGCA
>DASZAI010000077.1:0-54129 GCA_035945295.1 Terriglobia bacterium | reverse complement strand
ACCGTCCTTTCATCCCCCAAGCTCGACAGATCCGGTCCTATAGGCTGTCCTTTCCCCGAGACCATGTGGCAGGAACCGCATTTACCCTTGCCGAAAAAGAACTGCTCGCCGGCCGCCGGGTTACCGGGCAGGTTGCTATCTGCCGCCCGGGAATTCAACGAATGCACCAAGAGCGCCAGAGCATCGACGTCTCGAGCCGGGAGATCGAAAGCCGCCATGCCGGTATTGGGAATCCCTCTCGAAATAAAAGACGGTCCGCCAGTACCGAAACGAAAACAAGCAGAGGCCAGAGGTCACCGTTGAAGCCGAGCCAGAAGCGGCGCGGGCGTAGAGTTGTGGTGGACACGTCAGTAGTGATTGCAGGGATTGCGGCTTTCAAAGGGTCCTTTGAGCGCGGAAGAAATCCAGTGCTGATACAGTTCGGCAGTGGGTCGAGAAGGGCACGTTTGTCTGGCTCGTAACGCCTGAGATCCTGGATGAATACAAAGAGGTAGCGAAACGGCTGAACGTTCGCCCCAGCGAAGCGGGCCGGCTGGCACGTTCCGGCACGGAGAGCTTCGAATCGATCTATCGGAAGCACGGCGATCTTGGCGCGATGACGGAAGAGATTCTGGCAGGCCAGGAAACCGGCGCGCCCTTGTCCCTCGCCACCGTCCGAGCGGCGTTCGACAGGCTGGCGGCGAGTCGAGGCGTCGCGGAGAAGCTGCCAGTGCTCGAGGAACTACTGGGGCGCGCGCCACCGGCGGAGGCCAAGTATATCGTCAAGATCATCACCGGCGACCTGCGAATCGGCCTCAAAGAAAGCCTCGTCGAACTGGCTATCGCTCACGCCTTCGCGAAGCTGGCCGAGCAGGTGCAGCGCGCCAATATGCTCACCGGCGACATTGGCGCGACGCTCGGTCTCGCTGCCGCGGACTCGCTGGGCGAGGCTCGCCTGCGCCTGTTCCATCCCATCGGATTCATGCTGGCGAGCGCCGCGGACACCGCCGCCGGGGCGATGGAGTACTTCCCCGAGGGTGCGTTGATCGAAGATAAGTACGACGGGATTCGGGCCCAGGCTCACAAGAGCGGCGAGCGAGTGAGGCTGTTCTCGCGCACGCTGGACGAGATCGGCGAGTTTCCCGAGTTGGTCGCGCCCATCGCCGCGCTGCCTGCTGAGTTCATCTTGGACGGCGAAATCATCGGATGGCGCGACGGGCGTCCGCTGCCGTTCACGGAGTTCCAGAAGCGCCTGGGCCGCAAGACGTCCAACTTGCAGGCGAGCCTCTGGCCGGACCTCGCGGCAGGCACCGGGACAGCAAGCGCGATTCCCGCCGTCTACGTTGTCTTTGATCTGCTGTATTGCGACGGCACGCTGCTGCTCGATCTGCCGCTTAACGAACGCCGGCGTCGCCTCGAAGCCCTGCTCGCGAGCGCGGCTCAGCCAGAACGTGCTTCGCGGCCAGACTCTGCGGCAGACGACGCTGTCGAGGGAAAGGTGCGAGCGGCGCCTGCCATTCAACGTCACACCGCCGATGAACTGCAGCAGGCCTTTGAGGACGCCTTGGCTCGCGGCAACGAAGGAGTGATGGCGAAGGCGCCTGGTTCAGCGTACACGCCGAGGCGGCGCGGCCAGTCGTGGCTGAAGTTGAAGCGGCCGCTCGCGACGCTCGACGTGGTGGTGACGGCGGTCGAGTACGGACACGGCAAGCGGCACGGTCTGCTCTCCGACTATACGTTTTCGGTGCGATCCGATGAGGGAAACCGTTTGGTGACCATCGGCAAGGCCTACTCAGGGCTGACCGACGCCGAGATCGCCGATCTGACGGAGTACTTCAAGGGACATACCCTTGCCGATCACGGCTTCCGGCGCGAGGTCGAGCCCACCGTGGTCATGGAAGTCGCTTTCAACAACATCCAGCGCTCCAGCCGGCATCAGAGTGGCTACGCGCTGCGCTTCCCGCGCATCGTGCGCTTGCGACCTGACAAGCCGGTCGAGGAGATTGATAACTTGGGGCGCGTCAAGGAGCTATATCGTCGTAGTCCGGGCGTAGCAAGCAACCGATGAGCCGGAAAGCGCATGCCGGGCACTACGTTCGCCAGCCTGTTAATCAAGTGGTTACTTCATAATCAGTTGACGGAAATGGCTTGCTTAGGTTAACTTGTGGGCAGGCGTCGACGTGTACCCCATACCGGCGAGGGTTGGCGGGACGGCAAGTTGGGGCACAGAGTGAAAAGGACTAGTTCGGGGTACATTCGGGGGCGACGGTAGAAATCCGCTTTATGTTCAAGACAGGCCGCTACGAGATTGTGGGTGAGCTGGGAAGAGGATCGATGGGGATCGTGTACGAAGGCTACGACCCTCTCATCCATCGCCGCGTCGCCATCAAGACTATGCGAATCGAGGGTCTTTCCGGCCGCGAGTACGAGCAATACAAAGCGCGGTTTCAGGCTGAGGCGCAGGCCGCCGGAGTCCTCGAACATCCCAACATCGTCACCATCCACGACTTCGGCGAGGACAATGGCGTTCTCTACCTCGCCATGGAGTTCCTGAAGGGCAGGTCGCTGCGCGAGATCGTGGACGAGAAGGGCATCCTGCCGATCGAGAACGTGATCCCAATTTTCCAGCAGGTCTCGAGCGCCCTCGATCACGCCCACGAGCACCACATCATCCATCGCGACATCAAACCCGCCAATATCATGGTGCTGGACAGCGGTTTGGTGAAGGTGACCGATTTCGGCATCGCTAAGGTCCTGTCGACGGAGACGGGTATGACGTACTCCGGGCAGATTCTGGGCACGCCGAATTACATGTCACCGGAGCAGGTCAAGGGCGAGCGAGTGGACGGCCGCTCGGATATCTTTGCGCTCGGAGTGATTCTCTACGAGCTGGTGACCGGACAGAAGCCGTTCGGCGGCCAGAACGTCACTACCGTGATGTACAAGATCATCAACGAGGCGCCCACGTCGCCGCTCGAAGTCGATCCCGCTATTCATGCTGGCCTCGCCTACATCACCAACCGGGCGCTGGCGAAGCGGCCAGAGGATCGCTATCAGACGTGCCGGGCGTTGGCGGATGATCTGACCAACTACAAAAATCTGGTCAAGTCAGCGGCCGCGAGTGAGACGATGGTTGCGCGGCGTTCGCCGCTCGGGGGTGTTGCCCAGGCGGGTGTGCAGGCTACATCCCCTGCGAAGGTTCGGCGGCTCCCCCTGGTTGGAGCGGTCGCAGCCGCGCTCGTCGTGGTGGTTGGGCTGGCAGCCGGCTATTACTTCCGATCCCGGCAACGCGCACTGACGGCAGCGCCGAACAACCCGCCGGCGAACGTCGAAGCAGCGACCACGACGCCGTCTCCAGCGGCGAATCCCAGTTCCACGGCGCCCAATCCTGTGAACTCGAACCCGGCTGGCGCGGGTTCGGCCGCATCAGGCGCGCCCACGCAGAATATGGCGGACGGGGGACGCGCGCCTGCGTCACCGAGCTCCGCCGCGGGTGAGACGACTTCGCCTGCGTCGAAGGTCGACACCTCGCATCCGAAAGAATCGAAGGAGCCGAAAGAACTATCCAGCACGGCTCAGGAAAAGAAATCGCGATCCGTCAGCCGGAACGCCGCCGGTTCATCTGCAGCGGGCGAGGGCAGCGCGCCGTCCCGGGTCCAGGAAGCGATGGACAATGGGTCGAGCCCACCGCCTCGCAGGACGGAGGTGGCTAAAGCAGAGCGTGCGCCGACACCGCCCGCCCCTTCTGTTCCTTCAGGCCCCTTGGCGACAGCCCAGACCACGAGCGGCTCGCCCACCGGAGGCAGCGGGACTAACACCTCAGTCGCTTCGGACGCGACTGCTCCGGGTTCGGAGTACGTGCTCGAGACGGACCCCATCGGCATCGATGTGTTTATCGACGGGAAGCTGTGGGGGCGTACGGACAAGGATAAGCCTGTGGTAGCAAGTCTCGCCGCTGGCGATCACACGCTCATCCTGAAGTATCACGGCGTGGAAGTCTTGAAGCGTCAGATCAAGAAGACCAACGACGCTCAGTGGCAGAGGTGGAAGCTGCCTATCACTGAGCCTGTCCCTTAGTGCTGATTCCTCTAGCGGTTTAGCTCCTGGTTGGGCCGGTGGAAGATTTCACGCGGGCGAGGCCCATCGAGGAGCGCTATTCTCCGAAAAACTTCTCGAGCGTTTCGACCTCGTGTTCGGCGGAATCCATATTCTGTTCCGCCGACGGGGCGTCCCCGGCGACCAGCGCGTCATGAGCGTCGTCCATGAGCTGGCTCATGCGATCGACGGACGCCGCGATGTCCCGGCGAGGTCCGAGACCCTGGGCCTGCTGTTGCGCCGCGAGCCGGTCGAAGCTGGACTTCACGGTTCGAGCGCGCGAGGCGAGAAGCGTGAGCCGTTGGCGCAGCTCTTTCAGCTTGGTGGCGTTTGCGGCGCCGGTGGCTGGCGGGCCCGATTCCGCGTTGGACTGCTGCCCGGCGGTCGACGGCGGCGCTGATGACGAGCCAGCCTTGGATTCGCCACTTGCTGACGACTTCGCGACTCGCTGGTCGCGTCGCACCGACTTCCCGCCGGTCGATAGAGCTGGCATCACCTGCTGGCCCGGACTCGCGTTATCGGCGGGCGTGGGTTGCGCCGGCTGAGCGGACCGGTCCTGGGCTGGCAGGGCCGTGCCCGGCTGATCCGTCGCAGTTCTCGGAGCAGTGGATGACTGGCCGGCTGGCGCTTGCGACGGTGACGAGGGCGTCTCGGAAGCTGGCGGCTGGGCGGTTCCTCCCGCTTTCGCTTTGTGCCACTTCGGTAGTTGCGTCGCGCCGATGACGAGAACGGCGATCGCTACCAGCGCGCCGGCGGTCATGTAGAACCCTCGATAGCTTCGAACCGGCGGGGGCTGAGACGTTGCACTGGGTCCAGCAGACGCAGCCGGCGCGAGCGGAGATGGAGCGGTTGCAGGTTGACGCGCATTCGGCGTCGGCGGGCCAGCCGCCTGAGGAGCAGCTTGCGGTCCGCCGACAAGCGGCATCGTTGAGCCTTCACCCGCTCGCGAAGGCGACCCTGGCGGCGCGGAAGGTGCTACGGCGGAGGCGAAGCCGGGCGCACTGGGCGCCGGCCCGGCAAGCCCCGTCGCAATTCCGGGTTGAGCGGTACCGGCACGACTCGCTGCTCCAAGGGGTGTAGTGGCTGGCCCTAAACTGCTCCGGACGCTTTCGAGCGCATTGCGAAATGCCGCCGCCGATTGGAAGCGCGACGCCGGGTCCTTGGCCATCGCCATGAGGATGATCGCATTCAGCGTCGGGGGCAGGTTGGGATCGAGTTCGATGGGCGCGACCGGGGTCTTTTGCAAGTGCGCCGCCATCAGCGCGTAATCGCTGTCTTCTTTGAACGGGCGTTTGCCCGTCACCATTTCGTAGAGCGAAACGCCCAGCGAGTAGATGTCAGACCGCGTGTCGAGCGGCTGCGCCTTGACCTGTTCCGGTGACATGTAGGAGAGCGAGCCGACTGTCTGGCCGGTCACGGTCAGCTTGGGGTCGGCGGCGGCCTTGGCGATCCCGAAGTCCATGAGCTTCACCACGCCGCTCGGCGTCAGCATCATGTTGGCGGGCTTGATGTCGCGATGGATCACTCCCCGCTCGTGAGCGTAGCTCAGCGCGGTAAGCACCTGGCAGATGCAGTCGACCGTCTGGGCGAGGGGCAATGGTCCATGTTGAAGCTGCTGGGCCAGCGTCGTTCCTTCCACGAACTCCATGATCATGAGGAGCTGGTTTTCGATGCGGAGCGCGGTGCGCAGTGAGGCGATGTTGGGGTGGTCGAGCGTGGCCAGCAGCTTGATCTCACGCAAGAAACGGCTCTCGAGGTCAGGGTTGTTGGCCAGGTTGGGGAGCAGGACTTTCATTGCCTCGACGCGCTCGGAGATCGTGTTGCGTACCTTGTACACTTTCCCCATGCCGCCGGTGCCGAGCACGCCGATCACTTCATAGTCGCCAATTTTGTTGCCGACTTCGAAAGCCATGACGGTCTCCCAGACGCTCTGCCCGAGGGCGGCTCAAAAGAAGCAAAGTGGGTCTTCGCGAATCGCCGTTACTCGCTCTTCACGTGATCGCCCACCTTGGGCGTTCCGGAGCCCGTGAAGGTCCCGACCGAGAAAGTCTCATCGACCTCGGTAATCGTCAAGTCACCCAGCTTGTTCACCACGCTGCGAAGAACCTTACCAGTGGCGGGATCCTTGATGTCTCTCACCTTCCTTGAGAGGGCGAGATGGTCACCCACCTTGACGCCGGCTTTGGAACCCGCATTCACGGTGATGCTGTTGCCCGAAACATCTGCCACCAAGCCATCGACCTCGATGACGTGCGCGGGAAGGCGCTGGGCGTTCTGGTCGAGTTGAACCGCGACGCTGTCGACGGCCTCATGTACGGCTTCGCCGAGAATCGTCTGGCCGAAGTTGGAGCTCGACATGTCGTAAGCGCCTGAGCCGGCTCCGCCACCGCCACCTCCGGCGCCGACCAAGGACGCTCCCGAGCGCTTGGACTCGCCTTTGCCGTCCGCCACGCCGAGGATTTCCGCCGTGCTGGTATCGACCATGCGCGCGGAAATGCCTACCACGGCCTTGGCCTTCCGCCTCTGGACTCCGCCGATCCCGAAGCGCCCCGTGAGCCCACCCAGCGCCGCGCCACCCACTGTGGTTGCCTGGTCGTCGCGGCCAAACTGCGTGACGCTGCCTACGATGATCGCGTCCACGCCGAGAATCCGTCCGATCTTGGCCGCCGAGCTGGGATCGGCGCGGTCGCTGTTCGAGAAGTTCTGCTCGGCCAAAACCTTATCGAGCGCCTTGCGTTCGATGACCGAGTAAGCGCCGTCCTTGACCAGTTTATCCACCAGGAGGTCGGCAATCCCCTTTCCAACGTCCTGGTCGGTGCCGAAGATCGCGGCGACGCCGGTGCGAACCGTCGCATAGTCGAAGTCCAGCACCGCGACGCGCTTCCTCTGCTGACTGTTAGCATTTAGGGGATGAGCGACTAGTAAAATGAGCAGGACGGCTAAGCGCCACATTCTTCACCTCCGGAGTCCCCCCTACTCTCGCGGCATTCTACTACGCTCAAAGTCAATTTGCGAGGTAGGGTTTGCCAGGCACATGCGGACACGGAGTCGGCCGGCGTTTTCTCCTCTGGTGCGAATTGCCAATACGGGCAATACTGTCTTGAAGGAGCCAGATGACAGCGGTATGATTCGGCGCAGGGTGATGATTCCAGCATGCAGAACCCGACTCATACGGCGGCCAACCCTTCTTGACGCCGGTTCGCATCGCGAGCGAAGAACCCTCGTCGCGGTACTGCTGGTTATCGCCGCCGTGATGGCCGGAGTTACTCGCGTGCCGGGAGCTGTCACATCCGGCTCGTCTGGTTCATCTGGCTCATCCGGCCAGACCATCGACTTTAACCGCGACCTCGCGCCGATTTTCCGCGCCTACTGCGTCAAATGCCACGGCCTCGAGAAGCCTCAGGCACAGCTTCGGCTCGACTCGGAAACCGCCGTCCGGCGTGGCGGCCTTTCGGGAAAGATCATCGTTCCCGGCAGGAGCGGTGACAGCCTGCTGATCAAGCGGTTGCTCGGCTTTGGTGACATCCCACGCATGCCGCTGAACGGCGATCCGCTTCCCACCGAGAAGATCAATCTCATCCGCGCCTGGATCGACCAAGGCGCTGAGCCCGGTGGGCAGAGTGCCGCGTCCTCACCCAACCCCGGGCCTCAGCCTGCTCCTGCTCACGCGCCCTCGACCGCCGAGTCAACGCTCTTTGTCGCCAAGATTCGTCCCATCCTGGCGGCGCGCTGTTACACGTGCCACGGACCCGACGTACAGCAAAACGGGCTTCGGCTTGATTCGTTGACGGCGGCGTTGAAGGGCAGTATCACGGGAAAGGTCATCCTCCCTGGCGATAGCGAGAGGAGTCCGCTGGTCCGGCGGCTCTTCGGTCTCGACCGCCCGCAGATGCCTTACGGCGGTCCGCCGCTCGCGGCCGAACAGATCGCGCTGATCCGGCAATGGATCGACCAGGGCGCACCGGGACCGGACTCGACCGAGGCCATTGTCGCGGCCTCGCATCCGCTCAAGCACTGGGCCTACGTCAAGCCAGTTCGCCCTGAGCTTCCTCCGGTCAAGGATTCCGCCTGGTGCCGCAATCCCATCGACCGCTTTGTGCTGGCGCGCCTGGAGAAGGAGGGCCTCACACCGTCTCCGGAAGCCGACAAGGTGACTCTCATCCGGCGCCTGAGTCTCGACTTGATTGGCCTGCCGCCGACGCTTCAAGAAGTGGACGACTTTCTGGCCGATAAGAATCCCGAGGCCTATGACAAGGTGGTCGACCGGCTGCTGGCCTCACCACACTACGGCGAACGCTGGGCGCGACCCTGGCTCGACCTCGCTCGTTACGCTGACTCCAACGGTTATGAAAAGGACGACCTTCGGACGGCGTGGGAGTACCGCGACTGGGTCATCAAGGCACTGAACGAAAACATGTCGTTCAAAGAATTCACCATCGAACAGATCGCCGGTGACATGCTGGCTAACTCGACGGACGACCAGAAGGTCGCGAGCGGGTTCAATCGCAATACGCTGCTCAACGAGGAGGGCGGCGTCGACAAGGCGGAAGCGCGCTGGGAGACGCTAGTCGACCGAGTGAACACCACCGCAACGGTCTGGCTCGGCACAACGCTCGGCTGTGCGCAGTGCCACAATCACAAGTTCGACCCCTTCACGCAGAAGGATTACTACCGCTTCCTGGCATTCTTCGACAGCAATGCGAACTACACGATCCTCAATTTGGGACAAGGTGAAGGACACGTCTGGGAACCGGAGATCGAGTTGCCCACTCCTGAACAAGCTGCCAAGAGCAAGGAACTGAAGGCAGAAATCGCCAAGCTGCAAAGCGTGCTTGATACCTCGACTCCGGAGCTCGAGGCGGCGCAAGCGAAGTGGGAAAGTGACTTGAAACGCGACGCGACGAGCTGGACAGTGCTGCGACCCGACCAGTATTCGTCCGTCGGTGGCGCCACGCTGAAACTGCTGGATGACGGCTCGATCCTCGCCGGCGGCAGGAATCCCAACGCCGATACTTACGTCCTCCAGGCGAAGACCGAGCAGACTGGCATCACCGGTGTACGCCTGGAGGCGCTGAGCGATCCGAGCCTGCCGCAGGGCGGACCGGGCCGGGATCCGGACGGCAACTTCTTCTTGAGCGCCTTCGAAGTGGAAGCCTCTCCGGCCGACCAGCCTGAAGGGGCTGAGAAAGTGATGTTCAAGGTCGAGTTCAAGCAGGCGGCGGCGAACGAATCTCAAGACGGCTACAGCGTCACCAACCTGGTTCGCAAGCGGCCTGACCTTGCCGGCTGGGCGATTGATTCCGCTCCTTCGAGCGTCCCGATTGTACGGTTCGCGGTCCTGATTCCCGACAAGCCCTTTGGCTTTGAACATGGCACGCTGCTGACGATTCGCCTGAAGCACGAAATGCGGCATTCGGCGCGCAACCTCGGCCGCTTCCGGCTGTCGGTGACGACGCTCAGCGATCCGGCGAGCATCGCCAAAGTGCCGGCTCGCCTGCGGCCGGTGGTTGACGTTCCGAGCGCGCGCCGCACCGAGAAGCAAAGGAACGACGTGGCGGCGCTCTATCGTTCCATCAGTCCCATCCTCCAGCCGACTCGCGACCAGATCGCCAAGCTTGAACTCCAATTCAAGGGCCTGGATATCCCGACGGCCGAGATCATGGGCGAGCGGCTGAGCTTCGAGCGGCCCTACACCTACATAAGGATTCGCGGCAGCTACTACAGCCAGGGCGACCAGGTTTACGCCGGCGTGCCGGCCGTGCTGGGTCCATTGCCCTCGGACCAGATGCCCAACCGCCTGGGCCTCGCGAACTGGCTGGTATCCGACGACAATCCGCTCACGGCGCGCGTCACCGTCAACCACTTCTGGGAACAGATTTTCGGGCGGGGTATTGTCGAGACCAGCGAGGACTTCGGCACGCAGGGCGATGCACCGACTCATCCCGAGCTGCTTGACTGGCTCGCGACCGAGTTCATGGGCAACGGCTGGGACATGAAGAAGATCATCCGGCTGATGGTGACTTCCGCCACATATCGCCAGTCGTCGCGCGTGACGCCCGAGCTCGAAGAACGCGATCCTTATAACAAGTTGCTGGCGCGCGGACCGCGCTTCCGCGTCGAAGGGGAAATGGTGCGCGACGTGGCGCTCGCCGCGAGCGGCCTGCTCAGCCCCAAGCTGGGAGGTCCGAGCGTTTACCCCTATCAGCCGGAAGGCGTCTGGGACCGCCCGTACAGCAGCGTCAAGTGGATCGAAAGCAAGGGTGAGGATCGCTACCGGCGCGGCATCTACACAGAGATCCGGCGGACTTCGCCCTATCCGAGCCTGGTCACTTTTGATGCTCCCAGCCGCGAGTTCTGTACCGTGCGGCGCGTCCGAACGAATACGCCGTTGCAGGCTCTGACCGCGCTCAACGATCCGGCGTTCTTCGAGGCGGCGCAGGCGCTCGCCCGGCATCTAATGACCGACGTTGGCGCTGATCCCACGGCGCGAGCCGTCTACGGCTTTCGGCGGGTGCTCGCGCGCCGTCCCACGGCACCGGAGCTTGACCGCATCCTCGGCTTCTATCGCGCGGAACTCGGCAAGTACCAGCAGGATCCGAAAGCAGCGAGCGCGGTCATCAAAGGTTATGCAAGTCCATCGCTCAACGCGGCCGAGCAGGCGGCTTGGACGATGGTCGGGAACGTGCTCTTGAATCTTGACGAGACGATCACCAAGGAGTGATCGAATCTGTTGATGTGCTTTCATCAGGAAGGACTACTATCATGAAGGATCTTCATCTGACTCCCCTTCAAGACATGCTCCGCGCGGTGACCCGGCGGCACTTCTTCAAGCAGGCGGGCTTTGGTGTTGGCGCGGCGGCGCTCTCGGCGTTGATGAACCGCAGCGCCCGGGCGAGCGACCTCGGCGCGTCGACCGCTGAGCCTGCTTTGGCTGCGAATCCTCTTGCGCCCAAGCCTCCTATGTTCACCGCCAAGGCCAAGAGCGTCATCTATCTGTTCATGGCGGGCGCGCCATCGCAGGTGGACCTGCTGGATTACAAGCCCAAGCTCCAGCAACTCGACGGACAGCACATTCCGGCGGAGATGGTCAAAGGGGAGCTTTTCGCCTTTATCAAGGGTGTGCCCAAGCTGCTGGGTTCGCCCTACGAGTTCAAGAAGTGGGGCCAGTCGGGAGCGATGATTTCCGAGCTGCTGCCTCACCTGGGCGAGATTGCGGACGACATCGCCATCGTGAATTCGATCCACACTTCCCAGTTCAATCACGCACCGGCCCAGATTTTCATGAACACCGGGTTCCAGATCATCGGCCGTCCCAGCATGGGCTCGTGGATGACCTACGGCCTGGGCAGTGAGTGTACCGACCTGCCCGGTTTCGTGGTGCTGCTCTCGGGCGAGAACGAGCCGGACGGCGGCAAGGCTTGCTGGGGCAGCGGATTCCTGCCCACCGTTTACCAGGGCGTCCAGTTCCGATCGAAGGGCGACCCCGTGCTGTTCCTGACCAACCCGGAGGGTGTGTCGAGCGACACGCGCCGTCAGTCACTGGACCTCATCAAGGAACTGAACGAAATGAACCTCAAGAGCGCTGGCGATCCGGAGATCGTGACGCGCATCGCCTCCTACGAGATGGCTTATCGCATGCAGTCAAGCGTCCCTGACCTGATGGATATTTCGAAGGAGCCGAAGTCGATTCAGGAAATGTACGGCACTCAGCCTGGGCAGGCGTCGTTCGCCAACAATTGTCTGCTGGCGCGCCGGCTGGTGGAACGCGGAGTGCGCTTCGTGCAGCTCTATCATCGCGGCTGGGACAATCACGGCACCTCGGCGCACGATGATATCGTCAACCGCCTGCCGCAGCTTTGCCGCGAGACCGACCAGGCGGCGGCCGCTCTGGTCAAGGACCTGAAGCAACGTGGACTGCTTGACTCGACGATCGTGGTCTGGGGCGGGGAGTTCGGGCGCACGCCCATGAACGAGGAGCGCAACCGCTCGAAGTTCCTGGGGCGCGACCATCACCCGCGCGCCTTCAGCGTGTGGCTGGCGGGCGGCGGCATCAAGCCCGGAATCACACTGGGCGCGACCGATGAGCTGGGATACAACCCGGTGGAGGATCCTGTCGAGGTACACGATCTGCACGCCACCATCCTCAGCCTGATGGGCATCGAGCACACGAAGCTGACTTATCGCTTCCAGGGTCGCGACTTCCGCCTGACGGACGTATCGGGCAGCGTGGTGAAGAAACTTCTGGCCTAGCGGCAATCGCCTCGCACCGCTCGCCGCAGGCTCACGCGAACGGGCCAGACACTCAGCCCAATCCACGGTTGGGGGCGCGTCTTTTCAGCCTGGCTTCGAGATAGTCCTTGAGAGCCACGGCATTGTTGTGCTCGGTATCGTGCGCGCTGTAGACAAGCGTCACGGTGCCGCGGCGCGCCGCCTCGAGGATCGGCTTCCACGCTCTGGCGTTCGCGTCGAGCTCCGTGTTGTAGCGCCGGCGGAACTCCGTCCACTTGGCCGGTTCGTGCCCGAACCAGCGGCGCAGCCCGTCGGTGGGCGCGACGTCCTTCAGCCAGGCGTCGAGGCGCAACGCCTCTTTCTTGACGCCGCGCGGCCACAGCCGCTCGACGAGGTATCGGGTGCCATCTTGGGCGCCGGCAGGTTCGTAGGCACGTCTGAGTTTGAGCATGTCGCGCACTCCTTGCTGCCGACGCTCCCTCGTTGCACGCGCGCAACCTGTAAACCTCAAGGATCAGTAGCCGGAGAATTCTTCGCTGCGGATGTCGTCGTCGTCCACTCCGGCGGCGTTCAACACGGCATGCAGCCCTTTGACCATCGCAGGCGGCCCGGCGAGATAGTAAATCGGGGAGGCGGCGGCATGCAGGTGCCGCGAGAGCATGCCCTGGTTGATGACGCCGGTCTCGCCGCCCCAGGGCTGACGCGACTTCTCGACCTGCGTCATCGTGGCAATCAGTTGGAAGTTGGGATTCTCATGTTCGAGACTTTACAGTTCGGCGAGGAACGGCGCGTCCTCGGGCCGCCGGTTCGAGAAGAACAGAAAGATGCGGTGGGGCAGCTTCTCGTGCGCAGCGCGGACGAGCATGCTGCGGAACGGCGTGATGCCGATGCCGCCGGCCAGGATCACCGCGGTGCGCGCAACCTTGTTGTGCAGCGTCATGTTCCCAAACGGCCCTTCGATTTTCACTTCGGATCTGAGGGGCAGCGACTGGAGCACGCGTTTGAATGCGGAATCGCGCAGGCGGGTGGCGATCATCAGGGTATCTTCGTGCGGAGCGCTGGCGATTGAGAACGCCCGTTTGTCGCCCTCGGCGTCCGTCTCCGGAGGATCAAGGAGCGTCATGTCGATTGACTGGCCGGCCTTGAATTCCCAGCCCGCAGGCTTCTCGAATTCGAAAGCGAGGGTGCGCTCCGCCACCTCGCGGCGGTCTTTCAGCCCGATCATGAAATATTCCGGCAACGCTGCTGGTAGACCCATCGATCTTCCTCCTTCTTGAGTCTTTATCGTATGATGCCGGGAGCGCCGCCTGCGATTCTCTTCTTGAGGCTCCCCGAAACAGTTCAAGTTGCCTGGCGGATTACGCCAGGCAGGAGTCCTCGACCAGGATGGCGTGGACCTCGCGCGGGCCGTGTACGCCGCGAATCAGGATCTGCTCGATGTCGGCGGTGCGGCTGGGGCCGGTGACGAAGACCACGGAGCGGCCCGGACTGGGCGCGTTCGGGCTGCGCTCTACCGGGAGGGCGTCCAGCAATTCCTCGAGAAATGCCACGGCCTGCTGCGGCCGATACAGGGCGATGTGGACGGGCGGAGCGAGCGAGGCGAGTTGGCTCCCTTCGGTCACGCTGCTCAAGACCAGGCTGCCGGACTCCGCCAACGCGAAGTCCACACCGGTTATTCCGGCGGCGGCGGCGAAACATTGCTCGCGATAGGTTTGATCCAGGGCAGTTGGGCTTTCCAATGCAGCGTCGGGGTATTCCGCGACCGAGATCCCGAGACCTCGAAGGCGTTCGGCCAAGTGGAGCTGCCCGAGCAGGGGATGGCGCGACAGGACTACCGAGGGTGTTGCGGCGCTCGTGGTGAGGACGCTGCGGATGATCCCGTCCAGGTCAGCCAGCGTCGACGCCCGGTAGCAGGTCCCGCCTACGCTGCGGAGCTCCTCTTCAAACCGCGGCACCAGTTCCGCCGAAGGGATGGGCGGCAGGACACCCTCAAGACGAATTTCGGTCGGCCCAGCCGAATCAGGAGGCGTACTGGATGCCCCGGCGCCCAAGGCTTCCCGAATCCGTGCTAGCATCCGTTCTTTTCCTGACACTCCGCCTCCTGACACTCCGCCGCTCCTTGATTCTCTAAGTCTCCCTAAATGAGGGCCTTAGAAACAGGGGTCCATATCTTGTATAATACCAAGAAACTAAAGGAGTTGCTTCCAGAACGGTTCCGGAATTATTATGCAACCTTCCCACTCGTCTTAACATCTGATGACACGGACTTCCTGAGAAAAGATCCTCCACAGCTTGTGAATGATCTTCTCCAGCGGAGTTCAAAAACACACAGGATGGTTTAATAATGAGCATAGCAATCAAAACCCGCAAGGCTCCGGTCCGAAAGCTCTTGCTCCAGAAGCGGGACGAACTGTTGTCTTCGCCCAAAGTGGGAGAGGCTCTGGCGATGAACGTCCAGTCTCCCGACGAAGTGGAATTCGCTGTCAAGAGTCTGGAGCAGGACGTAACCGCAGTTACAGCAGACATCCGCAGCCGCACCCTCAAGGAGATCGACATTGCACTCCAGCGCGTGGCCGTGGGCACGTACGGCGAGTGCGAGGACTGCGGCGAGGAGATTAACCCCAATCGCCTCAAGGCAATTCCTTGGGCCCGGTATTGTGTCTCGTGCCAGGAGCTGCGATCCCGGAACTGATTCTTCTGCTCCGAATAGCGCGTACGACGGAAGCGGCCGATCCAAGGTCGGCCGCTTTTGTTTTGGCCGACAACACCTCTTTCTCTTGGCGTCCAGTTTTCGGCAGCGGCTCCCAGGGCTCTCCGCCCGTGGCAGTATAATGCCCTTGCTGAAATGGGCAAGAACAAGCATAGCCGTAAGGTGATTGCCGGCTACCATCGAACGATCATCCGCCATGAGGAAAAGATCGCTGCTGAGGCCCAAAGACCTTCTCCGGATGCCGGACTACTCGAGAAATGGGAAAAGGAGATTGACGCGGCCCGCAAACAAGTGCGAAAGTTGGAAAAGCGACTGGAGCGATAGCCATGTCGAGAACCAAGGCACCTGCCATTCCTGACACCCACGCCCTCAAGGTTCTCATGGAGGAATACCTTGAGATGCTGCACGAGGCCGAGCGTGGTACTAAGAGGGCCCTTTCGCTGAGTCCCCACAGAGAAGAATTCTGGGACGAACTCAGCGAACTTGCCCCCCGCCTCACGATGATTGAAGCACGGTCAAAGAGCATCCAGGAAGAAATCCTCGAGCTCATCGGGCAGCTTCCCGATGACTAACCTTCGCCTCAGGTGTTTTGACTCTCGACCAACTGCCGGGCGCGCTCGGCGGCGCGAACCACGGCTTTGATCAGGGTTACACGCAGACCGCCCTCTTCGAGCTCGATCAACCCGTCGATCGTACACCCGGCCGGCGTGGTGACCATATCCTTAAGCTTGGCGGGATGTTCGCCCGTCTGCAGCACCAGTGCTGAGGCTCCGAGCAGCGTCTGCGCCGAAAGCTCGGTCGAGAGTTCGCGCGGCAGACCCAGCTTTACCCCGCCTTCCGCCAGCGATTCGATCATCAGGTAGACGTAAGCCGGACCTGACGCCGAAAGGCCGGTGATGGCGTCCATGTGTTTCTCGTCGACCACCACCGTGCGTCCCATCGACCCGAAGATTTCGCGGGCCAGCGCGATGTCTTCGTCGGTGGCGTGCTTGCCCTTGGCCAGCGCGATCATCCCGTGGCGGATGAGGCAGGGGGTATTGGGCATGGCGCGGACGACGCGCGCCGGATGTCCGAGTTCGCGCTCGATGAGCCCCGTCGTCACGCTGGCCGCGGCGGAGACGATCAACGCGTTTTTGCCGAGCGATTTCTTCACCTCGTGCAGAAAGCCTTTCACCTGCTGCGGCTTCAGGACGATGAGGACGAGGTCGGCGCCGTGCACTGCCTCGGAGTTGGCGGTACCCGCCTTGACGCCGTACTTCTCCGCCAGGTAGTCGGCGCGTGGCTGGTGAGCGACCGTCGCTGCGACGTGACTCACCGGGATAAGCTGCGAGCCGAGCATGCCCGACAGCAGTCCTTCGCCCAGCTTGCCCGCGCCGATGAGCGCCAGTTTCTTCACGCGGATAGCGCGCCCCGCCTCAGCGCCTTTCGACGCTGCCTTCGCTTGTGGATTCATGGTGTTCCTCGAGTGTAATGGGATTCGGGTCGTGGGCATCGCAGGCCTGATGATCTCAGGCCTGCGTTCGCGGGATGGGGTGCAGAATTGCTGGCATTACGATTGCGATCATCCCTTCTCACTCGTCATTGCATCATGCAAGGAGGCTAAGTGCTGATTGCTGAGAGCTGATCGCTATCTCCTCGCTTGAGCCTGGGCGGCGGTGGCTTCCTGCTCCGGCGGACGATTCCAGGCCATCATCTTGCGCAGCTCGATCCCGACCTTCTCGATGACGTGGTCGGCGGCTTTCGAGCGCATCTCGAGGAACTTCTTCCGCCCGCCTTTAGTGTTCTCGTCCATCCATTCCTTGGCAAACGCGCCGCTCTGGATGTCGGCCAGGATCTTCTTCATGGTCTCGCGCACGTGCGCGTCGATCACCACCGGACCGCGCGTGTAGTCGCCGTACTCCGCCGTGTCGCTCACTGAGTAGCGCATATACTTGATGCCGCCCTGATAGATGAGGTCGACGATCAGCTTGAGCTCGTGCAAGCACTCGAAGTAGGCGATCTCGGGCTGGTAGCCGGCCTGGACCAGGGTCTCAAAGGCGGTGGTAATCAGGGCCGAGACGCCGCCGCACAGCACCGTCTGCTCGCCGAAGAGGTCGGTCTCGGTCTCCTCCTTGAAGCTGGTGCGGATCACGCCCGCCTTGAGGCACCCCACGCCCTTGGCGTAGGCTAATGCTGTAGCCTCGGCATGGCCTGAGGCGTCCTGCTCGACGGCCAGGAGTCCGGGGACTCCGACACCTTCGAGAAACAACTCGCGCATCCGGTGTCCGGGGGACTTAGGGGCGATCATGACCACGTCGACCGTGGGCGGCGGCACCACGAACTTGAAGTGGATGTTGAAGCCGTGGGCGAAGAGCAGCGTCTTGCCGGCGCCGAGGTGGGGCGCGATCGAGTGATGATAGACCTCCGCCTGCACCGGGTCGGGGATCAGCACTACGATCACATCCCCGCGGCGCGCCGCTTCCGCGGGGTCCACCACTTCAAGCTTCTGGGCCTGAGCTTTCGACCGCGACTGGCTCGTGGCCGGCAGTCCCACAATCACCTTCTGCCCGCTGTCGCGGAGATTCAGCGCGTGGGCGTGTCCCTGGCTGCCGTATCCGATGATGGCGATGGTCTTGCCCGCCAAGTGCTTCAGGTCGCCGTCTTTCTCGTAATAAACTTTAGCCATGTCAGTTGTGTTCCTTCAGAACAGTTTTGTTGATTCTAAGCCACTTCTTCGGTTCGTTCCTTCATTCTTGCATTTTTCGAGTAGCGCAGACCCGCGCTGTTCGGGTCTGCGGCTCTTTTCGCCATGCTGGGAACCTGTCCCAAGGCAACCTGCCGCGGACCTCAAACCCGGAGGTCTGCGCTACCATCCCGTAAAACGACATTTGCTGATTCTAAACCACTTCTTCGGTTCGTTCCTCGAGTTCCGATATCGCACCGCCCGGTGGCGGCGCGACGCCGTTCAACTTACGGTGAGTGTTTCCACCGGTGCGTTGCTCCTCGCGCCGATTGTTCTGTCTTGAGCGCCCATCGCTCTGGACGTATGGATGATGCGGGATGAATCGAGTTTGGTCGCTCCGCAGGCGCCATCACCGTTGACGCCGTTCGAGGGCTCGTGCTGATAGCAGATGACCTCGTAGACCCCTTCGGTCCGGCGCAGGAAATGGAACAGATGCGGCACGTCGGAGTCGCGTGTCTCGACCAGGGCGGAAAGCGAAAAGCTGCTCGCCCCGGACTCAAGGTCCATCTTCAGAATGCTCACGCCCTTGCGGCGGAAGATGTTCATCAGCCGGCAAATCGCGATGGGGTCCTTTTCGGTTTCCAGTGCCAGCATCCAGCGCATGTCGTACTTCCTTGCTTAGTCAGTTCGCAGTTCGGAGTTTCTCAGTTCGGAGTTCACGGCTCAAAGTTCGGAATTCCAGCTTCTGGCGGATTCCACACAGCAGATTCCAGATCTTAGAGCCTCAATACTCCGAACCGGGAACTGTCAAACTCCGGACTCCGAACTTCAGACTCCCGGGCTACACCGCCCACAGGTCGTCGAAGGATTCCTCTTCTTCCTCAATTAAGACGGGCGGCGGCTCAACCACCATCTCACCGAGCGACGCGCCCGGCGGCACAATGGGATAGACGTTCTCGGCCGGGTCAACCCAGAAATCCACCAGACAGGGCTCGCGATCGCCCAGGAACTCGCGCACCGCGTCCACCACGTCAGTGCGATGTTCCACCTTGAGCCCGCGAATTCCATACGATTCAGCAAGCTTGGCGAAGTCAGGGGCAAAGTTCAGGTCGATGTCGCAGTAGCGTTTCTCGAAGAAGATTTCCTGCCACTGGCGCACCATGCCGAGGGCGCGGTTGTTGATGACCGCAATCTTGACTGGAATGCGGTACTGCGCGACCGTCGCGAGATCGTTCAGCGTCATCTGAAAGCCGCCATCGCCTACCACGGCCATCACCTGGCGGTCGGGAAACGCCTGCTGCGCGCCCATGGCGGCGGGAAAGCCGTAGCCCATGGCGCCCAGGCCGCTCGACGAGAGCCAGGTGCGCGGCTGGTAGAAGTCGAAGAACTGCGCCGCCCACATCTGGTGCTGGCCCACGTCGACCGCGACGATAGCGTCCTCATCGGCATAGCGCGAAAGCGTCTCGATCACAAACTGCGGCTTGACGGTGTGGGCGTACTTGTCATAGCTGAGCGGATGCTCGGCGCGCCAGCCTTCAATGCGCTTCAGCCACTCGACGCGCCCCGCATGGGCGGGCGATTCGCCCCTTGCCGCGCGCCGCTTCAGTTCCTCGATCAGCGCTTCGAGCACGCCACGCGCGTCGCCCACCAGCGCGAGGTCCACGGCGACGTTCTTGTTGACCTCGGAGGGGTCAACGTCAATCTGAATCTTCTTGGCCTCGGTGGCGAACCCGTTGATGCGGCCCGTCACGCGGTCGTCAAAGCGCGCGCCCACCGCAATCAGCAGGTCGCACTTGCAGATGGCCGAGTTGGTGGCGTAAGAGCCGTGCATCCCCAGCATTCCGAGTGAGAGGGGATGCCGGGAAGGGAAGGCGCTCAGCCCCATCAAGGTGGTGGTCACCGGAATCTGGGTGAGCTCAGCGAGCGCGAGCAGGGAATCCCACGCTTCCGAGTGGATCACGCCGCCACCCACGTAGAGCACGGCGTGGCGGCTCGAGGCGATCGTCTCCGCCGCGCGCTCGAGGTCCGCATCCTGCCATTCGCGCTCGCGCTTTGGGTGCTCCGAGGCGGCGCTCTCGGGGTACGTGGCTTCCGCCAGCTCCATCAGCACGCTCTTCGGCAGGTCGACCAGCACGGGGCCGGGCCGGCCGGAGACGGCGGCGCGGAACGCCCGGTGGATGATGCCCGGGACTTCCGCCGCCGACTTGGCCAGGAAGTTCTGCTTGGTGCAGGGCAGGCTGATGCCCACCGTATCTGCCTCCTGGAAGGCGTCCTTGCCGATCATCGATGCGGGCACTTGGCCGGTCAGCGCTACCACGGGGATCGAGTCCATCAGCGCCGACGTCAGCCCGGTCATCACGTTGGTGGCGCCGGGGCCCGAGGTTACGAGTAGGACGCCCGGCTTGCCCCTGGCGCGCGCGTATCCGTCGGCGGCAAAGGCGGCGGCCTGCTCGTGGCGTACCAAGAGGTGCCGGATGCCGGCGCTGTAGAGCGCGTCATAAAGCGGCAGCACGGCGCCGCCCGGCAGGCCGAAGATCACCTCAACCTTTTCGCGGTGCAGACTCTCGAGCAGTATTTCGGAACCCGTAGCCTTGGCCATTACTCCTGGTCCTGACCTTTCCATCCACACACGCTGGCACCCAATGCCTGGTTATACCGACCGGTCGGTAGGTATATTATTCCAGGTTAAGGGGGATGTCAAATGCTTTCTCCGGAATCATGCACTTGACAAAGCAAGAGGCTGAAAAGCGTGGGAGACTACGTGAAGCTAGATTTGGGCGTTAGGCGTTATCTGGCATAAAGAGTGTCACATGCCGAGCAAGTTGAGGCGAGCGCAGCCATTGCAAAGTCTATAGCCGTTGGTTCCTGGCTTGCGCTCCGATGATGGCATGTCACGGGCTGGAGGGCACGCGCTATTGTTGTGATGCACGCGATGTTCGGGTAGCTTCAGCTTCTCGTTCACGGAGAAAAAGGCTGCTACTTTGGGCATTGGAAATCCCCCCCCTTCCAGAGTGCCGATTATAGCGCAGAAATGTAGCCATCGGCGTCGGCCTCGACAATGATCGGAAGTGTCATATGTTTCATCGTGCTGAACGCTGAACGCTGACCGCTTGATTTGAGCCGGCTGGGACTCGAACCCAGAACCCCTGCCTTAAAAGGGCAGTGCTCTACCATTGAGCTACCGGCCCGCAACCTCAATCCTGTTACGTTAACCCACTCGTTCGACGCGCGTAAATCAAAAAGTGGAGCCGCTACGCCTCCTCGCGCAGGTGGACGATGTGGTTCAGCACCCAAAGCGGGCCTACGAATAGATGCGCCAGGTTCTTCGAGAACGCGGGCGCGTGCTTCTCATAGACGCCGTGGCCGATGAACTGTAACACCCAGCCGAGCACGAACAGTGCGAGCGCCAGCTTCCAATTGAGCTGCCGCGCAATCAGGTAGAAGACGACGTCCACCGCGAACATCGCTGCGCCTAGCTTCGCATCGAGGAAGACATAGATGACGCCGACGCCGAAGACGAGCAGAATCGCGAGGTCGATGGGCAACCCGCCGAGGTCGAAGTGGGGCAACGCCAGGAGCAGCCCCAGGAGCCCGACAATAATGAGCGGGATACCCAGCATGTGGCAGTACTTGTTGCCGGCCGAGCGATGATGCGCGTCGTAATCAGCCCAAAGCGAGTCCAAGGCTCCGTGAGCCACGGGACCTCCTGGTTAGCATCGAGATGAGCGTGCCGTTTTGAATGCTAAACCCAGAGGCGGGGGAAAGTCCACCTGCGTTGACAAGATTTCCGGCGACAGCATAGTATCGATAGCAGGGCGCGACTTGACTCGTGGCCGCGCCCTTTTTCGCCAACGAACCACGGACGATGGATCGAATACTCAAGAGGGCCTACCTCGACTGCTCCTCGGGGATCGCCGGCGACATGCTGCTTGCCGCCCTGCTCGATGCTGGAGTGTCGAAGGAACAATTGCTGGCCGAGCTGCGGAAGATTCCCCTGGGCGATTACGACTTCCGCGTGTCGCGCGTCACGCGGGCGGGCCTGGGCGGGACGCACGTCGAGATCGTCGCGCCCGGCAAGCAGCCGGAGCGTCATTTGGCTGACATCGAGCGGCTGATTCTTTCGAGTGAGATTCCGGCGGCGGCGAAGGAGCGAGCCGTCAAGGTATTTGAACGGCTCGCCGAGGCGGAAGGCAAGCTGCACGCGAAGCCCGCCGCCAAAGTGCATTTTCACGAAGTCGGCGCCGTGGACGCGATTCTCGACGTGGTGGGCGCCTGCGCCGGACTCGACCTGCTTGGCGTTTCGGAACTCACCGCGTCACCCCTCAACGTGGGCGGTGGTGGCGCCGGCGGCGAGCGCGTCAAGGCGGCGCACGGCTCACTGCCCATACCCGCGCCGGCGACGACGGAATTACTCAAGGGGATTCCGATTTACTCGTCGGGCGTCGAAGCGGAACTGGTCACGCCGACCGGCGCGGCAATTGTCGCAACGCTGGCCCAGGGATTCGGGCCGCTGCCGCCCATGAAAGTCGAGCGCATCGGCTACGGCGCGGGCAGCCGCGACATTCCAGGCCATCCCAACCTGCTCCGCCTGTTTGTGGGCGAGCCGGTGGACGTGGCCGCGTCCGGCACAGGAATCCCGGGCGCGGAGGCCACATCCAATGGAATCGTCTCGGTCATCGAGGCGAACGTGGATGACATGAGTCCGCAGCTTTACGGATACCTGGTCGAGCGGGCGCTGGCGGCGGGCGCGCTCGATATCACGTGTCGTCCGATCCAGATGAAGAAGAACCGGCCGGGATTTGAAGTCGAAATTCTCTGCCCGCCCGAGCGGACGAACGCGCTCGCGGACCTGGTGTTCAGCGAGACCACGACCATCGGCCTGAGAATCCACGAGGCGCGCCGGCAGGTGCTGGAGCGCCAATGGGTCAGCGTTGAGACTCCGTACGGTGCGGTGCGCGTGAAAGTAGCGCGGCGCGACGGCCGGGTGGTCAACGCGGCGCCCGAGTACGATGATTGCGAACGCCTGGCGAGTGAGAAAGGTGTGCCGCTCAAGGACGTGATGCTGGCAGCGCAGTTCGCGTACGCCAGGAAGGCTTAGCTGTAGCGGCGCTCTCTGAGCGCCGAATCGGCGGCCAGAGGCCGCCGCTACAACGAATGAATAAGTTCTACTTCACAACTCCGCTTTACTATCCGAACGCGCGGCTGCACGCCGGCCACGCCTATACCACGCTCGTGTGCGACGCTTTCGCGCGCTACAAACGCCTGTGCGGATACGACGTCGCCTTTCTCACCGGCACCGACGAGCATGGTGAGAAGCTCGAGCGCGCCGCCACGGCCGCCGGCCAGACCCCGCAAGCCTTCGTGGCCGAGAAGCGCGCCGAGATCCAGAAACTGTGGAAGCTGCTGGATATCAGCTACACGCATTTCGTTTACACCGACCGGCCTGACCATACTGTGTCCGTGCAGCGCCTACTGCGCCTGGCACAGGAAAACGACCTGGACAGGGAGGACCCCGACAAGCGGACGATTTACAAGCGGCGGTACGAGGGCCGTTATTGCATCTTCGACGAACTCTACATCTCCGAGGGTCCCGAGCCTGCGAACTGTCCGGTCTGCGGCCGGCCGGGTGAATTAATCAGCGAAGAGAATTACTTTTTCAGACTCTCGAAGTTCGAGAAGTCACTGCTCGATCTCTACGAGAAGAACCCGGAGTTCGTGCGGCCGGACTTCCGCCTGAACGAGGTGAAGAGCTTCGTCAAAAGCGGCCTGCGCGACATTTCCATCAGCCGCAAACGCATCAAGTGGGGCGTCCCCTGGCCGGACGATCCTGAGCAGGTGTTCTATGTCTGGTACGACGCGCTTACTGGGTATCTGACCGGCATCGATTACGCCACGGACGGCGAGGACGCGGGCAAGCGAGAGCGGCAGGAGGGATTCTGGAAGTGGTGGCCGGCCGACTTCCACATGGTGGGCAAGGACATCATCCGCTTCCACGCCGTCTACTGGCCAGCGTTTCTGATGGCCGCGCGCCTGCCGCTGCCGAAGAGTATTGTGGCGCACGGGTGGCTGCTGGTCGAAGGCGACAAGATGTCGAAGTCAAAAGGGAACGCCGTTTACCCTGAGCCGCTCGCCGCGCTTTTTGACTCCGAGACCCACGGCGTGGTTGCCGGGTCTGACGTGCTGCGCTACTACGTCCTGCGCGATATTCCTTTTGGACACGACGGGACCATTTCTTACGAGGGACTGATCCAGCGCTACAACTCGGATTTGGCGAATGACCTTGGGAATCTTGCCAACCGTGTCCTCTCCATGATCGGCCGTTATTTTGATGGGAACGTACCCGCAGTGGAAGACGCATCGCTGGGGGAGGGAAGGATAGAAATTCTGGAATACATCCCGTCGCGGGCTCTGGAGACTCGAAACGAATTCAGCAAGAACTTTGACAGCTACGATTTCTCTCGTGCGCTTGACGAGGTGTGGGTGTTCGTTAAGCGTATCAACAGCTTTTTAGTTGTGATGGCGCCGTGGAGCTTGGCTCAAACGGAATTCGATGCAAGCAAACCGTTGCTGAAAGCTACTTTATACACTGCCGCCGAGGCTGTCCGATTCTGCAGCGTGCTGCTCTATCCCGTGATCCCGCGCAGCGCCGAGCGCCTATGGAAACAACTCGGCTGCGAGGGAAACGTCGACGATCAGCGGCTCGATCAACTTCAGTGGGGCGGGCTTAACCCCGGCACGAAAGTCGGCAAGCCCGAGCCGATCTTCCCGCGCCTGGATAAAGAGGCCGCGCTCGAGAAGCTCCTGAAACTCGAGGCGGCGGAGCAAACCCCGGCCACTCCCGAAGAAAAGTGCAAGCCCGTGAAGGAGGGCAAAGTGGAATCACAACCCGAACCGCCCGAACCGAAGCCCCCGGCTCCAGCCGTGCCGCAAACGGCGCCGGCCGCGTCGCCGGTGCCAACGGACCAGAAGATCTCCATCGACGACTTTGCCAAGGTCGAGATGCGCGTGGGCGAGATAATTTCAGCCGAGCCGATTCCCAAAGCAACCAAGCTGCTCAAACTCCAAGTGGACATTGGCACGGAAATTCGCCAAGTGCTCGCCGGCATCGCCGAGCATTACCAGCCTGAGCAACTGGTGGGCATGAAGGTGGTGGTGGTGACGAACCTTCAGCCACGCAAGATGCGCGGGCTCGAATCGAACGGCATGATCGTGGCCGCGTCAGTCGGAGACGAAGGGAAGCCCGTGCTCGTGACGTTTAAGGAGGATGTGCCCAAGGGCGCGCGGCTCAAATGACGATTCAAGCGAATCCCCGATGATTCAATGACTCTATCGCTCCATGGCTCAATTCCTCGTCGATTCCCACTGTCATCTTGATGACCCTGCCTTCAGCGCCGACCGCGACGCGGTGATCGAGCGCGCGCGCTCGGCTGGACTCGCGTATCTCCTGACCATCGGCGGCGCCGCCGGACCCGACCATCTCCATGAGTCGCTCGAGATTGCCGACCGGCACGAGTGGATGTACGCCGCGGCCGGCGTCCATCCGCACGAAGCCGCGAAAGCCACCGACCAGCATTTCGACGAGCTGCGGCAGCTTGCGCGTCATCCCAAGTTCCTCGCCATCGGCGAGATTGGTCTCGATTACTATTACGACCACTCGCCTCGCGAAGTGCAGAAAGACGTCCTGGTGCGGCAGTTAAAGCTGGCGCGCGAGCTCGACAAGCCCGTTATCATTCACTGCCGCGATGCCTGGGCTGATTTGCGCGAGATCATCCGGAACGAACGGGGATCTGCTGCCTCAGCGGATTGTGCCGGAATCCTACACTGCTTCACCGGCAGCCGCGAGGACGCGCTCGAGTTGATGGGACGGGGATTCCTGGTTTCCTTCGCCGGTAACGTGACATTCAAGAAGGCGGAGGAACTGCGCGCGGTGGCGCGTGAAATCCCGCTCGATCGCCTGCTGACCGAGACCGACAGCCCGTATCTTGCGCCGGTCCCTTATCGCGGCAAGCGTAACGAACCGGCTTATGTGCGTGAGGTGACGCGTCAGCTTGCCGCGCTGCATGGTCTCGACGAAGCGGCGATGGGGGAGCAGGCGGTCAGGAACTTCGCGCGGTTCTTTCGCCTCGCCCGAGATGAGTGACCGCCCTTCCGACACTTCACCTTGCAAAGGTGTTTGCCAAACAACGCGCATGACGACGCGTAGGCGCGAAGTTCGCGCTTTCCCGCGCTGAGCTTTTGTGGGATCATAAGCTGTCGAAATTCTCCACCGCGTTTCGGGACGTTCCTTCAGCTTGAGGGTTGATAACGGCTGGGAGAGGGCTGCTTGGCGACCATCAAAAATCTGACGGGCCGGGAAATCTTTGATCTCGTCCGCTCCGACCTCCAGAAAGTGGAGGAAGAGTTCTGCCAGCAGATTGTTTCCAGCGTCAGCCCGGTTACGGAAATCGGCCAGTACCTGCAAGTAAGCGGCGGCAAGCGTCTGCGCCCGGCACTCGTCCTGCTGGCGAGCAAGTTCTGCGGCTACCGAGGCCCGTCGGTCATCCGCTTGGGCGCGGTGGTCGAGCTGATCCACACCGCGACGCTCGTGCATGACGACATCATCGACGAGGCGGATGTGCGGCGGGGACGCCCCTCCACCAACTCGCGCTGGGGAGACCACCTCAGCGTCCTGGCAGGCGATTGGCTTTACATGCAGGCCTTCAACGTCGCGCTGGCAGAACGCAATTTCAAGATTCTCGACCTGTTGATCGGCCTGACGCAGGTGATGGTCGAGGGCGAGCTCTTGCAGCTCTCCTACCTGAGAAAGCTCAGCATCACCGAAGACGAGTATCTGGACCTGGCGTATCGCAAGACCGCCAGCCTGTTTTCGGCCTGCCTGCGTCTCGGTGCCATCCTCGGCGGCAAAAGCGAAGAAGAGGAAATGAAGCTGGGCGAGTACGGCACCAACCTCGGCTTGGCGTTCCAGCTCGTCGACGATTTGCTGGACTTCACCTCATCGGAGGAGAAGCTCGGGAAACCCATCGGCAACGACCTGCGCGAAGGCAAGTTGACCTTGCCCCTCATCTACCTGCTCCGCCGCTGCCGTCCCGAGGAGTCCGAGAAGATTCAGCGCGTGTTCGAGGAGCAAGGGTTTCACTCCGTCCGCTTCGAGGAGATTCTGGAGATGATCCGCCGTCACGGCACGCTGCGTGCGGCGCGCGACAAAGCACAGTGGTTTGCCGAACGGGCGGTGCGCTGTCTGGCAGGATTCCCTGATTCGCAGTATAAAGACGCTTTACGCTCGCTCGCCGAGTTCATCGTGGAACGCGAGTCCTGACCTCCGCCGCTTACGCCTGCCTGACCCTTGCGACCTTCGACTCCTTCCCGTTGACCAGGTTTTTGCGACGTGTCAGCTTCGAGGGACGACAAATCCATGCGACGCAAGCAGGAGATCGAGGTCAAGCTCGAGGTGCGTGATCCCGAGGAGGTCAAGCGCCGACTGCGAGCCCTGGGATTCTGCCGCATCCAGGCACGCCACTTCGAAAGCAACCGGTTGTTTGACTTTCCGGATGGCGCACTCAGGCGAGCGCGCTCGGTGATGCGGCTGCGCGTGGCAGACGGCAAGGCGCTGTTGACGTTCAAGGGCGCGCCGGCTCGGTCGCGTCGCTACAAGGTGCGGCGCGAGCTTGAGACGGAGGTGCCCAACGCCGATGTGGTGAGAGAGCTCCTCGAAGGCATCGGGCTCGAGGAGATCTTCCGCTATGACAAGTACCGCACCCGATACGCTGCGCCGCTCCAACGGAGGAGGATAGGACAGGGTGAGATTGTGTACGACGAGACCCCGATTGGGAACTATCTCGAGCTTGAAGGTCCCCGCCGGTGGATCGACCGAGTGGCTCGCGGTCTCGGCTTCGGGCCTCGCAATTACATCACCCTCAGCTACGCGACCCTCTATTACTTAAAATGCCGGGCGGCGAAGAAAAAGCCGGGGAACATGGTGTTCGAGAGCCGGAATCCTGCCGGCCGGCTCCGGTCCTCGCGGACGCGCCGCCGCGACCCAGGTCGCTGCTAGAATGATTTCCGCAGGCAGGCGGCGATTAGGTTATAATTCATAATTGCGCTGGCGAGCTGTTACGCCAGGAGGCGATGAGATGGAAGGGCTGCTACAGCCCACGCATCTGCTCTTTATCTTGCTCATTGTGCTGATCATCTTCGGGCCGGGCAAGCTACCCGACCTCGGACGGGGTCTGGGCAAGGGGGTCCGCGAGTTCAAGGATGCGTTGCGCGGCGGCATGACTGAGGCGCAGCAGGCGCTGGTGCGCGTGACGATCAGTCCGGCGGCGGTAACCTTGGCGGTGAACAGCACACAGCAATTCAGCGCTTCGGTTGCGGGCGCCGCGAATACCGGGTTGACGTGGAGCGTGAACGGAGTGGCGGGCGGTGATTCGACGGTGGGGACCATTGCGGCGTCAGGCTTGTACACGGCGCCGGGCGCTGTGCCTTCACCCAGTACGGTTACGGTGACGGCGGTGAGCCAGGCGAATGCTTCCGAGTCCGCCTCGGCCAGTGTCACGATCACCGCAGCGGCGTAAACGGGGCGATCCGGGCTTTGGCGTGCGGTAACTTGGAAGGAGTTTGGGGGCTTCGCCGGAGCGGGGCCGGGAGGGTGACGACTCATGGAAGGTTTGCTTCGACCGATACATCTGGTTTTCATTTTGATAATCGTGCTGGTTCTCTTCGGACCCGGCAAGTTGCCTGACCTCGGTCGCGGTCTCGGCAAAGGAATCCGCGAGTTCAAGGAAGCGCTGCGCGGCGGGGCAGAAGGCGGCGACTCCGCGAAGAAGCCCTAGGCGTCTCCGGGCGGAAGATCGAGCATGGCGCTCGGGTTTGCGCCGGTCTTGTTGCTCGGAGAAATCGAAAGCTGAAAGTTCACTGGGGCTGTGTTTATTTCCTGACATATGCGAGACCGCCCGCCGTTGACCAGAATTTCCCGGCCGTGTTATAAATCCACAACCCGTCCTACTCCTCGGTAGCTCAATGGTAGAGCATTCGGCTGTTAACCGAAGGGTTCCAGGTTCGAGTCCTGGCCGAGGAGCCAATCCTTTCAAGGGCTTGCAGCCAACTGTGCCTACCAATTCATGTGAAGGACTTGGTTTCGACGGATTTCTTTGTGGTCCCGACGCTGAGCTTTCGAGTTCTGTTTGTCTTCATAGTATTGGCCCATCATCGGCGTCGAGTACTGCATTTCAACGTCACCACCCATCCCACCTCGGAATGGACGGCTCAACAAAATGCCGAGGCCTTCCCTTGGGACACGGGCCCACGCTATCTGCTCCGTGATCGCGATAGCATTTATGGCGACGTCTTCCGGCAAAGAGTTCGAGGGATGGCGATTCGCGAAGTCCTGACGGCCCCGAGGTCGCCCGGCAGAGTCCTTACGTGGAGCGGCTGATTGGGTCGATCCGGCGGGAGTGCCTGGACCACGTCATGGTGTTCAGCGAAGCCTCCTTACGGCGGACCTTGAAGTCGAATTTCGAGTATTACGGGCACTCCCGCACTCATCTCTCGCTGGCCAAAGACGCTCCTGATGAGCGCGCCGTTCAGCCGCCGGAACTGGGTCCGGTGATGGAGCTGGCGGAGGTCGGCGGACTACACCATCGTTACGAACGACGCGCAGCCTAACACGACGGATCCCTCTCTCTGCAGTTTCCAGGGGCCGACTGTGGGGGTAGACCGCACTCCGAGCCTCGCTCACCTCCGCACGAGCGTTACCGTCATATTTACCTGACGCGCGCGCCCTTCTCGCCCGATCCCCAAAAAAGCCCACCACGATTTGCCCCCGGGTCAGTTCTACGTGACGGATCGAATTTCTGGTAACGACAGGTCTCGCAGGACCCGTTCGACTGGGGCTTGCCTCTCATCTCGTTCACCAACTACACCGGACTTAACGACACGATCCGTCGCCCACCCGCAACCAGACGCTGCGCATGCTGGATTCGATACTTTGGAGCCGCGGCAAGCACAACGTCCGGTTTGGCGGTGAGTTGAGGCGTGTTCAGATCAACACCTCATTCGACCCGGACGCGCGCGGCACTCTTGACTTTACCGGCTATAGCACGAGCGACTTCACAACCGAGGGCCGGCCGGTTGCGGGTACCGGCCTTGACTTTGCCGACTTCCTGTTGGGTCTGCCCCAGGTGACGTCCGAGCGCTTCGGCATCAGGAGCAACTACCTGCGCTCATGGGTCTATACCGGCTTTGTACAGGACGACTGGCTGGCAACGTCACGACTCACTTTCAACTTCGGGTTACGCTACGAGTACTTCCCGCGCTTTACCGAGAAATACGGCCATTTGTCCGACTACCCCCGACCGGGCCACTTTGCACCCCAGCGGCCCGAGCGAGGGCGCGGAAATCTCTTCGCCGACCTTGCTCCGGTGACGTCGCTGTTTTTGAAACGTCAAGTCTTGGCCCTTTGGCCGCCAGGCTTCGCAGGCCGCTGCGAACCCGCTTCACCGGCGGGCCTGCTGGGATGGCAGACGAGTCAAGTACGGGAACACTGGCGTGATCTGGAAGGGCATCTTTTCACGCGCCGAAAGCAACGCCGCTGGCTTGGTCTTCATTAACTCGGCGGCGTCACTCCAAGCGTCAACTTTGACGCGTGCTCCAAGCGGGAGAGCGGCGATTTGGTCGACGTTACCGGTCTCCAGTTGCGGAGCGCTGTTAAGAAGTGCTGCCACTCGGAGGGCGTGATCTCCCTGCGCCAGGCGACCACCCAAATGCGCGCCAAACAATTGCGGGGTGTGCGGTGCCATGTTTGCCATGGCGCGCAGAAATAGCCCAGCCTTCCCTAATTGATCCTTGTAAGGCGAGTTTTTGAGCAACTGGAGGGCGGTAGCGTCGGCCGCTGCCTCATCGTGTTCGCTCGGCTGGAAGTTTAGGTGTTTCAAAAGCTCCTCGTCCCGGACCATCAGGCGATCCTCGAAGGCCCACTTGCTGGTCTCGAGGCCCAAGGTATTCTGGAGCACGATGTGCGCTAATTCGTGCGCCAGCACGGCCGCCAGACTCGGTTCATCGGGCAAGACGTCGATGAGCCCTCTGCTCAGAACGATGGTGTTGCCGATGACCAGCGACTCCAGCGTGGAGGTGAGCAAAACCCGGCAGTGGACGGTAGGCGAGTTGTCCAGGTGGTTGGTGACCACGAGGTTGTTCACTACAGTTTCCAAGACTTTATCGACGTTGCCAGGCGGGGCCAGAAGCCCGGCCTTCTGCAGTCGTTCAAGCACATTGTTCTGGGCCTGTTCTTGCCACTCACGCTGGCTCGCCACGGGCGAGTAATCGTTGCCGGACTGCGCCGAGTCCTTTACCTCGGCCGGAGCGTCCACCTCGATTCGAGTCATTTCCGACTGGTGGCTGGGGTTTTCAAGCCCGTAGCCCCAGAAGCGTATTTGCGCCCGGAACCGCACCGTGCGATTCCGGGCGTACTTGATACCGGACTCTTCGCTGTACGCGTAAACCGGAAGCCAAAGTCCCGGCTGAACGTTCTGACGCCAGCTATCAAAGTGAAAATAGGCTAAATTCGCAGGAGCAGGCGTGAAGGTGCCGTTGAAGCGCACAATGCTGTAGTCACGGTCCTCCACCCAAATGCGGCCTATGAATAAGCCAGCCTCCGAATAATTGCCTGACAGGAAGCGGTGATATTTATGAGGCTTCGGATGGACGTCGAAGACCAGACAGCGCACACTCCCCAAGAACTCCTGCCGGACATACTCGAAGTCGTAGTGCTCACGGTTGAAGCGCCTGTCCACCATCAAAAGTGCGGAGTAGAAGGCAAATGGCTGAAGGTGGGGCCATCCAAAGCGCTTGGTACTCGGCTCACTGGCGCTTGCCATGGCGCGCGCGCCACGACTTGGCCCAGGCAGAAGAGATCGGGCAGTTAGGGTCCCATCGGGCAGGAACTGCATGCGCCCGAGAAAGTACGAGTCCGTCACCGGCGCCGCACCCAGGTCAGGCTCAGGGCGCAGATACTGGATGTAAATCTCCATCCGCGGGGTGTAGGTGCTCTCCAGACTGATTAATTGGTTCTCCCGCGCGATGACAGCATTCACGACGCGTGTAAGTTCAGGGGATTCTTGCGACCTGTTTGCCTGGGGCGCCGGCTCGGGTGGAAGGGACTCGTCGCTGACGGTATTGGAGCTAGGCCGGGGAGCAGTGGTCTGGCTTTGACCTGCCGGCGATCGCACCCCGGGAGCCGAGGAGAGCTGGGGAGCTGCAGGAGAATTCCCTTGTGCGGCCGCGTTGATAAGCTCTGCGTGGGGCACGGAAAAAAGCGTGGCCAGAAATGCTGCAAGTATCGCAAGCTTCTTCTTTGCAGACACGGTTTGTCCCTCGAGTAGCTTCAGTTTGCAAGCTGAAACAGGATGTGCACGCTGGCCGTTGTATCCACCGCCTGGCCATTGCGCCGTGCGGGCTTGAATCGAATTTGCTCGGCGGCACGGGAAGCTGCTTCATCCAAGCCATGGCCAAGGCCCCGTTCGATGCCCAGCACCTGCACCCGCCCCACCGCCGTGAACACGACCCGCAAGAGTACTTCGCCCTGAATGCGCAACTGGCGCGCTTCCGTTGTAAACACAGGATCAGGCTTTTCAGTGATCTGCACCGGCTCGTAAGGGACAGGTGTTGCTTGCGACTTCGGCGATGGGGAAGCGTGGGCTTGGGCCTGAGCGTCGGCAAAGCCCGCCGAGTGAACTGAGCCGTTGCCCGTTCCAGCGTTGCCTCCCCTCAATCCCGCCCCGGCTATCCCACTACCAAAACCGGCGCTTGCCACCAGGCCGCTAGCCCCGCGCTCTCCCCCCGTCTCGTTGCCAGATCCCGGGCCTTCGGGTTGATCAAACCCTCCCAAATGCGGGACATTACCCTGGCTTCCACCCTTCTCCGCATGACCTGGAAGTCCGTCGGGGCTGCCAAAGCCTCCTGTTTGAATGCTCGACCGCGACGGATGCAGCGTTGCCACAGCCGAGCTGCTGTCGAATGTGCCGACGCGCGTTTGAAGTTGCCCCTTCGACACGGCGGGTCGGAATGCTTTGGCTTGGGGAGGAGCTGCCGGTGGTGTTCGCGGCAAGGGTACCGGACTTGTCTGGAGTTTCGCCGACACGGGCGCCGGTAGAGGGTGCACAATGGGTTTCGGCTCGACTTTCTGAGGCTCAGCGGTGTGCACCGGGCTGGGCCGGGGAGACGGCGTTACTAGTCGCTCGGGGGGACGACCCGCGGGGAGAGGAGCGGGCAGTGTAATTCTTTCCTCCCAAAAGAGGTTGGGGCCCTCTCGCTCAGGTAGGAACGGAGGTACGCTAAGAAGCCACACGAAAACGACCAGCGCCAGCAATTCAATCAGAGAACCTGCCCCAAAACAGGCCCGCCGCTGCCGACGGTCCCCGCCAGAGGCCGCAAGTAGGGTAAACTGTGGCATCACTCGGGAGCTGTAAATACTGAGGGCTTGAGCTTCTGCCCTTCCCGTGAGCAACCTCTCCGGGATTCTTGGAATCTCGGCCCGTCGCGCTCGAATAACATTCCGAACGTCTGAATGTTATCCCACGACCCCCACGCTTAAGCCGGGTTGCCAGCACTGTACGCTTTCGTTCTCAGACGGCCAAACCCACACTGTCAGCAGGTATGGTGCCAAGGCCCGAAAAGGGCGAGGTCTTGTGCCTTGCCGCTAACTTCAAACACCACTTAGCGAAAACCGAGGAGCGGGCATTTTTAGTGCCAACTGGGTGGCGCATAATAAGAAAAAATCGTCAGGCATGAGGAAAGAATTGCTCACCCCTGGCTGATCGAGTGCGAGCACGCCGGGTGTCCTTCGCCAGAACCCCGCCCGCGGGAACTCTGCGCGTATCCACGTTGACGGCTTGACGGCGACGCGTCAGTCCGTACCCGCTTACGAACAGTCCCAGTAGATGAACGGCCGAATCGAAGGATATCTTCGCTCGGATACGTGCTTGACCGGCTTGTCGGCGTTGTTGGGCAAGGTCACGGGTAGGAGAGCGCGCACCCTGGTGAGTTCTACTCTAAGCAGCCCGCCTCTCGTAGCGATGATGGAGACCTCCGACCTGCGGAAGCTCCACAACCTTCCCATTCCTGGCGGCTCGATGCTTCGCGAAGCGCGAGCATCGTTGGCTTCGCTACCCGCAGGTGAAGTGAAGGCTGGCCGGTCAGGGGATTTCAAGCAGCCTGGGTCAGCGAAGAAACAGAGTCCAATAAGAGTCCATTAACAGGCCGTCGAGCAGCGGACCTTAGCAATCAATAGCTTGGGATCGTCAGAGCTTGGGATTGTCAGCAAACCAACCCCGTAGACGCCAAATTTTGTATTCTCAATCTACGGTCAATTTCCCAAGCTGGACGTCGCGGGTTCGATTCCCGTCTCACGCTCCATCTTTTCAATAACTTGGCAACCAACATCAATTTGGTATCTAACCCCTTATTGGACTCACGACGGAGTGGCAGGTCCAGCGTGACTCTCATTCTAAACGACATGCTCGGTTTGAATGCTAGCCCGGCACGCTGACATTCAAAGCAATCGATGATCAGCCATGGGGAAACAATGGCGTTCTGGCGCCCCTTGTTTCCAGTTTTCCGGAGCGTGTCATCGTGTAGTTGCGTCATCAACCTCGCCAACCAGCGGGATTCGGCGCACACAAGAGCCCGAAAACCCATAGAGTTGGCCATTTGTGACAGCGAAGCGTCCCGAAGTACGCCGGTGACCATTAACCCGAACCCGTTGCCGAAGGATCCGTTGTCCTTGCAGCGGACGTCCGTTGGCTCGAATATGGCGCTCAGTGGCGCCTTCACGCCTGGGACAATTGTGCCGAGTTGCGTCACTCGGCCGGAATGTTGGCATCGCCAGGCTGGTCGACCTGGAGGCGTTGGAGCCCTCGGCCTCCTAACTGCCAGGTCGCAGAGGCAAGGGCAACTCGTTGATTTTGCGGCAAGGTTGGAGACCGTAAAGTAGTTAAAAGCACGATCGGAACGCCCAAGCTCTAGCGGTCTTGTACTCGTTTTGATCAGCCGAGAAAAGAACAACAGGTCGTGCGGCGATTGCTATCTCTCGCCCTAACCGGCGAGGGATTTGGCCGGCGTGTTGGTATCGAGATCCTCATATCCCTTGAGCCCGGGGCGCTGTCAAAGCCTACTGAGCCTGCCTGACTGCGTTCAATATCACCGCATCTACCCGTTACTTTAGGCCGGCGCACAATTATTGCGGAGCACAGGTGTCACCAAATCCCACAAGCGATCACGCCTGTTAGCAGCGGCTTAAAAGTGAACCAGTTCCGCCAGTTTGGAGGGAGCCAGCGGTCATCGGTTTCTACTTCGGGCCACACGAAGGTGTGAGCTGCGGTTAACACGACCAGCCGTTACGCTCGAGTTTTTCCCTTTCTGTTTGAATCAAGCCATGAGAGCTAGCCTCCTGCGCCGTCAACATGAGCAGGTACACTGGAAGACCGATTGTGCTTGGCATCCGGCTTGACCGATTCCATCACCAGGTAGAGTTTGTCGGCGCTGTTGACTTTGCCCGAAACGCAGTAATAGGAGCCTGGCTCCATGGCGTGGGCTTTGGTAAAGTCATGCAACCGATAAACACGGCGAGTGGACTGGTCGAGCATAATGAAGACCGCACACGAGCGGTATTCCGTCCGCGAGAGCAAGGTGAGGTGATTGGCGCTGAAGTTGAACATGGAGGTGAGAGGGGGAGCGCGGGAAAGCGCTCCAGCCTCATCGGCAGCGCCGTTGAGGGGTTCACCCGCCGGACTCCTCCGGTCAGGGCTATCGCACAGAGCGGCGCCTGAGAAGACCCAGTCGAATCAAGCCGCAGGCTGCGACTGGGTCTTCTGAGCTTTGCGGAGGCTTTCCCCACCCAGCAGAAAGATCTCCGAGTTTTCCACCAGCCGGTCGGCAATGGCCGTGGCGATGGTGGTGTTGAAAAGGATGTTCCCCCACTCGGAGAAGGCGGTGTTCGTGGTGATGACCGTGCTTTTGTGCTGGCTGTGGCGAGTGGAGATCACCTGATAGAAAAGGTTCGAGGTCTGTTGGTCGAGCGAGAAATACCCCAGCTCGTCGCAGATGAGTAGCGTGGGCTCGGTATAGCACCGCAGTTTGCGCACCAGGGAATGATCGACCTGGGAGGCCAGCAGGTGATTCAGCATGTCCATGGCGGAAGTGAAGAGAGTTCGGACATTGGCCTGGCAGGCTCGCCAGCCGAGGATCTGCGCCAAGTAAGTCTTGCCGGTCCCAGGATTCCTGATGAGGACCACGTTGGTGCCATCCTGGAGGAAGTTCAGTTCGAGAAGCCGGATGATGCGAGTCTTGCTCTGCATCCGGGACTTGTGGTGCTGAAAGTGAAAGGTATCGATGGTGGGTTGGGCATGGAGGCGGGAGAGGTGGAAGCGGCGCTCCACGGCACGACGGTTACGGGCCTCCAGCTCGAGATCGACCAGGCTCTCCAGGGTCGCGGCGAAACTAAGGTTCTTGGTGGCCGCCTCCTTCAGGGTCGCCTCCAGGTGCTGGCTCAGAGTCGAGAGCTTCAGTTGTTCGAGTTTCTGTTCCAGAGTAGCCATAGGAGTCCTTTCGAGCGTCAAGGATGAAGGCGTCGTAATCCAGCAGCGACAACGGATCGGTCACCAGTTGGTTCAGCTCGGGATCGCGGAGTTGCAGGGGTGGTTGCGGATTTCGCGGTGCGAGTTGCTGGCGCAGCAGGTTGGCGACGTAATCGGCTCCGAAGGCACGGGCGTTAAATGCCTTTTGAAGGGCTCCTGCTACGGCTTCGGGGCCGTACGGCCGAATCAACTGGAGAATCTCAGTGATCTGGCGGGCGAGAGCACGATTGGAGTCCGCCAGCCCCCTGAGATAGCCCTCGACCGTTTCTTGTGCACAGTCACCGGCGAGCAACGCGATCAAGTGCCGTTGGGACTGAGAGCGCCGGGCGGCAGCTTGATGGGCCAGCAACTCCTTCTCGAAACGCTCCGCGCCCAAGGTTTGCCCGCGTCGCCAGCAGCGGGGATAACGGACGATTTCCTGGTTCCGATGATAGAGCGTCACCGAGGAAGCATCGGCTTTGACCATGAGGCGCTGACCCACCAGATGAGGTGGGGCGCAGTAACGATTGCCGTCGAACTGCAGACGAATGTCCTTTTGCACCAGGGCTTCGGTGGTGTCGCGGTAATCGGGAGTGAAGGCGGGCAGATGCCGGAGGCAATCGGGACGGAACCGATCACAAGGCCGTTGACGGGTTTCACGATGCAGGCGCTGGTTAGCGATCTCATTCAGCCACTCCCGCACCTGGCGATTGACATCAGCAAGATCGGTAAACTCGCGAAGTGGCCAGAAGTTTTGGCGGAGGTAACCAATTCCTGCACGTTCCACCTTCCCCTTTTCCCAACCAGCGGCGGGATTGCAAGCCCTCGGGTAGAAGTCACACTCGCGGGCGAACCCCAGGAAGCGCGGGTTGAAGCGAACCAGGGTGCCGACGTGCTCAGCGACTACCGTCAAGAGATTGTCATACCAACATTCACGGGCGACGGCACCCAGGGCCTCGAAAGCATGGAGGTGGCATCGCACGAGGGTCTCGAAGCTCTGGCTGTGGGTGAACTCGACGTAGAGCATCCGGCTGTGACCCTCGATCAGGCAGAAAGCGTAGAGCTTCCGCTTGTCACCGCCATAGTCCAGGGCGCCGAAGTGGCCCCAGTCAATTTCGAAGCGTTCTCCGGGTGAAGGCTCCATGCGCACGAAGGCGCGGAGCGGATGCAGAGGGCTCCGCAGTTGGCTGACGCAGGCCCGCAGGATGGTAATGCCGCCGTCGTAGCCCAGAGGCCGCAAGCGTTGCAGGATGACGACGGCACTGGCACTCGGGTCTTGCTCAAGCAGACTGGCGACTGTCGACTTGAAAGGATCGATCTTGCTGCTGCGTGTACGGCGAGCTGGAGTTTGCACCGGCGAGTCCAAGTACTTCCGAAGGGTTTTACGCGCCAGATGCAGGTGGCGGGCGATCTTGCGTATCGACCAATGCTCGCCGTGATGCAGCCGGTGAATCTCGTTGATGCGGTCGGCGTCGAGCATGGGTCCGTTGTTAAGGCAGCGCTGGAAAGAACGCCAGACGGATGTTCTTTTCAAGACGCTGGCGAGGCTGCAGGACCGGAGGGAGCCGTTTGAAGAATCAGAACTTGGGAAGAAGCTAAGTTGTTCTTTGCAAGATGCTGGGTCTCTGGCCCCAGTAACCAAACCTCGGCAGCGGAATGCTTTAGGTCCAGAGCCAAGTTGTTCTTTACAAGATTTTGCAGGCGGTCTCGCCTGTCCCGTTGGCGCTGAGCTTGTCGGTTGCGCTCGACGGACTCAGGGTGGCTCTGCCGGTACTGGCGGGGATAATCAGGATGGCGGGCCGCCGACGGTGCCGCTGACAGTCCGGGTTCCCACAAACGATCTGGTCAGGATGAAACCGGGAAGGCTGAAACAGTTGCGCACAGTAAGGACAGCGGTAGTCGCTCATCGCTCGGCTCCGGGTCGGGAATGAGCCGCTCATTCTGAGCGCATCACAGGCATTCGCCACAATTCAGGCGCTGGGAGTGGGTCGGCCTGAAACTCAACGGATCGAGAATGGGAACATTAATTGCTGTGGAAAGTGCAAACGGCAAGAAGAATGTTTGGGTGTCAGTTTGTAATCTTTCTGACGAAGATTTTCGTTGACATTGACGAAAGCTTTCGTCAATAATCTACGCATGACCTCGAAGCAGCCTAAGCCGACGGTGGCGGAGTTGGAGATCCTGCAGGTCTTGTGGGAAGGTGGTCCGCGCTCGGTACGCGAGATTCAGCGCGTGATGAACGCGGTCAAGCCGACCGGATATACCACGGTCCTCAAACTCCTCCAAATCATGACCGAAAAGGGCCTGGTCAATCGCGATGAAAGACAGCGGCCGCAGATCTACCGCGCGCGCTATCCGCGCGAGCACACGCAGCGGCAACTGTTGCACGATCTCGCCGAGCGCGCCTTCGGCGGTTCGGTGAAGGCGCTCGTGTTGCAGGCCCTGGCCGGCCAGAGGTCGTCACGGAAGGAACTGGAAGAAATGGAAAGGCTTCTAGGCCGCATGGAAGGAGAAAGCAAATGACAGCCATTGCTCATGCAATCAGCGCGGCACTGCTCCATTTCGTATGGCAGGGGCCGCTCGTCGCGTTCCTGTGGTGGGTCACCCTCACGACTTTGCGAAGCAGCTCAGCCCGGCTCCGGTATTTCGTGAGTTGCGCTGCTTTAGCCATCATGGTCGCACTGCCGGAAATCACGGCGTGGCTCGTGTATCGAGCGCCAGGCGCGGCCGGCTTGCCGGCCAAGCGGGTGGTTGGTATTTCGGGTTCCCCCGGTCCGGCGATATGGCCCGCGGCCGCCTCGCCGTCGAATTGGATGGCAGCACTGGAAGCCTGGGCGCTCCCCCTGTGGTGCGCCGGCGTCCTGATCTTTGCCGTCCGTCTGATCTGCAGCTCCCGACACGTCGCCAGGCTGCGGCGCGAGGGTGATGCGGCAGAAGCTTCTCTCGTCCAAACCGTTTTAGGCCTGGCACGCCGAATGAGCATTGACCGACCGGTCCGGGTGCTGATGTCCAGTCTCGCGGACAGTCCCAGCGTTGCGGGCTGGCTTCGACCTACGATTCTGCTTCCCGCGGCTTCCCTCCTGAATCTCAGCGTGGAGCAGTTAGAGGCGGTGCTGGCCCACGAGTTGGCGCACATCCGGCGCCACGATTATCTGGTGAACGTGCTTCAGACCCTCGCCGAGACTTTATTCTTCTACCAGCCTGCGGTCTGGTGGGTTTCGTCGTCCATCCGTAACGAGCGCGAGCTCTGCTGCGATGACCTGGCCGTCGAATTCTGCAACGATCCCGTCGGCTACGCGCGCGCCCTCACTAAACTCGAACGCTTGCGCGTGATTTCGCCCGAGCTTACCCTGAGCAGCACCGGCGGACCGCTGCTGCGCCGGATCCAACGACTCACGGGAGCGGTCGGGGAGCAGCCTCCCTCCAGGCTGCCGGCCGTCCTCGCCCTGAGCCTGGCACTCATCTGCGGCTTGGTGACCAGCCTGCACTGGGCCAATGCCCAACCGCAAGCCGCAGGCGACCCGGAAGTCTCCCGCGAGGCCGTTTGGTTCGATACCGTCAAGTACGGCGATCTCCCAATCATGGTCCCCGCACCGGGATCCATGACCGCACCAAGCACGGCGGAGCTGAAGGTCGCTGCCTCCCAGGCAAATCTGGTGCAGCTTGGCCAAAGCGCGTCTGTCGATCTGCACCGAGGCATTACGGTGGCCGGTAAAGTGAAGCGCATCCCCTCGAAGGCAGTCAACGGAACGGTCACGGTTGAGGTGGAAATGCAGGCGCCCGTGCCGGAGTTCGCCGCCCAGCCGGTTGACGGCATCATCCGAATCAGAACCTTGAATGACGTGGTATTCGTCGGTCGTCCAGTCCTCGCCAAACCGGACAGCCAGGCTACCCTTTTTGAAGTGGAATCCGATGGCAGCCACGCGAAGCGGGTGAAGGTACGATTCGGGGCGATTAGCGTCAACGCGGTGCAGATCCTCGATGGACTGCAGCCCGGCGACCACGTGATTCTGTCTGACATGAGCAAGTACGACGGCTATGATCGCGTGCACTTGAAGTGACCGCTCTCCGCACACCCTGGATCGTCGGCCGCAAGGGTAATCTGGGTGCTCACTATCGCAATAGGCCACTCTTCAGGGACTGGACTCTGTAGAGCCTGCTATAGAGTTGTTACCGCATGCCCGCCGATGAGGCTCTCGAGACCTGGCTCCCTTCAGACTGATGAAAATGGCTCCCTTTTATCCCGGTGCTGACACACGCCCTCCGGGGCGGCGAGAATTCCCCACAGTCGTAAGGAGCCTAAAAAGAGCGGGAAACCCTCCAATTTCTGGATTGGGGAACATTTGCAGGACCATCCACCTCGGCGCCCCATCTGCTTGGATTGGCCGGGAATGCGGTGGAATCCAGCACGGCGAAGAGCTCGTCGAGCGCGAAAAGCCCGGCTACCTCATGAATCTGAAGAACCAGAAAATGTTAGGAGCGACTTTCGAGATTGTCACGAACGCAGTGGCAAGATCCGGCGCGGGGAAAAATGAGCTGCCTCGATCTTGTCACGTTCCAAGGTCCACCCTTGTCGATTCGAGTACTCCAAAGGTCATCGGCAGAAGGACGGACTAGAGGCCCAAGTCAACGCGAGAGTCAATCCTGGGCCTGTGCGCGACAGCTTCAGCGAGCAAACATCCTCGACCGCGCATTTGGGCGTAGGACCGCAATTTATCCGGATTACACCAGAGGGAAGCCGACACAAATGCATGTGGCCATCGTCCGCCAGCAACTAGTGCCCGAGGGACGGGAAGATGCTGCTGGCGGGCCAGCGCAGAGCGAGGTCGCTGACTCGGCGACAACCGGAAACTAAGCCGCTTTCAGCTTTCATTCAGGTTTCGTCGTTAGACTCCTCACTGGGTGGCATCTTGGCTCCGCGTGGGATCAGACCCGCGCACAATTGGAGGTTGTCCAAGCACATCCGATAGAGACTGAGAGCAAGGATAATGCTGGCAGCTTCCAATCGACTCGATCCCCGTCTCCTCCTCGCCGCCTTCGGCCGGAGTAGAAGCAATGCGACAAATCCTTCCGAAGGTACGGAAGGTAGTTGGGTCACGAAGTCGCTTAGTGTTGGTCTTGTCGCCGCGTTTATGACGCTGTGCGTTCAAACTCAGCTTGACGCTAGGTCGAAACAGGATCAAGCGCTTCCAACAGCCGGGCCTGTGATGGCTCGAGCCGTGAAAGTTGATCGCACACCGCACATGGATGGCACGCTGGACGATCCACTTTGGCGGCAAGCAGAGCCGATCACCGACTTTCGGCAGCGAGAACCCTACGAAGGCCAGGCACCGACAGAAATAACGGAGGTCCGGACTCTTTATACCCGCCACGAAGTGTACTTTGGGATCTTCTGTCACGACTCTGACCCGAAGAGGATCGTGGCGACCGAGCTTCGGAGGGACTTACCACAGAATCTTGACGACTATTTTGAGATTTCAATTGACCCGACCAACGAGCGCCGCAATGCTTACGTCTTCCAGGTCAATCCCATGGGCACGCAGGCCGACGGAACCATTACGGAGGAGCAGCTCTCCCAAAGCAACCAGGACTTCGATCCCGGCTGGGACGGAGTTTGGAGCGCGGAGGCGAAGATCAGCGAGGACGGTTGGACGGCAACCGTGGGCATTCCCCTCACAACGCTTAACTTCATGCAAACACAAAATGTTGTGTGGGGCGTGAACTTCAAAAGGTTCATCCGAAGGAGAAACGAGGAGGACCTTTGGAGCGCCTGGCATCGCGCGTTCGGGATCACCAAGGTATCCGAGGAAGGGCGACTGGCGGGAATCACGGATATCGGTAGTGGTCGACTGTTCTTTGTGGAGCCCTATGGGCTGACAGGCTCTGACCGTCTTTCGACGCGCCGCGGGACGGAGTTCCTGCACACGGGCGGGCTGGACATCAAATACGGCCTGCGGTCCAACCTCGTGGCCAATTTGACGGGAAACACGGACTTTGGCGATGCCGAGGTGGACCAACTGCAGTTCAACCTGACTCCGTTCAGGCTCTTCTACCCCGAGAAGCGGCGGTTTTTCCTGGAAAACGCCGGAACCTTCAGCTTTCCCATGGGCCACCAGGATCTCCTGTTTTTCAGCCGGCAAATTGGGATCGATCCCGTTACCGGAGAAGTCGTGCCCATCGACGGAGGAGCGAAGGTGACCGGTACGCTTGGGCCGTATGATGTCGGAGTTATGGACGTGCAGACCCGGTCGGACGGGCCTAACCCGGCCGCGAACTACGCCGTAGTCCGCGCCAAGCGCTCATTGTTCGGCAACTCGTACGTGGGTGTTCTTGGCGTCGATAAGGAGTCCGGCAACGCTCTCGACCCATTCAATCGCACAGGTGGCGTTGATACGCGACTGGTCTTCCACAAAAACCTGGTGGTCCATGCCTACGGAACAGCGGCCGGTTCAGCGGGCGTCTCCGGAGCCAACTCCGACGTTGGCGCTGACGTCTCCTATATCACGGACTGGTTGCAGTTTCAGGCCATGCAAGACCGCGTGGGACCGAACTTCAACCCCGAGGTCGGCTTCGTGAACCGTACCGACATCAACGAGAGCTTTGCTGACTTGAACCTGGCTCCGAGGCCGAAGATCCCGGGAGTAAGGGAATTGAACTTCGAAGGATTCATTGACCACGCGCCGGATACGCACGGAGTGCTCCAGACTCAGGAGTGGCAGGGTACTTTCCGGATGAACTTCAACAATGGTGCCTACACCGACGACGACATCTACGACACATTTACACAACGGCTCACCCAGCCGTTCAATCTGTACAAAAACATTTCGATTCCTCCAGGCATCTACCACTTCGCTCGCCACCAGTTGACTTACGGGTCGCGCCTGGATCGTCGATTCACGTGGAGTCTCTTCGAGCGGTTCGGTACCTACTATTCGGGTCACCTGAACGAGGCTCAGGTGCGAGCAACTTACCGCGTCAGTTCCAAGCTCAACGTTTCGACCACCACTTTGTGGGACCGGTTCCGCCTGCCGCAAAGGAGATTTTCGGTAGCGCTCGCCAGCCTGGAAGCAAGCTACTCTCTGTCTCGATTTCTGAGCGCCGACACCTTGATTCAAATGGACACGTCGAATACCGAGGCGGTCAGCGGCAACTTTCGTCTACGGTACCAGTTTCGGCACGACGACCCGTTCAGCAATTTGTTCATCATCTATAACGCCGGGACGCGCTTTGCCAGCCTGTCGGGTTCAAACCTCGCGCAACTCCGCGAGAATCGCGTTGAAGTCAAACTCACCTACTCCTTCACGCCTTCGTTCGACCGGCTGCGAAAAACTCCGTCAACCAGATCCGAAGCAAAGTAGGGTATTGTGAGCGGGCTCTGCACTCTCTTCCTTGGCTGTGCGATCGCCTTGAATTTCTACGCCAGCGGCTTTCAGTTGACTTTCATGTTGGGGGCCTACACTTGTTGGTGAGTTGCGGGGTTGTGTGCAGGGCCACGAAGAGGCATCCCCTGCATATGGCGCCACGGAAGGAGTAGCACCATGCTCTCGATAAAACGAATGTTAGCCTGTCTTGCCTTATTGTGTCTTCCCGCGGTCGCGGTCGGACAAGGCCTGGACGCAGCCAAGCTCGATCAAGTATTCGACCGCTCGGGCCAAAAACTCGGCGATGTTTATAGGTTCGGATTCCCGCGCACGGATCTCCATGTTACGGTGCACGGTACGGCCATCAAGCCAGGACTCGCCCTGAGCTCGTGGGCGGCGTTCTCGGGGACGAACAACGAAGCAACGGTCATGGGCGACCTCGTGCTGTTGGAGAATGAGGTCAACCCCGTGATGACGAAGTTGCGGCAGAGCGGGTTTGAGATCACAGCCCTCCATAATCATTTGCTCGGTGAAACGCCACGTGTGATGTACATGCACTATATGGGTCACGGCAATGCTGCGGAACTCGCAAGCACCTTGAGGGCGGCATTGGGTGAATCGAAGACGCCTTTTGGAAAGCCTGCGGGGGCGGCGAAGTCGGAAGCACCGCCCCCGTTTGTGAAAGCAGTAGAAGACGCGCTTGGGCGGAAGGGGAACTTCGCGGGAGGAGTTCTCGCATTCGGCATTCCACGAGCGGAAGCCATCACGATGGACGGCATTACGGTTTTGCCTTCGCAGGGCGTCGCAGAAGGCATCAACTTTCAGGAAGCCGGTGATGGCAAGGTCGCGACGACAGGAGACTTCGTGTTGACCGCCGGCGAAATCAACCCGGTGATCTCGGCCCTCGAAGCGCACCACATTCTCGTGACCGCCCTGCATTCTCACATGCTCGGCGAGCAGCCGCGGCTGTTTTTCATGCATTTCTGGGGGCGCGGGCCGACCGCGGATGTGGCGGAAGGAATCAAAGCAGCGCTCGAAAAAGTGCGCGTCAAGTAAAGGCCGCTCGTTCGCCCCAGGGTGCCAAGAACGCTTGGTGCTGGTCGGTGCCTTTCAAGCCGGCCTTGCAAGGAGAACTCATGCGGAACGTCATGCTCGCTTCATTTCTTGCGGCGCTCGCGGTCGCTCTCCCGGCGCAGCAAGCCCCACCGTTACGCCTTGTCGTGACGATTCCCCTTCCGAATGTCGACGGGCGCATCGACCATTTCGGGATTGATCTCAAGGGGCAGAGACTCTTCATGTCGGCGCTTGGCAACGACACGGTCGAGGTGTTCGACCTGCGGGCGAACCAGCGGCTGCACACGATCACCGGACTCCACGAGCCGCAGGGAGTCACGTACGCGCCCGACTCGAACAGGATCTATGTGGCGAACGGTGACGACGGCAAGGTGCGGGTCTTTGACGGAACATCCTACAAATTGATCTCCTCCCTCAACTTCGGCTCCGATGCCGACGACACGCGATACGACGCCGAGACCGATCGCGTGTACGTGGGCTACGGTGAGGGCGCTGTCGCGGCGATGGATTCAGCCACGGGCAAGGTTCTCGGCGAGGTCAAAGTGCGAGCACATCCTGAAGCCTATGAAGTCGAGAAGGGCGGCGGGAAAATATTTGTCAACGTCCCGAATGCCCATGAAATTGCCGTCGCAGACTGGTCGAAACGCGCCATTACCTCACACTGGAGACTCGATAAGTATGGTGCGAATTTTCCCATGGCGTACGACTCGCAAGGCCATCGCCTCTTCGTCGTGTGCCGCCGTCCAGCCGAATTGCTCGTGCTCGATATCGCATCAGGGAAGATCGCGGCTCATCTACCAGTCACAGGCGATGCCGACGACGTTTGGTATGACCCGACTCGAAAACGCCTTTACATCTCCGGCGGTGAAGGATACCTGAGCGTGGTCGAGCAGCAAGACGCGGATCATTATCGCAACATGGCGAAGATTCCGACGGCGCCCGGCGCGCGAACTTCGTTCTTTTCGCCCGAACTCGGCCGACTTTACCTTGCCGTGCCGCATAGCGGTGACCGGCGGGCGGAGCTTCGTGTTTATGCGAGTGCGCCTTGAATGATACATGGTGTTCCCAAAAACCATAAGCAGACTGACGGGTAGGACTATGCCCGTAGTACGTACACGTCGGGAGAAAGCAGAGCTTGTTAAGAGAGTGCGCCGAATCCGGGGTCAAATTAAGGCCATTGAGACCGCGCTTGAGGCTGAACAGAAGTGTGCGGCTGTACTACAACTCGCTGCCGCTGCCAAGGGAGCGCTAGACAGCTTCATGGCGGAGGTTCTTGAAGCGTACGTCTGCCCACACATGCTTGACAAAAAAGAGCGACGGAGTTCTGGCCGGACGCGGGCTCGGAAGGATCTGATGAAGTTAATTCGGTCCTATGCCGAAGCCGCTGGAGGCGATCTTACGAGGGCCCCACGCACAAATCAACGCGTGTATCACTAACTCGTTCAGTGTTTCGCGATCCGGCCCCAGTCGCCACCATGAACTTGTCTTTAGGCAAGCTCTAGATGGATAAACTACTATGAAGCGCGAGCGCCCGTAACAAGATCGCTCTGAACTCAAAGGGTTTTTGTTCTCGGGGAGTGTTGTGCCACTCCCAAAGGCGGCAACCGCGCACCTGACAGCCGGCTGAAGTTCCGAGTGAAACCGAATGAAGTAGAACGACCATGCGAGTTCTAATCGTCGAGGACGAGAAGAGTATGGCGGCACTCCTCAAGAAAGGTCTCGAAGAGGAGAACCATTCCACGACCGTCGCCTTCGATGGCTACACGGCGCTGGAAATGGCCGACCTGTATGAATTCGACGCTATCGTGCTCGATATCATGCTGCCGGGGATCGATGGGTACGAAGTGGCGCGGCGGCTCCGACGAAACAAGAACCATGCTCCAATACTGATGCTAACCGCTCGCGACGCCGTGCCTGACGTGGTCAAGGGCCTGGATGTCGGGGCGGACGACTACTTGACGAAGCCTTTTGCCTTTGAGGAGTTCCTGGCCCGGCTGCGCTCCGTTGCGCGGCGCGGACCCATCCCGCGCCCGACTTGCTTGCGCGTGGCCGATCTGACGCTCGATCCTGCAACCCGACAGGTGTTTCGCAGGAATCAAGAGATTCACCTCAGCCCCACGGAATTCCGGCTGCTGGAATTTCTCATCCGCCGCGCTGGGCGAGTGGTATCACGGAATGCCATCGTCGAGGCGGTTTGGGGATTCGATCGAGAAGTGGAGGAGAACACCCTAGACGCCTTCATCCGGTTGTTGCGCACTAAAGTAGATCGTGACTCCAAGCAGAAACTGATTCAGACGATCCGCGGCACGGGTTACATCTTGCGAGAGAGTCTTAAGCCATGAAGCGATGGCCGATACGAATTAGGTTGACCGCGTGGTATTTCGGCGTCTCGGCCGTCACGTTCGTTGTGTTCGGGACGGCAGCATACTTTGCCATGCTGCGAAGTATCGAGACCACGGTTGATGAAAGCTTGCGCGACCGCGCGGCCGGCGTTCGTGAGCTTATGGCGCGAATGCTGCCCGAAGGCTCCGAGAGGGTTGCGGATGAGCTCAGAGAACATTCAGAACTCAGGGAAGAGGGCGACCTCTCGCAGGTCTCCGATGAGGAAGGACACTGGATCTATCGCTCCAGTCTCATGGAACACTACGAGGTGCCCATGGCGCAAGCTGGAACGCCGACATTCGTGACCCTCCGGTTGAAGGAGATACCGCTACGCCTGCTGACGAGAGAGGACCGGCTTGATGATAGGACCTACTACATCCAGGTCGCCGCCCCGATGGACGATTTCTATGACGCCCTCGCCCACTTCAAGTGGGAGCTTTGTCTGTTGAGCCCCGTGCTCCTGGTCATCGCTTCGGCAGGCGGTTACTGGATGAGTCGCCGGGCTTTGCTGCCGGTTGACGAAATCACCCAAGCAGCCCAGAAGATTAGCCACAAGAACATTTCCGGCCGCCTGACCGTTCCTCAGAGCCGCGACGAGCTGCAACGCCTGTCTGAAACTCTGAACGGCATGTTGGACAGGCTTGAAGCCGCTTTCAAGAGGATTGCGCGGTTCACAGCGGATGCCTCCCACGAGTTGCGTACCCCCGTTGCTCTGATGCGAACAACCGCCGAGCTGGCGCTCCGGAGGCCACGACAAGAGACGGAATATCACGAGGCCTTATCCCAGATCCTGAGGGAAGTGGAAAAAGCTTCAGTTCTGATCGAGAAATTAATGTTGTTAGCCCGCGCTGACTCGGGAGCTGAAGCGCTCCGATTCGCGCAAGTTGATCTAACTGAGAATCTTCGCGAAGCCTGCCGTCAGGGCCACACACTCGCCGACGCCAAACAAATTCGTTTTCAAGAGCAGACCTGCGGTAGCCGTACTTTCGTGGAAGGTGATGCGCACGCCCTCGAACGTCTGTTTCTCATTCTCCTTGACAACGCTGTGAAGTACACACAACCTGGCGGCCAAGTCACCGCTTCGCTTTCGCATTCCAACGGGTTCGCAGTCGTCGAAATCCGAGACACGGGCATCGGTATCGGTCAAGAGGATTTGCCGCACATCTTTGAGCGATTCTACCGAGCAGATAAAGCGCGTTCGCGTGAGATGGGTGGGGTCGGGCTCGGCCTATCTATTGGACAATGGATCGCTCAGGCTCACGGCGGAGGCATTGAGGTCGAAAGTGTGATGGGACAGGGTTCTGTTTTTCGAGTTCGATTGCCAATCTCAAAAGGGTAATTCGATAGGCTCTGGCTCGGCACGAGGGACATTATCGTGGGGCTCATTTGAAAACCCTTAGTCACCAGTATCCGTCGCTCGTTATCACTGTAGTTTGAAGACGCGAATTCCAGCGGGGGTGTCTCCCCTCCGAGGGATGGCAACATACAAGGAGTTCAACTGGTCCGAGAAGGTGGAGGTTGCCGCTCCATCGGCGGTGCTTACACGCCCTAGAGGGCGGTAATGATCGGCGTCTTGCTGTTGGATCACGTCAATAAAGCCATCACCGCAAGAAATGTAGATCCGATGGCGCGCTGAATCCCAAGACAGATCGTCCGCAAAGCCGTCTATGGGTACTTGCGCGACTGCCTTGCCCGAGAGGGTGTCCAGCACAACCAGCCGCGGGGGCTCGCGGCCGCCGAGGAACAAGCGATGGTGTGCTTCGTCCAATCCTATAGGAGTGTTCTCTTTAACGTGCCCAACCGGCCAAGGGGAGAGGAGCCGGCGCGCACGGCGGTCTACGACCGCAACCTGCCTCATGTTCGGAACGTTGGCAAACAGTCTCGCGCCGCCTTCCTCAACCACAATGCCCTGCGGAGAGGCAGGCAAGGGGATTTTCCCCACCAGTTTGCCTTCCGGAACTGAGATGACGGCGATGGCCGTTCTTCCAGAGGTCATGCAGCCCACGTAAAGTTCCTTCGCGCGCGCATCGTATTGGAGCTCATCAAGCCTGCTCGCGAGGTCAACAGACGCGATTAGGCCGAGGGTTTCGCCGTCATAAATGTAAAGGGTTTGCCCGCTCGAAACGTAGAGTTGATTGAACTCCGGAGTATAGCGGACTGCGGCTGGCCTCTCACTCTCCAAGCTGCGCAACCGTTTGCCGGATTTGAGGTCCACGACTTCAACCGTCTTGTTCGCGGGTGCCGCCGCGAACAGCCGCTGATGGAGAGCATCCACGGACATGTGGTTGAACGCGCCCTGCACGTTAGCGAACGCGATTGTTTCGGTTAGGTCAAGGGCCTTCGTTTCTTGCCCCAGGGCTGGCGACAGAGAGCTGAGTATCATGACCAAAAGGGAAAACGCATCTATTCTCATCGCAGCCTCACCACACTCGATCTGACCGGACAATCGCCAATTCTAACAAACGAGGCTGAAAGCTGCCTGAAAGTGCGCAATACTATCTTCACGCAGCATTCCAGGCCCGGCCGCTCGAGGGCGAGGCGGATTGATTTCGTGCCCATTTTCGCGGCCTATGGGAACGGTGGGAAAAATGAATTGAAGAGGAGCCAACGTGACAGCTTGATGTTTGATAGTCAACCGCGGTGCACCAGAACGCTGGTTTTTCGAAAACGAATCTACAATTCACGCCGGTCGCCGTTTTTCATGTACTTTTCAGGTTAGCGTTGTAGCGTGAGTGGTCGAGAAAAACCACTGCCTGCATGTCGTCGCGGGAGAAGTTTGGGCTGGGAGTTATTTGCCTGAGATGACGAAAGTACCGGAGTCCATTCTTGTTTTGTCAATCTTTCTCGCGACCGCTTCGCCTATTTATGGCCAAACATCAGCGCTCCACGGCGTGGTGACTGACCCGAGTGGAGCCGTTGTTCCAGGCGCGACGGTTATCCTAACGGGGCCCTCTGGCGCGACGGAGACGACGAAAAGTAAGAGAGACGGGACATATTCGTTTTCGGGTCTCGCGCCGGACGAATATCAAGTTGAAGCTTCCGCTCCAAGTTTTGTACTCCCTCAATCCGTAAAGGTTTCGTTGACCTCCGGGGAGAAAACGCTGAACCTGCAGTTGGAGGTCGTCATGGCGAAGCAGGAGGTGTCCGTGCAAGGTAAGGGAAGACCCGCTGTAAGCACGGAAACGGCGGGGAACGCCAGCGCGCTCGTGCTCAGCGGAGACGACTTAAACGCCCTTTCCGACGATCCCACGGATTTGGCCAGCGACCTTCAAGCGCTTGCCGGGCCATCGGCTGGGCCCAACGGAGGCGCAGTCTATATTGACGGGTTCAGCGGTGGCGAGATGCCTTCCAAGAACGACATCCGCGCGATTCGCATTAACCAGAATCCGTTTTCGCCCGAGTACGATAAGCTCGGCTACGGCCGGATCGAGATTTTCACGAAGCCGGGCACGAACCACTACCACGGAACGGGATATTTCAATTTCGGCGACAGCTTCTGGAACTCGCGCAACCCGTATGCCGCCGAAAAAGCTCCTTTCCTACTGAGAGAATACGGGGCCAATCTCAGTGGCCCACTGAACGAGAAGACCTCGTTTTTCATGAGTGCCGACGGCGCTGCAATCGACAACGGCGCCATCATCAACGGCACCACGCTCGACCCCGTGACGCTCGCCATCATCGATCCCTATAGTCAGGTGTTCAGCATTCCGCAGCGCCGCCTGACGCTCAGCCTGCGCCTCGATCGCCAGATAAGCGCCAACGACACGCTCTCGGTGCGGTATCGCTTCTCGACCGCCGATATCCGGGATCAGGGTGTGGGCGGTTTCAACCTCGTTTCGACCGGCCTCCACAACCACAGTGTCGACCACACGGTGCAGGTGTCCAACTCGATTGCACTTGGCGCGAGCGCCATCAATGAGACACGCTTTCAGTTTTACCGGGTCCGTCTTTCGAGCCTGGCGGAACAACCGCCGCCCTCGATCCAGGTGCTGGGTTCGTTCATCGGCGGGGGAGCGCCGGCAGGCCAATCATTCAATGTGGAAAACGATTACGAGCTGCAGAATTACATGTCGCTTCTTCGCGGGCCGCACACCTGGCGGTTTGGGGCGCGATTGCGCGCCGCGTATCTCGACGATACGTCTCCGACAGACTTCGGCGGCACGTTCATCTTCTCGGGAGGTCTCGCCCCCGAGCTGAATGCGGTCAATCAGCCGGTGGTTGGTCCTAACGGACAGCCGATCCTCATCAACATCACTTCGATTGAGAACTACCGGCGGACTCTGCTTTTCACGCGGATGGGCCTCGCGCCCGCAACGATTAGCGCCTTGGGAGGTGGCCCTTCACAATTCACTATCGCTCGAGGAATGCCTTCGCTCTCAGTGAACCAATGGGACGTCGGTGCATTTGCTGGTGACGACTGGCGCGCCCGGCCCAACTTGACCCTCAGTTATGGCTTGCGTTACGAAACTCAAACGAACATCAGGGACTGGCGCGGCTTCGCGCCGCGGCTTAGCCTTGCCTGGGCGCCCGGACGCACGTCCGCCAAAACGGGACCGAAGAACGTCATCCGTGCCGGGTTCGGCATCTTCTACGACCGCTTCGCACTCACCGACACTCTGGTCGCCAGCCGTTACAACGGCGTCGTGCAACAGCAGTACGTTGTCACCAGTCCGGACTTCTACCCCACGATTCCTCCCCTCGCTGCCCCGGGCGCTCTTTCGGGTCAGCAGGTCATCGAAAGGGTCAGCCCCTTGCTGCGGAGCTCCTATCTCATGCAAACCGCTGTGGCCTTTGAGAGGCAACTGCCTGCTCACACGACTATGGCGTTGACGTTTACGGATACACATGGGCTTCACCAACTGCGATCCCAGGACATCAACGCGCCGCTGCCGGGAAGCGGCGTGTTTCCGCTGGGCAATCCCAATCCGGTGTTTCTGATGGAATCGGCAGGCCTTTACAACCAGACCCAGCTGATTACGAACTTCAATTCTCAAGCGGGCAAGAACCTTTCCCTATTCGGCTCGTACCTTTACAACCATGCAAAGAGCAACACCGACGGGCTCGGGACGTTTCCGGCAAATCCTTACAGCATGGCAGGCGAGTACGGACCGGCGGCCACGGACATTCGCCATCGCGTGACCTTTGGCGGCTCCATCAGCATGCCTTGGGGTTTTCGGTTTAATCCCTTTGTGGTCGTAAATTCTGGGGCACCCTTTGACATCACCGTGGGCCAGGACCTTTACGGCGATACACTCTTCAACGCCCGCCCTGGCTTGGCTACTGGCCCAACCAAGCCCGGACTGATTCTCACCAAGTATGGTTTGCTCGACCCGAATCCATCCCCGGGCGAGACGATCCTGCCGCGCAATTACGGTCGCGGGCCGGCAATCGTGCTTTTCAACCTTCGCGTGTCCAAGGTGTTCTCCTTTGGGGACGCGGAGCGCGGAAGTGGCGGGACTTCGTCAGGAGGCTATGGCGGTTACGGGCGGCGCAGCGAAAGCGGTCCCTTTAACCTTTGGGGGCCGCGGGGCGACTCCTCGTCCGGCCGCCGTCACACGCTAACGATCTCGATGGCAATCCGTAATATTCTCAATCGAAACAACCCCGGTCCCATCATCGGCAACCTCGAGTCGCCGCAGTTTGGCCAGGCAAACCAGCCCTACGGCGTGGGCATACTGGGCGGGACCGGCTTTTCCGAGTCAGCAGACAATCGCCGCCTTGAACTTCAGACACGATTCACATTTTAGTGTCAGCTTCGGCCCCAGGATCGCTTGGCTCTAAGGGCAATCTGGGCCAGATTCGAAGTCAACTCTGAATGTTATGGATGTCGGCGCTATTCGGTCCAACCTACCTCGCATTCAATAGGCGTCCTTCGATCTGCCGCAAAGCCTCGCATCCTATCGACGTATAAGGCGCACTTCGAGGGCGCCGCGGTGTTCGGGACCAGCATCTTTCGGGGTTGTGAGATTACCGCGATCAACGGCGTGATCGACCAGTCGAATTTTAACGACTACCCGGTAACGCGCATCGACGAAACGCCCTACCAGACGAACGTCTACGTGGTGGACAGCGACGCTCGTCCGACGGGAGTGGGGGAACCAGGCGTGTCGGTCATGGCGCCGGCGCTTTCGAACGCCATCTTTGCCGCGGCCGGCAGAAGGATCAGGGAGTTGCCGCTTTCGAAAAGTCGGCTCACCTGAGGTGGATTCGTAGCCCGCAGTCGCTCCGCAGCTCACCATCCGGGCTCGTGAGGACGGGGTTTCCCCTTCAAGCGGTTTTCCGAGCGTCGGCGTGACAGCACTTTGAAAGCGGGCCAGACTCCCACGGGTCCTGGGATCACTAACGAGTGGTTGCGTAGGGTAGCCATCTTGTGTAGATGTAGGTCTCACTTGGGCGTAGGGCGGGCTATTAGCCAGAAGTGGACGCGATTAACGAATCTCTGTTGAAGGCGAGATCGACTGGCGGATCGGGAGCGGAAAACGAGCTTCCACGTCCAAATTGGCTGACGGATGACCCGCGCGGTCTTGCCGTCGGTATTCGCCCAGTGGTGCCGTAGCATGCCGACCCTGCCGGGTCGGCACAGATGTCTCAGGAGCGGAGGAAGAAGGCGAAGGGCGCCTGAAAACCACGATTCGACTGGGAGCGGGTAGCTCCTCGGGCAAGGCAGGCGTTGAGGAAGGCGCAGCTATGAAGCGCCGCGATGATGGCCCCCGGGCTGGTTCCTGTTCTGTTGCCCCTGGGGGCTCGGCGTTCGACCAGAGGTCACGCTTGGTGCTGGTGGGCGGGGGGCGGTATCGTCCGAAAGGTGTCCCGGCTACTTGCAACCCCTTTGCTTCGGTCAAACGAATCGGGCAAATGGCCACGGTTCAAAACTACAATGTGGGCGCGAGGGATCCCCACACCTCGGCGAGGGGCCCATGGCTGGGAAGCCGGGGCGGGGGTCCGGCGCGGCCTGCCCTGCCGGGAGCGGTGCTTGCCGTGCTCGCGCAGGATGTCCCGCGAGCACCTCAGGATTGGCTAGGGACGCGTCGC
>DASZAI010000076.1:0-6300 GCA_035945295.1 Terriglobia bacterium | reverse complement strand
GCCAACGGGCCATGCCAGATACACTCCCGCTTGATCTCGGGGTCGAGGCCGAACGCTGATGTTCCTGGTGGTGGCAGACCCAAATCAATCAAATAGCCGAAGTCTTCGCTGGCGAATCCGAGACGAAGATTCACCGGCTTCTGCCGGACAGTCCCTTGTACGGGATGCTCTCCGCGCCGGACAGCGCGTGAGGTCGCCTCGGGTCCCGCCCACAGGGTGGACTGGAGGCCGCCCTCTCGCGCCAGTGAGGAAATCACACGTCCCCGGGCGGTATCCGCCAGAAGGCGCAGTGCGCGATAGACGTTGGATTTACCGCTTCCATTGGGGCCAGTGATCACATTGAGGCGCTGAATTGGGAGCACAAGGTTCCGCAACGACCGGTAATTGGAGACTGCGAGAGTCGTGAGCATGCTGCGTCTCGGGGGCGGCCGAAACCAGTAGTCTACTCTCTCTAGCAGGCTGCTGAAAAACGAAGTCTAACGTGCAAATTCTTTTCCCCGATGACGCTCCGTTGTGTTTTGAGTCTGGTTTCGCGGTAGCTCTTGCGCCGCTTTGGCCTCCTAAAGAGAATGTTTTGTTTCCCACAAATCGCTATCGGCTGCCGATTTCGGCCCTTCCGACAGGCAGTCGGCGATCGGCTTCTCACTGACTACGGAGCGCTTACACACCGACAGCCGCCGGTTGGTCGCCACTCTTCCATAAACCGGCAGGGAAAGAGTGGCCCGCGACTCGCCCCGTATTCATAATCAACGGAGCATCATTCAGCTCCCATGCTATTGGCCAGCCGAAGCTGCATAGCGGGCTGCGACATAACAGTACCGGTCGGCGCGGTCGTGGGTTCCGATGACCCCCGGCTACTGCTTTGGCCAAGGCGGCTGGACGAGAACCGGTATAGCGTTAATGGCCTTGTCGTCTGGCGGCTTGAAGGAAAGTCGGTCGGCCAGAAAAGCGATACGGTCGTGAGTGGCTTCGGCATTCAAGGCGTGGGGCGCATCATAGATTTTGAGTCTTTTCGGTTCGCTGACAACCTCAAGATATTGCTTGGCGACTTCGCCATTGAGAAACGGTTCGTTTGCCGCGTACTGGAGAAACACCGCTGCCGGCGCCGCGTGGGAGATGTACTTCCCTTCGTCCTGCCACGAATATTTTTCGGTGTACGCATCGAATTTCTCGGGTCCGACCTTCTGGCGATACTCCTGGAAAACCTTCGTCTTCTTGTCCACCTGGAAGGAGAGGTCGCCCGCCATGATGACAAAGGCCTTGAACCGCTTGTCCAGGCCACTCAGGAAGGCGCCAGCGGAAGCGTCGCAACTGTGGCCGACATAGGCCAGACGCTTGGGATCCACGTCTTTCCGGGCGAACAGCAGATCGGCGCCCCGTCGGAGGTTCACATCCTGCTGCACCTCCACCTCAATCTGCTGCTCGTTGAGCGGAGTGGTGTCTTCCACGAAGCCAGGATGCACGCTGACATGATCCGGTAGCAGCGAGACGACCCTAGAATGCGCCAGCACCAGCGCTTCATCCAGAAATTCTGTGCGATTCTTCTTGTCCGAGCCGGGCATGCACCAATGCCCATAAATCACTGCCGGAAACGGGCCATGGCCGGGAGGGACAATCAGGTAAGCCGTAACAATGCCGCCGTCGGGACCGACCGATGCGGCCCGATTGCCCACCGGACTGGCATAGGAGATGTCAAAGATTTTTATGCCATCTCTGACCTGGAGTCCCTTTTGCTTGAGGTCGAGCGGGGCGAGTTCGTCGTAGTCCCAATGATGACGAAGTTGGTCAAGGGATTCTTGAGACAAAGTCGCAGACGAAAGCAGAAGCAAGACGCAAGCAAAGCTTCTCGTGGCTGACCTCATGGATTGTAACTTACCACACCTAGCTTCGAGAATCTCACAGGCCCGTCAAAATGACGCATTTCCAGTGAATTGTTGGCTATTCAGAACTTGGCCCATACCTTCCGCACGGCTGGCTCCTCCCTTGTCGGCATGTGGCGGGTAATCTTGGGTCGAACGGGGGTCCGGCCCGAGCGGTGGGGACCGACTCGCCGTTTGGCGTTTATCGCGAGGACTCCTCGTTTTGGATAAGATGGTAGTCATGCGAAAAGCTACAGACACTCGATCTCGCCGACCGCCGGACGCGAATGACAAAGACCTAATGGCCCTTATGGCATCGATTGCTTCAGGCAACACCGCGAAAGTGCTGCAGGTCGTCACTGCTTCACCCCATCTGGTGCAGATGTCGGCCATTAATGGCGCGTCTCGGGCAGCTGCTTCCCAGTACTTTTTTCCGCAGATCGGACACTATTTGTATGCCGGCGACACGGCGCTCCATATAGCAGCAGCGGGATTCAAATTCGAACTGGCCCAATTCCTGATCGATCATGGCGCAAACTCTACTGCGAAAAACCGGCGCGGAGCGGAACCTCTCCATTACGCATCAGACTGCAACACTTGGAATCCGGCCGCACAGGTTGCAACGATTGAGTGTCTGATCCGAGCTGGAGCAAATCCAAACTCAACCGACAAGAGCGGCGTCGCCCCAATCCATCGCGCAGTCCGCACCCGATGTGCGGCAGCCGTCCAAGCTTTACTTTCCGCCGGAGCGAAACCAGGTCTGCCTAATAAGAACGGCTCAACACCTCTTCATCTTGCCGTTCAAAACACGGGCCGCGGTGGCAGCGGTAGCCCCGAAGCTGTTGAGCAACAGCGGCAGATCATCCTGCTGCTTCTTCAAAACGGGGCGCCTATCCAACACAAGGACGGCTCCGGTAAGACCGCTGACCAAGCCGCAACTGTCGGTTGGATTCGGGAGCTCCTGCACGCCGGTACTGAGCAAATCGGCCGTATGACGATCCGCACGTAACGATAAGTCGCCATGTGGCGATCGATCCGCGCGCCAACCAGTTTCCCCAGCACTACGGCGTTGCCCTGGGGGTGAAATCCGGTCGACAGTCACAGGTCACCCGAAGTTGCGCCGGCCTTCCATGCCGTGTACGATTTAAGCGTTAGCCACCTCCGCGTGCGATCTTGAGTCACTGGCACAGTCATGCGGTCTCGACAAATCGCTTTTGGGGGTCGACTCCCAGGGGAGTAGTGCGGTCCTTACCCAGCTACCTCAGACTGCGCTCCCGTTCCAGCCCATTTCCGCTGTTCATCTTACTTCTCGCCGTCATTCCGGTTGCGACTGTCCACGCGGAACAGTGGCAAAAACTCAATGTACAGGGGTACGTACTACCTTGCCGTCAGGAAGGGTTGGGGTGGAGGTGGTTTTAGGGGTGACGGCGGAGGCTTCGGAGGTTTTGGTGGAGGTACAATGAGTATCGGGTGGCCGAATCCTTGGCGAAAGCCGGAGGGCGTTTGCCGCAATGACCGCTTGTTGTCGTGACACGTCTGCCCAAAAACCCTGGTCCGGGGCTCGTTGTAAGTACTTGATCCTGCGATGCTAATTTGCGGAGATTCCTCAGCCCGAAATCAGATGATTCTGGGCAGGCATTCTCTAGAGATTTTCCAGACCGGCCCGGTGGAGCCACTGATGACTTCCCTGGATCACTAACTTCAAGCAAGTATGCTTCAGTTTCTCCTCGGCCACTGCTAGTGGTCTTGATTGCTTGAATCTGGCGGCCCCGCAGGATGGAATGGAGGGGTATCCCGGGCTCCAGCGGGGTAGGGGAGCCGTCAACCGGCTCAGATTTAAGCGACGAGAGAGGCTATCCCTTCTGTCGGCGCTGGAGGCACCGAACGCTGAAAACCCGACCGGCTGTTGACTTAAGACGCGATGAGGGGTACTTTCCCGGTAGATCGCGAAGTCAAAACGGAAATTCCGGGATAAATCGGAAAGCTGTACACTCAGACCTATGGAGAACGAAGAGTGCCGGTGCGGCGGAATGAATCCAGACTGTATCTGGTGCGGTGGCACGGGCTACGTCAAGTCACGCGAAGCATCCAAGTCAGCTTTCTGGAGTGGAACGGGTCCGGGCGGCGGGCCAGATCGGAGAAACAAGAAGGTTAAGTTCAAGCATCAATTGGCGCCCGAGAAGCCTCGCCGGGGCCGATCCGGGAAAGACGGTTCGAGATCTCTCACAGATGGAAAAATCAAGACACATCCCACGCTTTCAACTCTGCCATCGAAAGGGACGCCACAGGCGGTCACCCGATGCCCCTATTGCCAGGTAAGAGCCCTACCGTCGGTGCTGCGCGACCATATCGAACTCGCCCATGCCATGTCGAAGAATAAGCCGCCCAAGCCTAAGGTCAATCAGGCAGCGAAGTTCGACAAGGACAGTCGCTTGACAATGTGCCCCAAATGCCACTCGAGGGTTCGACCCGACCGACTTCAGAATCATCTAAGAGAAAGGTGCACTGCACTGGACCTCTAACCACCCGCATCCGCCGAGGGCAAAGCAGCCAAACCGCCGAGAGCGGGCCGATTGATACCGGCCCGATTGCGAAGGACCAAGGGAGGGTCGAAAGGCGTCTCGACGCCACAAAGGACTACTCACCGTGTTCGTGATTTGGCTAAGCGTTGTTCACCTCCGCGGGGCCGGGCAGTCAAAGGTGCGGAGTCGCGCGGTGGGCGACTTCCCTCCTGACCTCCGCCCGCAGTTCCTCCCTAGCGGCGTTTCCTTCGAGCCAGGGCCTCATGGCGAGGTTCCCTGGTCAAGAATATCGGCCGTCGGAACTCTGCTGGACCGTAAGCGGTCACGCTATGACGACAGAACCCCGAGCTGAGGCGCTGCATGTAACCTTGACTGGATTGACAGGCATCGCTCTCGGCCGCGAGCCCGAGATCGCGTTGTCCGACGGGTTCCTTTTGTCGCAGAGAACGCCGCAGCTGGGTCGTGTTCTCGACGACCCTTTTTGGATGGGTACCGCAGAAAAAAGCAGTCTGAAGAGCGTGGACTGCTTCTTCTGCCTCAAAAGCCGCACGCCGTTGCCGACGGATCAAGAGGCGAATCGGTTTCAAAACGGGCTGATGGCGCTGCAAATAGTCAAGCCCGTTCCGAGCATCGGATGGATTTTTCAAGGCACAGCATTTGGGAGCGGATACATCACAGTTAATCATACAGAGCGGCGGCCACCTATGTTTGCGGGCGAGTGGGCCCAGCTCAGTCCCTTTGATCTGAAGCAGATCAACCAGTCAAGAGCGCTTTTGCCGAAAGTCCTAGCTCGTATGGAAACGGGATCAGCGGAACAGAGGAACTCGGTCATCCTCTTCCAACTCGCGTTGGAACACTTCCACCCGCTCGTCAAGGGCTTCTTCGCTGTTATGGGGTTGGAGGCGGCCTTGGGTAGTTACGGGCGCCAAGACTTCCGCAAAAAGCTGTGTAGTTGCTTGGGAGAATCGACGCAGGTGTTCCCTGACTGGAATTCCTCAAGCATCGCGCCACCTAAATACGTGGTCGGCGACATCGCGCTGCACCTTTATACTCTTCGAAGCAAGATTGCACACGGTGTGGACCTCCGAAAGGCCGCGCGGGACACAAATGTCCCCGTCGATCTGATGAGAAAGGTGGAACTCATCGAGCACTTGGAGGCTAGGCCATACGCTGTGCTGCTGAGCGAAGCGGCCCTCTATATCCTGTGCCTTGTGCTCCAAAAGCATGTCGCGCACTCGCCGTAAACTCAATAACCCACGCCTCTCCCTCACCAGACTGCGAGTTCGCCTGGCATAGCTCGGCGCTCCTGCGAAGACGTTTTCCGGTACAACATCGCCAAATGGCAGCCGACCTGACAACCGGGGAAAAGGGGCTAACACCCTCAACAGACCGTCCCGGTCCAGCCGCCATCGTGCCAAGGAACACGGATCGTAATGTGGGGTGTGGGGAGTCGGCGAGCCCCTGAAGCGATTGCACTCATGACTATTCGTTCTCCATGCCAATCTCTCTGCCCGACTTCCCGAGCTTTCCTGCCACTGGAATCCTTTGGGCCAATCACCGACGAGACACCGAGCATGCCTCGCCGGGACGGTGTCGGGGCGACGCGCGTGTCGGTCGATGCCTTTGTCGGCTTAGCTAAACGGTGAACCCGATTGAAGTCGCCGGTCACCGGCCGCCTGAGAACTCCGGATAGTGCTCCTTCAACAACGAAAGCAATTGCCTCTCGCAGGCATACCCCTTGTCCATATTCTGGTAAGCCACAGCACCCAGAATCGCAAGGCTATTGAGATTCGTATAATATAGTGCAACCAGAGGGGCACTGCTGGCATCTATGTCAGCATGGGCAACCCAAAAGGAGTACGCCGAGACTTCGAGGCTTTGGAGCGCCGTCGCCGGCAAGCGGTGGCTTTGCTGGATCA
>DASZAI010000075.1:0-73903 GCA_035945295.1 Terriglobia bacterium | reverse complement strand
GAACCGGCGGTGGCAAGAAGGGAGTTTATTTGAGCGGCTGGCGCATGCGTGTCTGAGAACCACCACGATTACTTACAAGGAGTTAGTCGCCAGACCGGAGCTAGCTTGACAATCACAAATGAAGGAACGAACCGAAGAAGTTGTTTAGAATCAACAAAGCCGAAAACGGGTAGCACATGAAAGCCAAGCGACAAAAAAGCAATTCTCAACTGCTCCTGGAGATTCTGGAGCAAGGATATCAGTGGAAGACTTGGCACGGCCCCAACCTGGTCCAGTCTCTGCGAGGCGTTTCGGCGCGGCAGGCAGCGTGGAGACCCCAACCCGGCCGGCACAATATCTGGGAGATCGTCGTGCATGCCGCCTACTGGAAATACGCCGTCCGCCGTCGTCTGCTGGGCGAACCGCGCGGCTCGTTTGCGCTCAAGGGGAGCAATTGGTTCCGCCGGCCGGCGCCGGGCCAGGGAGGCGAGACCGGAGAAAAGGCCTGGGCTGCCGACCGCGCCCTGCTCGGGCAGGAACACGGGAACTTGCGGGCCGCAGTCGCCCAGTACCTCAAGGGCAAGCCAGCCCAGCGAGCTCTGAGGATGATCTTCGGCGTCGCTTTCCATGATGTCTATCACGCCGGGCAGATCCGTTTGTTGCGCCGGTTGTACGAAGACAAGCGCGCGAAAGTATGAGAAATGAAGGAACGAACCGAAGAAGTTGTTTAGAATCAATAGGAGCAGGAGTCAGAAGTCAGGAGTCAGGAGTCAGGAGTAAGAAGGGAAGGCTGCGCGCTGAAGCTGGACGGAACTAATCTAAGAAGTTGTTTAGAATCAACAAAATAGCAGCGCCGAGTGACCACGTGACGAGCCACAAGCGCCAAAATCTGGTGGGGATGACGCGCGAGGAGCTCGAGCAGTTCGCGCTCGACTCCGGCCAGCCGCGCTATCGCGGCGGTCAGCTCTATGAAGCCATCTACCACCGCCGCGCGCGCGACTTCGCCCTTCTGACCAACCTCAGCCGGGGCTTCCGCGAATTTCTGAGCGCGCGTAGTGTACTAGCCTATCCAACAATCGAGCGCAAGTTTGTCTCCCGCGACGGCTCGGTCCGCTACCTGCTGGGTCTGGACGACGCGAACACTATCGAAGCGGTCTACATGCCGGAGGAGAACCGCGCGACACTCTGCATCTCGAGCCAGGTGGGCTGCGCGGTCGATTGCCGGTTCTGCTTCACGGCGCTGGTGGGGGTGAGGCGGAACCTGACGGCGGGCGAGATCGTCGGGCAGGTGCTGGCGCTCGCCGACGCCGAGCACCTGGCGCCTAAGTTGCGGCTCAACGTGGTCCTGATGGGGCAGGGCGAGCCGTTGCTGAATCTGGGTCCGGTCATGAAGGCGGTCAGGATTCTGGCCGATCCGGCAGGCTGCGGGGTCGCGCTGCGCCGCATCACCCTCTCGACCTCGGGCATTGTCCCGCGCATCGCGGACCTCGGGCGCGAGCCGGTGCGTCCCAAGCTGGCTATCTCTCTCAATGCTTCGACCGAGGAGCAGCGCACCGCGCTCATGCCCATCAACCGCAAGTATCCTCTGCGGGACCTTCTCCAGGCCTGCCGCGATTATCCCTTGCGGCCGCGCGAGCGCATCACCTTCGAGTACGTGATGCTCGACGCCATCAATGACTCGCAGACCGACGCCGGGCGTGTGGCTGAGCTGCTGCGCGATATCCGGTCACGCGTCAACCTGATCCCGTACAACCCGGGCGATGCCTTGCCTTACCGGCCTTCGCCGCTCGCACGCGTGCTGAAGTTCCAGGAGGCGCTCGCCGCGCGTCACGTTCCCGCCTTCATCCGCATCTCGCGCGGACGCGACATTATGGCGGCGTGCGGACAGTTGAGTCTGGTGGATATCGCGCAACCGGTGGAGGGCTCGCGGCGGCCGGTCGCCGCGCCGTGAAATCGCCCGAGGACTGATGCGATCAGGAGATCCGATGGCGTTCGGCGCGGCGTTCAGCCAGGGCGTTGGCCACCCCTTTGACCATTCCTAGGGCGCCGTAGGCGGTCAACAGCAACGCGAGGTATCGCCACCGGGAAGCGAAAGCGAGGAAGGCGAGTACACCCGTTTCCGCTGCCGCCACGTAGCGGAGCATGATGGTCAGGAACACCAGGAGTGACGTGAACCACGCGAAGGGCGACTTGAACGCGGGCAGCCGGACGTCAAGCCCCTTGGCCCGGGTGAAGACGGAGAGCGCGAGCGCCGTTAGCCCGACGACGGAAGCCGCCAGGAACCACCAGCGCGGTACCTGATATCCCAGAGGATTGAGCGGAGCGAGAAGCACCAAGACGAGAAGCAAACTGGCGAAAAGGCACACCAAGGTCAACCGATGGGACCGCCTAGTCCATCGAGGCTCGACCGCGTGAGTGCGGACTCGCTCGTCGACGCCCATGTCGGCCCGCTTTTGCAGCCTCAGAGTCAGTCGCGGCGCGTCTTGACTGCTCGCCTATGGTCGCCACTGCAACCCAATCAGAATCCACGTGAGATTCTACATCAATCTGCAACGGTTAGCACCCCTCCGAGTGCTGCTGGCTGTGATCGTAGACGGCCCATTTCTTGTAGGTCCGCAAAGCCTCGACGACCGCCGCGCCGTAGCGGCTGCGGTTCACCGCGACGTGGTGCTCGTAGCCGTTTTTGCAGACGTAGTGCATCAGCGGCTGGAGCCGGGGGATCTTCACCACGCCGTAGCCTCCGAAGCTCTGCGGGCGATCGTCGGTGGTCTCGCCTTCGCCCACGTAGGCGCGCATGCGCCCGTGGAGATCGTCGGTAGAGGCGCGGCAGAAGGTGAGGGGGCCGCTCTTGAGTTTGCCGACCACGGTGCCGAAGGTGTTGTTCTTGCCGACCGAGCCCGCGATGATCTCCTGGAAGTCCATTTTGAAATCCTCGAAGAACTCCTTGGGAAGATTCGAGCAATGGAAGATGACGGCCTTGTCGGGATCGTCCCCGTAGTTGTTATTCCAGTCGACGATGGCGCTGGGCGTACCCGACGCGAGTTGCAGGATGTACATGCCGATCATCCCGATCATGTCGGTCTCGCAGGCGCTGGGGACCAGCGTGTTGGACATCATGCTCATCAGGGTGCAGGGTACGACGCCGAAGAACTCCTCCATCGCCGTCCAGCACTGAATCGACGATCCCGCGAGCTCGTTCGACTTCATCCAGTCATCGACCACCACGCCGAACTTGCCCATCTTCAGAAGCGAAGCCGGCGGAATCCCCTCGGTGCGGACGTAGCTGCGGATACTCTGGAGTTTGGCCTCCACACTCGGTTCGTCGTCCTTCAAGCGGCCGATACGCCCGAAGACTTCCGAGAGGTCGAGCGTCTCGACGCTGATGCCGGCGTTCTCCATCAGCTTCTCGCTGAAGCGGACGGTGTTGAAGGCGGCGGGCCGCGCGCCGATCACGCCCACGCGCACGCGCTTCATGCCTCGAACCACGCGGCAAGTCGCCGCGAAGGCTTTGAGGTCGGTTTTGAAGGCGTCCGACGCCGGCGCGACAGTGTGCAGCGTGGTGAGCGTGTAGGGGATGCCGTACTGCCACAGGTTATTCGAGACCGAGATCTTGCCGCAGAAGCTGTCGCGTCGCCCGCCCATCAGCATCTTGTTGGGTTCGTCAGGAAAGGCTTGGACGAGCACGGGCACCTCGAGGTCCGCCATGCGAAGCGTGTTGGCGACACTCTTCTCGTCTCCGAAGTTGGGAAGAGTGACCACAATGCCGTCAATCGATTCGCGATGCTGATTGAACAGGTCGGCACAGCGGCGGGCGTCCTGCAGGGTTTCGACCGCGCCGAACTTGGTGTCCTCCGGAGCGAGGCAGACGGTCTTGTACCCTTCCTGCTCGAGGACGCGCAGTACCTCGGCGCGGCCGTCGCGCGCCAATACCGCAGGGAAGAAGCCGCGATTACCCACAATAACGCCGAATGTCGTTGGCACGAGTGCCCTCCTCCGCCGAGCGATTCAAGTTTAGACAGAAATCCTAGCACGAGAAGTCGCGAGAGAGTAGACACCAAATGGCGGACCATGGGCTTCGGGACTGCGCCTTCACGCTGGCCGCTTGAAGCGGTCGAGGAGCTGGAAGAGAACGAGTGCGATAGCCACGTTGACGAGGACGGTGCTCGCGAGATCCAGCGGCTGAAGCGGCGGTGGGGAGGGAAGCAACTGCTCGAGCGCCGTCATAAACAGATTGTGGATGAGCACCAGGACTCCCACCAGCCCGAAGCGCGTCAGGGAGTGCTCGGGATCGAACTTGACACTCGCCGAGGCTGCCAGATACCCGACCAGCGCCTTAGCCATGCCGAACATCCCGACGTAGCCGTGCGAAAGGGCGTCTTGCATCAGGCCCAATGCGGTACCCAATCCGATGGCGAAAAGCTTGTTGCGCCGCAGCAGCGCGAAGTAGATGGTGACCAGAAGAGGAAAGTCAATCAGTCGCGCCAGGGGGAGTTTGACCGGCAAGTAAGTCTGAAGGACCAGGGCCGCCAGTGCCGAGACCCACAGCGCCGCCGGGTGTGCCCGGAAGACCGCAATCGACCTGTGATCGGAACGCGCCATGTGCGAGTCCGCACGCAGTATGCAGGATAAGGAGCGAGGTGTGAAGCGCGAAGTGGCGGGATACGATGGCCGGCACGAGCGTTTGCTCGCAGGCCGATATCGGCGGATCAGTGCCCGGGCTGCCGCGCGGCTTGTCCCTCGGCGGGCGCCGGCTTGAGCAGGACGAGTACCTCTTCCAGACGATCGAGCGCCGCGGCCGGCTTGACGACAATGGTCTTGTAGATGTTGCCTTCTCCGGCTCGCACCACTGTGCCGACGCGCAGACCCTCAGGGTAGATCTGGTCGAGACCCGAAGTGAGAACGAGTTCGCCGGGTGAGACCGACTCGTCGTTCATCACGTAGTGGAGCTGGCACAGATTCTCGCGGTCACCCTTCAGGACTCCCTGGGCGCGGGCATGCTCGAGGACGCAGCCGACGCCGCTCGCCGGGTCGATGATCAGCAGCACCTGGGCGGTATGGGAGAAGACCACGATGGTCTTGCCCACCACGCCCGATGGCGTGACGACAGCGAGGTCTGGCGTGAGGCCGGCGTCGGCGCCCTTGTCGATGAAAATCGCGTTCGAGGTCTGGCCAGGACTGCTGGCGATTACTTCGGCGGCGACCGAACGCCAGGGGAGGCGGCGCCTGAAGTCGAGCAGACCGCGCAGTCGCCCGGCTTCGGCCGCCTGCTCCGAGAGCTGGAGGATCTGGGACTGTGCGGCGACGAGTTCGGCGCGTAACTGCTGGTTCTCACGCTGCGCCGTTCGCAGGTTTCGCAAATTGCTCCAGGCCCGGCCGGTCGTGTCCACGAGTCCGCCCAGGGAATACTGGAACGGCCGGAGCGCCGCGACCGTCCAGGCGTCGATAAGCCGCACGTTGCGGTTGCGGGAGATCTGGAAGGAAAGCAAGAGGAGTTGCGCCACCATCACCGCGAGGAGGACGAAGAACGGCCCGTGGCGCACCACAAAGGCCTGCATCTTCTCCGGAGCTTCGCGGGAGAGAGGCGGAACGGCGCGGCCGAATTGGGACGAGCCCGGACCCGACATCCTCGTTGACCCTGGGCTATTCTATCGCAACCCGGCGCAAGAGGTTGAAATCCGTCAGCATCCTGCCCGTGCCCAGACAGACCGAAGCCAGTGGATCCTCGGCGATGGATACCGGCAGGCCCGTCTCCTCACGGATACGCTTGTCGAGGTTTTTGAGCAGCGCGCCGCCGCCGGTCAGGACGATACCGCGGTCGGAAATGTCGGCGGAGAGCTCGGGCGGAGTGCGCTCGAGCGCCACGCGGATGGCGTTGAGGATGGTGGCGACGCATTCCGAAAGCGAGTCGCGGATCTCCGAATCGTCAATGGTGATGGTCTTGGGAATCCCCTCCAGCAGGTGCCTTCCTTTGATCTCCATGGTGAGCGGTTTCTCGAGCGGATAGGCCGAGCCCAGCTCGATTTTGATCTGCTCCGCCGTGCGCTCGCCGATCAGCAGGTTGTACTTGCGTTTGAGGTACGACATCAGCGCCTCGTCCATCTCGTTGCCGGCCACGCGTACCGAGCGGCTGTACACGATGCCGGAGAGCGAAATGACCGCAATGTCCGTCGTGCCTCCGCCAATGTCCACGATCATGCTGCCCGAGGGTTCGGTGATGGGCAGGCCGGCGCCGATGGCGGCCATCATCGCCTGCTCCACCAGAAAAACTTCGCTGGCTTTGGCGCGCATGGCGGAGTCCTGCACGGCGCGTTTCTCCACCTGGGTGATCTCCGAGGGTACGCCGATGACGATGCGCGGGTGCACGAACACCTTGCGGTTGTGCGCTTTCTGAATGAAGTAGTTCAGCATCTTCTCCGTCACCTTGAAGTCGGCAATCACCCCGTCCTTCAGGGGGCGGATGGCTACGATGTTCCCCGGCGTACGCCCGAGCATCTCTTTCGCCTCGCGGCCGACGGCTTCCACCTCACCCGTGTTCTTGTTGATGGCGACGATCGAGGGTTCGTTGACGACGATGCCTTTGCCCCGCGCGTAGACCAGGGTGTTGGCCGTACCGAGGTCGATGGCCAGGTCGGATGAAAACATGCTGAACAGCGAACGGAAATTCATTCCTCGCGCGAACCTCGTTCCCCTGAAGTCAGATGCAAAGCCCGTTGGCCATCGGGACGGGGCGCTTCGGCGCGGTTCCGGTCATTGGATGCCCGCTGGCCAGCAGACAAGGTAGCACAACCCGTCGAATCGGGAAACAGGCGGGGGCTTATTCTCGAGAGGGGCATGATGGGCATGCAGCGCAGCGGGTGGGTGGTCAAGCGCCGAGTGCAAAAGGCAGCTCGACGCGAAAAGGCCGGAGTATAATGACCTTTCCTCGACTGTGGACAACGATTTGCTGCCCGAGCCGCGCCGGCTGCCGGCGGCGGGCCATCGACAGCGTCCGAAAAGGAGAGTGTCATGAAGCGACTGACGATCGGGATGCTTACTCTCGCGGTGTTGTGCGTCTGCGCCGCCATGGCTGCTGCGCAAAACAATCCGCGCGGAACTTCCAAGCTCACCCTGAATGGCAAGGAGGTCAGCGTCGAGTACGGACGTCCGTCCCTCAAAGGGCGCAAGGTGCAAGAGATGCTAGGCAGGGTGCCGGCCGGCAAGGTATGGCGGCTGGGCGCCGACCAGTCGACCACGTTCACGACCGCGACCGACCTGGCCTTCGGTGACGTGACCGTCCCCAAGGGGGAATACAGCCTTTGGGCGCGCCGGGAGGCCGACAATAGCTGGAAGCTGGTCTTCAACAGCGAGCACGGGCAGTGGGGTACCGACCATGACGCCTCGAAGGACCTCTACGCCGCACCGCTTACTGAGAGTAAGCTGAGTTCGCCCGCCGAACAGGTGACGATTGGACTGGCCGATGCAGATGGCGGCGGTCAGGTCGCTATCCAATGGGGCGACATGCAGCTCGCCGCCAACTTCAAAGCCAAATAGACCGCGCACCTGACCCGTCGGTTCGGCCGTCAGAGCCCGATGCCTGGCCGATCTATTTCGCGGCTTGCCAGGGGATCTCGTACACTTCCACCGATGCCGTGTGCCCTTTGATGGGAATCGGCGCACCGGCATTCGACGCAAAGCTTCCGTCGAGCGCACGGAAGCTCGCCTCCGCCACCAGGATTTGGCCAGGGGCAGCACTTGAGCACAGGCGCGCCGCCACGTTGACTGCGTCGCCGATCACCGTATAGTCCATGCGCTGGGCGGAGCCGACGTTCCCGGCCGTCACCGCACCGGTGTTGATGCCGATGCCCATGCCTAGGGGTTCGAGGCCGCGGGTCTCCCACGCCCGGTTGAGCCGCTCGAGTGCAATGTGCATCTCGATCGCAGTCTTCACGGCGCGCCTCGCGTCATCGGGGCTTGGGATCGGAGCGCCGAACACCGCCATCATTCCGTCGCCCAGGTATTTGTCGAGCGTGCCGCCGTTGGAAAAAATCACTTCGGTCATCTCGCTGAAAAACTCGTTGAGCCGTTCGACGAGATCTTGCGGTGCCGTTTTCTCGGCGATTCGAGTGAAATCCCGCAGGTCGGAGAACAGAATCGTCGCTGTTTGATTCTCGCCACCTAGTCGAAGTCCGATAGGGTCGGCGAGGATCCTGTCGACCACCGTAGGACTCAAGAAGCGCTCGAGCGCGCGACGTTCGAGCGCCCTCCGGGAGAGCTCTTCGTAAGCGCAGGCATTGTCGAGTCGGACGGCGGTTTCAGCCGCAATCACCGCGAAGATTTCCAACTGCTCCCGGTCGAAGGCCATGGGCTTCGAGAGGCAGTCGACGTAGAAAATGCCGAGGAACCGATCTTGGACGACCAGCGGCGCGCACATCGCGGAGCGAACGCCGGAAAGCCGGAGGCTCTCGCTGTCTTCGAAGCGCGCATCCTGAGTCACGTTGCGGATCAGCAGGGGCAGGCGCTCTCGAGTGACGCGCTCGATCACCCTGCTCGAGAGGACCACCGTGCTCGGGTCAGCCGCCGCCGGAAGGCGCGACTCCGGGTCCCGGTAAAGCAGAAGTGCTGGCTTGAAGCCGCGTTGTTCGTCTGCCAGCATCACAAAGCCACGCTCTACGGTTTGCATCTGGAAGATCAACTCTGTCACTCGCCGCACGACCGCTTCGGGATCGGCAGCCGCGGATACGGCGTTACCGACCTGGAGGAGCAATCTCAAGAGACGATTCTCGCTCTCCAGGCCGGAGAGTCTCGACTCCCTCTCGGACGGCGTTGGCGCTCGCGGCGCCAGCAGTTCCGCGACGCGTGCCGCGATCGCCGGGTCCGTGGCGATCTCGAGCACCGGTTCCAAAGGCGCGTCGTACCTGAGTTCGTAGGCGCCAATCGAGATACGATCCCGATCCCGCAGCCGATGTTCCCGAACCGGCTTGCCGTTGACCAGAATGCCATTGAGGCTGCCCAAGTCGGTGAGCGTGGCGAGGTCGCCAGGCCCAAGGATCAAGCGTGCATGATGGCGGCTGACGCTGGGATGGTCGAGGACCGCGTCGCTCGACTCGGCGCGTCCGAGGTTGATGACGGGCGTAGTGATTTCAAAGATCCGCGTCTCTTCGCCGGGGCCGGTGATGAGAAGCCTGGCCATCTCGTCCTGGCGACGAGCATAGCACCATCACCGCTCGCGGTGAAGCGCCGGCAAGTTCAGTTGGCGTTGGAGTCGAGCGAGGGTGCGTGGTGCCTCACGAAGTTGACGCGTCACCTGGGAAGGCGATGTCCCGCCGAACACGTCCTTGCGGCGTACGGCGCGCTCGGGTGACACGGCGATGGCGCGAAGTCCGGCGTCCCACTGCGCAATCGCGCGGCGGGCCTCGTCGTCTGAGACGTCGTCGAACGTGCCGCCTCGCTCGACGCAGAGGCGCACCAGCTTCCCGACCTGCTCGTGCGCGTCGGCGAATGGAACACCGCGCCGCACGAGTTCGTCGGCGATTTCGGTGGCGGTGAGGAATCCGAGCGTCGTTGCGGCGCGCATGCGCTCGGGACGAACGCGCAGCGTCCCGATGACGCGTGCCGCGAGCATCAACGCGTCATACGTGGTTTCGACTGCGTCAAACAACGCTGCCTTGTCCTCCTGGAGATCGCGGTCGTAAGCGAGCGGCAGACCCTTGAGCAACGCCAGTATGCCTCCCACTCTGCCGATGATCGTCGCTGTCTTGCCGCGAATCAGCTCGAGTGAGTCGGGATTCTTCTTCTGCGGCATGATGCTGCTGCCGGTCGAGTAGGTATCAGCGAGCTCAACGTAGCCGAAGCTCGGAGAAGAGAAGATAATCAGGTCCTCGGCGAGGCGGCTCAAGTGGACCATCGTCAGGGAGCAGATGAAAAGCAGTTCGGCCACAAAGTCGCGATCCGAAGTTACATCGAGGCTGTTGCGGGCGGCGCGCTCGAATCCCAGGTCCTTCGCCAATGCCTTGCGGTCGAGTGGAAAAGATGTTCCCGCCAGCGCCGCGGCCCCGAGCGGCAACTCGTCGGCGCGGGCGCGGCAGTTTTCGAGGCGATCCCAATCCCGCAGCAACATTTCGAAATAAGCGAGCAGATAGTGCGAGAAGAGTATGGGCTGGGCGGGCTGAAGATGGGTGTAGCCCGGCATCACCGCGCCGAAGTGGCGCCGTCCCTGGCCGACCAGCGCTTCGAGGAGCTCAAGTGCCGCGCCTTGCAAGCGAGGAATCTGCCACTTGACGTAGAGCCGTGTCTCAGTCGCCACCAGATCGTTGCGGCTGCGCCCGGTGCGGAGCTTGCGCGCCACCGGTCCCACGCTCGCTTCGAGGTGTTGCTCGACCCAGGTGTGCACATCCTCGCTCGACTGGCCACCGTGCCAGCGAGGATTCCGCTCGACCTTGCGTCGCAAGCTCTCGAGTCCGTGGGTGAGACGCCGGACTTCGGTGGGGCTGAGGGCATGTGCCCTGCCGAGCGCCTTGACATAGGCTTGGTTGACGCGCAGGTCGTAGAGGATGAGTCGCCGGTCGACAGAGAACGATTGGGAGAATTTTTCGAAGAGTGGATCTCGACCGGCGCGAGCGAAGCGTCCGCCCCAGAGTTTCATCCTGCTCTCCTGGGCGACGACTTCCTACGAGCGGACTTTCGACCGCCGCCGTTCACCTCGGCGCTCTTCAGCGCTGCCAGCTTGATCGGCAAACCCAGGATGTTGATGAACCCCTCCGCGTCCTTCTGGTCGTAGTCGGATTTCATGGTGAAGCCGGCGATGCTCGTGTCGTAGAGCGAACTCGGCGAGCGCCGGTCGAGCACGCGTAGCGCGCCTTTGTAAAGGCCGAGTGCCACTTCGCCGGTGACGGTGCGCTGCGTGGTCTGGACAAAGCTGTCGAGCGCCTCGCGCAGTGGCGTGAACCATTGCCCGTAGTAGACGAGTTCGGCGTAGCGCAGCGCGACGTGCTGCTTGTAGTGGAACGTTTCGCGGTCCAGACAAATCGCTTCGAGCTCGTGATGGGCGGCGTGAAGCAGCGTGCCCGCCGGCGTCTCGTAGGCGCCGTGCGACTTGATGCCCACCAGGCGGTTCTCCACCAGATCCGTGCGCCCGACGCCGTTTTCTCCGGCGAGCTTGTTGAGGGCGTCAAGTAGTGGAACCGCGTCGAGCTTGCGGCCGTTGACCGAGACCGGCACACCCGCCTCGAAGCCAATCGCCACTTCGGCCTCGCGGTCAGGAGCTTTACGCGGACTGAGCGTCAGCTTCCAGGCGTCTTCCGGCGGCTCGCCGAGTTTCGTTTCGAGGGGACCGCCTTCGTGACTCAGGTGCCAGATGTTCTGGTCGCGGCTGTAAAGCTCCCGCTTGGTGACGGGGACCGGCACGTTGTGCTGGCGCGCGTACTCGAGCGCGTCCTCGCGCGACTTGATCGACCATTCACGCCAGGGCGCGATGACTCGCAAATCCGGCGCCAGCGCTTTGTAGGTCAGCTCGAAGCGCACCTGATCGTTGCCTTTTCCCGTGCATCCGTGGGCGACGGCGTCGGCGCCGACCGCTTGCGCCACTTCCACCTGCCGCTTGGCGAGTACGGGCCGCGCCAGCGAAGTGCCCAGCAGGTATTTGCCTTCATAGATCGCGCCCGCCTGCACCGCTTTCCACAGGTATTGCGTGATGAACTCTTCGCGCAGGTCTTCCACGTAGACTTTGGAAGCGCCGGTGCGCAGCGCTTTGGCGCGAACGGCCTCGAAGTCATCACCCTGGCCGACGTCGCCGACCATGGCCACGACTTCGCTGCCGTAGTTCTCGCGAAGCCAAGGGATGATGATTGAGGTGTCGAGTCCTCCGGAATAGGCGAGCACCACTCGCTTGACCTTGGTCATGATTCGAGCCCCTATCGTGATCGTGGATTCCGGGCCGGCGTCAGTCTGCCAATTGCGCCAGGATGCGCTTGCGAATGCGGCCCGCATCGGACGCCTTCCCCGTGGCCACGAAGATGGTGTCATCACCGGCGACGGTGCCTGCGACTTCCGGCCACTCGGCGGCATCCAGCGCCACGGCTACGGTGTGCGCCGTCCCGGGATGCGTCCTAACGATGATGAAATGCCCAGCCTGGCGTACCTCGCGCACAAACTCCTTCAGCACGACGGCCATGCCCGGCTGCAGGGTAGGCGCCGCCGTCCGGACGGCCTCCTCCGGCAGGCGATATCCCTCGCGCGTCTTGATAAGTCCGAGCTCTTCGATGTCGCGCGAGACGGTGGCTTGAGTCACATGAACCCCGCGGTGGGCGAGTTTCTTCCGCAACTCCGTTTGCGTCGCGGCTGTCCCACTCCCGAGGATTTCCAGAATCTGGGTGCGCCGGTAGACTTTGTCCATGCAAGATTATGCAGACGACTTATAATTACTCAATTGCGGGTGTTTTGACAAGGGGACGGGGTTACCCAGCCTTGAAGGTCATGAGACGGGACTTCTTGAATTCTTCCCACTGAGCGGGCTGGTACTGGTCTTTGGGTATGAATTGTTTGACGTGGAAAGTGATGCCGGCTCGGGTCTCGTCTAGCTCCGCGCCGCGTTGCGGAAGGTAATCGAACACGCTGCGGTTCGCGCCATAGTAGGCGCACAACCACACTCCGTCACCCGACTCAATGGCGTACAAAGCGGAGGCGAGCGGCAGCGGGAAAGCGGGGCTCACGGAGATCTTGATCTCCGCCTCAACGATCTTGCCGCGTACCGGTGTGGCGGAGGACGGCATGGAGGAAGTGGTTGACATTATTTCTCTTTGACCCAAAGCGCAGTTCGCCGAAAGCTTTGCGTTCCACGACCGGCATCGAAAGGCGAAACATACCGCGACTTCGCGTCCGCGTCAACGGCCCGGCGGGAAATCAAGAGGCGGCTGGCTCTAGCTGGTCAGCGTTGTTGGGCTCGAGCGGAGTCCGAGGCCGCGGCGGCGCCAGACTTCAATTCGACGGTCAACAGCCTTCCGTCAGTCTTCCAGGTCCCGCCGGTCGCCGTCAGACCTTGACTCAGCGGATCGGCGCGCGTGACCAGGTGTTGCGCGCTGACCATTCCGGTGAACTCGAGATCAGCGCCCACCTTGGTCCTCTCGGCGTCGAGATCGGAGTCGATGGCGTGCGATACCACTCCGGGATGGACGTCGATGCCGGTATCGTGAGTCGCGGCGCCCAGCCAGATCTCGCGTCCGTCAGGGGTTGTCTTGGTCGTCCGCCACAGACGTAGGTGGTGGCGCTTGGTGAAAGTATTCAACATTCGCTCGAACGCCAGGTCCTCCTGCCGGCCGTAAACATAGAGCTGGGAAACCGGAGCTGAACCATAGCCCTCATCTCCCGCGATGGCGCGGACCGTCCGCATGATCGACTTCTGGTTCTTTTCTTCTGCGGCCGACCAGCCCGCCGAGACAAAGGCGCTTCGGATCTGCTCAGCGCTTCCGATCACTACGAGGTTCAGCGGGTCACCCGGCTTGCCGTCCTTGCTCTGCGCGCGATGCGGAGCGTCAGCCAGCAACTGCTCGACGGCGACACTCGCACCTGAATCAAGCTGATCGGTCACGGCGGGCGGGAACGTGCGTTCCACCGCAAGCGGCTTGTCCAGGACCCAAGCGAGGTCGGCGCCGGCAGGAAAGACAATCGAGGTGTCGGATTCGCCGAGATTCTTCTGCGAAGCCTTTTCGATCTCGCCGCCAATCCCAGGGTTGCTCTTGGAAAGCTTGCCGAGCACTCCTTCCAGCCGTGACACGGGAATCTCGCTGAGCAATAGTCCCTGGATGGTTCCGTCGGCCAGCACTGTCTCCCTGGCGTTTTCGACCTCGCTGATGTGACCCGCGAGCGCGATGGGTGACTGGCCTGGAATCTGCACCTGAGTGAAGCGCACGAGAAGCCGAGCGCGGTCGTCGGGACTGGAACTCGGGATGAGTTTTTCGATGCGGCCCGTCACCTTGGCGCCGAGCGGGATGGCGACTCCGTTCTGGCCTTTGACCTCTCGCTCTACGACGGCGGTCGCCGGGTCGTGGAGGTGCGAGGACTTCGTGCTGATCGGCGTCTCCAGACGGAGCCAGATTACGGTTTCGGCCGGAAGTGTGAACGGGGCCGACGCGGTGGATTGGGCTGCGATGTAACCGCTCGACGGGACCGCGAGGGCCGCTGCCAGTAGGAGGGCGGTGAAAGTCAGACCTCGGCGCCGCCGAGAGACCACGAGTGGGCTGCGCTCGAGCACTCGGAAGCCGCGTCCCGGATTAGACATGGCACTCACCGATTCCTCCTGGGCTCGCTTACCCGCGAAAAGCAACCAGCCCCAATTGTTCGAGCCAAGTGAGCGCCGATGGGTTGCTTCGTCGCTCCCGCCCACTGAATGCTATCGTTCAGAGGGCTTTCATCTTGAAGATCCACCAAGTCAAGTAGTGTCCTTCTCTTCGAGATCCCAATCGGACTCCCCAACTAGTGTAACCCGAAGAAATTGCTAGGCGTAAACCAAGATGGAAAAGCCTTCCGACAGCCAAACTTTTTGCGCGCCGCCGACGTCTTACGAGTTGAAATCAACCTTGGAGTATAATGGTTGCCTCAAAGGTCGCGCGGGGCCCGAGTGATGCTGAGAATAGGAACCTGTTGGAGAGCGCTGGCGCACGATCAGGCAGTCCGAATGCACTCGCCTCTGCGCGGGGCGCTGCTGGCGGCCTTGTCTGTCATCTTTCTTGCCGTCCCGTCTCTCGCCGCGCCTTCGATTGCTTACCTCGAGGAAGGTGGGCGGGTAATCTTCGTCAACTCTGAGGACCCGGAGTTATACGCGGCCGCGGCGCATGGAGGCGTAGCAGGGGCGCGCCGCGTCATTGAACGACGCCGGCAAGCGCTCGCCGACCTTCAACCTTACATCAATGATCTCAGCCAGCAGTACGGTGTCGACGCTGCACTGGTGAACGCCGTCATCGAGGTGGAGTCGGCCTGGAACCCTCGTGCGCGCTCGCGCAAAGGAGCCCTCGGCCTGATGCAGTTACTACCCTCCACCGGGCGGCAACTGGGGGTACACGATCCATTCGATCCATGGGAAAACGTGGCGGGCGGTATCCGTCACCTGCGCTTCCTGCTCGACCGCTTCGGCGGGGACCTGCGGCTGGCCCTAGCGGGCTACAATGCCGGTGAGAAGGTCGTCGCCGCCCGTGGTGACGTGCCTCCCTATCCCGAGACTCAGTCCTATGTTAAGCAGGTCCTGGCGCGCTACGGACGAGTGGCACTGACCGTACCTCAATCGCCACAGATTTACGAGATGGTTGAGAACGGGCGCGTGGTCTTCGCCAACTACTGACCTCAGACTCAACCGCCAACACAGGCAGTACAAGAAGCCCAACTCTTGGATGAGTGCCGTACGGCGTCGGCCTCTCCGCCATCCCGTCCGCCACCCATCCATTTTGCGTCTTCGACTAGCGGGTGAGGTCTCGTGCGCTGATCCGATGTCGCCGCAGGAGCTGGATAAAGTCCTGAGTGGAAATCCGCTGCCGATGAGCGATCTCGCGCCGCTTGCGGAGCATAAAGGGGATCCGCCGCGCGGCATGATACTCCGCCCTTAGCACGGCGCCGAGTGTCGCCAATGCCGAACCGCGGCGCGTCGCACGCCCGACGTCCCCTCGGCGGGTCGCGAGGCTCCAGAACGAGTAGAGATATCGTATGGCGGAATAAAAGGGCAGCAGCATGAGCAACCGCCAGGGAAACAGTTTGAGTGCCAGCCAAATCCGGTTGCGCTCTACCAGAAAAATCTTTGCCGGCGCGTACTCGCCGAGCGTCGAGGAGCGATAGTGGTAGGCCATTGCGGCGGGCACGTACAGGCATTTCCAGCCGCAGAGCTGCGCCCGCAGTCCGAGATCGGCGTCATCGCCATAGGCAAAAAAGTCCTCGTCGAATAGTCCCGCTGACTCAAAAACTTCGGCGCGATAGATCGCCGCCGCGCCGTCCGGGCAGAGCGCTCCTTCGGGGCGGTCGTACTGGCCGCGATCAACCTCGAGATGGCCGCGGCCGTAATTCTGACCGTCGGGATAGATGACGTGTCCGACTTTGTCGATCAAGTGAGGGGGGTCCGCGAAGAGGATTTTCGACGCGCACATTCCGAGTCGCGGATCAGTCTGAAATGCAGCCGACATGGACTCGAGCCAGTGCGGGTCGAGCACCACATCGTTGTTGACGAGAGCAACGAAACGGCCGCGCGCTTGCCGGATTCCTTGGTTCACGGCGGGCGCGAATCCGCAATTTTCCTGGTTGCGGATGACTTGGAGGGACAGGCGCGCAAACTGGGCGAGGCCATCGAGCGACCCGTCGGTCGAGCCGTTGTCGACGAGGACAACGTCGAAACAGGACGCGGTCTGCTGTTCGAGGGATCTCAGACACTGTTCGAGCAAGGCACGGCGGTTCCAGTTGACAATCACAAACGTCGTGCCGGGCCGGTCGGTCGCTTCCGCCATACTGGCTGGACAAATACCTCGCTTTCGCCGCGAATGCCCTTGTATTCTATACCAGTTGCCGGCCGCGGCCTGAGACCTGGTGGGGGATCGACTAGGGTAAGGCAATCAAAAAAATGGCGGCTTCCAAACTTTTTCCCGATCCTGCGCGTCTTGAGAGGTGAAATTGGCGCCGTTACCAATTTCGGATCGTTCCGACGCTGCGCTAGTGCGAGACGCCCTTGATGGCAAGCCTGAGGCGTTCAATGCGCTCGTCCGGCGCTGGGAGCGAAAGGTGTACAGCTACTTGGTTCACTTGACCGGACAACCCGAGGACGCGCTTGACCTGTGCCAGGAGGTCTTTGTCTCGGCTTACAAGCACCTTGGCCGGTTGCGGGATGCAGAAGGATTCCGTCCCTGGCTTTTCCAGATCGCCCATAACACGGCTTGCTCCGAGATGCGCCGCCTGCGCGGCCGCCAGTTCGACCAACAACTGGATGTGGCGGACGAAGCGAGCGCCGCGCGGCCGCCCTTGTCCTCAATGCCGGGGAATCGAATGGGATGGGAACAGGGTGAGTTAAAGCTGCTGGTCGAAAAGGCGCTGGCGGCTCTGTCCGTCGAGCAGCGCGAGGCCGTCATTCTGAAGGTTTATCAAGGATTCAAGTTTAGCGAGATTGCCGAAATTCAGAACTGCCCTTTGAGCACTGTGAAAACGCGAGTCTACGCGGGGTTCGAGCAACTAAGGAAGTTCCTTGAACCGTAGGTTGCAACGACCCCACTGAGAGGTAAACGCCATGGGATGCCCCGAACGGGAAGCCAGACTACTCGAATGGATCTTGGACGAACTCGCGCCGGCAGAGGTTCGCGAACTCGAGCAGCACGTCAAGCAATGCGCTGACTGCTCGCGTTCCGTCGAGCGGCTGCGCAGCGTGCATGGCGCGCTGATGAACACCCTTACCGAGCGGGAGATGCCTGCCCACTTGGTGTTCATTCCGGACCAACCGAAGCAGCAATTCGCGGGCTTCCTCACCTCGTTGTGGCGAACCGCGGCACTGGCTGCTACCGCCGCGGCGATCTTTCTTGGAATCTTCGTGGGCGGTGCGAGCCACTGGCGGAATCGTCTTGGGCCAGCCCCTATAGCGACGGCGGGCTCAAGCTCGGCGTCCGCGTTGAGTCCAGCGGATGTCAAGGCGCTGGCGGCGCAGGAGGTCGAACGGCAGATGGCATTCGAGCGCGCGGGACTGGAGGCCTCGAACGACAAGCTCGCCGCCAGCCTGCGCGAAGAGCAAGCGAAGAATCTCGACCGTCTGGCTCGCGGGTTGGAGTTCGTTCAAAAGGTACAGAACAACGTCTGGGAGGAGACGCGGAAGCAGAGTGAGCAGCAGGGCGAGATTGTGGAGCTGATCGCACGCAATTCGCTTGAATCGAAGGTGCCAGCGTCCGGCAAGCGCTAGAAGCCGAAGAGGAGACCACGATGATCTTGCAACCGACGCGGTCGAGTACGGCACTAGTTCTGCTAGCCATGGGATTGTCTCTAGGTCAGCCTCTGTCGGCGCAAACGTCCGCTCCGGACCACGCCCAGCTCAAAAATGAGATGAAGGTTTTGGAGGCAGTGATTAATCAGAATATGTCGCAGACCTTTGCGCCGCCTTTCGGACTGCTGGAGAAGACCAAGGGCGCGTATCTGCCGGACTTCGGACTGGTCTTCAGTCTGGAGGTCAACCTCTATCCGACGCGTATGCCCAGTCCGTTCGATACCCGGCCCCTCAGCCAGGCGGAAGTTGAGACTGCGCGGAAGACGAAGGTCGGGAGAATCGAAGCCATCAAGAAATCCGTGCCCCGCCTGCTTGCGGACCATGCAGCGGCGTTGCATGACATGAGCGCGAGCGAGACCGTCGCAGTGGTAACTCATTTTTTTGAGGTTCAGACGGACGGGGGCCTCCCCAGTCAACTGGTCATCGAGGTGAAAAAGTCGGATCTCGACCAGTATGAAGACAAGAAACTCTCGTACGAACAGTTGCTGGGCAAGATGAAGATCGCAGAGCTGTAGCGCGACTTTGGTTAAGACCGGCTGATCCGCGACTGAGGGGTGGGGTTTCGGCCTCGCCGGGGAGACGGGCCCAACGCCGTTTCTCCTCACGTTTCCCTGGCGGGGCTGAAACCTCGCCTCTCACTCGGGATCGACTGAGAATGCTGAACGAGTTGATCGTGACGGTCTGAATGCCTGTCATCCTGACAAGCCGCAAATCACTCGGACAGTTGTTGGTGGAACGCGGTCTCCTCCCCGCAGACGACCTCGAGAAGGCCCTGGCCTTGCAGAAGGAGCGCTCCGACCGCCTGGGCAAGATTCTCGTCGATCTGGGTTTTGTCTCGCAGCAGACGCTTTACTCGGTTCTTTCCGAGCAACTGGGCATTCCGCGCGTAGACCCCGAGGAGCTGGGTGAAATTCCCGTGGAAGCGTCCAAGGTAACTCCAAGTTTTCTGCGCCAGTTCCTGCTCTACCCTTTCCGAGCGGAAGACGGCCGGGTATTTGTCGCCATGGCCGATCCTCTGGACGCCGACAACATCCGGGCCCTCGAGCAATTGATGCAGCGGCGGATCGAAGTGCGGCTGGCCAGTGAGGCGGAGATCCTGAAAGCCCTCGAAGTCTCCTTTGGATTGGAAGAGGATGAGGCGGCGGCCGCGGAAACGGACTCGCTCGGAGGAGTCACCGAAGGCGAGGCGGCCGACATCGAGCAACTCCGCGATCTGGCCTCGGAGGCTCCGGTCATTCGCTGGGTCAATCAGTTGATCGGCCGGGCGCTCGAGCGGCGAGCCAGCGATATCCACATCGAGCCATTTGAAAAGGTATTCCGCGTCCGCTACCGCATTGACGGGGTCTTGTACGAAGTGCCGGCCCCGCCCAGGGAGATGCGCGCCGCCGTGACTTCGCGTATCAAGCTGATGGCGAAACTCAACATCGCGGAGCAGCGCCTGCCGCAGGACGGCAGAATTCCGCTGCGCGTGTTGGGCCGCGAGCTGGACCTGCGCGTCTCGACCCTGCCGACCCTTTACGGCGAGAGCGTCGTGATGCGACTTCTGGATCGCAGTGCCAGCGAACGCTTCGAACTCGCGACCTTGGGGTTTCCTGACGCGCTGCGCGAAAGGATGGAGCACTATCTGAGCCTTCCACACGGGCTCTTTCTTGTTACCGGTCCGACTGGCAGCGGCAAGTCGACCACCCTCTACGGCTCTCTGCGCAAACTGAACACCACGGAGAAGAAGATTATCACCATCGAGGACCCGGTAGAATACCTCCTCTCGGGCGTGAACCAGATTCATGTTAATCCGCAGATCGGACTGACCTTTGCGGCGGGCCTGCGGCACATCGTGCGCCAGGACCCGGATATCATCATGGTGGGCGAAATCCGCGACCTCGAGACGGCGGAGATCGCCATGCGTGCTGCGCTTACCGGACACCTCGTTTTCAGCACCCTGCACACCAACGACGCGCCGAGTGCGGTGACGCGACTTACCGACATGGGCGTGGAGCACTACCTGGTTTCCTCTTCCGTGGTGGCGGTGCTCGCGCAGCGGCTGGTGCGGGTGCTCTGTGCTGAATGCCGGCAGGCTTACGCGGCCGACGGCGACGAACTCCGGCGGCAAGGCTGGCCGTGTGCGCCTGGGCCGCTGACTCTCTATCGCGCCGGCGGCTGTCTGCACTGCGGCCAGACCGGGTTTCACGGCCGCGTTGGAATCTTCGAGTTCATGGAGCTCGACGAGAGCATCCGGCGCCAGATAGTTGCTCGGGCCGACGCCGGCACGCTGCGCACCGCGGCGCGCGAGCATGGCATGCGCAGCCTTAAGGAAGACGGTTGGCTGAAGGTGGCGTCGGGGCAGAGCACCCTCGAGGAAGTCATGCGGGTGACCCAGGAAATTTGAGCGAAGAGCGTCCCATGCCTGAATTTTCCTACAAAGCGATCAAAGGAAGCGGTCAGCTCGTGGAGGGCGTGCTCGTGGCGGAGACCGAGCCGGCGCTGGTGGCCGAGCTTCGCCAGATGGGCTGCCTGCCGATCCAGGTCAGCGTGAAGCAGGACTCGGGCGTTTCGCGATTGGCGCTTTTCGGCGGAAGGCGGCTCTCGGCAGTGGATCGGCTGGGCTTCGCGCGGCAACTCGCCACGCTCGTGCGCGCCGGGATTCCGCTCGACCGGAGCCTGACCCTCTCCCGTGATCTCGCCGAGAAGCGCGCGCTGCGCGAGGTGATCGGCCAGGCCCTCAAGGAGCTGCGCGGCGGCAAGTCGCTTGCCAACAGCCTGGCGGCGTGCGGCAACTTTTTCCCACCACTCTACGTGGCCATGGTGCGCGCCGGAGAGGCGAGCGGCACGCTGCCGGCGGTTCTCGATCGGCTGGTGGAGTTTGAAGAGTTCAGCGACGAGTTGCGCAGCTATCTGCTCTCGGCCCTCATCTACCCCGCACTCCTCATCACGGTGGGCGGGGGAGCGATTGCACTCCTTCTGGGATGGGTGGTACCGCGGTTCGCGCAAGTCTTTCAAGAGGCTGGCAGAGAACTGCCGCTGCCCACGCTGATCTTGATGCACGTTTCGGACGCTTTCCGACGCTATGGATTGATTGCGGCGCTTTTGCTGGTGGCGGGGCTCTGGGGTTGGTCGCGCTGGGTGCGGACCGAATCCGGACGACTCCAATGGGACGGCTGGCGCTTGCGGGTTCCGCTCCTCGGTCCGGTGTGGTTGAAGCTCGAGATGGCCCGTTTCTCGAAGACCCTGGGGACGCTGTTGAACCAGGCCGTGCCCATCATCTCGGCGCTGCGTCTGACGCGCGATGTTTTGGGGAACCGTGTCATTGCCGGCGCCGTCGAGCCGCTGATGCAAGGCATCAAGCGAGGTCAGGGATTCGCCGTTCCCCTGGCCGAGTCAGGATTGTTTCCGCCACTGGCCGTGCAGCTTGCGACGCTCGGCGAGCAGACCGGCAAGCTCGACTCCATGCTGTTCCAGATCGCGGAGATCTATGACCGGGAAGTCCGCACGGCGACCAAGCGGCTAGTAGCGCTGGTCGAACCAGCGGTGATTCTGGTGATGGGTTTGATTGTCGGAGGAATCGTGGTTTCCACTCTGCTGGCGATTGTCAGCATGAATGAGGTGCCGATGTGATGGGCCGACCAACCAACACGAAAGCGTCCCGGTCGAAGGAAGACTCAGCGCGAGGCTTCACCCTGATTGAGCTGATTGTGGTGATCCTCATCCTCGGCTTGCTCGCCGGCCTCGTCGTGCCGCGGCTTTTCAAGCACGTGACGCAAGCCAAGATCACTACCACCAAGGCCCAGATCGATGCCTTCCAGACCGCACTTTCCGTCTACAAGCTCGATACTGGGACGTTTCCGACCACCGACCAGGGGTTGCAGGCGCTGCGCGTGGCTCCAGCAGGAATCAACAACTGGAACGGCCCCTATCTGCCCAAGGAGATTCCACTCGATCCCTGGGGACGTCCGTACGTCTACAAGTTCCCCGGGGATCACGGCGACGAACCCGACATCATCAGCTACGGCGCGGACGGGACACCGGGCGGGGACGGAGAAAATGCGGACATCGAGAGCTGGAAGTGAACGAGTCCGATGGACCTCGTGCGGGGATGGCGTCACGCTGCTCGAGTTGATCATCGTGATGATTATCCTCTCGCTGATGCTGGGTCTGGTTGCCCCGCGCTTTGGCGTCTGGATGGACAGTTGGAGGCTTCGCACGGCGGCGGAGCGTATCGCCCAGACGTTGCGCGACGCGCGCACGCAGGCCGTCTACGAACAACGGTACTACATGGTCGACATCGAGCCCGGCCTGAGCCAGGAGAATCCGGTGAGTCGTGTGAGGATGATTGAGCCGGCGTCCGGCTGGACTCGCGAGTACACCCTGCCCGCTGGCATCAGGGTTGACGAGGGTGAAGAGGCCCCTTCTGACGCGGTGTTTCGTCTGACGATCTATCCCTCCGGCGGCATGGAGGAAAGGACCCTGCGGCTGCGCAACCCGCGAGGTCGCGAGATGGACGTGCATATCAACTTCTTGCTCGACGGTCCGGAGATTGAGGTTGCCGCGCGGCAGCCGTGAGGGCAGCAATCGTTCCATGGTTGAAACAAGGCGTATGACGAAGCCGCTCATGAAGCCCCTGACGAAAAGTATCGCCACCGAGCAAAGGGAATCGCGCCGGCGCGAGGAAGCCGGTGTGACATTGCTCGAAATCCTGATCGCCGTGTCCATTCTTGGAATCTGCTTCAGCGCGTTGTTCTCGAGCTTTTCGACCGCCCTGCGCACCACGGATCGAGTCGACCGGTATTCTCAGGCCATAGAATTCGCCCACGGCAAGCTCAACGAACTTCTGGTCGACCCGACACTGGGAGCAGGTGAACAGCGCGCTGGGGCAACGGCCGCGGGACTGCGTTGGCGGGCGGTCACCGAGGTTGTCGACCAGCGGCCCGGAGCGGGGCCCGACAAGCCGATCCAACTGCTGCGAATCGTGCTCGAAGTTTCCTGGCCGACGTCGACGGGTACGCAAAGTTTCGTCCTGCAAACGCTGAAATTGCGGCTTCCGCAACTGGAGTCGAACCCTTAGGGAGGTTAGGGTGAGGTCTCGCGCTGAAGGGTACACGCTGCTCGAGCTGGTGATCGGTATGACGCTGATGGCCATGCTGATGACGGCGCTGGTGATTGGCATCGGCGTGGGCAGCCGGGCCTGGCAGCACGGCGAGCTTCGACTCCGCCAGACACGGCGTGGCCAGGAACGCACGAGTTTTGTCGCCCAACAGATTGCCTCGCTGGTCCCCTACCGCGTGCAGTCGACAGATCCGGTTCTCCCTGGTGTCTGGCCGATTCTTGAAGCGAGTCAATTTCGTTTCCGGTTTGTCAGCAGTCAGGGCAGCCGTTTCCGGGCGCGGTCGGGACTGGTGTTGGTCGAGTACGTCGTGGTGCCGTGGACTCCCGGCACGGTAGCGTTAGCGCTCCACGAAACACCGGTGGTCGATGACTCCCTTATCTTGCGTCACGTCATCGAGCGGATGGGTCAGGACCCTGACACGGGGAATCCGACGGTGATCTACGCTCCGCCCGTCATCTCTGCGACCGACCCGCGTGTGATGACCGGTCTACGCGCTGTGTGGTTCGAGTACCAGGATCCGCACCCGAAGTCCGGTGATCCCGCCTGGCTGTCTGACTGGCGAGGCACGCCGGAGTCGCCGTTCCCCACGGCTGTGCTGCTTCGTTGGCGACGAGTGACGGGTGAAGTTGGGGAAGAGGTATTTCCACTTCGGGCACAAGTCCTCCCGCAGGGGTTGGTGACCCAGTGAGCCAGGGGAGCGTGGCTTTGACCAGAATACGTCGATCGCGTGGCTCAGAGGAAGGCATCGCGCTCATCGTGGTGCTATGGGGTGTCGCTTTATTGATGATGATTGCTCTGCTCTTTGCCAGCTCCGTGCAGATCGAGACGCGCGCCACGATTGACCAGAAGGAAGCTGTGCAGGCCTACGGCATCGCTTGTGGTGGAGTGCAGGCAGCCATGTTTGAGATGGGCTACCCGCTTCTGAGCGACCTACAAAGGCCCAACTTCTGGATGTGGCGAGAAGGAGAGCGCGAGACCGTCGTGCCGTTTCCCGGTGGCCGGGCAGTGCTTGAGATCGTAAACGAAACCGGGAAAGTCGACCTCAACCTCGCGAGCGGCGTCCAGCTCGAACGGCTGTTTAAGGCGCATGGTTTGAATACGGCGACGGCCAGCAACCTGGGCCAGGCGATCCTCGATTGGCGCAAGCCGACCGCTGACGATGATCAGTCCAATGCCTTGGACGCCTATTATTCGCGGCTCGGCTACGCCGCGCGTCACGCCCAGTTCGGCTCAGTGGAGGAGTTGCTACGAGTTCGCGGCATGACTCCCGAGATTTTTTACGGGACCCTGATCGTGACTCCGGAGGGCAAAATCGTCCCCTTCGGCGGCGTGCGTGACGACCTGACGATCTTCTCCAAAGCGGCGGCCGTGAATATCAACTACGGCTCGGCTGCGGCGCTGGAGAGCGTGCCGGGCATCACGCCGGAGTTGGCTGCGACTATCATCCGTGAAAGAGTGATGAATGGCCCGTATCGCTCGATCGATGACGCGAACCTGCGATTGTCGGCGTCCTTGCCGGATGAGTCGATTCCCTATCTGACCACCACGGACACGAGCTATTACAGCGTCGTCTCCGTGGGGGAAGTGACAGGGTCGCGCGTACGGCGAGTTGTCAAGGCGTTGCTCTATGCCCGAGCCAATGGAGGCGTTCCCGCTCGAATTGTGCTCTGGTACGACGATGATCCTTTCGCGGAAGGAGTAGGCTAGGACGATGTCTCTGATGTTCACCAGAGTGGCGCTGGGAGTGGACTGGGATGGCGGAGCCTTGAACTTGGTCGCTCTGGGCCGCCGCTTCGGGCGCTTCGTGGTTGTGGGCACGCTGCGCGTGCCCGACGCGGCGAGCCCAACGGCAGCGAACGTGGTCTCCAAGTTCATCAAGCGCTACCATCTGCGCGAGGCACGCGTTATCGCCTCTCTCCCGCGGGAAGCGCTACTGGTCCGCTTCCTCGACCTGCCCGCCGAGGCCGAACCGCAACTCGGTCAAGTAGTCGGATACCAGATCGAGGGCCTCCATCCTTTTCCGAAGGGCCAAGTCTCTTGGGACTGCGCAATCGTGGGCCGCCGGGGCGATAAGAAACAGCTTCGGGTCATGGTGGTGATTATCGAGAAATCGCGACTCGCCGAGTACCTCAACGCCCTGAAAGCCCTGGGCCTGCGCGCGAGTTCGCTGACCCTTTCGGCCGCCTGTTTGAGCCTTCTGCTCCAAGGCCAAGGGGTCATTCCTGAAGGGTCACTGGTGATCTGCGGGCGCGAGAGCGGCCTGGAACTTGTGGGTTTCGACAAGGACGGCCTTTCGGTGACCCGCGACGTTGCCGTGGGGTCGGATTCCTCGGCCGCCGACCAACTCGCGCGAGAGCTTCATGGCGTTCGAGCCTTTCTAGGAGTCGAGGACTCCGCTGCCATCCGCCTGTTCGCCTGCGGTTCCATGCCGCCGATTTACTCGCCGCTCGTCTCTGATGCCGCCCCATTGCCCCAGCCGAAGCTGCGAATGGCCCAGCGCGCCCCCCTGGACCTCGGCGCTCCTCTCCTCGCATTGGCCGCCGCATATGCCGGCTTGGTACGTAAACCCGCCGTTTACATCAACCTCCTGCCCGCCGATGAGCAGTGGCATCCGAGACGATTCGTACGCTCGCCCATCTACGGGCTCGAGGCGACAGCGGGACTTCTGGCTCTTCTCGTGCTGGCCCACGGCCCGATTGAGAACGTCTTTTACGCCCGCGCTCTCGACCTGGAAATCAAGCGACTGAGACCTCGGGCGGAGGCCGTACGCCGGCAAGAACAGCAGGCGGACGCGTTAGCAGCGCGCGCCCAAACCCTTGAGAGCCTACGCCGCGAGTCGTGGCGAAAGCTGGAGATTTTGCGCGAGCTGACACGCCTCCTGCCCGATGGGACTTGGGTCCAGGAGGTCCACGTGGGAGACGGCACGGTCGAGATCTTTGGCACATCGACTCGCGCCGCTGATCTGGTGCGGCCGCTCGAGAACTCCCCATACTTTTCCCAGGTTGAGTTCACTTCGCCTATCACGCGGGACGCCCAGAATAAGGAGATTTTCCAGATGCGCATGCGACTCAAGCAGTCTCCGCGCCTCTGAAATGCCATGCTCAGCAAATTGAAACCGCGGGACCGGTTGGCGCTGGCGGCGGGCGCCGCGGCGGTCGCGCTCTTTTTTGTCCTGAGGTTCGGACTTTTTCCGCTCCTCGACCGCTGGCCGGGCGGATCGATCGAGGAAAGGGAGCTGGCGTTGCGGCGGTCGCAGCGTCTGGTTGCCAACGCCGGGACCGACCTGGCAAGTCTGGGAGCGGTTCAAGAGCGCGTCACGACGCTGGAGGCGGGGCTGCTCGAGAGCCCGTCGTCTTCGCTCGCCAACGCTGAATGGCAGCGGTTGGTGCGCGAGCTCGCTGACAGCAAAAGCCTTGAGCTGGGCAGCACGGAGTTCCTGCGCGTTCAGCAGGTCAGCCCAAACTATGGACTTGTGGTTGGACGAGTGACGCTGCGATGCCGTCTGGATCAACTGGTTGACTTCCTGGCGGCGTTGGCCACCGCGCCACGCATTTTCTCCGTCACTCGTCTGCGGCTCGCTCCGATTCCGGGTGATGCCGGGAAACGCATCAGCGTCGAGATCATGCTAGGCGCTGCCGTGCACGCGATGCCAGGCGCGAAGGGCGGAGCTTCGGACCAGCCGTAATGGAGGCAGTATGCTTTCGAGACGCCGAGAACAGATTGTTCTGCTACTCGGGCTGATTGTCCTTAACGCGTTACTGGCCTGGGATGTGCGCCGGCTATGGCAGGACTATCAGCAACGGACGCGCTGGATCCATGCAGCGACACCGCCCAAGTCTACCCCACCGGCCACGGCCCCATCCCAGGGGGCCTTGCCGACGCAAAGCTTCGCGGAAATTGTCGATCGGAACATGTTCACTCCCGAGCGTACGAGCCAGTCGCCGAAGGACGAAGTTAAGGCCCCGGAGCTGCCAGTGCTGTACGGCACCATGAGTCTCGGAGAAGGATGGTTTGCACTTATGGCGCCCGGCGACCAGGGGGCGTCGGGGTTCTCCAAGCGGGTCGGTGTGGGAGAAGAAATTGGTGGCTACAAGCTGATTTCCATTTCGGGCTCTCGAGTGGAGGTCGAGTGGAATGGGAAAACGTTCCACATCGACGCGGCGGATTCGGTGCGCCGCGCGCGAAGTGTCGCCAGCGCGGTGCGGGCTGAACCGGTGCCGACGCCGGCGAGAGATTCAGCATCAGCCTCGGGCGGTCCTCGCGTCACGATGGTTGGGACGCCGAGTTCCGCCTCCGGGCCCGTCTCCTCGGGAACCTCGAGGCAAAGGAGCAACGTGGCAAGCAATGGTCCGCCGCCCGGCGCGCCGCCAGACGCCCCGGCCGGAACGGTAATCGGAGGAAAGAGGAAAGTCGTGAATCCCACCCCCTTTGGCGACCAGGTTTTCTGGGTAGATGCCGACAAACCAGCGCAGGGGGAGAAAAAGGATCAATGATGCTGATCTCGGAGGTCAAGTCACCCTCGGAAACTTACTTCGGTGCGACGTTTGCTCGCGTTGGCGATGTCCGCAAAAAGCGGGCCGGGCTGGCATGGCTTCTCGTGTGTCTGGCTGTGCTGCTGGCTGCGGGTTCGAAGACGCAGGCATTCGGAGGTCAGATTCGTCAGCCCGCCGGCCGGCCGAATCAACAGCAGATGATGCAGCGGTTGTTGAAAAGGCGCGAGAAACAGCAGGCTCCGCCTTCACCGACGACTCCTCCGGCGCAGCCGTCAGGAGAGCCGTCACAGCCGGCGACGCAACCGGTGCAGCCGGCCGCGTCCGTCAGTTCCGGTGTCGGCTTCCGCCTCGATAACGCCGACCTGCTTCAATTCATCAGCTTGGTGGCAGCCCAGTTGAAGATCAACTACGTAGTAGATCCTACCGTCAAAGGGTCGGTGACCATCAATACCGCGGGCGATTTGCGTACCGAAGACCTGTTGTCGATTCTTGAGACTGTGCTCCGCATCAATGGTGCGACCGCCGTCCAGACGGGCAACTTCTATCGCATTATGCCACTGAAGCAAGCCGCCGGCAGTCCGCTGCAAGTGCTTGCCGACAGCAGCGGCAAGAATCTTTCTACTGACGACCGGATGGTCATGGAGATTATCGCATTGCGCTTTGTCCTCGCGTCGGACATGAGCAAAATGCTTACGCCCTTCCTTTCCGAGGGGGGTACGGTGGCCGTTCACGAGGGCGGCAATGTTCTGATTGTGGTGGACAACAGCCTGAACATGAAAAGGCTGCTTGATGTCCTGGCGCAGTTCGACAGCCCCGCCTTTGCACAGCAGCGAGTACGCCTGGTGCCGGTGCACAACAACGTGGCTTCGGCCTTAGTCCCCGAGCTCGAGTCGATCTTTTCCGCCTACGCGCTCAACGCCAAAGAATCCCCGTTGCGCTTTCTGCCCCTGGATCGCATCAACGCCATCCTGGCTGTTGCTGCGGACCCCTCCGCCTTTGAAGAGGTCGAGAAGTGGGTGACGAAGCTTGACCAGCCTGCGGCCCCCAGCGGTATTCAGACCTTCGTCTACCAGGTCCAAAACTCCGAGGCTAGTTATTTGGCGCAGCTTCTGACAAGGATTCGGGGTGGTGCGAGCACGGCCGGCGCGGCGCAGCCCTCACAGGGAACCGGCATGGGAGCGGGCACGACGGGGGAGACGGGTGCGGAGACGGGCATGGCGGGCGGGCGAGGGGGCGGCAGGATGGGAGGCGGAGGCTCCGCCTTATTGGGAAGCAGATTTGGCGGGGTCGGCAGGTCGGGTGGCTTCGGGGGCGCGGGCACAACTGGCTTGGGGGGCGGTGGCGGCCTTACGAGCATGAGTAGCTCCGGATTCGGGGCGAGCGGTTTGGGCACGGGTGGCGAATTGGGGCTCGGCATGGAAACCGGGGAAGGCGAAACACTGGTAGGCGGTGCCCGTATCATCACCGACCCGGTGAATAATTCGTTGATCGTCGAGAGCACGGCGGCGGACTATGCGGAGATCGCAAAGACTCTCAAGGAGCTGGATGTCCTGCCGCGCCAGGTGCTGATCGAGGCGCGAGTCTATGAGGTGAACCTCACGGGTGACCTCTCTTTCGGCGTGGAGTATTTCTTGCAGCAGCGCACCAGCCAGACCAAAAACCTGCTGGGATCTTTCAGTCCCACCAACGCCCTGCAGCTCTCTGCCGGCGCCTACATCGGCCACAGCCGCGAACTGATGGGTTTCCTCAACGCCAGTGAGAATCGCTCGCGCGTGCGCGTGCTGTCAGCCCCTTCCATCCTCGCTACCGACAACACCAGCGCTATCATCCAGGTAGGTTCGTCTGTACCCATCCTCACGTCCCAGGCCGTGGTGGGCGGCGTGCAAGTCGGGTCGAACACGGTCTTCAGCAACACCGTCCAGAACGTGGATACCGGCATCATTCTCCGGGTGAAGCCGCGCATCACCAGCACCGGTCTCGTGTCCCTCGAAATCTCGCAAGAGATCAGCAACGCCCAGCCGGTGCCTGCCACCGGCATCCAATCGCCGAGTTTCTCGAAGCGTGCTATCCAGACTCACACCGTGGTGAAGGATGGAGAGACCATCGCGTTGGGCGGCCTGATCTCTTACAACGTGACGACCTCACGGAACCGCGTCCCGCTGCTCGGGGATATTCCCGGCCTGGGCCTGCTTTTTGGCACCACGTCGTATTCCCGGCAAGAGACGGAGCTGATTGTTCTGCTTAGCCCTCGCATCATCAGCACGAGCCAGGATGGGCGCGACGCCACCAAGGAACTTCGCGATAAGCTGCAAGGCTTGCGCAACGCCTTCCGGAAAGACAAGGCCGTCAATCCGTAACCGGGCCGCGTTGCCGGCCGTCCGCATCAGGCGCGAAATCCGTCCCTAAGCCAGCTCCTCACACCGCGACGGCACCACACGTCCGACTTCGAGAAGACCAAAAGCCGGTGGCGAGGACTTCTGCTTTGCCTTATAATGCCCCGCGAAACACAGGTCAGCGGAGGTTTGCGATGTTGAAAGAGCGGTGGGACGTACGGATGTTTCCCCGCCGGAGAGGATGGCCGTTTGCGGCGATGCTGACGGCGGCCGTGACCTTGCTCCTGGTTCGAGGCTACGCCGCCTTCGGGCAGGACGCCACTGAGCAGCTCTTTCGCGAGGCCCGTGCCGCGGTTCAGAAAAGAGATTTCGCTCTCGCCGAGCAGAAGTACCTTGAGGTGACGCGGCGCGCGCCCCATGACCACAGGGCGTACCACGATCTGGGTGTGGTTTACCTCAGGGAGAACAAGTACGAAGAGGCGATTACCGTGCTTGAGAAAGCGGTCGACTTCGATCCTGAGGTAGCGGCGACTCGTGTGCTCCTGGGGCAAGCCTATTACGAATCCCACCAACCCTCGAAGGCGGTTGCCGTCCTCCAACAGGCTTTGCGGATGAAGCCGGACGACCCGGAAACCAGGCTCTACCTGGGCAAAGCACAGTTCGATTCGGGCGATTACCAAGCGGCGGCGGATAATCTGGGCAAGCTCGCGGAGAAGTATCCAACACCCGAGGTCATCCAGGCCCTGACCCTAGCCTACGAGAAGCGGACGATGGCGGAAATCAGCCGCCAGGGCAAGTTTGCTCCGCACTCCTTCGAGGAACTCATGGTGCTGGCTCTGGAGGCGAAGGCGCGCGGGGATGCCGATGCGGCGTTAAGTCACTATCGGCAGGCCTTGAAGGCCAAGCCCAATGCCGTGGGCGTACACTACGCCATGGGGAATGTTCTGGTGAGTCTGTTCAAGCTCGATGAGGCCACGCAGGAGTTCAAGAAGGAGGTCGCACTCAATCCCAAGGACGCGCTGGCCCTGTGGAAGTTGGGAGCTCTCACGCTGCATAGCGACCCCGAAAGGGCGCGCCAGTACCTCGAGCGCTCCGTGAGTCTAAACCCGCAACGCGCCGGGCCGTATGTGGCCTACGGCAGAGCTCTGGTCCTCGCTGGCGACACCCCAAAGGCGGTCCAGGAGTACCTGCGGGCCGAGCAGTTGGAGCCCCAAAGCGCCTCCGCGCATTACCTCCTTGCTGGCGTTTATCGCCGTCTGGGACGAAAGGAAGACGCCGACGGGGAGACGGCCCAGTTTGAGCGGTTGACGAAGCTCGATACGCGCCGCCAAGCGCATGCGGTCGCCAAACTACTCGCCAGTCAGGAGCAGTACGATCTGTTGGAACTCGATTCCGCCTCTGCGCCTGCCGTCCCGTCGCCTAGTTCGGCAAGCTCGCAAGATTCGGCGCGGCATCCGTGAGATCCAGACGAGCGTGCCCTCGACCGCGATCGCTTCGAGGTGCTCACGCCATTCAGCCAACCAACTGCACCATTTGGGTGGTCCCCTCCGCCGTTCGACGGAGCTTACAAACGCAAGCAAAAAAAGACTTGACAGGGCAAGTAGGGGGTGGTAACTTCACGCCGCTTTGGGTAGTTGCCTTGACGGTTAACCCTAGTGATGTGAATTCAGGCGGGGTGGCAAGGCGGACCTCAAAAAAGTTCTTGACAGGCGCGGGACGTGGTGATAGTTTCGCCCTCGACTCATGGTTGACGATCTCGCTAACGTGCTTAATACCTGCGGAATTAAAGAACTAAACTTCTTGATGAGGAGAAACACACGATGATGTGCACCATGAAACGTTGCGTGGCGTTGTTGGGTCTGTTTGTGCTGGCCGCCGTCGTTCCGGCCGCAGCGCAGGTGACCTATAGTCCCACCTCAGTGCCGACATTTGTGATTAACAGCGGCGACTCGGAAGTCCTGGGGTCGGTCCGTCTGACGGCGACGACGACCAACACGATTATCCCGGGCTCGATTCAGTTCTATTTCCCCGGCGTCGCGTGCGACAATGACGAGACTTCGGGCATTACCCTGGTGAGCAGCACAGGGATCTACGCCCCCTTGGGCACAGCTGGCGTGACCTTTCAGGCTCACGGGTCGGCGGTCGTCAACCTTGTTGGCGGCTGCACGGTGAACATCACGATCGCTAATGCTGTCGCGGGTGTTGTGGGGAATTACATTCAACTGGACGGCGTGCGTGGGCGCGTTGAGGAGGTTAACGTCGCAATCGGGGGAAACATCAACTGCGCGGTCTTCGCGTTCCCCAGCACCTCTTCTTTGATCACGCCCCCGTCGACGGTGGTGGTGGCCAATCCGCAGATCGGCTTCACTGGCGCCATAACGTCAGGAACCCAGTTGCTGTGTCTTCCGGAGGAGTCAGTTGACGGCGACATTAACATCAAGGAAGGCTTCAACTCTGCTTTTGTGCAGAACGTGACGACCGCGGGCGGCACTCCCATCCCCGCGACGCATCGGCCAAGGTTCGGATCCAACGCCAATACGGGATTTAAGATCCTCGTCACGAACGTACCCGCCGGTCTTGTCTACACTTTTCCGGCGTTGGTTTGCGGCAATGAGTTGGGTTGTGTCAGCGCTGCAGCTGGGGGCTCAGGTGACCAGCTTGAGTTGGTGTCCGGCGGCGTCGTCACTGGAGCCGCGACCCCCAACGCGTTTACGGTCGTTTACGAATACGCCTGCGGCAACCAGTCCACTTGCGACACCACGCTGGAGAGCTTTGATATCTCTCCCGACGTGACTTCGATCGCTTCCACGACTCTGCCGAGCACGATATCTGCTCAGGTCGAGTTTAATCCGCGAGAGACGGTGCCACCGCCAGGCCCAACGGTTCCGCCATTTTCAGGGGTGAGTAGCATCATTGCGGGTGCGTCCTCTCCCCGGTTTAGCGATAACCCTCAGCCTACTCCTGCGGCGAATCTACTCCTGATCGCGCCTTGCACGACCAACCTGCTCTTCCCGTGGATCGTGTCGAACGTGGCGCAGTTTGACACCGGCGTCGCCATCGCGAATACGTCAGTCGATCCCTTTAGCGCGATTGTCGCCTTCCCGACTCCCGCCGAGCACGGCACCTGCACCATAACGGGCTTCCCGAAGGGCGAGGGCGCACCGATAGCGCTGACCACCGGTGATATCAGTGCCGGCGACACCTACACTGCGGTTCTGAGCAGTACGGTGTTCAACGGGTTTGCCGGTTACATCATCGCCCGCTGCAACTTCCAGTACGGTCACGGCTTCGCCTTCCTGACCAATAACTTTGGTACAGGAATGCCGCCGACCGTCGGCCAAGGTTACATCGCGCTGGTCATTCCTGACCCCGTGATCTCGAGCACGTTCCCTTCGCGAGCGGCTTCACCCGACACGTGGTCCGCGTTCGGCGCGAACTTCAACACGGGTGAGGAGTTGTCGCAGTAAGCTTGCGGAATACAGAACTGAATTGCACGTTCTTCGGAGGCGACCCACCCTTTAGGGTGGGTCGCCTCTTTTTTTGTGCTATACTCAATCACTCTTAAATCTCTAATTGGCGGAGGCACGATTTCATGGGACGCGCAGCAGATAAGGCGCTGCAGTTCGTCGGCAGTCTACTGGTGGTGGTTCTGGGCGCCCTTCTTTGGGGCGGCGGGGCCTCGCAGATGGAGACTCGGGCCGCGGGTTTTCAGTCTGGGACGCCGACTCGGCCCACGAGCGCGCAGGCCGCGGGATCAGGCGCAGCCACGGAGAGCGCGGAGGTGGACGCGCTGCGCAAGCGTGCGCAGGACTTTTACGGTCTCATGCAGCTCGCCCGCTGGGACCAGGCTGAAGGCTTCATCAGCGCCGACACCAGGGAGAACTTCCACAAGGCGCAGAAGAGCCCTTTCCTTGGCTTCAACGTTGGATCGGTCGAGGTCGCGCCGGGTGGAGTGGATGCGACAGTCGAAGTAACGATGCAAATCGTGACATCAAATGTTGCGGCGCCTGGCCCGATCAACGTACCTCAGAAGAGCCGTTGGCGGCGCGTGGACGGTGTTTGGTACATGATCGTTCCCCCGCCCGAAAACTCGGGCGCCCAGTTAGGAAACCTTTTCGGGAAAGGCGCACCGAAGAGTCAAGTCGCCCCGCGAGCGGAAGACCTCAAATTCAAGGGTCACAGGTACATCCTGGGGAAGATTGGATCAGACCAGCTCCAGACGGCTCGCTTTCCTTTTACCAACGTTACGGACCATGTCGTCACCTTGAGTAGTGTTGTTACAGGGTGTGATTGCCTGGAGGTCAAGACGACCCAGAAAGAGTTTAAGCCTGGGGAATCCGGAGAGCTCGACGTACAGTTCAATCCGAAGGGTTTTGAACGCGAGTACATGCAGACCATCGTGGTCAAGACCGATCCCGGCGGCGTGACGTCGCACCTGACGGTTGGTGCTTACGTGCTTGGGCCCGAGTTGCATATGGTTCCTCGCGAGGGGCAAGTTCGGAGGAAGGGGCCGGCCGGGAGCAAACCCACGTCGTCTGCTGCCCCGGGTGGAGCGCAATAGCGACACGATTGCGTACGACACCCGACCAGCGTTACGACGGGTGCGCGGACGACAGGATTGCCTGGCTGGCATTTTCTGCTTGACAAAGTACGAATACCTCAAGGGGTAACAACCTGTCAGTTTGGCAGATGAGGATGGGGAAGGCCGGGTAATGTTTTTGTCAGGAACGAACCCATTCGGATCCTTTAGAATCAGCAATATGGCATACCATACCCCCCAGGAACGAACCCTTTTGGCGCGTTTCCCAGCCCTTGTCGGCACCCGGCCGTTGCACCTCGCTCGGCCCGGAAACACCCTTGGGTTAGATGGTCCTCCGGGCGAGGATCGGGGAACATGGCGAGACGAAGGGGCGCGTGGCGATACCGTGTCGGCCGGCTCCTGAGGGCCAGTTCTTATTCAGAAAGGGGAAGTTGTGGCATCATCGCGTCCACCAATGTATCTGATTCTTCTTTCGCTGGCCGGCGCTCAATTCGCATGGTCACAGGCGCCGGCCCCTCGCCAGTCCGACGAGCGCGTGGTCATCTCGGTAGGCGACGAGAAGATTACCGCTTCCGAACTCGATCATATCATTCAGGCCTTGCCTCCGCAGTACCGCGGATACTACTCCGGCCCTGGGAAACATCTGCTGCCCCAGTACATCATCCAAATGAAGATTCTGTCGGCTGAGGCTCGGAAACAGAAGTTGGATGAGAAGCCGGAAGTCCAAAGAATGCTGGAGACGGCGCGCGAGAGTATCCTGGCTGACGCCGCACGCCGCAAGATCGAGGAGGACATGCCTGTTTCTGACCAAGCCGTTGAGCAGCTTTATGAGAAGCGCAAGCCCGAATTCGAGGAAGTCCACATACGCCAAATCCTCATCCGTACCCAGGCGAGCATTCTGACCGAGACCACAAGCCCGACACGGCCGCCCTTATCGGAGGCCGACGCCCGCAAGAAGCTCGAGGATGTTCGTCAGAGGATCCTGGCAGGGGCGGACTTCCAGCAGATGGCGCGTGAGAATTCGGATGACACCGCGACGGCTGCCTCGGGCGGCGACCTCGGTTACGTCAGCCGCCGGACGGTGGTACCGCCAGTGGCCGACGCCGCCTTCAGCCTCGCGCCCGGACAGGTCAGCGAGGTGATCCCGACACCTTACGGCATGGATCTGATTAAGGTCGAAGGCAAGCGGACCCGCTCGCTGGAGGAAGTCAAATCCGCTCTGACCACGCAGCTTCGCCAGTCGCAATTCCAGGAAGCCTTCAAACGTCTGGAGAGCCAGTATAAGGTTGTGGTCGACGAAAAGTACTTCTCCTCGGGCCCGACGAGGCCGACTCCTCCGGCACGGTGAACCTTCCTGCAATGAAACCGCTGAGCACCCCGGCTCGATTTCCGGGAGTATAGCCTCAGTGCTCGCCTGCTGGATCGCGATTCTAACCGAGGCCGGCCTTGACGGCGTAGGCGAATTCGGTATAGTCATAAAGCTTCCATGTTCAGAGGGAAAACTGTCTCTGTTATCGTTCCGTGCCTCAACGAAGAGGAGGCCATCGGTAAGGTGTTGGAGGCCGTGCCTCCGTACGTGGACGAGGTGATTGTTGTGGACAACAATTCCTCCGACCGGACAGCGGAGATCGCCCGCGCCCACGGCGCCAAAGTGGTTGGTGAGGACCTCCGCGGCTACGGGCGTGCCTACAAGAGGGGATTTAGCGTCGCCACCGGCGACATCATCGTGACGATGGACGGCGACCATTCCTACCCCATCGACGCCATCTCTTACTTGCTCGACGCGTATGACCACTTGGGCGTGCAATTCGTCTCCGCCAGCCGCCTCTCGGTGATGAATGGCGACTCCATGGATTTCAAGCATTACGTCGGCAACCGCGTATTGTCACTGCTGACCTCGGTGCTGTTTCTGCGTTGGGTGCAGGATTCACAGTCGGGAATGTGGGTCTTCGCGCGTCAGGTCCTCCAGAAGATGAAGCTTGAGAGCGACGGCATGGGCCTTTCAGAGGAAATTAAGGTCGAGGCGATTCGCAATCGGGAGATTGGTTTCTGCGAGCTACCCATCCTGTATTCCTCGCGCATCGGCCGCAAGAAACTGCGTCCCTGGCGCGATGGCTGGGGAAATCTTGTCCTGCTCCTCAAGAAGCGTTTCTTCAGGTAACTTATGCCCTCTGCGAACGATCTGTTGAGCAGGCTGCAGAGGTTAGCTGATCAGCTCCTGCCGGCATCTCTCCTGGCTCGATTGGATCCTGTTGCGGGAGTCATCGCTGCGGAGGTCGCGCGCTTTGCTCGCGGCCTTCCACTAAATGCTGTAGTACTCGACGCGGGGGCGGGGGAGGCGCGCTTTCGTTCTCGGTTCGAACGCCAGCGATACGTGGCCCTCGACAACGGCGTGGGTGATTCCACCTGGGACTATTCGCATCTAGACGTGGTTGGCGACTTGCTCAATCTACCAATCGGCGAGGCTTCGTGCGACGCGCTGCTCAGCGTGGTGGTACTCGAGCACACTCCAGACCCGTATCGCGTCGTCGCTGAGATGGGCCGTGTGCTGGGTACGGGTGGGAGAATGTTGCTGGTCGTGCCACTCATTTGGGAGCTGCACCAGACCCCGCACGACTATTTTCGTTTCACTCGTTACGGACTCGAACGCATGCTCGGTACGGCCGGCCTCGAGATCTCAAGGCTTGAACCCCTGGGCGGCTTTTTTTGGCTGGCAGGGCGGTACTCCTTCTATTTTCTCAAATTCTGGCGAAACGGATTGCGTGCTGTGTTTCTGCCGGTGCTCGCGCCTTTCTTCGGATTTCTGATCCCCTTGATCTGCTATTACCTCGATCCTCTCGATCGAACCGGCCAGTACACGCTGGGATACGTCTGCGAGGCTTGGAAGCCCCGATGACTGCGTGCCCCTGCTGCCACCATTCGGAGTCGAGGTTCTTCGGCACGCTGGGCGACCGCCTGTTCCGCACTACACCCAAGAAATTCGATCTCTATGAGTGCCGGCGCTGCGGAGTCGTCTTCCTTTCGCCGAGTCCCCAGGAGACTGAGTTGGCCGCCTACTACCCGTGCGGCTACTGGTGGCAGACGACGGCTGGCCCCGTGCGATTCGGCTTCTGGCACAAGGCGCTCGAGACCTATCGCCGTTGGTTGATCAGCGGACAGGTCCGCAGGATCGCGCGGCTGGTGGCGAAATCTTCATCACGCCCTGTACGGCTTCTCGATGTCGGTTGTGGCGACGGCCTATTCTTGGCGGCTTGCGAGCGAATGCCCTGCCTGCGCCTGGGAATCGATCAGTCGTTCCCTGCCGCTGCCATGGCGCGGGCACGAGGATCGATGGAAGCCGCCCAGGGCCGGGTCGACGTATTGCCTTTCGCTTCGGGTTCAGTAGATCTGGTTACCATGTTTCACGTGCTCGAGCATCTCGCCCGACCGCAGGAATGCCTTCAAGAGGTGCGCCGAGTGCTCAACGCGGATGGGGTTTTCGTCGCGCAAGTTCCCAACTCCGCGAGCCTGCAACGGCGCCTCTTCGGCCGACGCTGGGCCGGATTCGACGTCCCTCGCCACTTGGTGAACTATTCGTCGGCGAGCCTGCGCAATTTGCTCGAGTCAAACGGATTCCATGTCATGCACATGAGCTACTTCTCCTGGCGCGACAACCCTGCCATCCCAATAATGAGCCTCTTTCCACGACTGTATCCTCCGGCGAGGCGCCTTTGGAATAGCACCTCGAAGGGCTCTTCAGCTTCCGATAGCTTGCTGGACCTCGCCTTCCTCCTCCTGGTTTTGCTCGCTTCGCCCCTTGCCTTTGGCGAAAGCCTCGTCGGCCGCGGTGGAACTGTGATCGCGGTTGCCCAGAGGGTCTGACCGGGTAGTCATCGCGGAAGCGGACTCAGCCAGATACCGAGAATGACAGAAAGCAGTTGACCGATTGAACGCAGTATGTTGGGCTAGCTACATGTCGAGTTGGGTTGAGTTTGCACTCATGTGCGTGAAAGCGTGGAAGACTATGAAGGGAACAAGCACGTTCCAGAGGGACAGCAGTTGTTGAGCACAAAGCTGGGTTCACGAAAGGCAATCGGGAACAGAGACGAGACTGGATTAAGGGGCGGGGACCAGATGCAGTCGACCGCTTCGCTGTGGGGCGGGGCGTGCTTTCGCCTTGTCGCTCTGGGCGCGCCCGTGTTATTGCTTTTCAGAGTGGCGTGCGGGCAGGAAGCGGCCCGCCCCGCGACTCGCACACCTTCGTCTCGTCCTGTTCTAGCCCGATTCCAGAAGCTCAGTAGCCCAAGTGCAGTCGCATTGAATGCGAGCGGCGAACTCCTGATCGCGGACACGGGCAATAGCCGCATTCGCCGCGTGGACACCGCCGGCATGGCTAGCGTCGTGGCCGGAAACGGCGTCTCGGGAGCCAAGGGAGACGATGGGCCAGCGACGCTCGCCAGCCTCGCGCGTCCTGAGGGTGTCGCGGCGGACCGCTTTGGCAACGTGTTCATCGCGGACACCGGAAATAACCGCATCCGCCGCGTGGACCCCGGAGGCACGATCACTACGGTCGCAGGATCGGGTCACGCAGGCTTTAGCGGTGACGATGGTGCTGCCGTCAACGCTACACTCAACGGCCCAACCGGTGTCGGTGTGGACTCGGATGGCGACCTCTACATCGCAGACCATGGAAACAACCGCATCCGCAAGGTGAATTCCTCAGGTACGATCACCAGTGTGGCGGGCACGGGGCGAGCGGGTTTCGGCGGTGATGGCGCCCCTGCCGTCAAGGCCGCGCTCTCGGGCCCGAGTGGCGTAGCAGTCGATTCCGAGGGCAGCGTCTACATTGCTGACACTGGAAATCACCGCATCCGTCGCGTAGACTCCTCCGGTAGCATCACCACCGTAGCGGGAAACGGAGGAGCCGGATTCGGCGGTGACGGAGGCCCGGCAATAAAAGCCTCACTGGCCGGCCCAACGGGACTGGCCGTTGACGATGATGGCAATCTCTACGTCGCTGATACGCTGAACAGTCGCATCCGCCGCGTGGACACGACGGGAACAATCTCTACGATCGCGGGTAGCGGCCGCTCGGGCTTTGGCGGTGACGACGGTCCGGCGACGGCGGCTAGCCTTGCGAGTCCTAGTGACGTGGCACTTGCGAGCGACGGCGGGTTTTTCATCGCCGACCGGTTGAACCAACGCATCCGCCGGGTTGATGGCTCGGGGACCATCACGACGGTAGCCGGCAACGGCCTCGCTGGCGACGGCACTATCAATCAGCCGCCGATGGCGAACGCCGGTCCAGACCAGACGGTGGAATGTACGAATCCTAGCTCCACCCTGGCGACTCTGAACGGATCGGCCTCGTTTGATCCAGACGGCGACGCCATCACTTACGTTTGGAGTGGTCCCTTCGGAAAGGCGGTTGGCGACCAGCCGAAAGTGCGACTCCCGCTCGGAGCATCCTCCGTTCAGTTGGTTGTGAACGACAGCCATGTAAACTCAAAGCCTGCTTCAACCACCGTCATCATTGTTGTCCGCCCCAAAGGGGTGAGCCCCGCGCTAAACCGTCTGGTTCTGGAAGGTCAGCCCATCCCGGTGGCCAACCGTCCTGTGGATGCGAGGCGAGGCGTTATCCTCAGGCTGGAACTCTTCTGCGGAACGCTCACGCTCGGTGCGAGGGACGTTGCGACTCAACCCCAGATTGTCGCGCTGGCACGGAATGGGCGGTCGCTCGACGTCAAGGTGCTCGACCTCAACTTGGATGATGCGGATCACCGTAACCGTTCATTCAGATTTGTCGGCGGCGCCTGGTTCTACAGACTGAGTTCGAAGAGCCTGACTCCAGGAAGCTACGTCATCACAATTCAAATGCCTGATGGCCGCCGGTTCGCTGCGAACTTCCTATTCAGGTAGCGTGCATTCCAAGGCGGCGCGCGTCTGGGTTTGCAGGACTCCCGCAAGCCTCCGTGGAGCGGGAGGTCCTTGTGGAGTTCTGGCTTCGGCTGGCCGCCGCCGCGACGAGAGGTGGTCCATGGGAGGATCGCCTTCGCCTACACGGTAGATTGCGATCTCGTCGATGGGTCTTTCAGAGAACCAGAAAGGCAAGACGCCCCAACCGTCGTTCCAGAAGCCAGCGCGGGCGGCCTTGTCGAGAAGGCGGATGGGCGACCGGATCCGATAGGTTTTCTCCTCTACCACCCGGAGCGAATGATCGAGTTGACTGTCAAACTGTTGGGAAAGGCACGCCCGTGATTTCACCACGAGCTCCCCGGGCCGGCCCACGGAATCCAAGGTCATGACTTCGCCGCCCAGGGCGGCGAGATAGTAGTGGAACCCCCATTCGCCGCTGAACAGGAACGTTTCGCCGCGAGCGAGGTAGCGCGCGGCGAAGTCGTTCGAGAACTCGCGGTAAGTGCTGGCCACCGTGTAGTCGGTGTAGGCTAGTGCTAGCCCTAGGATCAACTGACAGGAAAGGAGCGTCGTGTAAAAGGTCCGCCAACCTCCAGAGCTTTCCAAGCGGCGCTCATTGCCGCGCAGGAGGAGCAGGATGAGGGGAGGGGCGGCGGGAAGCAGGTAGCGGGCCGAGCCCGACGGGAAGAGCAAAACGCAGTAGGTGAGGACGCCGACAAACCAGAGCGAGAGAAATACCGTTTCATTATCCCTCTCCTTACCCAGCATGGACTGGTAAAAGAGGACGAACGTCTCGAGGGTTGCGAGAAGGCCTCCGGCAAAACAGAGAATGAAGAAGGCCTTCTCGAGCAGGCTATATTTGTAGGCTAATGCAGAGCCTAGTCCTACGCCCGCGGCGCCGGCGGCGACGGCGACCATCAGAGGCAGCCCTTTGCCTCGGCGTCCGAAGGCGAGAAACAAGAAGGGAAAGGGAACGAGCACTCCTCCAAGGTAGCCGAGCGTACTGGCCGCCGTTCGGACCTTGGCCATTGGCCGCCAGAGGCCCATCGGGCCCAGATAATGGAACAGCGCCGACGCCGGGGCGTTGCCTTTGTGCAGGTAGCCAGCGAACTGCCAGCCGAAAAGAGCCAGCGCGGGGAGGCCCAAGAGGACGGCGCGGCTCTTCGAAAGTCTCCTGCGCTGGAAGGCGTACAAAGCGAGCAGCGGAATGAGAGCCAGCCCCTGGTAGGCCAGAAAAATGGCCGCCGTGACCGGTAGGAGCGCGGCAATCTCGAGGCGAACGTCATCGCGATCGACTCCGCTGATGAAGAGCGCTGTGGCTGCCAGCCACAGGGCAAGCATCGGCACGTCGGCCATCAGCGTATGAGCGGTCACGGCCAAGGCCGGAACGGTCAGGAAGAGAGCCCCCGCTAGCAGGGGAGACAGCACAAATCGCTGCGCCAGGAAATAAAAGCTGACCGTGGCAAGCAGCGGGAACAACAAATAGGAGCCATGTAGGAAGACCTCAGAGGGCGGGCCACCTCGTAGGAGCATGAGTCCAGCGAGCAGATAACTGTTGAGCGGTGGGTGGGTGTGTCCCCACATGGTCACCGGCTTCCCTTCGAAGACATACGCCATGTCTAGAGGGAACAAGGGATTCTTGAAGACGTTGCGAGCGATGTCGAGATACAGAACATCGTCGATGTGGAACGCTTGTCCAATAAAAGGGACGTTCAGGATGACAGCCAGACCTGCCAGAATCCCTAAGTCGCGGGTCTGCGTGCGTCTGGGCGCTTCCACGATCTTCGACCGGCTCTTGAGATGTTCCGACAAGCCACTCATTATAGTCCAATGGGGAGCGGTCGTCCGCTGGCGGGTTCCGAAATGGACAATGAACTAAGGAGAGACTTATGCTCGCGAAGAGAGCCAATATTCTGCTCTTGTTATTGGTTGGTGGTGGGATGCTGGGGGTACGTCAATCGTTGGCGCGACACGGTGAGGGACAAGCGGGGGAGAAGATCGCTCCGGCGTCTGTGGCGGAGAGCCCGAGGGCCTTTGCGCAGGCGGTGGTTTATCTTTCGAATGGTTACCGTCTGGAGGTGGAGGCGGTCACGCGACTGGGTCCGGGGCTCGATCCGAAGAACTGCTCAGAGTTTCCGGTCAAGAAATTCGGCACGACCTTCTCCCAGGGAACCACGGAAGCCGGATCGCTCGAGACCCCGGCAAACTGCGTGACGGCGCGTTTCGCGGTTCCGAAAGAGCGCTCGACCATCGCCGGATCGACGGGTGTGCTTCAATGCGACAGTGAAGCCTTCTATGAATGTGTGGCGCTCCTGTTTGACGCCAAGGGTGTCCAGGTCTGGGGCGATAACTTCAAGGGGCAGGGATTCTTAACGCGACCTCCCTCCTCCGTGCCTTTCCACGGACCTGTGATAGGGCCTCTGACGCTGCAAGTGTTCACTTTCACGAGGGGCAGGACGCTTCCGGATCGGGTCGATTGACTAAGCCGGTTTACAGCTTTTGCGAATGCGACCAGGACTCAACGGCCGATCTCCACGCCGTCGGCCTTGCTCTCCCCCCAGCAAGGCCGCCATCTCCTGGCTCCGCTTCTCGCTCAGACACTCCAAACCCACAGGGGGAATACGATGTACCCTTCCAATCCCAATGACTTCAAAGCGTTGGTATGTGGGGTACTACCACAGAACCCAAAGCGTTGACAAGGTGCCGAAGTGTCAAGTATTCTTCTGAAGTTGGCGAAAGGGCTGCGTTTGACCGGCTAGGGGGAGCTAAGCGTCTGCAGCCTCAAGTGGATTCTGACAGGGTCAGAGCATTTCAGTCGAGAGAAATCGCGTGAGGTCCTACCTGGCCAGTGTACGTGCAGCAGGCGCCCGCCAAGGACTGTTCCTGCTTGAAATTACGCTCCTGATGCTGATTTCCCTCTGCGTGGCAGTGGCCAGGGGCCACTCGCAGGATACGGATAGCGGCGGTCAATCTGGGGACGACGCCGGAGGGGTGTCTTCCCCTGCCGCGGAAGACGCTGGGCCCTCGGCTCCGTCGCCTGCCGGAGGAGGGGTCGTTGGCCCTGACTATGTCATCGGTCCGGAAGACATTCTTGAGATCGACGTCTTCGACGCGCCTGAGTTACGCCAGAGGGTGCGAGTCGAAAACGACGGTTCGGTCAACGTGAAGCTTTTGGGTCACGTGCAAGCCGCGGGGTTGACCACCCAAGAACTGCGGACCGCGCTCCAGTCGGACTGGGGTAAAGACTACCTGCAAGACCCGCAGGTCAGCATCTTTGTCAGGGAGTTTCACGCCCGTCCAGTCACGGTGATTGGAGCAGTTGAGAAACCAGGTGTCTATCAGGTTCCGGGCTCGCGGAGCTTGATGGGCGTACTGGCTATGGCGGGCGGTCTTTCCAAGAGACCCGCCGCGGGTAGGACTCTTTTCGTCACCCGCAAAGGGGGTTTCGGAGTCTTGGAACCCCGGCCGGGCCTGCGACAGGTTGCTGCCGATCAGGTTGAAATTGACATCCCGCTTCTCCTGTACTCCCACGAGGAGCGGCTGAACATCCCTATCACGGCGTTCGACACGGTCAGCGTCACGAGGGCCGGTGTGGTCTATGTGGTGGGCGAGGTGAAGAAGCCGGGCGGCTTTGTCCTGGAGGATAAAGAGCACATCTCGATCTTACAGGCGCTTGCTTTGTCGGAAGGATTGACCTCGAATGCCGCGAAAAAAGCGGCACGAGTCATCCACCGGGCCGAAGACGGAAGCCTGAGTGAAACTCCTATCGACCTCGGCAAAATACTCAACGGGAAAACGCAGGACATTACGCTCGCTGCTGACGACGTCCTGTTCGTTCCCAACAGCCACGCCAAGTACGTCGCGAAGCGTACGGCCGAATCAGTGGTCGGGACTTTGAGCGGATTGATCATATTCCGAGGCTTGTAGCGATTGCACGGTCGCAAAAGGGAGCATGATGGCTGACAACACGAGCTTAGAACCGGCCGGGTCGCGGAGTCTGGCGCGGACCGCTCCCCAGTACCTCCAAGAGGCGGAAATCTTGGACGTCTCTCCGGAGGAAGTCCCACACCTGCTCGACTACTGGCACGTGGTCCTGAAGCGCCGCTGGACAGTGTTAGTGTGCCTGCTGGTCGTCTTCTCGACCGTGGCCATTGGCACGCTCAAGAAGAAGCCCGTTTATGAAGGCAAAGTAACGCTAGAGATTGATCCTGAGATGCCACAGGTTCTGAACTTCAAAGAGGTAACGTCGGCCGTACCCACGGTCGACGTTGACAGCTATCGGGAGACCCAGTACCGCATTCTCGTAAGCCGCTCCCTCGCCGAAAAAGTTGTAAAGGACCTGCAACTGTATCGCGTGCCAGAGTTCTACAAGACGCGGATGTTGTTCGGACTTTTCGAAAGTGATCCGGCCAAGATCCCCTCGCCGTCCGACCCCGGCCCTCCCGACACCTCGAGCGAAGCCTATCGCAACGCTGTCGCACACATTCAAGCCTGGATTGACGTGAACCCGATCCGACGAAGCAATCTGGTCGAGCTGTCGTTTTTCTCGGAGAACCCCGACCTTGCACAGCGCGTCGCCAACCGGATCGCCAAAGACTACATCGACGAGAACCTGGAGGTGAAGTGGGACGAGGCGTCTCAGGCCTCGGACTGGCTCGAGAGCAAGCTGGGTGAGCTCAAGGTGAAGCTTGAAAAGTCGGAAGACCAATTGCAAGCGTATGCGCAGGCCAACTCCATCGTCATGGTCACTGAAAAGCAGGAGATGGCGAGCACGCGCCTGGCCCAGTTGATCGAAGACTATACCAAGGCGCAGGCGGAACGCTTCCAGCGGGAGGCGCACTACAGCCTGGTTGAGACAGGCAAGGTCCAGGATTTGCCTGAGATCATGTCGAATCGAATCATCCAGGACCTGTCGGAACAGGTCGCCGACCTCAAGAAACGGTACGCCCTACAAACAACGATGTACAAGCCGGACTACCCGAAGGCAGTCCAAGTCAAGCGGCAGATGGACGCGCTTCAGGCGGAAATCGACCGCCAGAAGCTGGTCGTGGCGCAGAATATCGCGGACGAATATCATTCTGCAGTCGCGCAGGAGCAATATCTGAAGAAGGCGGTGGATGACCAAAAGAATGAAGTCAACGATATTGCGCAAAGGACGGTGCAGTACAACATTCTGAAGCGCGACGTCGACAGTAACAAGCAACTCTACGATGGCTTACTGGAACGAATGAAGGAAGCCCGTGTTTCATCGGGATTGGATGCCAGCAACATTCGCATTGTCGACTCCGCCGAGCTTCCGAAGTATCCCGTCAAGCCTCGCGTATTGCTCAATCTCTTGGCGGGGATGATTCTGGGTGTGGGAATCGGTTTTGCCTTGGCTTTCTTTCAGGAGTACCTGGACAACACCCTCAAGAGTCCTGATGAGGTGGAGAAGTTCCTGCGCTTGCCTTCGCTCGGAGTGTTGCCCAGATTTGCCCTGAATGGGCGTGGCAAGCTGAAGGAGGACGAGTCAGAGGCCTTGGTCCCGAGCGAGGGCGTGGCCTTGGCGCCGGCGATTCAGACCGATCCGCAAGTTGTCGAGGCATACCGTTCGCTGCGGACCTCGATCCTGCTCTCTGCGAGTCCGGTACCCCGACTGATTCTGATTACCAGTGCGGTTCCCGGTGAAGGGAAAACGACGACGACGGTGAATCTGGGGGCGACGCTGGCCAGCCTTGGCAGTAGAGTTCTGGTGGTTGACTGCGACATGCGCCGGCCGTCTTGCCACCGGTCGGCAGGAGTGAAGAACAGTCCGGGATTTGTGCAATGCCTGACCGGCCATGTGGACCTCGCAGACGCGATCTTGCCCGTGCCTGGAGTTGAGAATCTGAGTATCATCCCTTGTGGCCCGATTCCGCCCAATCCTGCCGAGGTGCTTTCTGCCCCCCTTACCGGCGAACTCCTGCACAAGCTGCGGTCGCAGTTCGAGTATGTGCTGGTGGATTCGCCGCCTTTGCTGAGCGTTGCGGACAGCCGGATCCTCGCTACGATGACCGACGCGGCTGTTCTCGTGGCGCGCGCCTTCGAGACACCCTACGACCTTGTTCGGCGCGCGCGTGGTTTGCTCTACGCCGCGGGCGCCCGGGTGCTCGGTGTCGCCCTCAACGACGTTGACCTGCGTCGGGAAGGCTACGGCCCTCATCTCTCGTACCGATACGGCTACGGGACGTACGGGGCTCAGCCGCGGGGGGAGCTTGGCTTGCACAACGGCCCCTAACGGCGTGAAGCTTGTTGTCTGCGTGACCGTCGCTGCTTTTCCCGCCTATGATTAGGTCTTCTCCGATACGTCTACCTGCACTCAAGCGTCGACCTGCTCGGGTGAGGCATTCGAGCGAACCTGGGCTTGAGCCTAGCGAGCGGCGGGTCGAGGTTCGGGAGAATCGATGAGTGGTGAGGGCGCGACGCGAGGACGACTGCTGGCGCGGAATACCATCCTGAACCTCATCGGGTTTGCGGCGCCCCTCCCGGTAGGCCTCCTCTGCATTCCATTTATCATCCGCGGACTGGGTGTGGACCGTTTCGGCGTCCTGACTCTCATCTGGACCGTTGTGGGATACATGAGTCTGTTCGATCTCGGTCTGGGAAGGGCCCTCACTCAGTTTGTTGCTGATCGTCTGGGATCGGGCCGGACCGAGGGCATGTCTAGTCCGGTTTGGACCTCCCTGCTGTTGCTCTTCGGACTGGGAGTTGTCGCCGGCGCCCTGCTGGTTGCGATTTCGCCCTGGCTAGTGCGAATTGTGTTGAGAATCCCGCCAGCTTTAGAGGTTGAGACATTGCGGGCCTCCTATTTGCTCGCCATCTCCCTCCCTTTTGTTCTCAGCATGTCGGGGCTTCGAGGCGTTCTGGAGGCGCTTCAGCGTTTTGGACTGGTCAATGCGATTCGCGTTCCTACCGGAGTTTTTTCCTTCGTCGGGCCCTTGTTGGCGCTGGTTTTTTCCCGGAGTCTCGTTGCCGTTGTGGCGGTGTTGGTTGCAGGCCGGCTGTTCTTCTGGCTGATTCATTTGGTTTTTTGCTTTCGTGTGATGCCTGAGCTTCGGCGGAACATCGCGGTGGAATCTTCTCAGGTCGGGCCGCTGTTTCGCTTCGGAAGCTGGGTGATGGTTTCGAACATCATCAGCCCGCTGATGGTCTATGCTGACCGATTCATGATAGCTTCCCTGGTCTCGATGGCGGCGGTGGCATACTATGCGACGCCCCTGGATGTCGTCACGAAGCTGTTGATTATTCCCGCCGCGGTAGCGGGCGTCCTTTTTCCAGCTTTTGCGACGACCTTCGTGCAAGAACCAAGGCGGACCGCACTGCTCGCGGCGCGCGGCGTGAAGTATGTTTTTCTCGCCCTGTTTCCGATCGTCCTGGTCGTGGTGGTCTTTGCGCGGGATGGCTTATCGCTCTGGCTGGGTCTCGACTTCGCGCGCCGAGGCGCTCGCGTGCTGCAATTCCTGGCGGTGGGGACTCTGATTAATGGGTTGGCGCAGATCCCCTTTGCTCTGGTTCAAGGGTGCGGGCGCCCTGACATTGCCGCCAAGTTTCACCTCTGCGAGCTACCGGTTTACCTCGTCACAGCTTGGTGGCTGATTCGTTCTCACGGGGTGGAGGGCGCAGCGATCGCCTGGGTGGCACGCGTGACTGTGGACGCCCTGCTGCTGTTCATCGCCGCCCGGCGGCTGTTACCCGGCAGGTCATTTGTTCGGCGGGAGGTGGCCTGGGTCGCCGGACCAGCCATGGTGATGCTGGCGCTGGGCTTTCTCCAGCTAGGCCTGGCCGACAGGGGAGTGCTCGCTGCGTGCGCACTGCTCGCGTTCGTCCTCGCAGCGTGGTTTCTGATCCTTGCCCCGGACGAACGGACGCTTGTAGACCACCGGCTGAGGGCGGTCTTTGCCCTCATCCACGATGCGGGAATCCAAGGATAAGTGAGAAGTCCGGGGCTGCCGAAAAAAGGAGCGACGTGTTGAGATCTCACGCCGGCGAAACAGAGCGTGAGTCTAGGGCGAGGCCCGAGGCTTGGACGCCCACCCTCGTGGTCCGCAAGGCGGTCCACAGCGTCGTGGCACTGGGAGCCCGCCAGGCACTGGGATACGCCCTCAACGGGATCGGGATTGCCTTGCTGGCTCGGTTGCTCACCCCTTCCGAATTTGGTCTCTACGCCATCATCACCTTCACCCTCAGTTTCCTGACCAGTTTTGGGGATGCGGGGCTGGGAGCGAGCCTGATCCGCGAGCCGCAGGAACCCGAGGAAAAGGACTATCGCTCCATCTTCACTGTGCAGCAGATGTTAGTGCTTGCGGTCGTCGTCGTTTTCTGGTTGGCGAGCCCGAGGGTGGCCATGGCTTATCATCTTCCGCCCAGGGGCGCCTGGTTGTTTCGGCTGGCGGCTCTCTCCCTGTTAGTCACTTCATTTCAAGTCATCCCGCAAATCCGCTTGGAGCGACGTCTGGCCTTTGACAAGCTGGCGCTCGTCGAGGTCGGGATGGCGTTTGTGTACAACTCGACGGCGGTGCTCCTGGCGTGGCGTGGCTGGGGCGCGATGAGCTTTGCTCTTGCCATGGTGGCTCGCTCGACAGCAGGCGTACTCCTCGTGAACCTGGTAGGCCCGTGGCCGATTGGCTGGGCATGGGATTGGACGCGGGTGCGGCAACATCTGAGTTTCGGCCTGCCTTATCAGGGTATCGCCTTCGTTTCTCTGGTGAAAGACAGCATCGCTCCGGTGTTCGTGGGATTGATGTTGGGTGCCTCTCAAGTGGGCTATATCAGCTGGGCGAGCACCGTGGCGGTCTATCCGGTCGTCGTCTTGGCTGCCCTGCAGCGGATCTACCTGCCCGCTTACTCGCGGATGCAGGAACACCGCGAAGCGCTGGGCCGCCTGGTCGAACAGACATTGAGGGCCACGCACGGAGTGGTGGCGCCGCTTGCCGTGTTGACCTTGGTTTTGATCGAGCCGATCACCCGTCTGGTGTTTGGAGGCAAGTGGCTGGTGGCGCTTCCCCTTTTCTATTTCTTTTGGATACCCAATGTCTTTTCCCCGACTTCGGCCCCCCTGATGGCGCTGCTGAACGCTTTAGGACGCTCCCGGACTACCTTTGGCTTCGCGCTCCTCTGGATGCTGGGCACTTGGGTTCTCGGAGTCCCCCTCATCCTGCTTTGGGGGGCTCGTGGTTACGCCGTCGCCTGCGCTGCGGTTTCGTTCACCACCATCTTGCTTTTTAGGGTGGCTCAGGCTCAGGTGTCATTCCGGGCCTTGTCTCCCATCGTTCCCGTCTGGGCATGGGCTGCCGTAATGGGCTTGGGTGCATACTTGTTCAGACGGGCGCTGCCCCCCGCGGGCCTCATCAGCCTCGCCGGCCAAGTAGGGTTGGACCTCGTGGCTTACGCCATCGGCCTGGCAATCATCTATCCCGGCACCGCCCGCAAGACTTGGGTTTGGATTAGGGGTGAGGTATGGAACCCCGCATCTCGGTAGTGGTCAATACGTTGAACGAGGAAAAGAGCCTCCCGAGCGCTTTGCGTTCGGTCCGGGAGTGGGCAGACGAGATCGTCGTCGTGGATATGCATAGCCGCGACCGTACGGCAGACATCGCGCGCGAGTTCGGAGCAAGGGTCGTTCTTCATGAGGGCCCGGGATTCAACTATGCGCCGCGCGAATTTGCGGTTAAGCAGGCTTCCTATGACTGGATCATGGTTTTGGATGCGGACGAGTTGGCGCCCCTTGCCCTAGGCCGCGAGCTTCGGAACATTGCCAAGTCCGGCGAGGCGGACGTTGTGGTCCTACCGCGCGAGAATTATCTGCTGGGTGCCCGGATGAGTCACACAGGATGGGGTCCGAGCGAGGACGGTCAGACGCGTTTCTTCAGAAGAGGCAGCGTCATTGCCAGCTCAATTGCCCATCAGGACTTCATGCCTACCCCAGGCGCGCGGGTCTTGAAGCTCTCCTACAACGGCCGCAACGCGATCGTTCATTTCAACTACTTCGACGCGGCGCAGTTCCTGGAGAAGCTCAATCGCTACACGAGTATCGAAGCCCGGCAGGCCCGGGAACGCGGCGAAAGGGTGACGCCCCTGAGAGCTCTGGCAAGGAGCGCGCGAGAATTTTACGCCCGCTTCATCAGCAGTCGTGGGTATCGAGACGGATGGAGAGGCTTCTATCTTTCATGTTTTATGGCCTTTTACAGGTTGGCAACTTGTGCCAAGCTGGAGGAGTTGGAGAAGGCGGGACCGCGGGAGTCGGTGGTGGCGGAATATCGCCGAGCGGCCGAGAGGGTGTTGAGCGAGTATAAGGAGCTTCGCGAGCAAGGGACGAAGAACTGATGTAGTCGCCTCTGGCTCGTCGGTCGAAACGGCTCGTCGGGTACATGGGTACCGGGGACCGGCTACGACGGATACCGATGTCTGACACCGATCTTTCAGTGTGCATCTTGACTCGAACCCAGCCCATTTTGCTGCGTCAGTGTGTCGCTGCGTGTGTCGAAGAGATCCACAACGCCGGCATCACAGGAGAGATCATTCTGATCGACAACTCATCGGTCGATGGTTATCCCCGGGCGCTCGCGGATGCCTTTCCCGCCGTAACGGTCGTTCGCAACGAAGAAAATCTTGGCTTTTCGGCGGCAAACAACAAGGCCATCCGTCTCAGCCGGGGACGCCTTGTCCTCATCTTGAACGACGACGCGATCCTGCAGCCCGGTTCGCTGCGCCTCATGCTGCTCGAGCTGGAGTCCGATTCCAAGATCGCCGCAGTCGGCCCTTGCCTGCTCAATCCTGACGGCTCGGCGCAACTCGACTTCACGAACAAACGGTTTCCCCACTTGCGCGGCCTGTTCTGTGAGTTTTTGGGGCTTAATCGGGTGTTGAACGAGCGCACCTCAACACGAGATCTTTTCACGCTATGGAAGGATCCCGAGACGAGTGGTGAAACCGACCATCTTGCAGGAGCGTGTCTGCTGGCTCGCCGCGCGGCGCTAGATTCCGTGAACCTCTTTGATGAGCGTTTCTACTTTTGGTTTGATGACACCGACTTGTGTTTTCGCCTTAAAAAGGCGGGATGGCGCTTGGTTTATCTGGCGAGAGCCCATGTGATGCATTACGGATCATCCTCGTTCAAGCAATTGAGTAGGGTGGAAAGAAGCCCGATTCTGTTCGAATCGCTGATTTACTACTACCGGAAGAATGTGGGTCGCCTGAGATGCTTGGTTCTCAGGCTCACGTTGGCAGCGGCATTTCTTCTCCGTCTGCCTTTGCTCATTCTAAGGAACGCCTGGATGAACTCCGGCCGGACAGAACGCAGTGAGGCAGTCGGAGCATCCCTTGCGGCGCTACGCTTGTTGATTCTGGGCTGAGGGTGCGTGGCGTGCGGAAGAGGCGTCCTCTTGGCGCGAGAACGAGGTAAAGCGGAGAAGCGAGGTCGCGGTCGACAATTCTTCGAGCTAGCCGGAGCCCGATGAAGTTTGGTGTCGACGCGAGGCTTTTGTCGGATTGGCGCGGCGGGCAATCCGTTTTCCTGGAGAACATTCTTCGAGAGATGGAGCGGCTCGATCAGGAGAATTTCTACTACCTGTATTCAAATCGTGATTTCCGGCTGTGCTTCAGCAACCCTCGCTGGCAGAAGCGAGTGGCTTCCAGTCTTGGCCGCGTCCCCGGGACGGTCTGGCTTCAGACTGATGCGAGAAGGATGGTCATCAAGGACGGGATCGATGTGTTCTGGGGTCCCGGGCAGAGCTTGCCGTTCGGCCTGCCGCCCACGGTCGGCAAGGTGCTCACGGTTCACGATTTTGTGTGGCGGCTCTATCCACGAACCATGCCGCTTTACACGTACGCCATCCACCGCCTTTTTCATGAGCGCTGGATCAAAGAAGCTGACAGACTCATCGCGATCTCGGCGTCCACGGCTCGAGACCTCGAGGGCCTGTTGGGTGTCGCGCGCTCGAGGATCGACGTGGTCTATCACGGCGTGCGGCCCGAGTATCGGCCCAGCGACCCGAAAGCAGCGGCGCAATACGTCGCCCAAAAATATCAGGTCTCCGAGAAATACATCTGCACGGTGGGGACCATTCAGCCCCGTAAGAACCTCCTCACCTTGCTCAGAGCGATGAAGATTCTTTTCGAGCGAGAACACCTTCAGCACCAACTGGTCGTCGTCGGGGCGAAAGGTTGGAAGGAGTCGGCGATCTGGACGGCCGTCAAGAAGCTCGGACTGACCGATGAGGCTGTCCGGTTCCTTGGATTTGTTCCCGACGAGGACATGCCGTCCCTCTACTCCGGCGCAGCGGCCTTCGTTTTCCCCTCAGTTTATGAGGGTTTCGGTCTACCCCTCGTTGAGGCGATGGCCTGCGGCGTACCGATGGTAGCCTCCGAAGCTCCTCCGGCGCCCGAACTGGTTGAAGACGCGGCACTCTTGGTTCCGCCACTCGAGCCCGAGGCCTTTGCCGGAGCCATCGCTCGCATAACGAGGGAGCCTGGGCTTCGCGCGACCCTGGTTGCGAGGGGTCTCGACCGGGCTCGCGCCTTTCGCTGGGACACCGCCGCGCAAGGCACACTACGTGTTCTCACCGAGTCTGCGCGCGCCAAGCACAATGGGAAATGATCGTTCGGGCGTAGTACTTTTTGAAAAGGTAACCAGACACCGTAGTCGGCCGGCGGCTTCCCAACGATTTCGGTCCTCCGGCAACGGAAGAACGATCTAAGAGAAGGCTATTACGTGACAGGTCTAGAGGTTTCCATCTGCATCCTGACTCGCAACCAGCCAGAGCTGTTGCGGGAGTGTGTAGCCTCTTGTGTCGCCGAAACTTCGCGAAACAGTCTCGACGCTGAGGTGATCATCATTGATAACGCGTCCTCCGACGGTGGCCCGCAGCGGGTGGCTGGCCTTTTCCCTGGCGTTCGAGTGATCCGCAACGAGGAGAACCTCGGGTTTGCGGCTGCGAACAATAAAGCGATTCGGGTGAGCCAAGGGCGCGCCGTGCTCGTCTTGAATGATGATGTAGTCCTCAAGAAGGGCTCGCTGAGCCTGATGCTCCGCAAGTTGGACTCGGAGCCTCGGATCGGCGCCGTTGGCCCAAAACTGCTTAACCCTGACGGCACACTGCAGCGCGGCTTCACGAACCGGCGGTTTCCGCACTTTAGGGGCTTGGTGTGCGGGTTTCTCGGGTTGAACCCGCTCCTTGAGAAGAATGCCCTGCTCCGGGATCTTCTGACTCACAGCAAAGACCCTCATGTCAGCGCGGATACGGACCATCTCGCTGGCGCGTGTCTGCTGCTTCGGCGCGATGCACTCGACGCCGTGGGTCTGTTCCATGAAGGCTTTTATTACTTCTTCGAGGACACGGATCTTTGCTACCGCCTTCAGCAGGACGGGTGGCGGATCATTTATCTCGCGGAGGCCGAGGTCATCCACTACGGCTCGGCTTCGTTCAAGAAGCTGCTGTGGTTCGAGAAAAATGTAATCTACTTCAATTCGCTTCTCTACTTTTTCAAGGAGCATGCCAACCCCGTTAGATACTACCTGCTGAAAGGGGTATTGACCGGAGTCCTTCTCCTGCAAGTGCCGATCGTTTTCCTTTCTGGGATGAATGCGGGCGCTTCGGAAGGACGGGACCGGAATCGGTCCTTGAGAACAGCTTTGCGGGGCCTGCGCGCGGTTGCGTTGGGAGGGCCCCTTATCTGAGCGGAGGCGCCCCGACCGATCATGTCGACTCCGAGAGTCAGCGTTTGCATTCCGACCTTTAATCGCGCGCGCTACCTGCGGGCGGCGATCGAGAGTGTGCTCGGGCAGAACTTTCGGGACCTCGAGGTCATCGTCTCCGACGATGGCTCGTCCGATCAGACCTCGGACCTCGTTAGGTCGATGGCCGACGCGAGGTTTCGATATACACGGAACCCCAGCCGACTGGGCTTGTGGGCCAACACGAACCAGTGCCTGGCTCGGGCTTCGGGAAAGTATGTCATCATCCTGCAGGATGATGACGCCCTGCTGCCGGGGCTCCTGCGACGTGAGGTGGAGGTCCTCGAGAGCGAGCCCGGCGTGGTCCTTGTCCATGCGGCGGCGCGGCGCGTGGACGCCGACAGCCACCTGATCGATGAGCCGCCGCAGTCGTGGCCGCCGCGGTCCGCCGGTCTCGACTTCGTAAGTCGTTTTTGGAGCGGGGCCCGATACGCGGTGGCGATGTCCTCGGCGATGTTTCGAAAGTCGATGGTCACAGAACTGGGTGGCTTCAACGCCGATCTGCTGTTTTCGGCCGATGCCGACTTGTGGCAGCGCATGGCTTTCAAAGGGCAGATCGCCTTCTTAAACGAGCCACTGATCGCGGTTCGGTTCCATGCGGGTCAAGTGACCTCGAAGATTCTGCTCGACCACGGCCAAATGTTGGAGGAGAGGCTGAAGCAGGCGGAGGCCACGAGGAAATTGCTGGCAGCCGAGGGGGCTAACCTCGATCCCCTGATCCGCCGGAGACTCTCCCAGTGCATCGCTTCGGACCTTGCCGCCCTGAGAAGTCTCGATGGCTCGACGGGGCAGGTACTGCAATACTGCTTCGCCGGGATTCGCTTGCATCCTGCAGTGGTGGGGAGCTTCGCCTTTTATCGAAGTTTCGCGGTGGCCATGCTGCCACCGTCAGCGGTCCGGTCGCTCAAGAGAATACGCGGCCGATGGTGGCGCTCGAGTCGGGGCTCAGGCGAGAAGGGGACGGGAGCAAGAACGATCTTGTGAGTTCGATTGGAGATCGTGAGTCGTCGATCTGCCTGGGACTTCGGCCGGGCGCTCGGAGCCGGAAGTGAGTTCAGCATTGATGAAGGCGATTGCGTGCGAGCCCTGATTGCCGTCGACCACCATTTCGTGAGGCCCGCGAGGGGAGCCGTCTATCTGGGTCCGCCCATGGCGATTGCCGGCTATGGCTTCTGGGGACAATACCTCAAGGTGTTCGATGAGATAGTCGTTCTGGCCCGGGTCAGGCAGACAGGCGACGGGCCCCCAATGACAGCTCAGGCAGACGGCCCGGGTGTGACCTTCTGCGATCTCCCCGATTTCTGGGGTCCATGGGAATATTTCCGCTTCCTGGCCAGCCTCAAGCGGCGCGTCCGCGAAGCCGTCGCCGAGACGGATACGTCGATCCTGAGGGTGCCCGGAACGATCGGACAGCTCGCCTGGAAGATGATTCGGGGTACCGGTCGGCCCTACGCCCTGGATGTGGTTGCTGATCCCTGGGACATGTTCTCCCCGGGCGCCGCGCCTTCTATCGTGCGACCTGTGGTTCGGCTCAACTGGGCGAATCGGCTCATGCAGATGTGCCGCGAGGCGCCGGCTATTTCCTACGTTACTCGTGACGCTCTGCAGCGACGATACCCTCCCGGACCTAAAAGCTGGACCGCCTGTTTCTCGGATGTCGATCTCGGACACGGACTGGCGGAGCCGGACCAGCTCCAGACAAGGATGGCCAGACTGGCGGAGGACTCCTCGTCGAACTCGAACCACGGGACGCGGCGCTTTCGCCTCGGCTTTGTGGGCGCGCTGGCACAAATGTACAAGGCGCCGGATGTCCTGTTGTACGCGGTGGCCGACTGCCTCCGTCAGGGGCTGGATCTCGAGGTGGCGATCGCCGGAGACGGAAAGTTCAGGCCTGCCATGGAGGATCTGGCGCATCGCCTCGGCATTGCGGACCGCGTCCGCTTTCTGGGCGTCTTGTCACCCGGTGAGGCCGTCCGACGGTTTCTCGACGGAGTCGACCTGTTTGTGCTTCCCTCGCGACAAGAAGGGCTGCCTCGCGCTATGGTAGAGGCTATGGCCAGAGGTTGCCCGTGTATCGGGGCGGCGGTGGGCGGCATTCCTGAGCTGTTGCCCCGGGAAGACCTCGTGGCCCCAGGAGATGTTGCAGCCCTGACCGCCAAGATCGGCGAAGTGCTGGCGAATTCGGACCGCATGACTCGCATGGCGCGACAAAACTGGAAGACGGCGCAAGAGTACCGCCTGGACATCCTCGAAGAGCGGCGCGCGGCATTCTACCGCGGGGTGCGCGAGCAGGCAGAAGAAGCTAGGAAGCAAACTCCATCGTCTGAAGGGAAGTGATCGTGCTCCAGACTCGTCGTCTTTTTTGTTGGTTAGTAGTCTCTGCCCTGTTATTGATGGCCTGGAAGCGAGGCGTTCGATCTTATCCAGTCGCTTCCGCGCCTGCGGCTCCCGGCCCCACCTTTCGAGATTTCAACGGGGTTGTTAATCTGCCTGCGCCCGAGGTCGTGCACCAGCTTGGACTCGGCTGGACTCGCGCCGATTTTGGCTGGGGCAATGTCGAGCCGGAGAAGGGCAAGTGGATTTGGGACAAGACGGACCAGTTAGTCGAAACCGCCCAAGCTGACTCGATGGAGATCCTTCCGGTCCTCGATTACACGGCTCCGTGGGCGGAAGCTGTTAAGGGACAGCACGTGGGTCCGCCTGAACATGTCGCGGACTGGGAAGACTACGTCGATCACGTTGTGGCGCGCTACAGCCGTCCCCCGTTCAATCTGCGTTACTTTCAGATCTGGAACGAACCTACCCGCGAAGCGGGATTTTGGAGGGGGCCGACTAACCGCGATTTTATCGACACCATCTATTTGCCTGCGGCGAAGATCGTTCGGCGCTATAACGCGCGCGTCGTGTTCAGCGGCTGGCCTCACAGCAATTCTCTGGCGGAGCTGGACGGGCTGTTGAGCGATCACGACGCCTGGCGCTTGACCGATATTCTGGATGTCCATTACTTCGGCGGCTCCGCTTGGCAGCATCTTTATGACTATTGGCTGGCCGCCGGCAAGTGCTCTGGCATCTGGCAGACGGAGATCGGCTTCACGGATAACCCGGACTATCTGCCCAACGCCTACTTGCGGGCGCTCGACTGGGCGCTGCGCTCGGGCTGGAAGGATCCTGATCAGTACAAGGTTTTCTGGTACGCTAACTGGGGCGTCGGGCACGATGCTGACAAGTGCCTGAGCAAGACCGACCACGGCAAGATTGTGCTGACCGACAACGGACAACGGCTGGCGGCCATCAACGATGCGCTGGGTGGCGACGCTTTGGCGTCCTTCACTCAGTTTAAGACTACTCCGCCGCTGGCGCCCACGCTCGATGAGTCAAAACCCACGGCCGTGGGATTCAAGGTTGGCGAGAGGCGCACGGTGGTCGCTTTGCTCCTTAACAAGGTCGGTTATCAGAGCTACTCTTCGGTTACGGTACGCGCGTCGCTCGGATTCAGGCCCAAGCGTGTCGAGGTAGTGACGGCGTCCGGCCAGCGGCATGCGCTCGACGCTGTTTACACGACGAGTGGGGTGCAAGTGGTGGTGCCGCTCAAGAGCATGTTGGACGATTGCAGCAACTGCGCCTGGATCGTGGCGTATGTTGAATTCGAGCGGCTGTAGCGGCGCGCTCTGAGCGCCGAATGATTGGAAAAAGACCGGTGGCCAGGGCCGCCGCTACAGGACTTATGTTTAAGCCAAGATTACGTCGCTTCGACTGGACATTTACTGATTCGCCGCTTTATTTCTTGACGGCCTGCACGTCGCAACGGCGGAAGCTGCTGGCGAGCTCGCAGGTTCATGACTGCCTTTCGGCGTTCGCGCGGCAGGCGAAAGCGAGAGGAGTTGGGGTGGGTCGGTACGTCCTCATGCCGGACCATTTGCATCTGTTCGCAGCATTTGCTCCGGGCGCCCCGCAACTTTCGAGTTGGATGGCCGCACTCAAGGGTGTGCTCTCAGCGGTTTGGCGAGCGCAGGGCTGCCCCGTTCCATTCTGGCAGAAGGGATTCTTTGACCACGTGTTGCGCTCGCGAGAGTCGTACGCGGAGAAGTGGCTCTACGTTCGAGAAAACCCAGTGCGGGCGGGTCTGGTGAAGCGCTGGGAGGCTTGGCCCTATCAAGGCGAAGTGTATCCTTTGGAGTTGTAGCGGCGCGCTCTGAGCGCCGAAATCGGGTGTTGTAGCGGCGCGCTCTGAGCGCCGAATGATTGAAGGCGAAAGACCGGGGGCCAGAGTCCGCCGCTACAGCAGAGATGCCCATGTGTCGCGCGCTGTAGCGGCGCGCTCCGAGCGCCGAAATCGGGTGTTGTAGCGTGCACGCTCCGAGCGCCGAATGATGGAAGGCGAAAGATCGGCGGCCAGAGTCCGCCGCTACAGAGGAGAAGGAAGCGTTGAGTCCGGCTGATATCATTGTCGCGCTGGCTTGGCTGGCTGCCATTCTAGGGAACCGCGACGTGTGGATACCGGCTGTCGGTATGGCTACGGTTATCCTACGGGGCCTCACGCTGCGCATCGTCAACGGACTCGATCTCCGAAAGATCGAGTGGGCGATTGTGCTCTTCCTGGGATACTGGCTGCTCAATTATTCCTGGTCGACCGCTGACCTCCAGAATCTCTACTCCTTCGACTTCTTGCGGCGCGACGGAGCGCTGCTGGTGACGTATCCGCTCTTTCTGATGCTGCTCGGCTGGCGCCTGAAGCCGAAGCTGGTACGAGGATTCTGGACGCTGTTCGTCACCTGTCTCGCCCTGCTGGCCATTCCAGGCGCGATGTTGGCCTTGTACCTGCCACATCCGCTGTTTTTCGAAGATCTGCATGTCGTCGGCTTCGACTACTCCGTCGGTCAGGATATGTTTTTCGGCTGGTACGAAGCCCACAACACCTCCGGGGGAGTGTATGCAATCGCGGCGATTTTTGCATTGGCCCTTCTCCAGGAACCGTCCAGGTGGAAGCGCAAAATGTTCCTGTGGTTTCTCTTTCTGGCCAGCACAACCGGCTTGGTGTTTACGTTTTCCCGTGGTGGCTATCTCTCTCTCCTGGCAGGGGCGTTGCTGATCCTGCCCGTGCGCAAGCTGGGCAGGCTCATGAAAATCGCATTGCTGGCCGTCGTGCCCACGGTCGCGCTGGTGATGATGACCTCGAGGGTGCTCGATCGGATCGATACCATCACCGATCCCTACTACGGCACCAACGCCTACCGCTTGGAAGTCTGGGGCGACGCAATCGGGGCCTTCGAGCTGAGTCCGCTGGTGGGCATCGGGTTCGGCCGCTTCAACGACCGAATGGTGCAGTTCAAGGGAGTGAAGCATCTGGTGTGGGTAGGCGTGCACGGCGAGATCGTGAACAACGACGCTCACGCGCACAACTCCTACCTCCACTTCCTCGCGGAGGGTGGAATCATCGGCCTGGCGCTCAGCCTCTACATTTGGTGGTGCGCCTGGACGGAGCTATCGCTCTTCATCCAGCGCTTTCAGGGAACGGCGTTGTACTCTCTCTGTAAGGCAGCGAGGGCCTGCCTGGTCGGCGGGCTGGCGATGAGTTGTACCGAACACATCCTTGGTCGAGGCTCAGTCATTCTCGTCTTGATGGGCATTGTTGGAATGACCCTGGCTTGCGCGCGGCGAGAGTGGGCGGTGGCGAAGGCAGAGCGGGAGCGACAGAAGGCGGCACCGAGTTTGGCTTCCCGTTCGAGACGTGTCAGCCGATTGCCCGTTCCCGCTGCCTAAACAATGGGCCGTCACGTTTCCAGGCGCTCCGGATCGCTACCCTCACCACCCTATGCATGACTTTCGTCAGTTGCGGGTTGCGCTGGTTCACTATTGGCTGGTGAATCGCCGGGGCGGGGAGCGAGTGCTCGAGGCGTTGGCGGAGATGTTTCCTCAAGCGGACATCTTCACCCTGGTGCTCGATCCCAAGACGCTGTCACCTCAACTCCGCTCTCACAAAATAGCGACTTCGTTCCTGCAGAGACTTCCGGGCGCGCGCCGTCACTACCGCAAGCTGCTGCCGTTCTTCCCGCTGGCGGTCGAGCAGCTCCGGCTGCGCGACTACGACCTGGTGATCAGCTCGGAATCGGGGCCCGCCAAGGGTGTTATCACCTCGAGCCACACCTGCCACATCTGCTACTGCCACTCGCCCATGCGCTACCTCTGGGACATGTACCACACGTACCGCGAGGGGCGCAGCGTAGGGCCGGTCTCGCGTCTCATCTTTGACCTCAGCGCGCATTACGTCCGGCTGTGGGATGTGGCAACGGCTTCCCGCGTGGACCATTTTGTAGCCAACTCTGAGAACGTGGCGCGGCGCATCCGCAAGCACTACCGCCGCGATGCGCGGGTGATTTATCCGCCGGTGGATGTGTCGGCGGGTTACCTCGCGGATTCGATCGAGGATTATTACCTCGTGGCAAGCCCCCTGGTCGACTACAAGCGCGTGGACCTGGCGATCGAGGCCGCCAACCGCCTCAAGCGGCCGCTGCGGGTGATCGGCGACGGAGAGGAAGCGGAGCGGCTGCGCCGCCTGGCCGGCGCAACGGTTAGTTTCCTCGGTTATGTCAGCGATGACGTCCTGCGCGACAACTACGCTCACGCGCGGGCGCTGCTCTACCCCGGTGAAGAGGACTTTGGCATGGTGCCCGTCGAGGCGCAATCCTTCGGTCGCCCCGTCATTGCCTATGCGCGCGGCGGCGCGGTCGAATCCGTCAACGGCTTCTTGCCCGGCGACACCCTTGACTCCGAGTCGGCGACGGGGATCTTCTTTACCGAGCAGTCCGTAGATAGCTTGGTCGAAGCGATTGAGCGGTTCGAGTCGATGGAAAGGCGCTTTTCGCCAGCTCGCATCCAGACTCACGCCCAGGGTTTTGGCGTGACCCGCTTCCAGGCCGAGATGCGTGCGTTCATCGAAGAAGCCCTGGCCGAGTTTCGCAGCGGCAGGCCCCAGCTCGTAGGTCGATGAATGTCCCACCTTGGGCGTTGAGAAACGGGTGCGGACGTCATGGCGTGTTGCCGACCTTCCAGTGGGAAGATAATTTTCTTGACTTTTTAGATTCAGGGTATATACCCCTAGTATATTAAAGAATAGGTGAACCTTGAATATCCTTCCGGCTCTAGTTCCTCGGTTTATGGCGGCCCCATTACGGGCCGGTCTGGCATCATTTTCATGGCCAGCGAGACTGCGGACGCAGCGTGCCGGGAAGGGAACTCCGGGATTTTTTTCTCGAGGAACGAAGCCGTTTTGATCCTTTAGCATCAACAACATCCCCAAAACCTAGGCCAAAACGAAACCATTCACTCCCCCCAAACGGAACCTATCATGTAGACCCCCGCCCAACCAATTCTGCGAGACGACGCGCCGCAATCGAAGTATAATAGCCGTTCGGTTTCAAGAAATCTTGCAGGGCTGCCCTGTTGGAAGACGTTGCCAGTGTCATCTGAATACCTCCTATGATCCGTCGGCGGCATAACTATCTCACCTTCTTGCTGCGATTAGTCATCCTGTTGCTGCCCCTCCTGGCATTTGCTATTGCTGGATGGTTGCGATTTGCCTCGGGCTTGATTCCGCTGCGCAACCCCGACGCCGACCCTTCCGACTACTTCGGTCTGCTGTTCTTCACCACGCTGGTGTGGTCGGTGGTGGTGGACCACTTTGGCCTAGCCCGTGTCGACGTGCTCTATTCGGCGCGCAGCTTCACCTGGGACGCGATCAGGGGGTGCAGCATCACGTACGTGGCGGTGGTGGGCGCAACGTTCTTCTATCGGTCGTCGAGCTTTTCCCGCCTCTTTGTCTCGATCAGCGGCGTCGTCCTGTTGCTTCTGGTGCTGCTGGTTGACTGGAGCTTCCGGAGGCTGCTGGATCGCGCGCGTCAGAACCCGAATAACCTGACGCGGATTCTGATCATCGGCGCAGACGAGTTCGCCGAGCGCTCGGCGCGCTCCGTCCTCGAGCGCCTCGTGATGCCGTCGGCGGTAGCGGCCTTTGTCCGGCTGCCCGGCCAGGAAGTCACCGTCCAGGGATGTCCGGTAATAGATCTGAGCGATGTGCGGACGCTCGGCGCCTACGGTGAGATTGACGATGTGGTGATTGCCCTTCCGCCCTCGCTCCTGGGCGAGATCCCGCGAATCCTGAAGGCGCTCGAGCCCTTGTCGCTGCCGGTCCGAGCCATCCTTGACTTGGGCGAGGGAGTCGTGGCGCGCGACCTCCTGTTTGACCTGAACGGACTGCGCCTGCTCGACCTGCGAGCGAGCCCTTCCGAGTCGGTGGTCTACCTGGTCGCCAAACGGGCGCTGGACGTCGTCGTCTCGACTGTCGTCCTCGTCCTCGGAGCGCCGCTCATGGCACTGATCGCCATGCTGATCAAGCTGACCTCATCGGGACCGGTGCTGTTTGCGCAGGATCGAGTCGGACTGAATGGCAAGATTTTCCGGATGTACAAGTTTCGTACCATGCGAGTCGGCCGATCGGATGAGAGCGCCACGCGCTGGACAACTGCCGACGATCCGCGTCGCACGCGGCTGGGCGCTTTCCTGCGGCGCACCAACCTTGACGAGCTGCCGCAGTTCTTCAATGCGCTCAAGGGCGAGATGAGTATCGTCGGTCCGCGGCCCGAGCGCCCTTACTTTGTGCAGAAGTTCCTCGAGGACGTGGCGCAGTACAACACGCGGCATTACCTCAAGGTGGGCATCACGGGTTGGGCGCAGGTCAACGGCTGGCGAGGCGATACGTCGATCCCGCGGCGGGTCGAACACGACCTCTATTATCTCCGCCACTGGAGCCTGGGGTTCGACTTGAAGATCATCGCTCTCACCGTCTGGCGGACGCTTGTGGCCAACCGGAATGCTTATTGACGGCCAGGCTAAAGCAATGTCAGACACTGGCGTCGCGCAAGACGATCTTTCGAGCATGGGAGTTCCCAAGGAGTGAAAGGCGTAATCTTGGCGGGGGGAACGGGCTCGCGCCTGTATCCCCTAACGCGGGTAACCAACAAGCACCTGCTGCCGGTGTTCGACCGGCCGATGATCTTCTATCCCCTGCAAATTCTGGTCGACGCCGGGATTCGTGACATCCTGCTGGTGACCGGCGGCCAGAATGCCGGCGACTTCCTGCGGCTCCTAGGCAATGGCAAGAGCTTCGGGCTCAAGCATATCAACTACACCTATCAGGAGGGCGAGGGTGGCATTGCCGACGCGCTGCGTCTGGCCGAACACTTTGCCGACCGCCAGCCCGTCTGCGTGGTGTTGGGCGACAACATCATTGAGACCAACGTCATCAAGGCGCGCGAACGCTTCGAATCCCAGGAGCGGGGCGCCCACGTCATTCTGAAGGAGGTGCTCGATCCCGAGCGCTTCGGTGTCCCCGTCTTCGAGGGCGACCGGATTGTGCGGATCGAGGAGAAGCCCAAGGAACCCAAGTCGCAGTATGCCGTCACCGGGATTTACATGTATGATGGTACGGTGTTTGACCGCATCCGCACGCTGAAGCCGTCGGCGCGGGGTGAGCTCGAGATTACCGACGTCAATAACTCGTATCTCCTGGACGGGATCCTGACCCATAGCATTCTCGAGGGCTGGTGGACTGACGCCGGGACCTTCGATTCTCTGCTGCGGGCCAACAATCTGGTGGCGCAGTCAGGGGCGAACAAAGTGGCGCAATCAGGAGGGGCGGGTGGCCGAAGCGAGTCCGTGCCAGCCGCCAGCTAAGTAAGCAGGGTCCAAGGGGCAGCCGCGGTAGGGAAGGTGAGGCTCCGGATGGAGACGCTCAAAGAATCGGCCAAGGGCGAAGTTCTTCCGCTCGGCAGCCGGAATGGACTGTCATTATCGCTGATGCGGCGCGCGGGCGGGAACATCGGCACAGTTATCACCCAGCCGGATAGCCCGAAATTGATCTCAGGAGTGGAGATCGAAGCTGGGACGGTTCACCCCGACGATCGCGGCTTCTTCTCCGAGCTGTTCCGTGTTGGCGCTTCACGTTTGACCCAAGGCCTGGTGCATTGTCCGACGCTGCAAGTTTCGGCGGCGAGCTCGTACCCGGGCATTATCAAGGCGCTCCACTATCACTTTGAGCAGACCGATTTCTGGGCTCCGGTGCAGGGCATGTTCCAGGTTGTGCTCTGTGACTTGCGTGAGGAGTCACTCACGCACGGCGAGGTCAACACCTTCTATGTAGGGGTCCTGCGGCCGTGGCGAATCAAGATACCGCCGGGAGTCGGCCATGGTTACAAGATCGTGGGGACGGACACGGCCACCCTGGTGTACCTGACCGACAAGTTCTACAACCCTCAAGACGAGGGACGGCTGGCGTACAATCATCCGTTCCTGAATTACGATTGGGAGTTGCAATCGAAGTGAGGAGTTCGAAAGTTCGAGCGAACGAGGGTAGGCTGCTTTGAAACTTCTGGTGACGGGCGGCGCGGGTTTCATCGGCTCGAACTTCGTCCGCTATTTCCTGAGGACTCATCCCGACGCGACGATCGTCAACCTCGACAAGCTCACTTATGCCGGAAATCTCGACAACCTCTCGGAAGTGGATTCGCTCGCGAACTATCGCTTTGTACGGGGCGATGTGGGCGACGCCGAGTTGGTCGACGGCCTGCTCAGCGAGAGCGTGGATGCCATCGTCCACTTCGCCGCCGAGAGTCACGTGGATCGCAGCATCGCTGACGCGCGTGATTTTATTCAGACCAACGTCCAGGGCGCGTTCACGTTGCTCGACGCGGCGCGCCGCCGCCGTGTTCCCCGTTTCCTTCAAGTTTCGACCGACGAAGTCTACGGAAGCCTCAGTCCTGGTGAGAAGGCCACCGAGCAATCGCCGCTCGCGCCCAACAGTCCGTACGCAGCGAGTAAGGCGGCCGCCGATCTGGTCGTAAGGAGCTTCTGGCAGACATACCGCTACCCAGCGATCGTCACCCGGTGCTCGAATAACTATGGTCCCTATCAGTTTCCTGAGAAATTGATCCCGTTGATGATCTCGAACGCGCTTGAGGGCCGCAAGCTGCCTGTTTATGGCGACGGTCAGAACGAGCGCGACTGGATCTTTGTCGAGGACCACTGCCGGGCGCTCGATGGCGTGCTGGCGTCGGGCCAGCCCGGTGAGATCTATAACATCGGTGGCGGAGAACCGGTGCCGAATCTCGAGATTGTGCGTCGCCTGCTTCGAGTTCTGAATAAGCCGGAGGATCTGATCGAGTTTGTGATCGACCGCCCGGGCCACGACCGGCGCTATGCTCTCGACACCGGCAAGATCGCCCGCGACCTCGGCTGGAGACCGCGTGTCAGTCTCGAGGAAGGGTTGAACCGGACGATTGAGTGGTACCGCGGTCACCCCGACTGGGTGAGAAATACGCGGAGCGGCGAATACCGCAGCTATTACGAGAAGTATTATCAGAACCGGCGCGCCTCTCTTGCCGAGTTGTAGCCCTTGCGAATTCTGGTTACTGGAAGCGGAGGAATGCTGGGTCAAGACCTGGTGGCCGAGCTCCAGTCTCGCCACGAGGTCATTCCGCTCACGCGGAGCGCCGCCGACATCACCGATGCGGGGCGCATCGCCGGAGCGATCGAGCGAGCGCGGCCACAGGTGGTGGTCCATTGCGCCGCTTTCACCGCCGTCGACGATTGTGAGAGCCACGCGAGCCTCGCCTCCCAGGTGAACGGTGAAGGTACGTACAACGTGGCGATGGCTTGCCGGCAAATCGGCGCCGGCATGGTCTATCTGAGTACGGACTACGTCTTCGACGGTGAGAAGCCTGCGCCGTACGTCGAGACTGACGAGCCGAATCCGATCAACGTGTACGGACGAAGTAAGCTCGAGGGTGAACGCCGCGTTCACGAAGTGATGGGCGACACCGGGCGCGCCTGGATCGTCAGAGTGTCGTGGCTTTTCGGGCCGTTGGGAAAGAATTTTGTGCGGACCATCCTCGAGCGCGCGCGCCGCGGCGAACCGTCGCGCGTCGTGGACGACCAGGTCGGAGCGCCGACTTACACCGTGGACGCGGCCGCGAAGATTGATCAGCTCGTCGAAAAGGCTGCGCCCGGCACTTACCATGTGACCAATCAAGGGTATTGCTCCTGGTTCGATTTCGCGCAGGAGATCTTGCGTCAGGTTGCTGGGTTGATGAAACTGGACCCAGTGCTGCTCACGCGCATTTCAAGCGCGGAACTCCGACGGCCGGCGCGCCGGCCGCGCAATTCGCGTCTGGCGAACACGTGTCTCGAAGCCCAGGCACTTGGCTTGCTTCCTCCGTGGGAGGACGCGCTTAGCAGGTACCTGAAGCGGGCGGACGAAGCGCGGTAGTCATCTGATTATCAGGGCAACGCCGCAGATCACTGGCCATTCCTTCGTATGCACAGAGCACCGGAGATCATTCTGACGCTGGTTACGATCGGCATGGCCCTCGCCTTCGGGGGCGTTCTTCCGTACGCCTACTCGGCGGCAGAGATTGTCCTTTTCGTGGCGATGCTGCTCTGGCTCTACAAGCGGAGCGGCGAAGAACGGCTTGGCCTGAAGCCGCTCTGGCCGGCGCTCTTCTTGTTGCTGGTCGTCTTGCAGGTTATCCCCCTGCCGCGTGGCGTGGTGGCGACATTGTCACCGAGGCGGTTGCTTGATCCAGCGGTGCTGAACGTGGCTGGAACGAATAGCGGCTGGACAACACTCAGCATTTATCCTCACGACACCATCTTGATCGGCATCAGGATGCTCGCCTACCTCTGCGCCTTTCTGCTGGCGGTTCACCTGTTCGACTCGCGGAAGAGGAAGAGTACACTTATCCTGGGGCTCATCGGCTTGGGCAGCTTCGAAGCAGGTTACGGCATCTTTCAGTACCTCACGGGCTGGCAGAAGATTTTCACCTATACGAAGCGCGACTACACGGACTTAGCTACCGGGACGTATATCAACCACGACCACTTTGCCGGCCTTCTGGAGCTCACGATGCCGTTTGCCTTCGCCTCCGCCTTCTACTTTTTTCAGCTCTGGTCGGAAGATCGGGCGGGGAACCGGCGGAGTTCCTCCACTCAAAGTGCGGTGGGTTTTCAGGCGGTTTTCTACCTCTTTCTGGTCGCACTCATGGTGATTGGAGTAGGGTTCTCGATCTCGCGAGGCGGGATTCTGGGCACAGTAGCAAGTATCATTTTTGTGGCACTTCTCGCCCTCACGCGGCTCAGAAAGGGACGGAAGACCTGGCTGGTGGGTGTATTTCTGCTTCTCACCTGTATCGCAAGCTACGCGCTGTGGATTGGACTGGGCGCAGTGTTAACGCGTTTCCAGCAGTTGCACGAAGCCAACTACCTCCAGATGGAGGGGCGAATCGCCACTTGGCGAGACTCGTTGCGTTTGATCCGGGACTACCCGCTGGTCGGCACGGGACTTGGCACGTTTGGCTTGGCTTTCCGGCATTACCAGACCGCTATGGTGAACTACTATTTCGCGCACACCCACAACGACTATCTGGAGTTTGCTTCGGACACGGGGCTGCTGGGTGCGATGATATTGTTCTTGCCGATTTTGTATGTTCTCGTCAGGATGCTGTTTGCCTTCGTTGCCGACTCGCGCCGCTACCGGCGCGCTGTCCTCCTCGGGTGCATCGGAAGCACGCTGGCGATATTGATTCACAGTGTGATGGACTTCAACCTGCAAATCCCCGCCAACGCCCTGGTCTTTTCGATTGTCCTCGGAATCGGTTACAAGGCCGCCTGCCTGGAGCCTCGCACGGAAAACGCCACTCTTCCCAAAACTGGCGTCCAGACCGGATCGCGCGTTGCGGTCGTCTCCGGTAAAGCGTGAGCGTTGCCGAAAGCGGCGCTCTCGATTTGAACGACGATCTAAGCACAGGACGGGGAGAGTAGATGCCTCACCAGGCCAGCCTCGATGCGATGGTTCAAGAGCGTATCCGCTCGTGTATCTCGGTGCATCAGACGCTGCTCGCAGACCGGGACCTGGTCCGGTCGATCGCGCTCGTCTCGGGCGTCATCGTGCGGTCGCTCAGGAGCGGCCACAAGCTGCTTCTGTTCGGAAACGGGGGAAGTGCCGCTGACGCGCAGCACATCGCCGCTGAGCTGGTGGGGCGGTACCTGCGGAATCGTGCCGCCCTGCCCGCGGTCGCTTTGACGACCAATACATCCTCGCTGACGGCCATCGCCAACGATCGCTCGTTCGATCACGTGTTCGCTCGGCAGATCGAAGCTTTGGGCCGCGCCGGCGATGTCGCGCTGGGCATTTCGACCAGCGGAAGGTCGCGGAACGTCCTACTGGGGATCAAGGCCGCAGAGCGGAGGGGCCTGGTCACGGTCGGGATGAGCGGCAAGGTTGGCGGGCAGTTGAAGGGGCTCGTTGACTACCTGATCCGCGTCCCGTCCAAAAACACTCCGCGTATCCAGGAAGCCCATATCCTCATTGGCCATGTCCTGTGCGAGATTCTGGAGCGCGAGCTGGCTCCCGCCTAGCTCGTGGCGCCCGCGAGAGCTTTCCCACGGCTGCGGACGAACAGCGGCCTCCTACTGGCCGTTCACCGACACGCAGTACACATACCCATCCAAGGAGCCGAAGTAAACGTCGCCATGCGAGATGGCGGGGCTGGAAATGATCGCGCCCTGCGTCGCGAACTGCCAGACGGCTTGTCCGACCGGCGAACCGGTGGCTGTCGCCGCGTGCAGATTGTTATCGCCGCCGCCGAAAAAGACGAGGTCCTGAATCGCGACGGGCGACGACCATTGCAGGCATAAGGCGCCTGCGGGGCAGGGCGGTGGCGCGATCGTGCCGAGGTTGCTGGTCCGGCCGTTGCCGAGTTGCTGGAGGTCAATCAACGTTCCGCGTTCTGCGGGAGCGAAGATGTAGTTCCCTGCGGTGACAACTTGTCGGCTGCCTTGACCGCAGGCCTGGGACTGCGTGAAGGGCAGCGCCAGGGGAGAACCGATGAACTGCGACGGGTCTTGGACGATTTGCTGGGCGTCCGCGAGCAGTCCGGTAGCGCCGCGCGGGGCGGTGTAGACATGGGAGTCTTTGCTGGCAATCGAAAGCCAATACAGGGTCTGATCGGTTCCGGCGCAATTGTCGAGGGTGCTGGTCTGGTGCAGAATCGGCGCCGAACCCATGTCGGCATCGACAGCAGGGCTTGAGGGAGCCGGGAAGTAACTCTTCAACTGCCCGGTAGCGAGGTCAAGCCCCAGGATGCCGTCGGGGTATTTGGTCGCGTCGGCCGTGGGAGGAACGCAGGTCTCGCCGGGGTTCCCGGTGCCGACGTAGACAGTGCCGAAGCGCACGTCGAGCGCCGGTGATGACCACACGGCGGCGCCAACGCAGTTTCCGCCCGGACAGGTCGATTGGTCGAGCGTGTCAAACGTCCAGACGGGTGCTCCAGTGCCCGCATCCAGGGCCAACACCTGTCCGGGGACGCACGGTTGGTCGTAGGCAGAGGCTACGCCGACGTAGACCAAGCGGTTATAGACGGCAGGTGAGGTGTAGATGGCATATCCGAGATTGGGATCCCCCAATTGGGTTTTCCATACCAGCGATCCGGTCGACGCGTCCAGCGCGTAGACATAAGCGTTCCCCGCGCCGAAGTAGAGCTTCCCATCCTGCATGGCGGCCGACGAATTCAGCGTGCAGCCCAGGCCGTAGATGGCGCACGGCCCGACTTGGTCGACGGTGTAGGACCAGATCTGTTCGCCCGTGTCGGCATTCACGGCGTACATCGTTCCAGAGGAGTCGCCGATATAGACGGTGCGAATGCCGCTGACCGTCGCCACCACCGGCGAGGAAAGGATTTGGTTCCCGCTGTTGAACTTCCACTTCAGAGCAAGCTGGCCCACGTTGGAGGAGCTAATGCCGGTTTCCCCGCTGACGCCGGAGTTGGCGAAATCGCGACGGAATTTGGGCCAGTCTTCCGCCGGGCTGGTGATCGTCAGGGTTATGAATCCGACCTTGGTGGTGTCAAAGACGCTGGTCGCGCGGACAATGACTGTCGCCGGGTAAGGGACAACGGGTGGCGCCGTATAGAGGCCCCCCTGGGTGATGGCGCCCAGAGTTGTGTCGCTCACATCGACCTGGTTGTCGATACCCCAGTTCACGGCGTGGCTCGGGTTCCCGGTTCCATTCACGGAAGCCTTGAGCTGCACGGTTGCGCCGGTCGATACCGTAATTGAGGAGGATCCGGTGGTGGAGGCCGACGACTCGGTGAACAAAATCGAGACGGAAGTGACGGAAGTAACCGGCGGCGGGCCGGAACCGCAGTTCGTCCAAAGTGCGATTTGCAGGCCGATCGCGATCGTACTTATCAAGCGACCGGCGGCCTTTCGCGAAGGAACATCACGCAGACGCAGACTGTTGTTCTTCATAGCGCTCCGGCGCGCATGCATCTTGGGTGTTGACCGACCGACTTCTTGAGCTGCGGAGCCTTCCTGATCCGGCTTGACGGCGGAGCCAAGTCGTTTTCTTGCTCTTGCTTGCTATCAAACCTCAGGCCTGTCGAAACGCGCGGCGAGCGGGCTCCAAAAAACCTGCTAAGGATACAGGAGCAGCGTCCTTATGTTCAAGATTTTAGTGGATGTTCGATTCGCCGCGAGAGCTACGTCCCGATGCGGCCTTGGGCGGGCTTACAAGCGGCATTTCTCTGGCGGCGCCCCGGTTCTACTCTCCCGATGAAGGTGCCAGGCTTACGTCGTCGACCCAGACCTTCCCCGAGATCTGGTTGTCGAACTTGCGGCTGGGCATCCGAGCGATCCCGACCGTGACCAGTTGGGTGGCGGGGGGCGCCTTGAAGTCCACGGTCAAGCGGGTCCAGCCTGGGTTATCGCCAATCAGTTCCTCCGACATTTGATCGAGTAGGCGCGGATTGTACGAGTCGCGGACCTCGAAGCGGACTCCGCTGTCGGTGGTGATCCCCTGGGTCCGTATGAAGCCTTCGAGCCGATAGGAATGGTTGGGATCGACTCTCACGAACTGGATGACGTGCTGATAGGTCACGTTCTGCGTGCCCAAAAACTGAATAAGCAGTGAATGGGTCGGCGAATGGAAAGTGGTCTGATCCTGGGTGGCGTACGCTCCGTCAATGGGAAAGATGCGCCAGTCGAAACCGAAGTTCTGCAGCGGCTCTTCAAAATCGGGATTGACGATCAGGTTCGTGCTCTTCTCCGCGTAGGTCGTGGGCAGCAGCCCCTTGGCGCGGAGGTCGTTCCAGTCACCGTACGCCTCTGCGGCACGGTGTGATTGAATCAAGCCGTCGATATAGCCCGCGGCTCTCGAGGCGCCGAAGGTCTGTGGATTTTCGATGATACGTTTCCAGACCGCCCGAGCGGCATCGAAGTTGCCTTGCGAACGGAGGTAATCGAGATACGCAAACTCGGCGTCAGGATCCGGGGGGATCAGCTCGTCGAGGATCTTGGGTGCGTCACCCGACGCCTTCCAGGCCGTGCTGAACACTACTTGGTTGAATTGTTTGCTTCCCTGGAGCACCACCTTAAAATGCTTGAAAGCCTCGTCGAGGTTACCGTGCAGCAGGAAGAAGTTGGCAATCGCCCATTGAATGGGGGGCAGGTTGGGAGCAAGGAAATCAGCGCGGCGTAGGCATACTTCCGCCTGCGTCGTGTTTCCTTGGAACTCCAGCGCGGCGCCAAGATCCAGCCAGGCTTGGGGATCGTAGGGATCGAGTTCGACGGCCCGCTTGATATGCACCATCGCTTCATCGGGATTCATGTCGGCAGGATTGTATTGGTAAAACCGCCCCAGTCCCAGTTGATACGTCTCGCTGGTAGGGTCGAGGACCTCGGCGAGCCTCAGGTTGTAGAGCGTGACTCGGTCGCCCAGCCGGGTGGCAAGGTAGGTCTTCAGGACCCACGCCGCGATCAACACGAATGCGATGACGGCGGGCAGCAGGATGGCGAGTCTTCGCGGCCATTTGGAAGAAGAGCCCGGCATAGTCTCAGTCAGCAGCGGACGATCTTGTCCCGGTCTTCCCGCACGTCGCGCGTGGCGTTTCGCGTATCAATCACCAGGCGAGCGTGCCGGACGATCGAGCAGTAGTCGTAGCTTGAATGGTCGGTCGCAATCACCACCGCGTCGTAGGAGGCCAGTGCCGCGGGGACAAGCGAGATGGCGGAAAGACCAAAGTCGTAGCGGCGCAGCTTGGGAAGCCGTGGGAAGTACGGATCGTGGTATTCAACCTGTACGCCGCGCCCCTGCAGCAGCTCCATGATGCGCAGGGCAGGCGATTCACGCAGATCGTCCACGTCCTTCTTGTAGGCAACGCCCAGGATCAGGATCCTCGCGTCTTGGAGGCATTTCTTGCGAGCGTTCAGAGCGTTGGCGATGGCCTCGACGACGTGTTCGGGCATGGCGGCGTTGATCTCGCCGGCCAGCTCGATGAAGCGGGTTGGGAACTCGTACTCGCGGGCCTTCCAGGTCAGGTAAAACGGATCGATGGGAATGCAGTGCCCGCCGAGGCCGGGACCGGGATAAAACGGTGTGAACCCGAACGGCTTGGTCTTGGCGGCTTCAATCACTTCCCACACGTCGACGCCCATGCGCAGCGCGAGCAGCTTCATCTCGTTGATCAATGCGATGTTGACGCAGCGGTAGATGTTCTCGAGCAGCTTGGCCATCTCCGCCACGCGCGCCGAGCTGACCACCCGCGTCTGATCGAAGGCACGCCGGTAGAGTGCCTCAGCCATGGCGGCGCTTGGGCCGTTCACGCCCCCGATCAACTTGGGGATCTGATGCGTTTGGAACTGCTTATTGCCCGGATCTTCGCGCTCGGGCGAGAAGGCCAGGAAGAAGTCGGGCGACGAGGACGGCAGGTCCTGTCCTGCAGGGTTGTCTGCCCGGCCGGAGTCATTGGTGCTGTACGGAGCAATCGGACAGCGCAGGCCCGACCACTCGAGAATCGGCAACACCACTTCTTCGGTGGTGCCGGGATACGTGGTGCTTTCGAGCACGACAAGCTGTCCGGCGCGCAGGTGATCGCTGATCATCGAAGCAGTGTTGCGGACGAAGGAGAGGTCAGGCTCCCGGTGCTCGTCGAGTGGAGTGGGAACGCACACGATGATCGCATCCATCTGGGCCAGCGCGCCGAAGTCGTCGGTGGCGGAGAGGTGCTTGCACTCGATCTCCGAAGCGACAGCGGCGGACGGAATGTGGCGGATATAGCTCTCGCCGCGGCGCAGTTGCGTGATCTTCACCGGGTCGATGTCAAATCCTGTGGTGAGGAATCCCGAGCGCGCGAACAGCAAGGACAGGGGGAGCCCGACGTAGCCGAGTCCGATCACACCCACCTGGGCGCACTTGTCCTCGAACCTACGCTGAAGGTCCGATCCCGCTTGGGACTGAATAGTCGGCTCGCGGCCGTCGCTCATCTTGCTACGTTCACCCTTATTTTTCTTTAGGTTACAACCAGCCCCGGAGGGGCTTTAGCTATCAACTTATTTGTTTTCAGTATGTTAAGAGCTATTGCGCGCGTTGTAATTCAACGCTTACTGATTCTAAAGCACTTCTTCGGTTCGTTCCGGTGATTTTGTATTTTTCGCGAAATTTACGGCGATGCCATGTTGCTCTGTAACAGGGAACTTTCCAGCAGCCCGACGCGGTACGCTCTCCGCTCATGTACCCGTAGCTTTTCACGAGGTGCCCGCCCTATAACGACCGCCCTATTAGTAGACCCTACGCCGACGAGTCTGTCAAGATGCCGTTGGTCATTTGTCGCAGCAACGTGAGAAGTTCCTATTCCAGCAAAGTAGAAAGTTCCTGTTGGGAACCGTCAAACTGGCGGGATGAGAAAACAGGAGATGCTGGTGATGAGCACGCGAGACCGGGACCGGTTGAAAGTGTTGCATGC